>CALXEW010000014.1 GCA_944387435.1 uncultured Clostridia bacterium | reverse complement strand
TAGGAGAAGAAGTTAAAGAATTAATAAATACAGCATATAATAGAGCAATTTCTTTATTACAAGAACATAGAGATAAATTAGATGCAATTGCTGAAGAATTATTAATAAACGAAAAGATTAATGAAGAAAAATTTGAACAATTTTTTGAAGAATAAAAGGAAAAATAAATATTTTAATATTAAATAGTGCCAAATTGAAAAATGGCACTATTTTTGTGGAAAAAATTAGGATTTTGTGATATTATATTTGTGGTAGTGGAGGTGAGGTTATGACAATAAGAGAAACAATAAGAAAAGGAATGATAATGCTTAAAAATAATAATGTAACAGAACCAAATATAAAAGCAAGGCTTATAATGCAATATGTACTAAATAAACCAAGAGAATATTTGATGATATATGATAAACAAACAGTAATGTTGAGACAAGAAGTAAATTATTTTAAAGCAATAAAGAAACTATGCCAAGGAGTGCCTCTGCAACATATAACACATAGACAAGAATTTATGAAAATGACATTTTATGTTGATGAAAATGTATTAATACCAAGGCAAGATACAGAGGTTTTAGTAGAAGAAGTAATTAAAATTGCAAAAAAGATAAATGCTAAAAAATTCTTAGACTTATGCACAGGAAGTGGAGCAATTGCAGTATCATTGGCAAAATATATTGAAGGAAGTGAAGTGACAGCAGTAGATATATCAAAAAAAGCATTGAATGTAGCGAAGTTAAATGCAAAAAATAATAAGGTAGAAGATAGAATAACATTTATTGAATCTGATTTATTTAATAATTTGAAAAAAGAAAAATATGATATGATAGTGTCAAACCCACCATATATAAAAAAGGAGATAATAAATAAACTAGATGTAGAGGTAAAGAAGGAACCTAAAATAGCATTAGATGGAGGATATGATGGTTTAGACTTTTATAGAAAAATAATAACTAAAGCAGATGAATATTTAAAATTCCATGGGTATTTATGTTTTGAAATAGGATATGACCAAAAAGAAGAAGTAGAAGAATTAATAAAATTGCAAGGAAAGTATATAGATACTTATTGTAAAAAAGATTTATGTAATAATGATAGAGTTGTGATTACAAAATTAAGTTAAGAAAGGAGAATTTTATGTCTTTTTCTTCAGAAGTAAAACAAGAGCTAAATAAAAATAGTAATTTAACCAATAAAGAAGTAGTTAAGAATGAACTAATAGGATATTTAATTTCTGGAAATATAGAAGTAGGAGAAAAAAATCATATAAAATTTTCAACTGAAAGTGATTATAATATTAATAGATTTTCTAAATTACTTGCAAATTTAAATATAAATCATGATATAGAAATTGTAGGTAAGAATTTTGTGATAACACTAAAAAGAAAGGATATTTCTAGTTTTGTAGATATAAAAGATAATTTAATTTATTTAAAAGAAGGATACACCAAAAAAATAAAAGATGAAGATTTAAGAGCGATAATAAGAGGAGTATTTATGGGATCAGGTTCTATAAATGATCCAAATAAAAAATATCATTTAGAAATCAGTTTTAATGTGGAAGATAATTTAAATAATGTAATTTCTATATTAGAGATATTAGACATAAATACAAAGAAAATGATAATAGAAAATAAGAAATCATTATACATTAAAGAAGGAGAAGAAATATCAAAGTTTCTGGCTTTAATTGGAGCTGCCAAAGCTGTTATGAAGTTTGAAGAGATACGTATACAAAAAGAGATGAGAGGAAAGGTAAATAGAATAGTAAATTGTGAAACAGCAAATCTAAATAAAACTATAAATGCATCAATAGAACAAATAGCTGCGATAAAGAAATTAAAAGAAAGTGGAAAGTTTAATAATTTAAATGATAATTTAAAAGAAATAGCAAACTTAAGATTAGAAAATCCAGATATGGCACTTTCTGATTTAGGGAAAAAATTAGATAAACCACTTGGTAAGTCAGGTGTAAATTATAGACTAAAAAAGATAATGGAGATAGCAAATGAAGAATAACTTTGGAATATATATACATATACCTTTTTGCGTAAAGAAATGTAATTATTGTGATTTTATTTCTTTTTCTAATAGAGATAATTTAATAAAAGGATATGTAGAAACTTTAAAAAAAGAAATAGAAAAATTTGATTTTTCTGAATATATTGTTACAACAATATATATTGGAGGAGGTACACCATCATATATAGATGAAAAATATATATTAGAGATATTAAGCTTATTAAAAGAAAAGCTAGTTAATAATAGTATTTCCTGGAAAAATATAGAAATCACAATTGAAGTAAATCCAGGAACTGTAACTAAGAAAAAGCTAGAAATATATAAAGAATCTGGAGCTAATAGATTAAGTATTGGACTTCAAAGTACAAATAACAGATTATTAAATCAAATAGGAAGGATTCATACTTTTAAAGATTTTTTAGATACTTATAATTTAGCAAAAGAAGTAGGTTTTGATAATGTTAATGTGGATTTAATGATAGCTCTTCCAAACCAAAGCATAAAAGATATAAAAGAAAGTTTAGAGGAAATTGTTTCTCTAAATCTTAACCATATTAGTGTATATTCATTAATACTAGAAGAAGGAACTTTACTTGAAAAACAAATAGATGAAGGAAAAATAGAGCTTCCTTCTGATGAAGAAGAAAGAAGAATGTATTGGTATGTCAAAGACTTCTTGGAGTTACATGGGTATAATCATTATGAAATATCCAATTTTTCTAAAGAAGGTAAGGAGTCAAAACATAATTTAAATTGTTGGAATCAAGAAGAATATATTGGCTTTGGATTAGCTTCACATTCATATATAGATGGTATTAGATTTTGTAACACGTCTAATTTAGAAAAGTATATAGAAAATATAAATAATAATAATCTAGATAAAAATAGAGAAATAGAAGAAAAACAAGAAAAAGAAGATGAAGAAAAAGAATTTATGATGTTAGGATTTAGAAAAATAGATGGTGTAGATATTTCTAAATTTAAAGAAAAATACCAAGAAAATCCTTTGTTTTTATTTAGAAAAGAACTTGATAAATTAGTTAATGAAGGACTTGTAGAGGTAGATTTAAATAATATAAGATTAACAAATAAAGGGCTAGACTTAGCAAATCTTGTTTTTGAGGAATTTGTTTAAAAAGAAAAAATGTTCGTAAAAACTATTGACAATTTTTAAAATTGGAAGTAGAATAAAAACGAACATTTTTTTGAGTTGGAGGAGTTAAAATGATATCTACTTTACATATAAAAAATATAGGAATAATAGAAGATTTAAACATAGATTTTAATAAAGGATTAAATGTATTAACAGGAGAAACAGGGGCGGGAAAAACACTTATTATTGATTCGCTTCAAATAATATCAGGAGGAAGATTTTCGAAAGATATGATAAGAAGAGGAGCTTCTAATTCTTTTGTAGAACTTTGTATATATGTACCTGAATCAAATAGAGCTGAAGATGGAAATATAATAGTATCTAGAGAAATAACAAGTTCTGGTAAAAACATGTGTAAAATAAATGGAAGAATGGTTACTGTAAATGAACTAAGAGAATTTATGAAAGAATTTATAGAAATACATGGACAGAATGATACTCAAATTCTTTTAGATAGTAAAAAGCACTTAACTTATTTAGATAACTATTCAGGGGAAAAAATCTTTCCTTTAAAAAGTGAATACAAAAATTATTATATTGAATATAAAAACGTATTACAAGAATTAAAAGACAATTTAGGTGATGAAAAAGAAAAGCAAAGGAAAATTGATTTATT
The DNA here is from genome assembly GCA_944387435.1 of uncultured Clostridia bacterium. Taxonomy (GTDB): domain Bacteria; phylum Bacillota; class Clostridia; order TANB77; family CAG-508; genus CAG-269. The sequence continues at coordinate 41,997 of CALXEW010000014.1, read as the reverse complement.
ACAATACCAAATAAATGAAATAGAAGAAGCGGATTTAAAACTAAATGAAGAAGAAGAATTAAAAGAGCAAAGAAGAGTTATGCAAAACTCAGAAAAGATATCAGATAGTTTAAATACAGCTAATAATCTAATCGAAGAAAATGGAATAGATAATATAAGTATGGCAATAAGAGCATTAGAAAAAATAGAAATGATTGATAAAAAATATGAAAAAGCATCAAGTAGCTTAAAAAATATTTATTATGAATTACAAGAATTAGCAAGAGACATAAGTTCTTATAAAGACGATACTTATTTTGATGAGGAAGAAAGGAACAATGTTGAAGAAAGATTAGATTTAATACATTCTTTAAAAAGAAAATATGGAAATACAATAGAAGAAATTTTACAATATAAAGATAAAATAAAAGAAGAATTAGAAAAGATAGAAAATTTAGAAGAATATAATATAAAGTTGAGAAAAAGAAGAGATGACTTAACAGAAAAATTAAACTTATTAGCTAAGAAAATGCATGAGATAAGAATTACATCTTCAAATAAATTGGTAAGTGATATTAATAAAGAATTAGAAGATTTAGAAATGAAAAATGCTAAAATAAACATTAAAGTAGATTACGCCGACAATGATTTCTTTAAAGAAGGAAAAGATATTGTTAAATTCTATATTATAACAAATGTTGGAGAAGAAGAAAAAGAATTATCTAAGATTGCATCAGGTGGAGAGATTTCTAGAATAATGCTTGCAATAAAGAAGGTATTAGCAGAATTTGATAATACTGATGTACTTGTTTTTGATGAAATAGATACAGGAATTAGTGGAAAGGCAGCCAATAGTGTTGCAAAAAAATTAAAATTAATATCTAAAAAACATCAGGTTTTATGTATTTCACATTTACCAAATATAGCAGCAATGGCTGATTATAATTATTTTATTAGTAAAAATATTATAGAGAATAGAACAAGAACACAAATAAAATTATTACAAGAAACAGAAGTGATTGAAGAAATTGCAAGAATATCTTCAGGAGAAGTAAATGAGGTTACTTTAAAATATGCAAAGGAATTAAGAAATAAAAAAGCATCTTAGAATAAATAACCAAAATATGGATAAAATACTATAAGTATAAAAATTAAGGAGGAGATTATGAAAGAATTTTTAAAAGTAGAAGATATTAAAGCTTTGGAAATTTTAGATTCAAGAGGAAATCCTACTGTACAAGTAGAAGTTTTAACAGAAAATGGTTATATAGGAAGAGCATCAGTACCATCTGGAGCATCTACAGGAAGTTTTGAAGCCGTAGAGTTAAGAGATGGAGATAAAACAAGATATTTTGGTAAAGGAGTAGAAAAAGCAGTTGAAAATGTAAATAAGAAAATAGCTAAGAAAATTATAGGCATGAATGTATTTGACCAAAGAAAAGTAGATGAAGAGATGGTAAAATTGGATGATACACCTAATAAATCTAATTTAGGGGCAAATGCAATACTTGGTGTATCACTAGCTGTAGCAAAAGCAGCAGCAGAAGCTTTAGGTCTAGAGCTATATCGTTATATAGGAGGAATTTATGGGACAGAATTACCAGTACCTATGATGAACATTTTAAATGGCGGAAAACATTCTGATAATAATATAAGTATACAAGAGTTTATGATTATGCCTGTAGGAGATATTACATTTAGTGAAAGACTACGTAGGGGTGCAGAAATTTATCATACATTAAAAAATGTATTAAAAGAAAAAGAATATGGTGTAGGTGTTGGTGATGAAGGTGGATTTGCACCAAATTTGGACGATGAAGAACAAGCATTAGATATAATTATGGAAGCAATAAAAAAAGCGGGATATGAGCCAGGAAAAGATATAATGCTTGCTTTAGATATTGCTAGTACAGAGATGTATGATGAGGCAAAGAATATAAATAAAAACGGATATTATTTCTGGAAAACCAAACAATTCAAAGAAAGAAATGAGATGATAGATTATATAATTGGATTATGTGAGAAATATCCTATATATTCAATAGAAGATGGATTAGCAGAAGAAGATTGGGAAGGATGGAAAATACTGACCGAAAAATTGAAAAGCAAAGTTCAATTAGTTGGGGATGACTTATTTGTGACGAATCCACAAAGATTAAGAAGAGGAATTAAAGAAGGGGTTGCAAATGCAATCCTAATAAAACCAAACCAAATTGGGACATTGACAGAAACTTTAGATACAATAAAAATAGCTAAAGAAAATGGATATAAAACAATTATATCTCATCGTTCCGGAGAAACAGATGATACTACAATAGCTGATATTGCTGTTGGCGTAAATGCAGGGCAAATAAAAACAGGAGCACCTTGTAGAATAGATAGAGTTTCCAAATATAATAGATTATTGTATATTGAACAAGAAATATAATTATATATAAAAAGAAAACCCTTATTATTTTAGGGTTTTCTTTTTATACTATTTAATATTTTTATAAGTATTCAATTTTATTAATGAGAATAATAATAATCCAATTACAGCAATACCACATATGATTAATATAGTAGTTAAACCGGCTTTTGGTAATTCAGCAGGTGGTTCTGTAAGTCTTAATACAGGTGTTACGTCTGAAGTTTCTTCATGTTCCTCGTCATTGAAATCTTTATAAGTAATATCTACTCTTTCATTTGTATCTAATAACTTATTAACTATACTACTATCAAAGTCTTCTTTTAGCTTTAATGTATATTGAACGGTTGCTGTTTCACCAGTTGCAAGTTCCGGAATTGTCCAAGTAATAGAATTATCTGTAGAATCAACTTCTGCTGAGATTTCTCCAATATTTGCTTGTGATACATATGCAAATTCAAAATTATCTATAATTTCTTGTGGAAAGTAATCTTTTATTACTATATCTGTATAAGATAATGAAATTGGAAGTAGAGAATTATAAATATCATTTGTAATAGTTTCCTCTACTTGATCATCTGTAACATAGTAAAAGTTTCCGACAGTTGGATTTTCTTCAGTTCCGAATATTTCAGTTATGATTTCACCATAACTTTTTGTGATTCCAGTAGGAACATAATCTTCATCTGTTATTCCGGTAAGCATTGTTGTTAACTGTATTCCTTGACTATCTAATTCTTGTAATTTTGACTTTGTAGAATTTATTACATCATCTGAATAATAAGGGTTATTATATTCAAGTGCTATATTTGGTACACCATCTGTTAAAACTATCATATATTTATTATTTGCTTCATCTGTAAATTGTTGACTTGCTAAAGTTAAACCAGCATCTAAATCTGTTCTTGGACCGTTTGCCTGAATATTATCGATTGCTGAATTTAATGTTGAAGCATCATTACTTAGAGGTGATACTACATTTGCATCAGCTAATGTAGCTTCTTGAGTTGAATCAACATTACTTGAGAAACTAACAATTCCAATTTTTAAATCATCATTATCTTCTAATAAATTAGAAACTAGAGTTTGAGCTGATTCAAATATTATATCTTTTCTAGTGGGTGATTGGTCATCATCCTCAATAGTGTGGTCATTCATACTATCTGAATTATCAAGGACTAAAAGAAGTTCTCCTGTTGGTTTTGATGTACCTTCATTATTAGTTACTTGCAACTGAATTGTAACTTCTTTATTTGCTAAATCTTTTTCAATTAATCTTTTTTCAAAAGAAGAATTTTCACCTAGTTCTATTGTACAGACTGGTTCTTCTACAACTTCCATTTGCACGGTACTATAAGAAGCCATAGAAATATTTGCAAATAAAATTAGAATCAAAAATAATCCTATAAAAATTTTTTTCTTCATATAAAAAATCCTCTCCTTATTATATTGTTATTATTTACATACATTTCATATTTTATCATAAATAAAAAAATAAACAAGATTTTCTAAAAAAAATTTACATTTGTAATAAAAACGTAAAATTAAAAAAATATAATAAAACAAGGAAAATACTTGAATTGTTGTAAAATATATGTTAAAATGTAAAAGTATGAAAAAATGATAAACCAATTAAAAAGCAAAGTATATATATTTTTTAAGTGCACAAGAGAAAAATGGCCATAGGCTGTAAGCCATTTAGCATAGATATATAGAAATTTCACTTTTTAGGTCTTTTCTTGAAAAGTTAGTAGGGAAAGGCGGTTGCACCGTTAAAACTATAATGAGGTTAGTTATACACTAATAAATTTAGGTGGTACCACGAAAAAGATTATACCATTTCGTCCTAAAAAGTAGGAGAAATGGTTTTTTTGATGTTAATTTTGATTAAAATTAATAAGGATGTGATTAGATGTTAAAGCAAAAGATTGTAGAAAACTATTTTGATTCTAAGATTTATAGTAATCAAGAAATATTGCAGAAAATAGAAGAAACAAAAAAAGAGTATAATAAAAAAATAGTGGATATAGATATTAATTTAAACGAGTTTGGTGTATATGTAGTTACATATTATTTTAAAGTTAGTGATAATATATTCCATAAAATATTTATAAAAATAAAACATAGAAAAAAGAAAAATGAAACAAAGTTGTTGCAAGAAAAAAGTTTTTCTTTTGATAAAAAGTCAAGAGAAGAAAGAAAACAAGAAAAAATAAAAGCTAGAATGCAAAAATATTCAGGTAATAAATATGGTATGTATAAAAGTACAGGTACATATAAACCATATTAAAATATATACATATTAAATAAAAAGGAGAATAAAACATGAAAGAAGAAATTGCAAAAATCAAAGAAAATTCCATAAGAGAAATGGGAAATTGTGAGGACTTAAAGTCTTTGAACGATGTAAGAGTAAAATATTTAGGAAAGAAAGGTGAGTTAACTTTAGTTTTGCGAGGAATGGGGAAATTAAACCCAGATGAGAGACCCGTTATAGGAAGTTTGGTAAATGAAGTAAGAGATGAATTAAATAATCTGTTGGAGCAAAAAGAAAAAGAATTAAAAGCTAAAGAATTACGAGAAAAACTAGATACAGAAAATATAGATATTACAGAGCCAAGCAAAAAAAATATTCTAGGTTCATTACATCCAATAACACAAATAATAGAAGAGGTGGAAGACATATTCTTAGGAATGGGATATGAAATTGCAGACGGTCCGGAAGTAGAAAAGGCAACGTACAATTTTGATAAATTAAATACACCACCAGATCATCCAGCAAGGGATATTCAAGATACTTTTTATATTACTGATGATATAGTATTAAGAAGTCAAACATCACCTGTACAAGCAAGAGTAATGGAAACAAAAAAACCACCAATTAAGATAATTTGTCCTGGTGCAGTTTATCGTTCAGATAGTGTGGATAGTACACACTCACCAGTGTTCCACCAAATAGAAGGACTTGTTGTTGATAAACATATTTCAATGACAGATTTAAAAGGAACATTAGAGATGTTTGCTAAAAAATGTTTAGGAGAAAATACAAAAATACGTTTTAGACCTCATCATTTCCCATTTACAGAGCCAAGTGCAGAAGCAGATGTTTCATGCTTTGTATGTGGAGGAAAAGGATGTAGAGTTTGTAAAGGAGAAGGTTGGATAGAACTTTTAGGATGTGGAATGGTTCATCCAAATGTGTTTAAAAATTGTGGAATAAATCCAGATGAATATACAGGTTTTGCATTTGGGTTTGGTGTAGAGAGAATTGCAATGGCAAAATTCGGTATAGAAGATATGAGGTTATTGTTTGAAAATGATGTAAGATTTTTAAAACAATTTTAGACTAAGTTAGTCAAATAAAGTTTTTAAAGATATAAGATAAAGAATAAATGGTCAAAAATTTGATATTTAGAAGGAGTGTTGAAAGTTGGGACTTTTTAGTAAAAAACCAAAGAAAAATAAAATGTATACATTACAAGAAGCAATGAGTTTTGTAAGCCAGAATCAAGGATATTCGGTTCTTCAAGAAGAAGGAGGAGGATATAAAGTAATTCCAGATAGTGTAGCAAATGAACATATTAAGAGATACAAAGAAAGAATGAGAGAAAAAAGAAATTTTCAAAGCGGGATTCTAGCAGGTTTTACTCCTACTAGAATTACAAGAAGTTCAAATTATACACATAGATATGGCTATGAGGATAGAGATGGAAGATAATAAAGAAAGGGAGAAAATAGAATATGAAAGCAAGTGTGGAATGGTTAAAAGAATATAGTGATATAGATGTTGATTGTGAGAAACTAGGAGATATTCTTACAATGACAGGCTCAAAAGTAGAAGAGGTTATTGAAAAAGGAAATGATATAAAAAATGTTGTTGTTGGAAAAATATTAGAAATAAAGAAACATCCAAATGCAGATAAGTTAGTGGTAACTAAAGTGGATGTAGGAACTGAAAAAGTACAAATAGTAACAGGAGCTAAAAATATCAAAGAAAACGATATAGTTCCAATTGCAAAAGATGGAGCAGAACTTCCAGGTGGAAAGAAAATAATAAAAAGTCCTCTAAGAGGAGTAGATTCTTGTGGGATGATGTGTTCTGTGGGAGAACTTGGATTGGACATTAAAGATTATCCAAATCAAATAGAGGATGGAATAATGATACTTCCAGAAGTTTACGAAAAAGATTTAGGAAAAGATATAGTAGATGTATTAAATTTAAGAGAAGATATAATCGATTTTGAAATAACACCTAATAGACCTGATTGCTTATCAATAGAAGGATTGGGAAGAGAAACAGCAGCTTCACTTGGAAAAAAATTCAAAAATCCAAGGAAAAATTTGGATGAATTAGAAGTAGAAGATAAAAAAGAAATAGAAGGCCTAAAAGTAGATATTACAGCACCAGATTTATGTTATAGATATATCGCAAGAGTTGTAAAAAATGTTAAAATCGGACCATCACCAGAATGGATGATAAGAAGATTAAAAGCTTGTGGAGTAAGAAGTATTAATAATATAGTAGATATAACAAACTATGTAATGTTAGAACTTGGTCAACCTATGCATGCATTCGATATTAATTCAATAGAAGGAAAACATATTACAGTAAGAAGAGCAAAAAATGGTGAAAAAATTATAACACTAGATGGAGTAGAAAGAGAGTTAGATGAAGATAATTTAGTTATAGCAGATGAGAAAAAAGCAGTTGCAATAGCGGGTGTAATGGGTGGACAAAACTCAGAAATAGAAGAAGGAACTCAAACTGTAGTATTTGAATCAGCAATATTCTATGGAGGAAGTGTAAGAAAAACAGCAAAGAAAGTAGGACTAAGAACAGAAGCTTCTTCTAGATATGAAAAAGGATTGTCATCAGAAAATGCTATTCGTGCAGTAAATAGAGCGGTAGAATTAGTAGTAGAATTAGGTGCTGGAGAAGAAGTTCCTGGAAAAGTTGATGTATATCCAACTAAACAAAAAATAAACAAAATAAAATTAGATGTAAATAGAATAAATGATTTACTTGGAACTAATATTTCAGAAAAAGAAATGATAGATATTCTAGAAAAATTAGATATAAAAGTAGAAAACGGTTTTGCAATTTCTCCATATTTTAGGATGGACTTAGAATTTCTTGCAGATATAGCTGAAGAAATTGCAAGATTCTATGGATATGATAAGTTAGATACCACATTAGTAAAAGCAGAGGCAACATTAGGTATAAGAACCAAGGAACAAAGAATAGAAAAGAAAATAGAAAATATATTAGTTGATAATGGACTTTCTGAAATTTATACATATGGATTTGTAGGAGAAAAAGATTTGGAAAAATCTAAGATACGTAAAGAATTAGTAGATGATGCAATCGAAATAACAAATCCATTAAGTGATGAATATAAATTAATGAGGCCAACAACCATTCCAAGCATGATGCAAATTTTAGCATTAAATAATAATAAGAAAAATCAAAATGTTAAATTATTTGATATTTCAAGAAATTATAGAAATATAAATGGTGAAGTTGAAAGAGGAGAAGTACCACTAGAAGAAAAAATATTAACAATAGGAATGTATGGAGATGATGTTGATTTCTATACATTAAAGGGATTAATAGAAAATGTGCTAGAAGCTTCAAGTGTAAATCACTATGATATAACAAAAGAAAAAGAAAATAGTTCATATCATCCGGGAAGATGTGCTAATTTAAAAGTTGGTACAGATGTAATTGCAACAATAGGTGAAGTACATCCAGAAGTTTTAATGAATTATGATATTAATAAAAGATGTTATTTAGCTGAACTTAATATAACAAAAGTTGTTAAATACTCTAAGCAAAATAAAAAATATCAAGAGGTGCCAAAATTTCCAGCGATAGAAAGAGATATAGCAATTATAGTTGATGAAGAAGTAGAAGTTGGTAGTATTGAACAAGCAATTATAAAAAAATCGAAAAGAGTATTAAAAGGCAAAAGAGGGCTAGAAGAAATAAGATTATTTGATATTTATAGAGATGAAAAATTAGGAAAAGGAAAGAAAAGCATAGCATACAGCTTAATATTTAGAGATAAAACAAAAAGTTTATCAGATGAAGAAGTAAATCCGGTTATGGAGGAGATTGCAAAAGAATTAGAAGAAAGATTTGGAGCAAATTTAAGAAAATAATTTCAAAAAGTATAGACAAAATTTTAAATTTATTATAAAATATTTGTAAGTTAATTATTTAGAACCAAGGAGAAGATAAATATGAAAGAAACAAAAAAAGAAGAAGTAAAGAAAAATACTAATGAGACAAGAAAAGTTCAAAAAGTGAAGTTAAGCCCAGCTGCTACAGTTTTACTTACAATAGCAGCATCATTAGGAATAATTGTTTTGATTGTTGTAATTTATGCAATATTTATGGCTTTATAAATTAGTAAAAACAAGAAAAAAGAAGTATATAAACATATACTTCTTTTTGACTGTTTCAATAAATTGTGATAAAATAAAAAATAAGGACTCTAGAAAGGAGCGATTGTTGTATATCCTTTAGATGCAGTTTACTATGATGGTACGTATTATTCCATGGAAGATGGAAGACCGATTTCGTTTGGCAACTATGTTCACTATGTGAGGAGATATATAGGGAAAAGCCCTATACAAGTGCCAGGAACAGGAGTTATTGTTTATCGAACAAGTCCTAGTACAGGACAACAAGAGGTTTTGTTGCAATTGAGAAAGGATTTCAATCAGTATGGGCTTCCTGGCGATGGGATTGAGATTGGTGAAAGTTACCAAGAGTGTGCTGCAAATGAACTTTTGCAAGAAACAGCGTATATTGTCAAAGAAGCTGATTTTCAGCTAGTGAGTGTGTATGCTGGACCGAAGCATATTACCAGGTATCCGAGTGGCGATATTGTTTTCCATACAGTTGTGGTCTTCAAGGTAGATGCGAGCAAATGTATTAAAGCTTCGCATAAGTTTGATAAGAACGAGACAAAGAAGATTGAATGGATGACGATTGAACAAATCAAGGACCTGCTAGAAGATGGAAGGGTATTTTCAAACAATATCCCTATACTAGAGGATGTTGTTACAAATGCCACTTTGTAAAGGGTAGATAGGAAAAATGTTGATTTTCAATGTTTTTCCTATCTTTTTTTGGGAAAAGTATTGACAAATAAGGAAAAATGGTGTAAAGTATATTAGCATTACAGAATGAAAAGAGGAAAACTATGGAAAAAAATGTTAAAATTAGTATTCTATGCCAATTATATGGTAAGCTATTAACTGAAAAACAATATGAATTCATAGATGACTACTATAATAATGACTTGTCATTATCAGAGATTGCAGAAAATAATGCTATTACAAGGCAAGCTGTAAGAGACATTATAAAGAAAGGGGAGAAAAAACTTTTCGAATACGAAGAAAAGCTATTATTTATGAAAAGGATGTTAAATCAAGAAAAGAAAATTGAAAAAGTTTTATTAGAATTAACAAAAATACAAAAAGATTATTCAGATAAAGAAATAGCAAATGTATTAGAAAATGTAAAAAAAGAATTAAGCTATTTAGTATAAAACTACAGAAAAATAAATTAAGATGGGAGTTGAAAATATGGCTTTTGAAGGATTATCTTCTAGATTACAAGAAATAACAAGGAAAATCAGAGGAAAAGCAAGAATAACCGAAAGTGATTTAAAAGAAATGCTAAGAGAAGTAAAACTTGCGCTTTTGGAAGCTGATGTCAACTATAAGATTGTTAAAGAATTTATAGAGTCAATTAGAGAAAAGGCACTTGGTCAAGATGTATTGAAATCATTGACACCTGGTCAACAAGTAGTGAAAATAGTAAAAGATGAATTAGTAGAATTATTAGGAGGAACAGAAAGTAAAGTAAACTTTACTCCAAACCCACCAACAATAATTATGCTAGTTGGTCTTCAAGGTTCTGGTAAAACAACAACAGCAGGTAAGCTTGCTAATTTATTTAGAAAGCAAGGAAAAAAGCCACTTCTTGTTGCATGTGATGTATATAGACCAGCAGCTATAAAGCAATTACAAGTAGTTGGTAAACAGTTAAATATACCAGTATATGCAAATGAAACATCAAAAGATGTAGTTCATATTGCAAGACAAGCAATATCAGTTGCAATGTCAAAATTAAATGATGTTGTAATATTAGATACAGCAGGACGTCTTCATATTGATGAAGAGTTAATGGATGAATTAAAAAGATTAAAAACTAATATAAAACCACATGAAATATTACTTGTAGTAGATAGTATGACAGGTCAAGATGCAGTAAATGTTGCAGAAAAATTCAATACTACTGTTGGAATAGATGGAGTTGTACTTACAAAATTAGATGGCGATACTCGTGGAGGTAGCGCACTGTCAGTAAAGAAAGTAACAGGAAAACCAATAAAATTTGCGGCAACAGGTGAAAAACTAAGTGATATCGAAGTATTCCATCCAGAAAGAATGGCAAGTAGAATCTTGGGAATGGGAGATATCTTATCTGTAATAGAAAAAGCAGAAGAAGCTTTTGACCAAGAACAAGCAGAAAAATTAGAAAAACAATTAAGAAAAAGAGAATTTGACCTAGATGATTATTTAACACAAATAAGACAGATAAAGAAAATGGGTTCATTTTCATCTTTACTTAAATTAATACCAGGGATGAATCAATTAAAGGATGTTAAGATAGATGATAAAGAATTTGTAAGAATAGAAGCAATCATATGCTCAATGACAAAAGAAGAAAAAAGAGATGTAAGACTTCTTAACGCTAGTCGTAGACAACGTATAGCAAAAGGAAGTGGAACATCAGTACAAGAAATAAATAAATTTATAAAATCATTTGAAATGACACAAAAAATGATGAAGAAAATGAAAAGCAATAAAGGCGGTCTTAAGAAAATGATGAATGGTATAGATGAAAATACTTTAAAGAATTTTAAATTTTAGTTAATTGTTATTTTTGTTATTTAATTTTTAAATTTTATATAAATTATTCTAAATTCGGAGGTGAAAGAAATGGTAAAAATCAGATTACAAAGACAAGGAAAGAAAAAAGCTCCATTTTATCATATTGTTGTAGCAGATTCAAGAAGCCCAAGAGATGGTAAAATAATCGAGCAAATTGGAACATATGATCCAATGACAGAACCATCTACAATAGTTGTAGATAAAGAAAAATTGGCACAATGGATTAAAAATGGTGCAAAGCCAACACCAACAGTAAAAGACTTAATGGAAAAAGTTAAATAATTTAACTTAAAAAATCCTTTTAAAGTCCAGTTTTGGATTAAATGGAGGTAAACATGGAAGAAACATTAAAAATAATTATTTCAAATTTAGTAGATAATAAAGATGCAGTAGAAATAACTAAAAAAGAAAATGAAAAGACTACTACTTTTGAAGTAAAAGTAGCAAAAGAGGACATGGGTAAAGTTATAGGCAAACAAGGTAGACTTGCTAAATCTATACGTACAGTCATGAAATCAGTAGCTTCAAAAGAACACAAAAAAGTGTTAGTAGAGTTTATTGGATAATTGGAGTATTTAAATATGACAAAATATCTTGAAATAGGTCAAATTGTAAATACTTTTGGTATCAAAGGAATGGTTAAAGTAAAGCCATTTACAGATGATACTGAAAAAAGATTTGATAATTTGAAAAAAGTATATATCCAAAATAAAAATACTAGAAAAGAATATGAAATAGAAGAAGTCAAATATCATAAAGAAATGGTATTAATAAAATTCAAAGGTATAGAAAATCCAGAGGATGCGAATTTATTACGTAATTGCTATTTAGTAGTAGACCGTGATGAAGAAGAACCTCTAGAGGAAGGAACTTATTATATTGTAGATATGATAGGACTAGAAGTATATACCGATGAGGGTGAAAAATTAGGAATTCTAGATGATGTATTCAATTCTGGAAGTTCGGATATATATGTTGTGAAAAATGAATTAGGAAAACAAATTCTTTTACCTGCAATAGAAGATGTAATTAAAAATATTGATATGGAACAAAGAAAAATGATAGTACACCTAATTCCGGGACTAATGTAATATGGAGGAGAAAATGCAATTTGATGTTTTAACACTTTTCCCTGAAATGTTTTCTAGTTTGAATGAAAGCATAATAGGAAGAGCTAAGAAAAACAAACAGATTAATATTAATTTGGTTAATATTAGGGATTTTTCAGAGAATAAACATAATAAAGTAGATGATACTCCATATGGTGGTGGAGCTGGTATGGTAATTATGCCAGATGTAGTATATAGAGCATATCAGTCTTTAAATAATAAAGATGCAAAAGTAATATATATGTCTCCACAGGGGAAAACATTAGATCAAAAAAAGGTTGTAGAGTTATCTAAAGAAGAACATTTAATAATTCTTTGTGGACATTATGAAGGTATAGACCAAAGAGTTCTTGATAAGATAGTGGATGAAGAAATATCTATTGGAGATTATGTACTAACAGGTGGAGAACTTCCAGCAATGATACTAATCGATAGTGTAAGCAGATATGTAGAAGGAGTCCTAAGCAAAGATTCTATTAAAGAAGAAAGCTTTTCAAATGGATTACTTGAATATCCACAATATACAAGGCCAGAGGTTTTTGAAGGAATGAAAGTTCCAGAAATTTTACTTTCAGGAAACCACCAAAGAGTAGATGAATGGAGAAAAGAACAATCTTTGGAATTAACAAAGAAAAAAAGACCTGACTTATTATTAAATAAATAATAGTAAGCAAAAAGTAAAAAATAAAGAAGATAGAAAAAGAAAAGAAGTGCAAAATCCCAAGTGCACCGCTCTAAAAAATAAAATTAGGAAGAAAAGGAGGATATTCTAAAATGGATATTATTAAATCAATTGAACATGAACAATTGAAAAATAAAATACCAGAATTAAAAGTTGGTAATACAGTTAGAGTACACGTAAGAATTAAAGAAGGAAACAAAGAAAGAATCCAAGTTTTTGAAGGAATCATAATTAAAGTACAAGGTGGAGGAGTTAATCAATCATTTACAGTAAGAAAAATCTCTTACGGTGTAGGTGTTGAAAAAACATTCTTAGTACATTCACCATTAGTAGAAAAAGTAGAATTAGTAAGAGTAGGTAAAGCAAGAAGAGCTAGATTATTCTACTTAAGAGATAGATTAGGTAAAGCTGCTAAGACTAAAGAGCAAGTTGGAGCAAGAATTGAAAACAGAGAAATTACTATTAAAGAAGATTTAGTAGAAGAACCAGCTGTTGAAGAAGCTCCTGTAGAAAGCGCTCCAGAAGAAGCACCTGCAGTTGAAACTGCAGAACCAACTGTACAAGAAACTGTAGATACTGTAAAAGAAGAACCAGTTGAAACAGTTAAAGAAGAGCCTGTAAAAGAAGAAAAAGCTGAATAATAATAGATGAGACAAATAGGGACGGACCTTATTTGTCTCGTTTTACATTTATTTCCAGAGTGAGACAAAAATTCCCCGTCCCTATTTTGTCTCAAAAAAATTTTTTCTTGTCAAAATATTGATATATAAAACTTATAAAAAATACCGAACAAATATTTTAATTTTTTTATAAAAAACTATTGACAAAATATAAAATAGAATATAAAATAAGAACAACAAAAGCGAACAGCAATTCGCAGAACAAGATTTTGATAAGGAGTGATATGAATGAATATAGTAAAAAGAAGAATAAATGTTAAATCAACTGTAAATAGTAGTATAGAAAGACATCCAGTGCCAGTGCTTGGAATAGATTATAGAGTTAAAATTATATATAAAAATATTAAAATTACTGAGTTAGATGTAGAAGGAAAAACTATAAAAATATCACTACCTAACAAGTATAAAAAAATGTCAAATGCAGCAATTTTAGATTTAGCAATTGAAAAAATGTACGAACAAATTGCAAATGTAGAAATTGAAAGAGCAATGGAAAAAACAAGAATTATGCTAGGATTTGCTCCAGAAGAATATGAGGTAAAAAAAATTCCAACATTAGGAAAATGTGAAGATAATAAAATAATAATAAATCCAGAGATAGTAAAATATGGAAGAAAAATGATAGATTATGTTGTTTTACATCAATATTGCCATTTAAAATTTAAAACACATGCTAAAGGCTTTTATAAATTGATTTCAAAATACGAACCTAATTATGAAAAGTTTGAGGAAATATTAAAAGAATTAGTTTAGTTAAATAGATTAGAACTAGAGAACCTAGTTCTTTTTATATTTATGTTTAATTTAAAAATTGATAACTATATTAAAGAATTTATAAAAAAGTATTTATAATTTTTAATTTATCTGTTATAATATGAGAGTATATTGGGGTATCGCCAAGTGGTAAGGCATCGGATTCTGGTTCCGACATTCCTGTGTTCGAATCACAGTACCCCAGCCAAAATATTTTGCTAGCAATTACATAATAATAAGCTAGTTTATTTATAGGAGGAACTAATGAAAAGAGGAAATGAAGGAATTACTTTGATTACTTTAGTAATAACAATAGCAGTATTAATAATATTAGCATCTATTGGAACATATAGTGGAATTGAAGTAATAAGACAAGCAAAATTAAGTCAATTTACATCAGAAATGAAAATAATGCAAACAGAAGTTAATGAATTATATGATAGAAATACTAGGGGAGAAACAGAAGTTTTAAATTATGGAAAAGATTTAAAAGATGTAGAAGAGCAAGCAGATAGTGTTTTTACAAATGATGCTTCTGGAATAACAGATAAAACTGGATATAAATATTATGACCAAGCCACATTACAAAGCTTAGGGATTGATGGTGTAGATGGGGAATTTTTTGTAAATATACAAAAAAGAAGTGTAATAAGTTATGACGGTTTGGATTATGAGGGAGAAATGTATTATACAATTGAACAATTACCAAGTGGATTGTATAATGTTGAATATGAAAATAGAAATACAGGAAATCCAACATTTGAACTATCATGTGATAACTGGACAAATGGAAAAAGCAATATAGAAGTATCAAATATACAGTATAGTGAAGGATATATAAATAAATGGGAAGTAAAGTATAAATTGGAAGGACAAGATTATTGGACAACAAGTGAAGATTTGAGCTTTTTTGTAGATACGCCAGGAATGTATACGGTAAAAATAATAAATGGAGATATAGAATCAGAAGAAAAACAAATAGAAGCAGTAAAAGCAAACGAACCAGAGTTTGGAAATGAAATGAAGAAAATAAGTTTTAATGAAAATGGAGAAACAATAGAAACAGGAGAGAATGGATTTAACCAGAATTTGTGGTATGACTATGGAAATAAAAAATGGGCAAATACAATAGTAACGATAGATAATATAGATAGTTATTTTGTATGGATACCAAGGTTTGCGTATAAAATAACATATCAAGATAGTAATGACAAATCAAAAGGTGGAACAATAGATGTAAAATTTTTAATAGGAACAACAGACCAATATTATGATAATGGAGGAAATTTACAAACAGCCAAAAGAGCAACAACAGGAAATGAAGACACATCAAGCGATTACTATGTCCATCCAGTATTTACAAATAATGTTGAGTTAGGTGGATGGAATGAAGAGTTGTCAGGAATATGGATAGGAAAATATGAATCAGCAAGAAGTGATGCGGGAACCACAAAGGAGAATATAGGAACTAGTACAAAGATAAAGATTCAACCAGGTGTAACAAGCTGGAGAGAAACGACAATAGGTAATATGTACACATATGCAAAAGAGTATTCAAATGAATTAAATTCGCATATGTTAAAAAATAGTGAATGGGGAGCAGTAGCATATTTGACACATAGTAAATATGGAAGAAATGGAACTGAAGTAACAATAAATGATAATAGAGATTATATAACAGCAGATGTAGGAATAAATGCAAATCCTGAGCAAAGTAGTACAGGAAATGTGACAGGAATATATGATTTAGCGGGAGGAGCATCTGAATATGTAATAGCATATTGTAATTTAAGTACAAGTTCTAATTTAACAGATTATGAAGCTTCTTTTGCAAGCGGAGGAGGAAAAAGTAATGAATATGTGACAGCATATGTAGGAACAGAAGAAAGCTCAGAATACAAATCTGGAGATGCAACTTATGAAACAAGTGCTTGGAATCAAGATTTTGCTAGATTTATAGATTTAATCTATCCGTTCTTTACACGAGGGGGAAACTGTGAGAGTGCTTCTGATGCAGGAATATTTGACTATGATAGAAGTAGTGGTAATGAATTTGTAAATGTTAGTTTTCGAGTATGTTTAACAGTAAAGTAGAGTGATATCTTTATTTAAATTATTTTAATATATCTAATAACTAAACTTCAAGTATAATTATAAAATAATTACACTTGAAGTTTTTATTTATTAAAAGTTTTTAAACTAATGAATAAAAACTCTTAGTTCTTCTTTACTTTTATGGAAAAGTAAGGTATAATAGACAAGGAAATTATTAGAGTTAGGAGAGATATAGATGTCAGAGAAAGATAATAATAATCAAATGGAAGAATTAGACATAAATCATTTAATGCAAATAAGAAGAGACAAATTAAAAGAATTACAAGAAGCTGGAAAAAATCCATATGAAATAACAAAGTTTAATAGAACAAATACAGCAGGAGAAATAAAAGCAAATTATGAAAAATTTGAACAAAAAGATGTAACAGTAGCAGGAAGAATAATTGCAAAAAGAATAATGGGAAAAGCATCATTTTGCACTATTCAAGATAGTGATGGAAAAATCCAAAGTTATGTAAGTATAAATGACTTAGGAGAAGAAAGTTATAAAGAATTTAAAACATGGGATATAGGAGATATAATTGGAATTACTGGTTTTGTATTTAAAACAAGAACAGAAGAAATATCTGTTCATGCTAAAAGTGTAACATTACTTTCAAAATCATTAAGACCACTTCCAGAAAAATTCCATGGATTAAAAGATACAGACTTAAGATATAGACAAAGATATGTAGATTTAATAATGAATCCAGAAGTAAAAGAAACATTTATATTAAGAAGTAAAATTTTAAAAGAAATTAGAAAATTTATGGATGAACACGGATATATGGAAGTAGAAACACCAATGCTTACAACAGTAGCAACAGGAGATGCTGCAAGACCATTTATCACACATCATAATACATTAGATTTACAAATGTATTTAAGAATTGCACCAGAATTAAACTTAAAAAGATTAATTGTTGGAGGATTTGATAAAGTATTTGAAATAGGCAAAAACTTTAGAAATGAAGGAATGGATATTAAACATAATCCAGAATTTACAAATATGGAATTTTATTCAGCATATGAAGATTACAATGATATGATGAATATATCAGAACAATTAATTTCAACTGTTGCTAAAAATGTATTAGGGACAACTAAAATAACATATCAAGGCCAAGAAATAGATTTGGCTCCAGGTTGGAAGAAAATAACTATGATAGAAGCAATAAAAGAAAGAACAGGTGTTGATTTTAATACAATAAATACTGATGAGGAAGCACAAAAAGTAGCTAAAGAAAAAGGTGTAGAATATGAAGAAATAAAAAATACAAGAGGGCATATTATAAATGAATTCTTTGAAACATTTGTAGAAGAAACATTAATACAACCAACATTTATAATGGATTATCCTGTAGAAGTATCACCACTTACAAAAAGAAAGAAAGATGATCCAAGATTAGTTGAAAGATTTGAATTATTTATTGATGGAAGAGAATATGGAAATGCTTATTCCGAATTAAATGACCCAATTGACCAATATGAAAGATTTTTAAAACAAGTAGAAGCAAAAGAAAAAGGTGATGAAGAAGCAGGTGGAATGGATGAAGATTTTGTAAATGCACTAGAAATAGGATTACCACCAACAGGAGGAATGGGAATCGGACTAGATAGATTAATTATGTTATTAACAGATTCAGCATCAATAAGAGATGTGTTATTTTTCCCAACAATGAAGCCACTTAATTAGTTTTTTAAAAAATATAAGGGGATACAAAGGAGTAAATATGTTTAATTTTTCATATGATAGAAAGATACTTTATATAGTGATTGCGATATTAGTATTAACATCATTAGCTAGCCTTATGTCTAATCCTGAATCAATGTTCTTAACATTATTAGGAATACCAGGGGTGTTAGTTGCAATTACATTTCATGAGTTTGCACATGGATTTGTTGCATATAAATTAGGAGATAATACTGCGAAAATGGAGGGAAGATTAAGTTTAAATCCATTTGCGCATTTAGATCCTATAGGAACTTTAATGCTTGTATTTATTGGTATTGGCTGGGGAAAACCAGTACATGTAAATCCAAGTAACTATACAAGAAAAATGTCGATGGAAAAAGGAGAAGCAATAGTATCAGCTGCTGGACCATTAACAAATATAATTCTTGCATTTGTATTTGGAATTATATACTACTTAGTATATAAATTTGCAGGAGCAGCTTTCTTGACTTCTACAGTAGGTAATATAGTAATGTTAATGATACAATCTACAATTATAACAAATGTAGGTTTGGGTGTATTTAACCTAATTCCATTGCCACCATTAGATGGTTCAAAAATAATTATGCCATTTTTACCATATAAGGCTAAACAATGGTTTATAAATAATGAGCAAATATTCTATCTAATATTTATAGTATTATGGATATCAGGATTAGCTGGAAGAATTATATCACCAGCAATATATTGGCTTGCAACAGGAATAATGAATATATGTAGTTTAATATTGTAAGATTTTTGGGTTTTGAATACTTTTGTATTTAAAGCCTTTTAGTATTAAGAGGAGAAAGAAAAAATGAAAGACATTTTAACGATGCGGAATTGAATCAAGCTGTGATGAAACATCAGTTGCAATAGTAAAAAATGGCAGAGAAATTCTATCAAATGTAATAGATACACAAATACCTATACATGAAAAATATGGAGGAGTAGTTCCAGAAATAGCATCAAGGAATCATATAGAAGCAATATCAAGAGTCTATAAAAAAGCTATGGAAGAAGCAAATATAGACTTATCTGAAATTAGTGCAATAACACCAACATATGGGCCAGGATTAGTAGGAGCTTTACTTGTTGGATTATCTTATGCAAAAGCTCTAGCATTTGCAAATAATATTCCATTAGTTGGAGTAAATCATATAGAAGGGCATATTGCAGCAAATTATTTAACATATAAAGAATTAGAACCACCATTTTTATGTGTAATGATGTCAGGTGGAAATACACAAATAATACATGTAAAAAATTATACAGAATTTGAAGTTCTGGGAAAAACAAGAGACGATGCAATAGGAGAAGCTTTTGATAAAGTTGCAAGAGTAGTAGGTCTTGGTTATCCTGGAGGACCAAAAGTAGACAAGTTATCTAAAGAAGGTAATCCAAACATAGAACTTCCAAAAACTCATTTTTCTGAAGAAACTTTAGATTTTAGTTTTAGCGGAATAAAAACAGCAGTAATTAATTTACATCATAAAAATCCTGATATAAATAAAGCTGATTTATGTGCAAGTTTTGAGAAAAATGTAACAGAAACTTTAATGGAACATGTAAAAAGAGCAATAGAAAAAACGGGATTAAAGAAAATTAGTTTAGCAGGAGGAGTATCTGCAAATTCATATATAAGAGAGGCTTTTTCAGAATTAGAACAAGAAGGAATAAAAGTATATATGCCAGATTTAAAATTATGTACAGATAATGCAGCAATGATAGCGTCAGCAGGGTATTATAATTTTATAGATGGAAAAAGAGATGGACTAGAATTAAATGCTGTTCCAAACTTAAAAATAAACTAAAGAAAGGATAAGAAAATGAAAGAGGAAGAAAACAAAGAAAAAGAAATAAAAGAAGAAAAACAAGAAGAGGATACAAATTATAAAAAAGGTTTTTATAAAAAATGGCTAATTCTTATAATAGGAATTATTATAATAGTTGCTGCAGGAGTAATGGTCTTTAGTTTTAGTAGAAGAAATAATAAAGAAGCAAAAGCTAAAGAAATATTTGGAGATGAATATTGTGATTCTGTTTTACATATGGCAACAAGAGATTTAGTTCAACATACTTGTAGTATTTGTGGAGCTGAGTTTGAAGATTCAGGAATGAGAGCAGATATATGTGATAAATGCGCAGAAGAATTAAATCGTTGTAATTTTTGTGGCAAGAAATTAAGTGAAGAAGTAAAAGAGCAAAGAAATGAATTATTAGGAGAGTAGTAAATGATTTATACAATAGGAGATTTACACTTATCTTTTAAAGAAAATAAGCCAATGAGTATATTTGGAGAAAATTGGAATGGACATGAAGAAAAAATAAAGAAAGATTGGCTAGGAAAAGTAAGTGAAGAGGATTTGGTAGTATTACCAGGAGACTTTTCTTGGGCTACTTATTTAAAAGATACAGATGAAGATTTTAAATATTTAAATAAATTACCAGGAAAAAAAATATTACTTAAAGGTAATCATGATTATTGGTGGAACACTTTAAATAAGATGAGAGAATTTGTAAAAGAAAAAAAATTTCATAATATAGATTTTCTTTATAATAATTCTTATGAATTCGAAGGAAAAGTAATTGTTGGAGCAAGAGGATGGGCTATGTCAGACGAAGCAGAAGATATACGATTATTTAAAAGAGAAGCTATAAGGTTAGAATTATCTATTCAAGACGGAATAAAAAAATATGGGGAAGATAAAGAATTTATTGCTTTTACTCATTATCCACCTATTACAAAATCTACTCTTATTAATAATGAATTGAACGATATGTTAAGAATATTAAAGAAATACAATATAAAAAAATGTTATTATGGACATTTACACAGTAACTCTATAAAAGAAGCGGTAGAAGGAGAACATTTCGGAATCAATTTTAAATTGGTTAGTGCAGATGGATTGGATTTTAAGTTAGAAAGAATAATATAAAAGAAAATAAAATACAGCAAAAAGGATCCTTAAAATAAGAGGAGTTTTAGATGATAGATTTAAATAAAGATGTAAAATATATAAAAGGAGTAGGACCGAATAGAGTTCTACTTTTAAATAAACTTCGGAATATTTACTTTAAAAGATTTAATTACATATTATCCAAGAGCATATGAAGATAGAAGTAAACCAAAATACCTATGTGATTGTGAAGATGGTGAAGAAGTTTTAATAGAAGCGGTTGTTTGTAGTAGACTAAACAATATTAGACTAAAAGGAAAAACTATGCAAAGACTGCTTATTAGAGATGAAACTGATTCAGCATTAATCACATGGTTCAATCAACCATATTTGAAAGATAAATTTGTTGTAGGACATAAATACAAGTTTTTTGGAAAAGTGAGTAGAAAAACAGGAAAAATAACATTTAATTCACCAGTATTTGATATGGAAGAAAGGTCGCAAAACACAGGGAGAATTATTCCGATATATCCACTAACATTCAAACTTTCTCAAAATCAATTAAGGAAGATTATGGAAGCAGGAATAAAAGAAGTATATGGTAATTTACCAGAAACTTTACCAGATTATTTATTAAAGGAGTATAACTTAGAAGATATAAATAATGCAACTAAACATATTCATTTCCCAGATGAATTTAAAGATTTTAATATTGCAAGAGACAGATTGGTCTTTGAAGAATTATTATCAGTACAACTTGCACTATTAGAATTAAAAAATAGTTATAGTAATGATATAAAAGGTATAGAATTTTCAAAAGAAGCAAAAATGTCAGATGTAATAAATACTTTGCCTTTCAAACTAACAAAAGCGCAGCTAAGAGTATTAGAAGAAATTGACAGTGATATGGAAAGTACTAAAAATATGAATAGATTACTACAAGGAGATGTAGGTTCTGGAAAAACTGTTGTTGCAATGTGTGCTGCATATAAAGCAGTAAAATCAGGATACCAAGCAGCAATAATGGCACCTACTGCAATACTTGCTACTCAGCATTTAGAAAACTTTAAAGGAATTTTAGAGAACTTAGGTATTAGATGTGAATTATTAATATCAGGAATAACAAAAAAGAAGAAGGAAGATATATTAGAAAGACTAAAAAATGGAGAAATAGATATTTTAATTGGTACACATGCGATTATAGAAGATAATGTAATATTTAAAAACTTGGGACTAGTTGTAACAGATGAGCAACATAGATTTGGAGTAAAACAAAGAACTAAAATTGCGGAAAAAGGTGAAAATCCTGATGTATTAGTTATGACAGCAACTCCAATACCAAGAACTTTAGCATTAATATTATATGGTGATTTGGACATATCAATAATTGATGAATTACCACCAAATAGAAAGAAGATAGAAACATTTGCAGTAAATAAAAATATGACAGATAGAGTAAATGCTTTTATAAAAAAACAAATAGAAGAAGGAAGACAAGCATATATTGTATGTCCGCTAGTTGAAGAAAATGAAGAAATGGATTTAAAATCTGTAGAAAAGATTTATGAAACTTATAGTAAAGAAGTATTTCCTGAGTATAGAGTTGAATACATACATGGTAAGATGAAACAAAAAGATAAAGACAGTATAATGGAAAGATTTAAAAACCATAAGATTGATATATTAATATCTACGACAGTAATAGAGGTTGGAGTTGATGTTCCAAATAGTAATATAATGGTAATAGAAAATGCTGAAAGATTTGGACTAGCACAACTTCATCAATTAAGAGGAAGAGTTGGAAGAGGAGATTATCAATCATACTGCATTCTGAAATTTGAAGGTAAGAGTGAGAATGTACGTAAAAGAATGAAGGTTATGTGCGAGACAAATGATGGGTTTATTATATCTGAAAAGGACTTAGAGTTAAGAGGGTCAGGAGATTTCTTTGGTACAATGCAACATGGACTTCCAGAATTTAAGATTGCAAATTTATTTGAAGATGTAGATATGTTAAAAATGGTTCAAAGTGTTGCAATAAAGATATTACTAGATGATCCAAAATTAGAAAAGTCAGAAAATAAATTACTAAAAGAACTAATTAGGGATAAATTTACAAAAAGAATCGAGATATAACAATTTTCCTTGTAAGAAGCTATCATTTTGTTGACTTTTTGCAAGGAAAATAGTATATTTATATATAAGAAATAAAGAAGGATGTAGATAAAATGTTAAAAGCAATTATTACTTTAATAGCAGTTATTATGGTACTTGCAGGAGTAATTTTAATATATGATGCGAGATTAATTACAAAGAAGTTTTTTGGTTTTGGAGACCAAAATGAAGGTTCTAGTGGCTTGAAAATACTAGGTTTTTTAATAGCTATAATAGGTGGGCTTATTTTATATTTTAATTTTTAAAAATCACTTGACAAAACAAGGTTTTTTGTGCTAATATAATTATTGTCAGTTAAATATATTCTATGCGGATGTGGCGGAACTGGTAGACGCGCTGGTCTTAGGAACCAGTGCCAATGGCGTGGGGGTTCAAGTCCCTTCATCCGCACCAGGTAAGGTTTTCTAGTTTTTAAAGAAATTTAAATATTAGAAAACTTTATTTTTTTTCTAACAAATTTAATGAAATTTTCTAACACTTTCTATATTAGTTGTTGTTGATTAAGCGGTCACAATAACATTTTTAGTATGTTTTATAATAAGATTCAAAATCTATAAAATCTCATTTTAGACTTAAAACTTCTTCTCTTCTTAATCCATAAACTGCAGCGATTATTACTTCTAGTCTTATTGGTGTTTCTTTTACGACTTCAAATAAGTGTAACAATTCATCATGTTTATAGAAGTTTGCTATATAGTTGTCTGATTTTATAGGTTCTAATTTACTAATAAAATTATATTTAAATAATTCTTGACTTATAGCTTTTTTAGTACACAAGAGAGAATAGACATTTGATGGTTTGCTGTATTTGGTTTTAATCCCTCACTAAAAAGGTATTCAATGTAGTTATAAATATTTGCTAATGTAACATATCGCGATAATGCCCCCTTTTCTTTAGTATCTTTATTCTTGAGGGGCATTAGATGGTTTATTTGCTAATTCTGTAATAATTTTTCTTATTAAATTGATATTAGGATTTTCTTGAATTATAGTTACTAAAGAATTTATCATATCTTGTTTTGGCATATCATACCAACTAGATAAACATTTAGTAATTATTAATTCCTCTTTACTTGTTAATTCACTATTACTTAAAACGGCATTACTTGTTTTTAAATTATTTGAATTTTGCTTATTAGGAATAAGTTTATTTAATTCTTTTCTTTCTTTTAATAATTCCTCAGCAGTTTTTTTACTTGAAATATAAGAATTTTTGTTATATTCAACTCGTATATCAGCTAGTAGTTTTTGAGCTTTTATTTCATTTACTTTATTATTTGCTAGTAGTTTTGTAGGTATCCATTTTTGCTCACGCTTTCCATTAGGATACATATTTAAAACAATATAATAAAAAATTCCTTTTGTTTGTAGGCTACCTGTTACCAATAAATCCTCCTTTCTTATATTATTAATAACCTACGACAAGAGGATTATATCATAGATTATTAATAATAGGGAATATTATTTAAAAGTTCCCTAAAGATATAAAAGGAAATATTTTTACAAAAAGTATAAAGATGTTAAAAAATAATATATCAGATAATTTATTTAATAAATAAATTTTTATAAAATAATTACAATTATTTTGATTAAGGTATTTACAAATACTATACCTTAGTATAAAATATATTTGTATAATATATGAAAAATATACATAAAACACGAACGTTTATTATTATTCAAATAAAAACATATGAATAAATAATAAGAAATGGAAAATAATAGAACTAAAGAGGAGGAATATAAAAAAATGAAAGTGAAAAACAAAATAAAAGTAGAAAAGAAAGAAAATAACAAAGCTATAACTTTGATTGCATTAGTAATAACAATTATAGTACTTCTAATATTAGCGGGAGTATCGATTGCAATGTTAACAGGAGAAAATGGAATACTTACACAAGCACAAAAAGCAAAGAGTGAAACAGAAAATGCAGCAAAAGAGGAGCAAAGTATATTAGATAGTTATGAAGATTATATGAATGGAATATCAGGAGGACAATGGAATGAAGAGAAGGGAGTAAATACGCCAGCAATAAAAGAAAATATGGAACTTGTAACTTATAATGAGCAAACTGGAAATTGGGATACAAATAATTCTACATCAAGTTATGATTATGTAGCAGGAGAAGGAACAGAAGATAATACAGAAAGTAAATGGGCAAATGCAAAAGTAACGATAGATGGAGTAGAAAGTTACTTTGTATGGATACCAAGATATGCGTATAAAATAACATATAATAATCCGGGGGATATAAGTGCAGGAGGAACAATAGATGTAAAATTCTTAAAAGGGACAAGTAATATAGCAGCAGATGGAACAGTATGTAAGTATGCAGATGATAGTACATTAAACAAAGAAACAGATTATATAATACATCCAGCATTTACATCGAATGTAGATTTAGGAGGATGGAGAAATGAACTTACAGGAATATGGGTAGGAAAATATGAAACAGCAAGAAGCAACGCAACTTCAAGTAGTAGTGGAAGTGGAACAACTATAATGGTACAACCAAATGTACTAATTTGGGCGAATAATACAATGGAAAATATGTTTAATTATGCGAAAGCGTATTCCACAAGTTTAAATAGTCATATGTTAAAAAATAGTGAATGGGGAGCAGTAGCATACTTAACAGAAAGTAAATATGGAAGAAATGGAACAGAAATAGGAATGAATGACCAAAATTATATAACAGCGATGGGAAGCATTATAGACAATAAAGACCAAAGTAGTACAGGAAATGAAACAGGAATATATGACTTAAGAGGAGGAGCTTCTGAATATGTTCCAGCATATTATAACGGAGGAAGTTCATTATCAAATGGGAGTTCATTTGCAGATGGTTCAAGTGATGAATTTTCAACTGCGTATACAGAAGACTCGGAAGAAACAGGATACAAGCCAGGAGATGCCACATATGAAACAAGGGGATGGCATGGTGACCGTGCGAATTTTGTGAATTCGGACAATCCATTTTTCGCACGTGGTGGGTACTGTAGCTACAATAGTTCCGGTGCAGGAATATTTTTCTTTGACATCTACTATGGAAATGCTAGCGGTGGTACCTTCCGTATGTGCCTTGCAGTAAAGTGATGTGATATCTGTTATCTAAACTGCATTTTAGTTAGTTCAGAGAAGCAGGAATGTCAAAAAAATTGTGCAAAGAAAGTATTTTTACAAATTATTATATAAAAGATTTAATGATAATATAGTGAATTTTTTTGGAGAAATATAAAAGTAGTCAAAGTCAATATTAAAAATATATTTAAAGTTTTTCTTAGTGATAGTAATGTTTATAGAATTAATAGAACTATAAATGTTACTATCTATTTTTTTATACTAACATTTTACCAATAATTCCTCTTTAAAAAAAAATATAAAAGAAAATATTTATACAAAAAGCTAAAGATGTTTAAAAATAATATATTAGATAATTTATTTAATAAATAAATTTTTATAAAATAATTACAATAAAAAACAAAAAAGTATTTACAAAAATATCTTAAGCTGATAAAATAACTATAAAGCAAGACAAAAGAGAAAGGAATAATAAAATGAAAGCAGTAGAACTTGTAAGCCTTGAGGCTGTACACACACATACACACACACACAAGTAGGTTATTAATAAATAAAGAGATAGAAAATATAAATGAAAAAGATAGTAATAAAACCTATTTTTAGGTTTTATTGCTGTCTTTTTTGTGTTTTTAAGTTATTAAATTATTTTTATAAAACCAAAAGAAAATGAAGGAGGAATACAAAAATGAAAAACAAGAAAACATTAAAAGAAAAATTTAAAAGAAAAGAACAAGGAATTACATTAATTGCACTTGTAATAACTATAATTGTGCTTTTAATACTAGCCGGAGTATCAATAGCAATGTTAACAGGAGAAAATGGAATATTAACCCAGGCACAAAAAGCAAAAGAAGAGACGGAAAATGCACAATCAAATGAGGCAAATTTATTAAGTGGTTATGAAGATTATTTATATAATGCAACTGGAGACGTAAGACAAGTTGATGATAGTAATCCAGGAGTACTTGAAGGAAGTGGAACAGAGCAAGATCCTTTTGTTATAAATAGCATAGAAGATTTAGTTGTTTTTGCTGATAATGTAACAAAAGGTATAAACCTTTATCAAAACCAATATGTGGAATTGGGGTTAAGCTTAGATTTTAATTCTGATAAATCATATGTAAATCCATTAAGAACTGATTATGGACAATATGGTTACAATGGAGAATTAAAAACTTTACTAACATCAGGAAATGGCTTTATTACAATAGGAGGAACGGTAATAGAAGAAACAAATAATTTTTATGGTATTTTTGATGGAAATAATAATACTATAAAGAATTTATATATTAATATATCTAATGAAGAAGAACAAAATGTTGGATTATTTAATAGAAATAGAGGAGTAATTAAAAATTTGAAGTTGCTAGATTTAAATGTAGAAGTCAAAGGAAAGTATTATGCGGTAGTAGGTGGTATTACTGCTCTAAATCATAATACAGTAGAAAACTGTTCAGTTTCAGGAAATATAAAAGGAAACCATACAGATTTGGGAGGGGCATATGTTGGAGGAATTGTTGGAATAAACAGTGAAGATACTAGCAATATAACACTTTGCTCAAGCAATGTTAATGTTCAAAGTAAAAATGAAGGAGAAGAGCCAGGAGAAGAAGGATTTTTAGGAGCTAATTACGGAGGAGGAATATGTGCAAATAATTATGGTTTAATTCAAAATTGTTATAACAAAGGAGAAATTTATGTATATTCCAAGTTTGCAGAAGGAGCGGGAGGAGGAATATGTGGAAGAAATAAAAGTTTAGCTCAAGTTTCTCAATGTTATGATTTGGGAGAGATTTCAGTTATTGAAAACACAGTACTAAGTTTGGAAAAATGTGGAGCCATCGTGGGAGTCAATGAAAATAATGGAATAGTAGAAAATTGTATTTATAATAATATTATAGAAGGAATTGGAACAAATGAAGAAAACGGGGTAATAACAAAAGTAACAAAAGACGAGACCTTAAATGAAGAAAAAATATTAGAATTGATAAAAGAATAATATTGGAAAAAGAAACTACAGTTTTTAAAGTATAGGAAATTAATTACTTCTATACTATATATAAAAAATAATATAAAGAGTTTGCAAAAAATAGAAAAAATCAAATTAAATGCTGAATGTAAATAAAAGTATAGAAAAATGTTAAGATAAAAATGTATAAAATTCTGTATTCTTATTTTAAGATTATTTGTACTTCATACATTTTATATTTTGGTGCAAATACTATATGATATTTACAATTCCAAATACTATGTGCTAAACTATTTTTTTCTTTCATAACCCAGTATAAAACAGGAGAAATCAGTGTACAAAAAATTAAAAAGACAGACCATTTTTTTGAGATAATGGTCTGTCTTTTTAGGTTTCTTTTGAATAATGTAAATTTTAACTTTGCATTTCTAGGGGACTATAATTTAAGATTTCCCCAAGATATACAAAAGCATGTGCAACGAAGAAATCAATGCCTAAAATGTAAGAGATTATAAAAGTGATAAGCATTATTACAAAGAAAATAATTACATACTGTATGATGTAATAAAAGTCATAATCTCCATAGGATAGGTTGATTTTATTGTTTTTGGACCAAATGCTGCCATTATAAATGATGGTATACAAAGAAATACAAATACTTAGGTACCAAAAGTTAATAAATTGTGTGCATAGCCCAAATACATCAGACAAAATAGTACTTATTATCATAATAAGTATCCATGGAGCCAATTGCCTTAACATAGTTACCTCCAACCTTAGTAGTGAAATTGTTTAAAAAGAAATAATGCATAAGTTAGAGAATACTCCTTAAACTAATTAGTTTTAAGAATATATAAACAAAAATTACTTAGAAATTATAGCATTAAATTAATTTTTTTCAAATATTTATAAAAACTATTGACAAATGTTATATACTGTTATATTATACGCATAACAGTTAAAGGAGGAGAATATGAATATTATTATAAGCAATAGTAGTAGCGTACCTTTATATGAACAAATAACACAAGCAATAAAGCAAGCAATATTTTCAAATGAGCTAAAAGAAGAGGAAATGCTTCCGTCTGTTAGAGGATTAGCAAATGAATTAAAAATAAGCTTTTTAACAGTAAAAAAAGCTTATGATGAGTTGGAAGAAGAAGGATTTATAAAAACAGTTCAAGGAAAAGGAAGTTTTGTTACACCTAAAAACTTAGAATTATTAAGAGAAGAAAAACTAAAAGAAATTCAAGGGTATGTAGAAAAAATAAAAGATATAGCTCTTGTTGCAGATATAAGTAATGAAGATGTTAAAGAAATATTTAAAATTATATTTGAGGAGGATAAATAAATGAAAGAAGCAATAGAAGTTAAAAACTTATCTAAAAAATATAAGGACTTTTCATTAAAAAATATAAGTTTTAATGTTCATGAAGGTTGTATAGTAGGCTTAATTGGAGAAAATGGAGCACGGAAAAACTACAACAATAAAATCAATACTAAATATTATAAATTCAGATGGAGAGGTAAAAATATTTGGTAAAGATATAAAGAAGTCAGAAAAAGAAATAAAAGAAGAAATAGGAGTAGTGTTAGATGACAGTTTTCTATCAGAATATCTAACAGCAAAAAATATAAATTCTGTAATGAAAGATATTTATAAAAACTGGAATAGAGAAAAATTCTTTAATTATTTAAAAACGTTTAATTTACCAGATAATAAAATGATAAAAGATTTTTCAAGTGGAATGAAAATGAAACTAAAAATAGCAACTGCAATGGCACACAGTCCTAAGATATTAATTTTGGATGAACCAACAAGTGGATTAGATCCAGTTGTTAGAAATGAAATATTAGATATATTTAGAGGTTATATAGAAGAAGATGAAAAAAGGGCTATACTTATTTCTACACATATAACAAGTGATTTAGAACATATTGCAGATTACATTATTTTAATAGATAATGGAAGTGTTGTTTTTTACAAAGAAACAGAAGAAATATTAGAAAACTATGGGATTGTTAAAACTTCAAAAGAAGAATTTGAAAAATTTGATAGAAGTGACTATATTTCATATAAAAAAGGAAAATATCAATATGAGATATTAGTAGAAAATAAAGAAAGATTTAGAAATAAATATAGAAACAGTATAATAGATAAACCTAATATAGAAGATATAATGTTATTTTATTTGAAGGGGGATAAATAGAATGAGTGTGATAAAAGGTTTACTAAAAAAGGATTTGTTAAACTTAGCAAGCTATAAGCAATCACTTTTAATAATAATTGCTTTTCTTGCAATATTTAGTGCTTTCAATAAAGGAATGATTCAGTTTTTGCCTATTGCAGTATCAACAGCAATGGGAATGATTGTGTTATCTACATTTAATTATGATGAAATAGCCAAAGCAGATAACTTTATATTATCATTTCCAACTAATAGAAAAGAAGTGGTAAAAGAAAAGTATATATTAGTAGTAAGTTCTATGATATTAGGAGGAATAATAGGAGTAATACTTACAATACTAGTTAATTATATAATGATGAATATAAATCCAGAATTTCAAGTAGTTATAGACTATCATAGTCTACTTGTAACTACATTATCAGGAATGTTTGGAATTACTTTGGTAGAAGCAATTCAGATTCCTAGTATATATAAATGGGGAGCAGAAAAAGGAAGAGTACAAATGTTTATACTTATATTCTTAATAGTTGCAATTATTACAGGAGCAGTATTCTTATTTTCACATTTTAATATAGGATTAGACTTAGATAGTTTAAATACATTCTTATCAAATTATGGACTAATTATATTAATAATTACTACAATATTTATGTTATATATATCTTATAAGATTTCTTGTAAAATATATTGCAAAAAAAGTGATTAAATAGGAAATAATATACTGTTATTTGCAATATTTATATTATATGATATAATGTTATCTAGTTTGATAATAACAAAGGAGATATAAATTTTGAGTAAAGATAAGAAGAAATATAAAATATTGAAAATAGTAGTGTTAATAATTGCAATTTTACTTTTAATTGCTTTAACAATATACTTGTTTCCAATGGCAAAAAAGTTATTTGATGAGCAAGGAAGAGAAGAATTTAAAGAACAAATACAATCTTCAGGAATTACGGGAATGCTAATTTTATTAGGATTACAAGGAGTGCAAATATTACTTCCAATACTTCCAGGAGAGCCGATAGAAATATTAGCAGGAATGTGCTATGGTCCAATAGGAGGTTCTATATTTTTAATAATATCAGTATTCTTAATAACAACATTAATATTTTTTGCAGTAAGGAAATTAGGAAAAAGCTTTGTATATGGAGTATGTAGTGAGGAAAAAATAAAAAAACTAGAAAATAGTAAGTTATTTAAAAATTCTAAAAAAGTAGAATATATATTGTTAATTCTATTTCTAATTCCAGGAACACCAAAGGATTTATTGGTGTATATTGGAGGATTACTTCCAATAAAACCATTAAGGTTTATAGCTATCTCAACATTTGCAAGAATTCCATCTATGATTTCTTCTACTGTTGCAGGTTCTAGTATAGTAGAAGGAAATTGGAAAATGGGTATAGCTTTATATGCTTTAACATTTTTACTAGTAGGAATAGTAATCTTTATTGCAGAAAAAAGAGATAAAACAAAATTAACAAAAGAAATAATAGATAATGTGAGACAATAAGGGAAACCTTATTTGTCTCATTTATGCATTTATGTTATTATATAAAGGTAGGGAGGAGATTATTTTGATTAAAGCAATTGTATATAATAGTGAAACAGGTTTTACAAAAGAATATGCTGAAATGTTATCTAAGAAAATAGATGTAACTTGTTATACATTAAAAGAAGCAAAAAAAGAATTAAATAAACAAGATGAGATAGTGTATTTAGCTTGGATATGTGCAGGTGTAATTAAAGGTATAAATAAAGTAAGAAACAAGTATAAAGTAAAGTGCTATGGAGCTGTTGGAGCTTTTCCTAAAGATGATAATTATATAGAAACTTTAATAAAGTCAAATGGTTTAGAAAATGATAAACTGTTTTATCTAAGAGGTGGAATTAATTTTGGAAAACTAAAAGGATATAAGAAGTTTATTGTAAAAATAGTAGGAAATGTTTTAGAAAAAAATAATAAAGGAAAAGAAGGCAGTGAAGAACTAATTAGGCTCTTTAATGAAGGTGCTAGCTTTGTGGATTCTAAGAATTTAGATGAAATGATAGATTATATAGAAAAGTAGGAGAGAAAAATGCCGGTAGAAAAAAATAAAGAATATATAGTAGATATAATAGATAATGGTTTTGAAGGAGAAGGAATTGCAAAAATAGATGGATTTACAATATTTATTCCAAATTGCATAAAAGGTGAAAATGTTAAAGTTTTGATAGTAAAGGTATTAAAATCACATGCATTTGGGAAAGTATTAGAGATAATAAAATCATCAGAACATAGAAAAGCAAGTGATTGTGAAACCTATAAACGTTGTGGTGGCTGTGACTTAAGACATATAAAATATGAAGAAACGCTTAGAATGAAACAAAACGCAGTTCAAAGTTTAGTAAATAAAACTTTAAAAAATAAAATAGAAGTAGAAGAGACAGTTGGTATGGAAAATCCATACTTTTATAGAAACAAAGCACAATATCCAGTAGGACTAGATAAAGAAGGAAATCCTGTAATTGGTGTTTTTGCAAATAGAACACATGAGATAATTCCAATAAAAGAGTGCTTAATTCAAAATAACGAAAGCCAAGAATTAGCAAGATTTGTATTGGAGTTTATTAAAGAAAATAAAATTTCCGTTTATGACGAAAATACTAGAAAAGGTTTGGTTAGACATATTGTAACTAAGGTTGGAATTAAATCAAATGAAGTAATGCTAGTAATTGTAATAAACGGGAAAGAAATTCCTAAAGAGGATGAATTAGTAAAAGAAGTTTTAGAAAAGTTTCCAAATGTAAAATCAATAGTTAAAAATGTTAACATTAAAAATACTAATGTTATTATGGGAAAAGAAAATATTAATTTATATGGAAACGGTTATATAAAAGATGTTTTAGGAGATTATGAGTTTAAAATATCACCATTATCTTTTTACCAAGTAAATCCTGTTCAAGCAGAGAAGTTATATAATATCGGAGTAGAAGCGGCAGAAATTTCTAAAGATGAGGTTGTTTTTGACTTATATTGTGGAATAGGCACAATATCACTATTTATGGCAAAATACGCAAAAAAGGTTTATGGAATAGAAATTGTAGAAGAAGCAATAGAAGATGCTAAAGAAAATGCCAAATTAAATAAAGTAGATAATACAGAGTTTATTGCAGGAGATGTAGAATTAATATTAGATGATTTAATAAACAATAAAAAAGTAATACCAGATGTTATAATGATAGATCCTCCAAGAAAAGGACTAGACAACAAAAGTATAGAAAATATATTAAAAGTAAGCCCTAAGAAAATGGTATATATTAGTTGTAACCCTGCAACATTAGTAAGAGACCTAGCAAAGTTAGAAGAAAAATATGAAATTAAAACGATAAGGCCTGTTGATATGTTTCCATTTAGTAAACATATTGAATGTGTCAGTGTTCTTACTTTAAGATAAATATAAAAAATTAAAATGATAAATGGAGTATTAGAATGACATTAGAAGATTTAAAAATAGAATATGACAAATTACAGAAGCAATACGGAGCTAAAGAATTAGATTCTATTAATAATGGTGGATATGTAAAAAATCCTGATATATGTTTTGTGTTTATGAACCCGACAGCAAGAAATATAGCATCATCGAAAGAATGGAAAGGAATAAAATCGCCATGGATAGGAACAAAGAATATTTGGGATTTATTCTATAATGTTGGTTTAATGGATGAAAAAATTTATAAAAAAATAAAAAGTATAAAGGGAAATGAATGGACAGAAGATTTTGCAAAAAAAGTATATAGTGATGTAGAAAAACATAAATACTTTATTACTAATTTAGGAAAATGTACGCAAGTGGATGCAAGGTCATTGCCCAATAGCGTATTTGAAAAATATTTGGATTTATTAAAAAAAGAAATAGAAATTATAAATCCAAAAGTAACTATATTATTTGGAAATCAAGTGAGTTCTATTGTACTAAATCAAAAAATATCTGTTTCACAATGTAGGAAAAAGCTATTTAAAGGAAAGATAGGGCAAAAGGAATATAAATTCTACTCAGTATATTATCCAGTTGGAAATGGAAGATTTAATATTGATAAATCAATAGAAGATATAAAATGGATTATGGAAAATGAGATAAAAAAATAGGAGAAGAAAGTGAATTTTAAAAAATAGAAATAAAAGAATTCAATAAATTAAAAAGATTATTTCCTGGAAATGAAAAAATGTGGGAAAAGTATAAAAATATGCAAATAGAAAAACTTGGAAAAAAAGAAATAGATGTATTTGTAATAGAAAATGATGAAAATATTATTGGAGAGATTACAGCTAATTATAAAAGTAATAAGCTAGAGAATGAAGCAAAAGCTGGAATAAGAGTATATTTAGAGGCTTTTAGGATAGATGAAAATTATAGAAATCGAGGACTAGGACAAGAACTAATTAATTATTGTATGAAATATTTAGAAAATATAGGTTATACAGAATTTACAATAGGAGTAGAAGATAGGAATGAAATAGCTAAACATATATATTCTAAATTAGGTTTTACAAAGATAATAGGTAAAGGACATGGAGACGAATTTGATAATAGTAAATATACTTTATATTTAAAAGAAAAAAGTAAAAATTAAAATTAAAATTTTAGGAGTAAGAAATGAAAAAATTAAATGTGATACTTGTTTATAATAAAGAAGAAGATAAGATACTTATGTGTAAAAGAGAAAAAGAACCATATAAGGGAAAATTCAATCTTGTTGGAGGAAAAGTGGAACAAGGAGAAGATGAATTACATGCAGCATATAGAGAGTTACAAGAAGAAACAGGAATAACAAAAGAAGATATTAAGTTAACTAATCTTATGAACTTTGAATATAAAATGCAAGATATGGAGTTAGAAGTATATGTTGGAAAATTAGATAAAGAAAAGAAAGTTGTAGAAGAAATAAATAAATTATATTGGATTGATAAAAAAGATAATTTCTTTGATGTAGAAAAATTTGCAGGAGAAGGAAACATTGGACATATGATGAGACAAGTAGAACTTTATAAAGATGAGTTGTTTTAACTATTGCGGAGGAATTTTTATGAATAAAACTTATAAGAAATTATTATTTGATTTAGATAATACCTTAGTAGATGATAATGAAAATAGAAGATATGCAATGAAGAAAATATTAAATGATAGAAAAGAAGAGATAACAGAGGAAAAATTAGACAATTTTATTAAATTAGATGACAAGTATTGGAGAGATAGAGCAGAAGGGAAGATAAAAGATCCATATAAATTTAAAACTTTAGAAGAAAAGACTACTTGGGTAAGGGCACAAAGGTTTATAATCTATTTTGATTGTTCATTTGAGGAAGCTGTAGAAATAAATGAAAGATATATTAATTATTTAAAAACTAGTATAGTTCCAATAAAAAATGCTGAAGAAATATTAAAATATTTAAATAAAAAGCAATATGAAATATATATTGTAACAAATGGACCAGCAAAGCCAGTTGAAAACAAATTAAATAGTATAAATGCAATCAAATATATTAAGTCTGTATTTACAGCAGAAGAAGCGGGATATATGAAACCACATCAAGAGTTCTTTGATAAATTCTTTAAAAAGATAAATAACTATCAAAAAGATGAGATGTTAATAATAGGAGATGAATTAGAAAAAGATGTGTTAGGTGGTATCCAAAATGGAATAGATTCTTGCTGGTTTAATATGAAAAAAATGAAAAATAATACAGAAATTAAACCAAGTTTTGAAATAACTAATTTATTGGAGTTAGAAAAAATTCTATAAAAATACTAGAAGCAAAAGAGATAGAATTTGTTAATTGGTATAAAGGTTTAGAAAGTAATTAAATTTACTTTCTTTTTTCTTTTAAATTTGAGAAAATATTAAAAGTATGATATAAATATAGAAAAAGAAGAAAAAGGAGAAATAAATATGCAAAGAATTATAGTTGAAGTTGGTTCAAAAAATACAAATATAGATATATGTTATGGAAAAGAATCAGGACATATACTAACTATTCCAATAGAATTTGAAGAAGATTATAAAAAA
This sequence comes from uncultured Clostridia bacterium, assembly GCA_944387435.1. Classification (GTDB taxonomy): domain Bacteria; phylum Bacillota; class Clostridia; order TANB77; family CAG-508; genus CAG-269. The sequence goes on along the minus strand of CALXEW010000014.1, from coordinate 5,240 downwards.
GAAAACAAATTAAATAAAGAAGATGTAGATAAAATAATTGAGAGAGTAAATATATTAAATGTAGTTTATGAAGATATTCACATATATGGAACAGGTATATTTAGAGAATTAAACGAAGAAGAAAAGAATGAATTTTTGAAAGAATTTAAAGAAAAAACTGGAAGAGAGTTTAACATACTTGATGATGAAGAAGAGAAAGGATTACATGAGAAGGGTGTAGAATATTTAGCAAATAGAAATAATTAAAAATATTTTTACCTAAGTAGCTATTTCTACAAATTTAGCATAAAAAAAGTGTATAATAGACTATAGGATGTGTCCCCAATTGTCGGAAAACTGACAAAAGGAAACGTCCCTAATGGAGGAAAAGATGGAAGAATTTAAATCAGGATTTGTAACATTAATTGGAAGAACAAATGTAGGAAAATCAACTTTAATTAATTTATTAGTGGGTGAAAAGGTAGCGGCGATTGCAAATAAAGTTCAAACAACTAGAACGGCGATTAGAGGTATTGTAAATAGACCTAATTCACAAATAATTTTTACAGATACACCAGGAATCCATAAACCTAGAACTAAATTAAATGAAACAATGTTAGATACATCTTTTACTAGTTTAAAGGATGCTGATTTAGTTTTATTTTTAATTGAAGCAACAAGTGATGAGATAGGTAGAGGAGATAGTAGAATATTAGAAAAGATAAAAGAAGATAAAGCAAAAACAATATTAATTATAAATAAAATTGATTTAGTAAAAAAAGAAAAACTTTTGAAATTAATTGATTTATATAGTAAAGAATATGATTTTGAAGCGGTAATTCCAATAACAGCAACAGATTCAAAATATAGAGATATAGTATTAGATGAAATAGAGAAGAACTTAAAACCTGGTCCTGCATATTATGATAAAGAGGAGTATACAGACCAGACAATGCGTCAACTTGCAGAAGAGACTATAAGAGAAAAAGCTTTAAAATTATTACAAGATGAAGTACCACATGGTATTTATGTTGAAGTAGAGAAGATGAAAGAAAGAAACAATAAAAATGGAGAAGAGATATATGATATAGAGGCAACAATATATTGTTTAAGAAATTCTCATAAAGGAATTATTATTGGTAAAAACGGTGAAATGCTAAAAAGAATAGGAAGGCTTGCTAGAATCGATATGGAAGAAAATTTTGGTGTAAAAGTAAATCTAAAAACTTGGGTAAAAGTAAAAGAAGATTGGCAAGATAATAATTCTATTGTAAATAAATTTAAGTTACAATAATAATTAAAAAATAAAATAGAGAAAAGTAAAAATTAAAAGTTAGTATAAAAAGAAATGAAAAAGCAAAAGATAGAATTAAAGTTAAATAAAAACTTTAATCAAAAAAGGAAGTGAGCTTATGATAAAGAAAATAGCATGGGATACCTTTAAAAATACAGGAGACATTAATGCATTTTTAGAATTAAAACAAATAGAAAATATAGAAAAAAATATAAATATGGATAAAGAAGAGGATTTAGAAGAAAATGGCAAACTTGAAAGTAAATGGGATAATACTCTCTGAACATAATCTTGGTGATTTTGATAAAATGCTAACAATGTTAACTCCAGGTATTGGAAAAATTTCGTGTGTAGCTAAAGGAGCAAGAAGACCTAAAAGTGCTCTTTTAGCTGGCACGCAAATGTTTTGTTTTGGAGAATATTTGATGTATAAAGGGACAAGTACATATCATATAAATTCAGTTGAGCCTATTGAAATATTTTATAATTTGAGGACTGATTTAGATAAATTAAAATATGCTGTACATATAAATAAAATTGTCCAAGATGTAACACATGAAAATCAAAATTGTTATAATATTTTACAATTGTTATTAAACACACTTTATACAATTTCAGAAACTGATAAAGATTTAGATTTTGTTTTAAGTATATTTAAACTACGTTTATTATGCATATTAGGATTTACTCCTAATATAAGAGAATGCGTTAGCTGTAAAGAAAAAGAAAACTTAAAATTCTTTAGTATAAAAGATGATGGTTTTAAATGTAATACTTGTGGAAAGCAGGATACATCTGTATTAGAAATGAGCGAAAGTGCAAGAAGTGCAATTATATATACAATAACTTCACCTGCTAAAAAGTTATATTCGTTTAATATAAAAGAAGAGTCTTTGGAAGAATTCAAATTGATAGCTAAAATATATTTTAACCAAAAATTAGAAAAAGAATATAAGTTAGAAGAATTGTTTTAAAAAAACTTGAAAAAAATCGAAATAACAGATATAATAAACATATAACTTGAAATTTTAACTTTAAAAGAGAAGGGAGCGATTTTTATGAAAATAAAAATAACAGGAAAGGAACTAAAGATAACAGAAGCAATAAACGATTATGTTGAAAGAAAATTAGACAGAATTGATAAATATTTCGAAGATGCAGAGGCAGAGGTTACTTTAAGAACTGAAAAGACAGAACAAATTGCTGAAATTTATGTATCAGCAAACGGAGAAAAATACAGAGCAGTAACAGAAGACAAAGATATGTATGCATCTATAGATAAAGATATAGATATTCTAGAAGGACAGATTAGAAAATCAAAAACTAAAAAAGAAAAAATGATGAGAGAAGGTTCTCTAAAAACAATGGAAGTAAATGAAGAAAAACATACAGATGTAGAAAATGAAATAATTAAAACATCTTATTATGATATAAAACCAATGCTTCCAGAAGATGCAGTATTGAAATTACAAGAAAAACCAACACATAATTTCCTAGCATTTATAAATGTGGAAACAGGAAAAGTAAATGTTGTACATAAATTAAAAGATGGTAAAAATTATGGTTTAGTAGAACCAGAAGAATAGAAATAATAAGGCAGGAATAATCCTGCCTTAAATAGTATAATGAAAATAAGTAAATAAAAAATGAAAAGAGAAAAGAAGGAAGAAAAATCAATGATAGAAGGAATGGAAAAATTAAGAAAAGAGATAGAGGATTATAAGCCATATAATGAACAAGAAGAACAAGATAAAAAAGTTATGTTAGAATATATAGATACATTTGATGATGTTCTAACAAGAAATAATGAATTTGGACATTTTACAGCATCAAGTTGGGTAGTAAATAAAGATAGAACAAAGGTATTAATGATATATCATAATATTTATAAATCATGGGCATGGACAGGAGGACATAGTGATGGAGATAGTAATTTGTTAAATGTAGCAATAAGAGAAGTGAAGGAAGAAACAGGAGTAAAATATGTAAAGCCAATATCAGATAATATTTTTTCTTTAGAAATAATATGTGTTAATGGACATGTAAAAAGAGGAAAATATGTATCTTCACATGTGCATCTAAATATTACATATTTATTAGAAGCAGGCGAAAATGAAGAACTAAAAATAAAAGAAGATGAAAATAGTGGTGTTAAATGGGTAGACATAGATAAAGTAATAGACTTAGTAAATGAAGAGTGGATGAAAGGAATTTATAAAAAGTTGATAGAAAAGCAGAAGAAATAATCTTCTGCTTTAGATATTTTATAGTTATAAATATATTAATCAATAAGCATAGGTCCAATTTCAGTTACAGTACCTGCACCTAAAGTTACAACAATATCATTTTTTTCTATATTATCTTTTACATATTTTACACATTCTTCAAAATTAGGAATATATTTAGCTTCTTTTCCTAAAGAATTAATTTTATCAACTAAATCCGTTGAAGAAATATTATATGTGTTTCTTTCTCTTGCAGCATATATATCTAAAACTACAATATGGTCAAAATTAATTAAAGCATCTGCAAAATCATCTAATAAAGTTTTTGTTCTACTATAAGTATGTGGTTGGAAAATAACCCAAGACTTATTGTATTTTTTATTTGATAATGAATTATATGTTGCTTTTATTTCTGTTGGGTGATGTGCATAGTCATCATAAACACTTGAAGTTTTATTTATCTTTCCTTTAAATTCGAATCTTCTATGAGCCCCTGTAAATCTTTCTAATGCAACTGCTATATCTTTTTTATCGATGCCATATTCTGTACATAATGTAGTGCAAGCTAAAGCATTTAAAACATTATGACGTCCAGGAACAGAAAGTTGTAATTTTACAAAAAATTCATTTTTATAGTATACATCAAATTCTGGAAATCCATCATCATCAAAAGTTATATTTTTAGCTGTAAAATCAGTATCTTGATTATCGATTCCATACGTATAAACTTTAGCGCTAGTATATTTTGGTAAATCCATACAGTTTTTATCATCAGCATTTGTAATTAAAATACCATCATTTGGAAGTAATTTTACATATTTAATAAAGGCATTTTTGATATTATCAAAAGTTTTAAAATAATCCAAATGATCATTATCAATGTTTAAAATAATTTCAGCTTTAGGACTAAATTTTAGAAAGCTTTCAACATATTCGCAAGCTTCAATAATAAAATGTTCACTATTTCCAACTCTATAATTTCCATTTAGAGGTTTTAATAGGGCACCTACTTGAATACTAGGGTCTTTTAAAGCTTCTAAGAAACAAAGTGAAACCATAGATGTTGTTGTTGTTTTTCCATGTGTTCCTGAAATACAAATAGTATCTTTATAACAACGAGTAATTTCACCTAAGAAATCAGCTCTTTCTATTGTTGGAATATTTAGTCTTTTGGCTTCCAATATTTCAGGGTCATCTTGTTTTATTGCAGCAGAATAAATCACAACGTCAGAATTTGCAACATCTTCAAGGCTATGACCAATAATAACTTTTATTCCTTTTTTTAACAATAACTGTACAGCTTCAGAATCAGAAGTATCAGATCCAGTAACATTAAAACCCCAGTTTTCTAAAATTGCCGCGATGCCACTCATACTAATTCCACCAATTCCAATCATATGTATATTTTTATATTTTTTAATATGTTCTATATTTGGCATAAACAAAACACTCCTCTTTATGATATCAAATTATATAATTATCTTATTAAAATTTCAAGAGTTTACGCTAAAATGTAATATATATTATGAAAAAAATAAAGAAAAGTTACAATATTGATAAAATTAAATTAATAAATTTTAAATTTTTGTAAAAAAAAGAAGGAAAAAGAGTTTTAATGAAGAATAATATAATTGTACATAAGATTAAACGGTATGTACAAAAAATTTTAAAACTTAAGGAAGGCGGTGCACGCAAAATGCAAATCACAGATGTACGTTTAAGAAAAGTAAATTCAGAGAACA
>CALXEW010000013.1 GCA_944387435.1 uncultured Clostridia bacterium | reverse complement strand
ATACGTGTAGTGTTGTTTAAAATTGGATAAATTTAGCAACAAAATAATCTATTTACATAAAAAACAATCTGAAATTTCTGGCACAATTTTGGCACAATTCGTTGGGTAAAGAACCTCGAAACCCTATATAAATGGGCAAAGAACAATAAAGAAATTTCACTTGATGTTTATATGATAGAACAGCCGAAAGTGGCTTAAATACTGAAAAAATTGAGAAGGAGGAATTAAAAATGAGCCGGACATAGTAAATGGCATAATATACAAGCAAAGAAAGGAAAAGCAGATGCAGCAAGAGGAAAAGTATTTACAAAACTTGGAAGAGAATTAGTAATTGCAGTAAGAGAAGGAGGAGCAGATCCTGAAGGAAATTCAAAATTAAGAAATGTTATAGCTAAATGTAAGGCAGCAAACATGCCAAATGATACTATAAATAATGCATTAAAAAGAGCATCTTCAAGTAATGAAAATTATGAGGAGATGATTTATGAAGGATATGGACCAAATGGTGTAGCAGTAATAGTAGAAGCTGCAACAGATAATAAAAATAGAACAGCAGCAGACGTAAGACACGTATTTGATAAAGCAGGAGGAAATTTGGGAACAACAGGCTGTGTATCATATATGTTCAACAAAAAAGGTGTTATTGTAATAGAAAAAGAATCTACTTCAATGTCTGAAGATGAGTTAATGATGTTAGCACTAGAAGCAGGAGCAGAAGATTTTCAAGTTTCAGATGAAGTATATGAAATAACAACAGATCCTGGTGAATTTTCAGCTGTACATGATAAATTAGAAGAAGAAGGTTTAGAATTTTTAGAAGCAGAAGTACAAATGGTACCTACTACAACAGTAAAATTAGATGAAAAGGGTAGCGAAAAAATGGAAAGATTAATTGAAAATCTAGAAGATTTAGATGATGTTTCTAATATTTATCATAACTGGGAAGAATAAATCTTAAGCAATAAATATATTGTAAGAGGAGAAAAGTATTTATGAATCAAAAGAAAAGTAAGAAGATAATAGTTATTTTAATTATAGTATTAGCTGTAATCATATTAGCAGGAGGATTAGTACTTGCATACTTCACAACTGATATTTTCAAAGGAAATAAGGAATTGTTTTTTAAATATGTTACTCAAATAGTAGATACTGAAGATGGCTATATAGAAAATAACGTAAAACAATATTATGAAAAAAAGAATACAAATTCATATACTAATGAAGGTAGTTTTAAAGTAAGTGCACAAGATCCTACAGTAACTAATCTAGACAATTTAAACAGTTTCAATATTAGTTTTTCAGGACAAATTGATAATACTAATTCAAAGGAACAACAAGATATAAGCATAAATTATTCTGACTCTGTAACATTCCCTGTTATATATAGAAAGATAGGAAACCAAATAGGTTTACAGACAGATTATGTAGGAAGTAAATTTATAAATTTTGAAACAGATAAGATTAATAGTCTTGAAGGTGATCAAGTTGAAATTATTCAGAATATAAGTAATGTGATTACAGATGTAGTACAAATATCAAATGTTTCATTTTCACAAGAAGAGTTAAATACATATATGAATATTTTACAAAATATAGGTGAGGATAAATTTTCAAATGTAAATGATTCAAATGGGACAGGATATCAACTTACTTTAAGTGGAGATGAGCTAAAAGATATTTTGGTTCAAATACTAGAGACATTGAAAAATGACCAAGAGATGCTAGAAAAATTAAATGAATATATAAAAGAAATAAGAAATTCAGCTAATATAACATCTAATAGAATAGAACAATTGATACAAAATATACAAAATAGTAACGAAGTATCTAATGAAAATTTTAGTGCAATTGTATATAAAAGTAGAGGAAGAACAAGTAAGGTTGTGATATCATTAAATGAAGGAAGAGTAGATATCCAGAAGACACCAAATGATAATAATGTGCAATATGATATTACAATAGATTTAAATTACAATAACGAAAATTTAAAATTAACAGGAAAAATAAGTTATGATGGTCTAGAAGGACAAAATGTAAAAGAAATTTATGAAGTTGGTATAGAAAGCGGAGCTAAAGTTTATAGGTATACCTTGGAGAATAATGTGGTTTTCACGGACAGTGTAAGTGTAGAAGATTTTACAACGGATAATAGTACAGTACTTACAAGTTATGATACAGAAACAGTAAATAGCTTCTTGATGGCGGTTGAGCAAAGAATTACAGAGGTAAATGCACAACAAATGCAAGAATTAGGTTTAACAGAAGAACAAAATCCATTAGCGCGCTTAGTACCATCACTTGGAATTTATACAGAAACTTTGACAAATTTAAGTAAACCTCAGGTTAATGAACAAGATGTTGCAACATTTAATGCAAAATTTGAAGTATATCAAAGTACAAATTTACAAGGAGTAACTGTAAGAGGTTTACTTAGTACGATTGAATTAAATAATGAACAGCAAGAAGAAGATAGGCAGATAAAAGAAATTAATTTTAATGGTGAAGAATATGAGGTAAATGGCCAAAATATTGCAGCATTAAAAGAGGAAGTTGTTGCAGAAAATTATTACAGAGTAGAGTTTGAAAGAGACCAAGAAACAGGACTAATTTATAGGGCTGTAGTAAATCCAAAATAACTTCGCGTTGGGCACGTTCCCAAAGCGCATAAAAATTCGCATTTGGGACACATCTAAACAGGGATTTTTAGTAATTTTTTAGATTTAAAGCTTTGCTTTACCAGCAATTTAGCTACCCTTCAATTCCCTACGCTAAATTGCTTAATCTAAAAAATTACTTACATACTTTCATTTTAAAATTAAAAGATAAAATACTATTTACAATTTTAAATTTTATGTGTAAAATAAAAGTATAAAATATATAAAACGACAAAAGAGAAAGGAAGAAGTAGTAGATGATTAGAACAATTGCTGAAAGCCTTGCAGGAGTACACACACACACACACACACACAGGTAGGCTATTAGTAAATAAAAAATATGAGAATATAGATAAAAAGATAGTGATGAAACCTAAAAGATAGGTTTTGTTGCTGTCTTTTTTGTGCTTTAAAAAAGTTTTTAAATTTCAAAAATAAATAAAAAATATGTAGGAGGAAAAGAAAATGAAAAGAAACAAAAGAATAATAAAAAGAAAGGAACAAGGAATTACATTAATTGCACTTGTAATTACAATTATTGTACTTCTTATACTTGCAGGGGTGTCAATTGCAATGCTAACAGGAGAAAATGGAATACTTACCCAAGCACAAAATGCTAAAAACAAAACAAATGAAGCAGCAAAAAATGAAAAAACAGATTTAGCAAAAATGGAAGATTTAATTAAAGAAACTTTAAATGGAGTAGAAGTAGAACAAGTAACAGATACTGCTCCAGGAGTATTAGAAGAAAATGATACGGAATATACTATAAATAGTATAGAAGATTTAGTGTTTTTTGCTTATGATGTAACAAATGGAAATAATTATGAAGGAAAGACTGTAAAATTAGGAACAAGTTTAGATTTTAATTCTACAAAATCATATGTAGACCCTTTTAGAACAGATTATGGTGAGTACGGATATGCTGGAGAATTAAAAACATTATTAACAAGTGGAGAAGGTTTTAAAAGTATAGGAATAGCAACAGAAGACGATAGAACAAAAATTTTCGGTGGAACTTTTGAAGGGAATAACAATTTTATAAATAATTTATATATAAATGTAACGAGTGATACAGATATTCATGTAAAAAGAGGTTTATTTGCAAATAACTTTGGAACTATAAATAATTTAAAACTAACAAATGTAAATTTGTATTTGAATTATAAAAGCGGTGCTATAGCAGGTATATCTGGACAAAATTCAACAGGTGGAATAATAAATAACTGTATTGTGACAGGAAATATAAAAAATGAAAGTTCAATAGGTTCGAGCGGAGGAATTACAGCTTATTGTAGTGGAAGAATAAGTAATTGTGGAAATTTGGCAAATGTTTATCTACATACTACTGTTGTGGGCTCTGGTAGTAATTGTGGAGGAATATTTACCTCAGCTAGAGCAAGTTCGGAAATCATAAATTGCTATAATAAAGGAACAATAATTGGAATAGCTGATGCAGATGATTTATTTGTAGGAGGTATAGGAGGAACTACTGGAGGAAAAATAAAAAATTGTTATAATACAGGAAATATTTCTGGTGAAGGAACAGAGATATTAAGAGTTGGAGGGATTGTTGGAAATATATACGGCAATTCAGAAATGAATTCATGCTATTCTACAGGCATAGTTAAAGGAAATCAAGCAACAGACCCAACTATTGGAATGATTATAGGAAAAAATGATTTAGGAATAACACAAAATATATATTATAAAAAAGTTGATGAAACACCAGGAATCGGACTTATTGTTGGTAATGGTTCTGAAGATGAATTACTTATGCAAAAGACAGAAGAACAAATGAAAGAGGATAGTTTTGTAGATTTATTAAATAGTGGAAATGAAGAAGTTGTTTGGAAAAAAGATACATCTAATATAAATAATGGCTATCCAATCTTAGAATGGGAATAATAAAAATAATAGTTCTAAAGAGAAAAGAAAGGCATATAATATTATATGTCTTTTTTTGAGACAAAAAAGGCCCGTCCCTTTTTGTCTCATTTTGGAGGAAAAAATGAAAGATATTAGTGAATTGTTAAATTATTTTCCAAGTAATGTAGGTAATTTAATAAGAAATACAATAAGTAAAAATGAGAGAATTTTGGACGAGTTACAAGAAATAAGAATCAGATGTGAAAGACCTATAATGTTAAAATTAAGAAAGTGTGAGATTGTAATTGAATATAATGTTAATCAAAATGAAATTTTATCTACTTTAGAAAGACTTTGTAATAATTCTATTTATGCATATAAAAATCAAATATGTGAAGGTTTTATTACTGTAAAAGGTGGGCATAGAGTTGGTGTTTCTGGAACAGCGGTTGTGGAAGATGGAAAAATTATTAATGTTAAATATATAACAAGTCTGAATTTTAGAATAGCAAGAGAGGTATTGGGTTGTAGTTTGAAAATATTGGACAAGATTATAGATGTTAAAAATAATTCTGTAAATAATACTTTAATAGTATCACCACCAGGAAAAGGAAAAACAACAATGCTAAGAGATGTTATAAGGAATATAAGCAATGGCGTGCCTGATTTAGGTTTTAGAGGAAAAACTTGCGGTGTTGTAGATGAAAGAGGGGAGTTAGCTTCAATGTATCATGGAGTGCCACAAAATGATATAGGCTTAAGAACAGATGTAATAGAAAATGTGTCTAAAGCAAAAGGTATGAAAATGTTAATACGTTCTATGGCACCTGAAGTAATTGCTTGCGATGAAATAGGTTCTAAAGAAGATGTAGAAGCAATAAAAGAAGCTACTATATCAGGTGTAAAAGGAATTTTTACAATGCATGGAAGTAGTTTAGAAGAAATAAAGTTAAATAAAGACATAAATCAGTTAATAGAAAATAAGCAAATAGAAAGAATAATTTTTCTTGAATAATAATATTAATATATTTTATAATTTTAGTTCTAAAAAATTTTTTAGTTCATATAATATTAAAAATAGTAAAGAAAGTAAAAAGAATAAAAAAATCTAAAAGAAAATTTGAAATTAGAGAAGGGACAAGTTTTAAGTTATGCAGTTAATAAAATATTTTATATTATTTTTAATATTAGTTTTATCAACTTTGATTGGAAAGTTTTTATCAAAAAAATATGTATATAGATTAGATGAATTAGAAGATATAAAAAATGCTTTAAACATTTTAAAAACAAAAATAAAATTTACATATGAGCCGATACCAGAAGTTTTTGAAGAAATTTCTGAAAATGTAAATAAAAATGTAGGAAATATTTTTATTTTAGCAAAAGAAGAAATGAAGGAAAATTCGGCAAGCGAAGCATGGGAATTAGCAGTAGAAAAAACAGAATGTAATTTAAAGAAGGACGACAAGAAAATAATAAAAACATTATCTAAGTTACTTGGACAAACTGATGTAGAGGGGCAAATAAGTCAAATAGAAATTACAGAAGAATTTTTAGAAGACCAAATAAAAGAAGCAGGAGAGGAAAAAAGAAAAAATGAAAAGCTTTATACAAGATTAGGAACAATTGCAGGACTGGTTATAGTAATAATATTATGTTAATACAATAGCTTAAATGTAGGGGGATTACAAATGGATATAAATTTATTATTTAGAATAGCAGCAATAGGGATTTTAGTTGCAGTTTTGCATCAGGTATTAGTAAGAGCAGGAAGAGAAGACCAAGCAATGATGACGACTTTAGCTGGTTTAGTAATTGTTCTAACTATGGTGATAAAAGAAGTTAGTGGTTTATTTGATACAGTAAGAACTATATTTAATCTTTAAAGGAAAGAAATATGGAAGTTATAAAAATTATTGGAATTGGTTTAATTGCATTAGTTATTATTATTTTATTAAAACAATATAAACCTGAATTTGCAATGTATATAAGCTTACTTACAGGAGTCTTAATTTTACTACTTGTTGCAGACGAGCTTTCAGGAATTGTAAATTTATTACAATCTTTTGCAGATAAGGTTTCTATTAATAGTACTTTTTTAATTTTGCTTATAAAGATAACAGGAATAGCTTTTTTATCTGAGTTTGCAGTAAGCATATGTAAAGATTCGGGAGAAGCAGCAATTGCAAGCAAAATAGAAATTGGAACTAAAATTATTATTATATCTATGTCAATACCAATAATATCAAGTTTATTAGAAATAATACTTTCGGTATTGCCATAGAAGAAAAAGGAAGTACGAATGAAGAAGTTTATAAAAATAGTAATAATATTTTTAATGTTACTATTAGCAATAGCTAAAAATATTTCCTATGCAGAAACAAGTAATGATGAAACAATAAAAAATCAGCAAGAAGAATTTAAAATAGAAGACTTTATAGATGAAAGCCAAAAATATAGTGGGGAATTTTTTGAAGGAATCGATATAGGAGATTTGTTAAATAATGCAATAAGTGGAGAAGTAGATAATAGTAGTATAATAAATAGAATTTGGAATTTATTTGGTTCTGAAGTAGGAACTACAATAAAAAGTTTAGTTAGTATTTTAGTAATAATTATAATACATAGTGTATTAAAGTCAGTTAGTGAAAGCTTAGAAAATGAATCAATAGGTAAGATAATATATTATGTCCAATATATTTTAATAGTAACAATAATTATGACAAATTTCTCAGACATAGTAAAACTAGTTCAAGACACGGCAAATAATTTAGTTGGCTTTATGAATGCTTTAGTACCACTACTTATGGCACTTATGATGTATACAGGAAGTATTACAACAAGTGGAGTATTAGAGCCAATTATTTTATTTATAATAAATTTTATCGGTAATATGATTGAAACTTTAATAATACCTCTTGTTTTAGTATTTACTAGCCTAATAATAATATCAAAGATATCAGATAAGGTACAAGTAGATAAATTAGCAAGCTTTTTAAAATCAGGAATAGTATGGTTTTTAGGAATTGTATTAACAATATTTGTAGGAGTTGTTTCTTTAGAAGGAACAATGTTAGCATCAGTTGATGGAATAACAGCAAAAGCAACAAAAGCAGTGGTGAGTTCAGCAGTACCAGTAGTAGGAAAAATATTAGGAGATGCAGTAGATACAGTATTAGGGTCTGGAGTAATACTAAAAAATGCAGTTGGGATAGTAGGGGTAATTATAATAATTGGAATTTGTATCATGCCAATAATAAAATTAGGAATACTTACTATTTGTTATAAATTATTAGGAGCAGTAACAGAAGTGATTGCTGATAAAAAAATAACAAGTCTTTTAGACCAAATAGGTGACATATTTAAAATATTTTTAGGCATTTTAAGTGCTATTTCTGTAATGCTTATTATAGGAACCGCTTTGGTATTAAAAATGTCAAATAGTGCGATGATGTATAGGTAGGAGATTACAAATGATAGAAGTAATAAGTTCATGGGCTAAAAGTTTAGGAGTAGCCATTGTATTAGTATCAATATTAGAGATGGTATTACCAAATAACAGAACAAAGAAATATATAAGAATGGTATTAGGAGTATTTATAATATTTAATATAATATCACCGTTTATACAAAATAAAGATAATTTAAGTTTGGCTTCTATTAATATAGAAGATTATTATACAGAAGAGAATAGCAGTACAAGTTCATATACAAATATAAACTCTGATATATTAAATCAAACAAGTATGGATCAGAGAATAAAAGTACTATATCAAGAAGAGTTAGAAAAAGACATAAAAAACAAAATAGAAAATCAAGGTTATGAAATATCTTCTTGTAAAGTACAAGCAGAAGTTCCAACAAGTGAAAACAATGATAAAAATGAAACAGGTATCACTAAAATAAAACTTAAAATAGAAGGAAAGAAAGAGAGTAATAAAGAAAACGAAAGCGGAGGAGAACAAGGAGAATCTATAGAAAATAAAATAGTAACAGGAGTACAAAGGATAAAAGGTGTAGATGTAGATATAAATCAAAATGGAGAAGAGAGTCAAAGTGACGATAATACAGAAGATAAAGCAAGTAACAAAGTAACTAGAAGTGATATTCAAAATATTAAAAAATTTTTAATAGAAGAATATGGGGTGAGTGAAGGATGCTTGGAGATAAATTAAAGAAAATGTTTTCAAAGAAAGAAGAAAACGACAATATTAATGAAAATAAAGAAGAAGCGACTGGGATAAGAGAAATAATAAATGGAGATGGAACAGGAAATGATAAAAGAAAAATAGAAAATTTAGTATTTTTCGTAGTGTTACTTATTATAACTATAGTAATAATAAATTTTATATGGAATGGGAAAAAGGAAACAAATAATGACAAAACAACAAATGATACAACAAAGCAATTAGCAAGTACAACTAAAGAAAGTGCATCAGGAATGATACAATCAGCTAATGGTACTGAAGCAAACACAGAAAGTCTAGAAAATAAATTGAAAAATATATTATCGAAAATACAAGGAGTGGGTAATGTAGAAGTTTGTATAAATTATTCAGAGTCTAGTGAAGTGGTTGCTATGTATAATGAAAATTCTACAACAAGTACAACAGAGGAGGCCGACGATACAGGAGGGACTAGAAGGATAGAAGAAACAGATACACAAAAAGAGGTTATTTTTCAAGAAGATGATGGGACTAAAACACCAATAACAGCTAAAGTAGTTAATCCCAAAATAGAAGGAGCAATAATAACAGCACAAGGAGCAAATAATGCAGGAGTTAAGAACAATATAGTTCAAGCTGTAGAAGCAGTAACAGGTCTTGCAACACATAAAATACAAGTGTTTGAAATGTCAAATTAAGGACGTTTCCAAATGGACATTTTCAATTTGGGATACATTTTAAAAAGAAAGGAAGAATGTTTATGAAATTGTTAAAGAAAAATCAAATTATCATTTATGCTATAGCCGTCATGTTAATGGTTGCGGGGTATCTAAATTATACTACTAGAACCGCAGACGAAGTTGTCCAAGCAAGCAGTAGTGAGGTAGATGAAACAAATGAATTTGCAAATGTTGGAGATGCAAGGCTTGTTAGTAGCGAAGAGATAGTAGAAAATACAACTAATCAAACAAATACTATTGAAAGTAATACAACTAATACAATAACAAATGAGACTACAAATAATATAGCTACGCAAGAAACAAGTGCAAGTACTGATGATTATTTTGACAAATCTAAATTAGAAAGAGATACAATGTATTCACAAATGCTTGAGACTTATGAAAATGTTCTAAATAGTTCAAATGCACTGGAAACACAAAAGCAATCAGCTACAGAAGAGATAACAAAAATAAACAATACTAAAAATAGTATTATGATATGTGAAAATCTGCTTAAAACAAAGGGATTTGAAAATAGTGTTATTTTTGTTAATGATGAAAGTATTAGTGTGATTATAGAGGCGAAAGAGTTAAAAGAAGATGAAATTGCACAAATACAAAACATTATTTCAAGAGAAATGAAAGCTGATATTGAAAATATACATATTTCTACTAAATAATATGATTAAAAGCAAAACTTGAAGAAAAAACTAAAATAAAAAATTAGAATTAAAAAATGACAAAAAACTAAGCGATGTTTTCTGTCATTTTTCTTATATATTCTCCTATTTCTTTGTTAGTTAAGCCTAATTCTTTAATTAAACTTTTTAATACATCACGTCTTGGTAAGTCTTCTTCATTATCTATTCTTACATATTGTCTTAAACTTATTCCTAAAAGTTTAGACATCTCTTCTTGTGTAAAACCTCTTAATTTTCTTTTTTCTTTAATCATAAAATCACCTTGTATCTATAATTAAAACAATTATGTCATAAAATCTAAAATATTTGTATTAACATTAAACGTCACGTATAATATAATTCCAATTAGAATAATTCAAACAAATAATGAAGAAAATACAAAAGAGGAGTTAAAATGGATAAATTAGATAACACACAAAAAATAAATAAATTTAAAATTATAAATATAAAACAAATAAGATGACAAAAACCTTTAATTAGGTTTTATTGTTGTCTTTTTTATTAGTTATTAAATTTTTAAATAAATATAAAAAAATAAAACAAGGGGGAATTAAGAAGATGGAAAAAATGTTAAAACAAATGAAAGGAATTACACTTATTGCTTTAGTAATAACCATAATTGTTTTACTAATTTTAGCAGGAGTATCAATTGCAATGCTAACGGGAGATAATGGAATACTTAATCAAGCACAAAAAGCGAAGAATGAAACAGAAAATGCACAAGCAGAAGAAGAGAATATCTTAGGTGATTATGAAGATTATATAAATAATATAACTGGAGATGTACCACAAGTTAATGATAGTAACCCGGGAACACTTGAAGGGACGGGAACAGAAGAAGACCCATATACAATAAATAGTATAGAAGATTTAGTTTCATTTGCAGACAGTGTTACAAATGGGAATACTTATGAAGGAGAATATGTAAAATTAAACCAGAGTTTAGATTTTAAGTCAGACAAATCATATGTGGATTCAAATAGAGAAAACTATTATGGATATACAGGAAAACTAAAAGAAGCATTAACTACAGGAGAAGGATTTAAACCAATAGGAACAACTATTCCAAAAACAGAAGTTGCAACAGATACAAGTAATAGTTTTTGTGGAGTTTTTGATGGTAACGGAAAGCAAATTAGAAATTGTTACATGAATAAAGAAGTATCTGAGTCTGAACGTAATTATTATGGATTTTTTGGGTTTGGATTATATGGAAAAATAGAAAATTTTGGACTTGTAGAAGTTGATTATAATTTAGTCAACAATATAGAAGATAATACAGTAGCAGGAGGGACAGGAATATCAGGAATAGGCCAATATTGTCTTGGTGAAATAGTTAATTGTTATATTACAGGTAAGATAACAGAAACAGTAAATAGTAATCATGATGTATATTGTGCAGGAATTGTATGTGATAATTGGGGAATAATAGAAAATACTTATAACGTAGCAACTATAAATGGAATATTAACAAATGGAAGTACAGAGCGTGGATGCCTCTCTGCTGGTATAGCAGTTAATAATGATGTAAAAACAGCTGAAATAAGAAATTGCTATAATTTAGGAGAAATAAATGTAAAAGCAAATTCTGGGTTGTGTGCAGAAGCAGGAGGGATAGTTTGTAATCAAAAATCAGGAGCGATAGAAAATTGTTTTAATAGTGGTAGTATTAATTGTGAAATAAATGGTACAGTTAATGAATTTAGTCGTATAGGTGGAGTGGTATCCTGGTCAATGAGTGGTGAAATTATAAATGCATACAATATAGGTAATATAAATATTTCTTCTGAAAATAAGGATGCTTGGGTTGGAGGAGTTATTGGCGAATGTAGAGGTGAAATGACAGGTGGTTACAATACGGGTAAAATAAATAATATTTATCAGACTTCAAATTGTCGTATTGGAGACTTAATTGGAGTGGCAACAGAAACAGCTAATATATCTAACTTATTTTATATGAGTAATCAACCTATTGGAAATAATTTATCTAGTAATTGTATTGTTTGGAAGAAAGATACATCTAATGTGAATAATGGTTATCCGGTATTTACATGGCAATAATAAATCTATCTAAAAAATATAACAATATGGTTATGTGAATTAGCACAGGGATAGGGAGGTTTGGCTATGATAAATAAATAACTTATAGGAAAGCTAATGGGAAAATTTATTGTAAAAACAATTCAATAAATAATAGATTAGGAAATTATATAAACAAAAAATTCGAAAAATGAAAATTTGACACAAAGTATTTCTAGTGTTATAATAATACTTGATGAAAAGAAGACGGAGGGATAGAAATGAAAAGAATAGTAACATTAAATACAAGAAATTTAGAAGAAAGTAAATTACACGGAGGATGTGGAGAATGCCAAACATCATGCCAATCAGCATGTAAAACATCTTGTGGTGTAGCAAACCAAAAATGTGAAAATGTAAATAAATAATTAAATTAAGATTGCCGACCTTAGTCGGCAATTTATTTAAGTAAGTTTGAATTTACATAAATAAAATATAGTAATATGAGGAGTAAAAAATGATACATCAATATAAATTAAGTGGATTTAATATAGTTCTAGACACATATAGTGGAGGAGTACACTGTGTAGATGATTTAAGTTATGACATAATAGAATTAATGGATAAAGGAATTGAACGTGAAGAAATAAAAAAAGAAATACTTGATAAATATGATGTTTCTGAATCTGATCTAGAAGAAACATTAGGTGAAATTGATAATTTAATTGAAAATGGTCAGTTATTTACTGAGGATAACTTTAAAGGTCAAAATCTTGATTTAAAGAAAAGAGATTCTGTAATAAAAGCATTATGCTTGCATGTTGCTCATACTTGTAATTTAAACTGTGAATATTGTTTTGCAGGACAAGGAAAATATCATGGCGAAGATGCAATAATGAGCTTTGAAGTAGGAAAACAAGCATTAGACTTTTTGGTAAAGAATTCAGGAACAAGAAAAAATCTAGAGGTAGACTTCTTTGGTGGAGAGCCTTTAGTTAATTTTGATGTTGTAAAGAAGTTAGTTGCGTATGCAAGAAGTATAGAAAGTAAAGTAGGAAAACATTTTAGATTTACTTTAACAACAAATGGAGTATTACTTGATGACGATGTAATAGAATTTTTAAATAAAGAAATGAATAATGTAGTACTAAGTCTTGATGGAAGAAAAGAAATAAATGATGCTAAAAGAAAAAGATTAGATGGAAAGGGAAGTTATGACATAATTGTTCCAAAATTCCAAAACTTTGTTAAAAAAAGAGGAGACAAAGAATATTACATGAGAGGAACTTTTACACGTAATAACTTAGACTTTACAAATGATATTTTCCATATGTTAGATTTGGGATTTAAAGAATTATCAATGGAACCTGTTGTATCAAAACCAGATACAGAATATGCCCTAAGAGAAGAAGATTTAGATACAATATATGAACAATATGAAATCTTAGCAAAAGAAATGATAAAAAGAAGAAGAGAGAAAAATCCATTTACATTTTATCATTACATGATAGATTTAAGTGGTGGACCATGTATTTATAAAAGAATAACAGGTTGTGGTTCTGGAACAGAATATTTAGCAGTAACACCAAATGGGGACTTTTACCCATGTCATCAATTTGTAGGAGATAAAAACTTCTTAATGGGAAATGTAAGAGATGGAATTACAAATACAAAATTAAGAGACGAATTTAAACTATGTAATGTATATTCTAGAAAAGAATGTGAAAATTGTTGGGCAAAACTATATTGTAGTGGAGGATGCGCAGCAAATAGTTTCCATACAACAGGTAGTATAAATGGAGTATATGAATATGGCTGTAAATTATTTAAGAAAAGAATCGAATGTGCCATAATGGTAAAAATAGCAGAAGCAATGGATGAAATGGAAGAAGAGGAGAAATAATATTGGGTAATTTACAAGAAAAGTTAGAAGAATATTATAATAAAGATTACTTACCAATGCATATGCCAGGCCATAAAAGAAATGTAAAATTACTTGGAGAAAAATTACCATATAAGATAGATATAACAGAAATAGATGGTTTTGATGATTTACATCATGCAAGTGGAATAATTAAAAATATAGAAGATAAAGCAAAAAAGGTTTATGGTAGTAAAAGAAGTTTTATATTAGTAAATGGAAGTACTAGTGGAATTTTAGCGGGTATAAGAAGTGTTGTAAACTTTGGTGATAAAGTGTTAGTAGCTAGAAACTCACATAAATCAGTATATAATGCAATAGAAATAAATGGATTAGACCCAATATACATGTTACCTAAAATTGGTAGTGATGGAATTGATAGAAATATTGATAGTAAACAAGTAGAAGAAAAGCTAAAGGAAAATAAAGATATAAAACTTGTAATATTAACATCACCAACATATGAAGGTGTAATTAGTGATGTATCTTCTATAGTTTCAATTGCTCATAAATATAATATTCCAGTTTTAGTAGATGAAGCACATGGAGCACATCTAACATTTATGGAAAATATTTGTGATAAAGAAGCATTAAATGCAGGAGCAGATATTGTAATTCAAAGTCTTCATAAAACACTTCCTTCTCTTACTGAAACAGCTTTATTACATATTAAAGGAGATTTAGTAAAAGAAGAAAATATTTCTAGAGAACTTTCTATTTTTGAAACAAGTAGTCCTTCTTATATATTAATGGCTTCTATAGAAGAATGCTTAGATATTATAGAAAGTAAAGGAAAAGAATTATTTAAAGAATACCAAGATAATTTAAAATACTTCTATAATGAAACAAAGAGATTAAAAAATCTTAAGATATTAGGTAATGAAATAGAAAACAAAAATTATTATGATTTAGGTAAGATTGTTATAAAAACAGATAAAGCAAATATTACAGGAAAAGAGCTTATCTGTATTTTAAGAAAAGATTATAAAATAGAACTAGAGATGTCATCTATAAATTATGCTTTAGCAATGACTAGTATATGTGATAGCAAAGAGAATTTTAAAAGATTATTAAATGCTTTAAAAGATATAGATAACAAATTAGAAAAAGAAAATAAAAACGAAATAAAAGAACAAGAAAAGAAAACAAATAGCGAAAAAAAAGAATTAAATATAAAACTACAATTACCTAAAAAAGAAATAAGTATTTTAGAAGCAATAAAAAATGAAAATTCAGAGTTTAAAAACTATAATGAATTAGAAGGAAGTATATCAAAAGAATATATATGGGTATACCCACCAGGAATACCTTTAATTACACCAGGAGAAGTAATAAGTAAAGAACTTATTAAAAAAATAGAAGAATTTAAAAATTCAAATATAGAAATTAGAACTACTTTTGATAAATTTCCTAAAATAGAAGTTATAAAATAGAAACAATGACAGCTAATTATTTTAAATAGTTGTCAACTTTTTTGTAACAAAAATGTAATATTTTTATTATTTACAAATAGAAAATTTTTATATATACTTAATACATAAAATATGATGTATAAGCAATAATAAATTTATTGTATTTTTTAAACCCAACACACGACATAAATGTCTAGAGTATATTTTATAAAATTTGGAAAATAATAAACTAAGGAAAAGGAGAATTTAGAATGGAGAAACAATAAAATAAGATTAAAACAATAAGTAATAAACGGGATTACTTTAATTGCTTTAGTAATTACAATTATTGTCTTACTAATACTTGCGGGAGTAAGTATTGCTATGCTAACAGGAGAGAATGGAATACTTACACAAGCTCAAAATGCAAGAGATAATACTGATAAGGCAACAGAAGAAGAAAAAATCCAAATGGCAGTTTTAGGAAGTAGTGTAACTGATAATGGCTATGCAGATATTTTAGATGCAACAAGTTTTGAAAATGAACTAATAAATCAATTTGGAAATAATGGTTATCAATTAGTAACAAATGGAGATGGAAGTTTTATAATAACAGTAACAGATACTCAAAGAAAATACTATGTTAATGATGATAAAACAGTAATAAATAGTGATAACATTATAGAACTAGGAACAGCAGAAGAATTAGCAAATTTAAGTCAAGATGTAAAAAATGGAAATACTTATGAAGGGAAAGCTATACTACTTACAAGTAAAATAGACTTAGGAGGAGAAAACTGGACACCAATTGGTTATTATCCAACAGAAAATTCCACACCGGATGTTGAGACAAATAAGCCATTTAAGGGTATTTTTGATGGGTGCGGATATGAAGTGGATAATCTCTATATAAACACAACGGATAAGGGACAGGGATTATTTGGATTGGTAAATAATGGAAAAGTGGCTAATATAACAGTTGGCGAGAATAGCAATATTAGTGGTGGTAGAGCTACGGCTGGAATTGTAGGATATGCTTATAATGAAACAGTAATATATAATTGTTCAAATGAAGCTAATGTGACATCAAATAATGGTATCATAGGAGGAGTCATAGGAATAGCATATGAAAATTGCATAATAAAAAGTTGTTATAATTCTGGAGATGTAACTGGGAAAAGTGGAGGAACTGAAGGAATCGGAGGATTAATAGGGCAGTTATATAATGGTTCAATAATATTAGAAAGTTATAACGATGGAAAGGTTACAGGGAATTGTTTTGTTGGTCGGAGTTATAGGTATTAACGAACAAAATACTAAAATAAATAGTTGTCTTAATAGAGGAGTTGTGGAGGCTACAAATCAAAATGAATATGGAAGTACTAATGTAGGTGGCATTATTGGCATGAATTGTGGGAATGTTTTTAATTGTTATAATTCTGGAACAATAACTGGTCAAAATAAGAATGTTGGAGGAATTATAGGACTAAATAGAGGTGGATTAGAAAATAGTTATAATATAGGAGATGTTAGTGGACCTGTAGATACAACAGGTGCAATAGTTGGATATAATAATGAGTTTTATGATGATGGAACAAATATAACATATGTTGGAAAAACAAATAATTGTTATTCATTAGAAGGTGTTACAAGTGAACTTTTTGGAGAAAATAATTCTATAATTGGTAAAGAATGTTCTTTTAAGAATAGCGATGAATTAAAAGGGTTATATGAAGTGTTGGGAGGTCCTTTCAAAGAAGATACAGAAAATAAAAAGAATAATGGTTATCCAATACTAGAATGGCAATAAAATAGTTTTTAAAATGATTTTTTTCATTTTTTAATAAGTAGGTAGTGGAATTCATCATGAATTTTACTACCTACTTTGTTTTTTGTATGATTCTTTTTATATACTAAATAACTGTATAACTGTTGTTCTGGTCCAAAGAAAGTATGCAATGTAGATTACTTTTATCAAAAAAGATGTTTTTTGACCCCGTCCCAAAAAACATCAGTTTAGTTTAATTATTTTTTGGATTAACATATAAAGTGTTGTAATTTGTATATATAACCATACCAGGTTTAGCTCCTTTTGGCTTTTTTACGTATTTAATAGGGCAAGTGTCAACTGGAACATTAGAAGAAAATCTAGCTTTGCTGTGGTATGCAGTAATTTCGGCACATTTTGTTAGTATATCTTCTGTTGGTATTTGGTTATCTAATTTTAGTACTGCATGGCTTCCGTGAATGTCTTTAGTATGGAACCATATGTCGTTTTTATGTGAGAATTTTAATGTTAAGTAGTCATTTTCTTTGTTGTTTCTTCCTACTAGAAGAGTAAAGTTATCTATTTTATATTTTAATGGATTAAAGTTTGTGTTCTTGTTTTTAGTAAGGTTAGATTTTTTAATTTTGTTTTGTTTTTTATTTGTTTTTAAATTTTTAGTTTTTTCTTTAAAAATATCATTTTCAGCGATTTCATCTAAAATTTCAGCAATTTCATTTGTTGTTGTTGCAGCTTCTAATTCATAGACAACACTTTCAATATAATCAAGTTCTTGCATAGTTTCTTTCTTTTGAACAGTTACTATTTCTAAAGCATTTTTTAATTTGTTATATTTTTTAAAAAATCTTTTTGCGTTAATACTTGGTAAATATCTTTCATCTAAAGGAATAGTGATCTTTTTATTCTCGTCATAATAGTTTTCAAGTTCGATGCTTTTTAAATGTTCATTTGGAATTTTGTAAAGATTAGCAGTAATAAGCTCACCGTAAAGCCTATATGTTTCCATATTTTCACAATCTTTCAGTTTATTATTAATAGAGCTAAGTCTTTTGTTATATTTTTTTAAAGTAGCTAAAATTAATTTAAGTACATTGTTTCTATTTGTTTTTAATTCTTCAGAAGTTTCTTTATTATAATAAAAGTCATCTAAAGCAAAGTTAATAGAAAAATTTCCTTCATTTGAGTCATCCGGAATTAGAAAATAGTCAGTGTCTCTTATTTCTATTTTTAATTTTAAAGAGTCAGTTCTATAAATAATATCTTTTAAGTAATTATATATATCTTCGTTTGTATTTAGATTATTTTTATTTATTATAAAAGAAGCATATTTCTTACTAATACCATTATAAGTATCACTAATAATTTTAGGTAATAAGTCCTTATTTGTTGTTCCTTCATTTTTTTCTATTTCACATTTAAAATCTTCAAGTGTCTCAGATAAAAAGTCTTTTTTATTGATAACTGGATATGTGTATTTGATATGAGGTACAACAATATGAGTTGCATTCTCATTATTAATATGACGCATGCTATCTATAATAATATTTTGGTCATCTAAAAGGATAATATTGCAGTGTTTACCCATAAGCTCAACAATTAGTTTTTTATTAATAATATCATCTACATCATCAAAACCTTCAAACTCAATTGTCACAATTCTTTCTAAAGAATTAGTTATAAGATTTTTAATTCTAAGTCCAATTAAGTGTTTTCTTAAAACCATACAAAAATTAGGTGCAACTTTTGGATTTCTCTTAGTATGAGTAGTAAGATTTATTCTATAATTTTGTGGGTTTATACAAATATTTAAAGCATAATTTAAACCGTCTAAATAAAAACCTAAGACAATAGTATTTGAATCAGGCTGAAAAACTTTATCAATTCTAGCTCCAGAAAGCAAATTAAGCTCTGTAGCTATAGCTTTTGTTATAATTCCATCAAATGCCATAATATAAGTCTCCTTTATGTTTTTTAAACATAAAAATTATATCACAAAAATAAGAAAAAATCTATTGTAAATAAAAGTATTAAAGTATATAATGTAAAAAAACAAATAGGGGAAGTAAATGGTAGATTTAAATAAATTAAGTGTAGAAGAAAAAGTAGGCCAAATGCTAATGGTAGGACTTGGAAATAAAAGCTATATAAAAAATGTAGAAAATCTTATAACAAAATATAAGATAGGAGGAGTTCTTCTATATAAGAAAGATTATAAAAATTATGAAGAATTAAATAAACTAGTAAATAGGTTACGTACTTTAGGAAGAAAAAATAAAATTCCATTGTTTATTGCAATAGACCAAGAAGGTGGAAGAGTAAACAGAATGCCAGACGAGTTTGAAAATTTGCCTTCAGCAAATATTTTAGCAAATAAGGACTTAGTAGGAGAAGCAAGCAAAGTTACAGGAGAAATGCTTAAAAAAACAGGATTTAATTTTAATTTTGCGCCAGTATTAGATATAAAAAGATTTAAAGAAAACCAAGCAATAGGAGATAGAGCATTTAGTAGTGATGTAGAAATAGTCTCTAAATGTGGAATTACATATATGCATAAAATGAAAGAATTCAATATAGTTCCTGTTGCAAAACATTATCCAGGACATGGAGCAACTGCGAAAGATTCACACTTTACACTACCAGTGATAGAAGAAACAAATGAAAGACTAGAAAAAGAAGATATAATTCCATTTAAAAAAGCAATTAAAAATGGAGCAGATGTGTTACTTGTAGGACATTTAAGAATAAAACGTATTACGCATGGCTATCCGGCCTCAATGTCTAAAAGCTTTGTTAGAAAATATATAAGAAAGAAAAATAGATTTAATGGCATAGTTATTACAGATGATATAAGAATGAAAGCGGTAAGAATACTATATGGAACAAAAAGAGCATTAATAAAAGCATTTAAAGCAGGAAATGATATAGTTTTATTTAAGTATATTCCAGGTGATGAAAATTCAATCGATAAAATATTAAAAGAAGTAAAGAATAGAAAAATAAATATAGCAAAAATAAATAGAAGTGTAAGAAGGATTTTAAAAGTAAAAGAGAAATATGAAATAGAAAATGAAGAAATACCTTATTTAGAAAATTTACCAGAAGATATTAATGTTAAGATAAACGACATAAAAAATAAAGTAAAGGGGAATGTTGATGGAAAAGATTAAAAGATTAGGATTTGTTTTATTATTTTTAGTTTTATTTCTGATTATAGGAAATAAATCTAATGCGGCATCAAGTGATTTAGAATTAAATAATTTAAACTTTGATATTAAAATTTTAGAAAATGGAGATATGTTAGTTACAGAAACTTGGAATATAGACATAGAAGATACAAATACTTTATATAAAACATTTAAAACAGATATTAATAAATATTTAGATATAAAAGATGTAAAAGTAAAAGAAATAACAGATGGAATAAATAAAGATTTTACAGAAACATCAAGGCTTATGTATCATGTAACTAAAGATTACTATTATGGTTTAATAAATGATAATGGTGATTTTGAAATTGCTTGGGGAGTAGGCTTAGATAATGAAAGTGATACTAGAGTTTATGAAATTTCATATACAGTAGAAGGTGCAGTAGGTAAGTATTCAGATTATAATCAGCTTTATTGGCAGTTTGTAGGTGAAGATTTTGAAATAGACGCTAACAAGATTACAGGAACAATAACTTTGCCAAAAGAAGTAGAAAATAAAGATGAAATAAGAGTATGGGGACATACTCAAGGATTAAATGGAGAAATATATGCAACTGATAATAAAAAAATAGAATTTACTATAAATGATTTTAAGGCAGGAACATATGTGGAAATAAGAACTTTATTTCCACTAGAGGTTTTAGATGGAGAAGTACAACGAACATATAATCATCCTATTTTAGAGGATGTATTGGAAGAAGAAACAGTTTGGGCAGAAGAAGCAAATAGATTAAGAACACAAAGAATGATATATGTAGTAATTTTTTATATAGTAGTAGCTGTAATTAGTATATTACTAATAATTAATATAGTAAGAAAAATAAAACTAGTTGGAGCAAGAAAAGAGAAAAAGCCAAGCCAAGAAATAATATATTTTAGAGAAATACCACGAGCTGATAGTTCGCCGGCAGAAGCGGTATTTTTGGAAAAGGAAACAAAAACAGATTTATTTCCAAACGATACTGGAAAGATTTTTTCTGCTACTTTATTAAATCTGTCTTTAAAAAAATTAATAGAAATACAATCTACTAAAAGTGAGAAAGATAAAAATGAAATTTCTATTAGGTTAATAGACAAAGAAGGGATACTTACTTTAGAAAATAAAGATGAAAAAGCTATTGGAAAATTTCTTATATCAGCTTTTGAAAAACAAGAAGATGGTGTATTAACAGTAAAAGAATTAGAAAAATTTATTAAAAAGTGTACATCTACTAAGATATTAAACTTACAAGAAGATATAAGACAGGGAGCTAAAATGAAACTATTAGATAAGAAGTTAGTAGATAAAAAAGAACAAGATAAATATGGAAAAGAATCAGGAGTTCAAGCTTTATTTATATTCTTTTTTGTATTTTGTGCATGTATGTCTTTTGCAATTGTAGAATGGTTAGGAAGTATAGCTGTTGCGGGATGCATAGCTTTTGAAATCGTAATGTTCTTAAATATAATTGCAAATGGAATAGCTGTTTCTAAAATAAGTGTATTTACGCAAGAGGGAATAGATGAAATTGCTAAATGGAAGGGCTTAAAAAAATACATGGAAGAATTTTCATTGCTTGATAAGAAAGAAGTACCAGAAATCGCCATATGGGAGCACTTTTTAGTCTTTGCAACTGCATTTGGTATAGCTGATAAGGTATTAAAACAATTAAAAATAGTATATCCAGATATTGAAAATACAGTTAATATAAATACATATCCATATATGTATTTAATGGTACATACAGATTTTTCTAGGAGCTTTTCAAATGCAATAAGCACATCAATGTCAACAGCATATACATCTGCTTCTGGTGGCGGAGGAGGTTTCTCTAGTGGTGGCCGGAGGCGGTCGGTGGCCGGAGGCGGCGGAGGAGGAAGATAGTTTCCTATAAAAATAAATTTTAAGTTATATAAGGAAAGAAAAATTTATAATAGAAGAAAATATTAAGATTTTAAACTTATTAGATATGAGAAAGGATTAATGTGCTATGGAAGATGATAAAATTAAAGGAATATATAAAATATTAGATACTATAAAAGTAACAGAAAAAAATAAGAAGTTAATAGAAGAGATAAAGGAAAAACTAATTGATAAAGATTATATGGTGGCATATAAGAAAATAGATGAATTAAGTAAAATGCAAGAGGAAGATGACGAAGATGAAACAATTCAAGAAGAACCTGAAAGTCAGGGCGTATATCCATCTGAATTAAGTGACGTAGAATTAGAACATCTATTTATAGGTGTGTTGTTAAATAATCCAAAACTTATTGTAAAATATTATTTCCCTTTTGAAGAATGCTATTTTGAAGATAGTGAATGCTTAAATGTATATAAAAGTATTCTATTTACAGAAGGTGGAGCTTACAGTTCTGAAGATGCCAAAAAAGGGTTTAATTTTGCAAAAGACAATGAAAAAGTTTATAAATTTAAAGTGCAATTAAAAAATGCAGTAAAAGATGAAGAATATGATATAGAAAAAATTTATATAGATTTAAGAAAACTTTTTATTTTAAGAAAAAATTATTTAGCAATTCCTATAAAAAATATTCAAGATAGGGTTGTTGAAATAACACAATATGACCTTTATGATGAAATGTCAGTAGAAGAAGTAAAAAGTGCAATAGAGCAAGTAAATGCAACAGAAAAATTTAAACGTGCTGTTCTAAACAAAGACCTTACATCTTTTCTAGAATCCGGAGATAATAATTTAAGAAATGGATTACCACTTCCATTTCCAATACTTACTAGTGTATTTAAAGGGATAAGAAAAGGGGAGACAATGGCGTTTGCAATGCCTTCAAACTCTGGTAAAAGTAGGTTTACAATTGACATTGCAGCACATGTTTCGCTAGTTCATAAAAAGAAAGTGTTAATTATATCAAATGAGATGTCTGAAGAAAAAATGAAGTTGTGCTTTATTACAACAATAATTAATAATAAAGCAATTCAAAAATTGCACGGTGTACATTTAAGTAAGACAGAAGGAGAGTTATTAGAGTTTAAATATAGAGCAGATGACCCAAGTAATGTAGAAACAGACGAAGAAGGATTTATATTAAAGAAACCAAATGAAAAACAATCAGATTTTGTAAAAAGATTAACAAAGGAGTCAGAAGAATTTAGAAAAACAATAGAGATTACAAATTGGGCAAATAAAGAAATGAAAAATGCAATTTATTTTATTAATATAACAGACCATACAAATGATGAATTGCAAAAAGTTATAATGAATTACTATTATAAAGAGCAAATAGAATATGTATTTTATGATACTTTAAAAACAGATACAGCAAATATAGGTATAGGAGAAGAGTTAAAGAAGACAGCAACAATTTTGTCAAACTTAGCTCAAAACTTCAATTTATATATTTGTTCAACATTACAATTAACGGAAAGTAAAACATTACCAGTAAATTTGGATGTAAATGACTTAGCAGTAAGTAGAACAGTAAAAGAAGTTCTAGATACACTTTGTTTAATGAAGCAAATAAATAGAGAGACACTTGGAGATTATGAGTATTCGTTAAATGAGGTAGATACTAAATTTTTCGAACTTACAAAGTATAAAGACCCAGATGTTAGATATTATGCATGTGTAGTTGATAAAAACAGAGCTGGAGCAAAACCAACTTTATTATTTAGATTAAATCTTGCATATAATGTATGGGAGGAACTTGGATATTTACGTTTAAAACAAAATCCAGAAGAAGAATAATATATAAAGTAATAAGTAAGATTAAAAAACTATAAAAAAACAACCTTGAATAATATAATTTGAGGTTGTTTTAATTTGCTTTTTTAAAAATTATATGTTATTATATAAAAAGTTTTATTTGTTAACAATTTCTTAAAAATTTTACGTTATAGAAATTGAAATTTAATTTAATTTTAAATTCTTATTTTTAATTATCAAAAAAATTTAAAATTCTATATATTTACTATTGACTGAATATAAATTAAATAGTAAAATTAATTCGATATATAAATTCAGAAATAAAGAGTTTTTTGCAAATGCTTGATAATTAAATTCGTTTTTATAATTAGTTTAAAAAATATTACAAAGTTAGAAAGGAGTGAAATTTCATGGAAGAAAAAATAATGAGTTTACTTACTGATATGCATTCTGATATTAAGACTATGAAAAGCGATATTACAAGCATAAAAGAAGAACAAAAAGTAATGAAAAGTGATATTGCAGTCATAAAAGAAAAGCAGAAAATAATGGAAAGTGATATTGTAGCAATAAAAGAAGAGCAAACAGTAATGAAAAACGATATTGCAGTCATAAAAGAAAAGCAAGAAATAATGGAAAACGATATTGCAATCATAAAAGAAAAGCAAGAAATAATGGAAAACGATATTGCAATCATAAAAGAAAAACAAGAAATAATGGAAAACGATATTGTAGTTATAAAAGAAAAGCAAGAAATAATAGAAAACGATATTGCAGTTATAAAAGAAAAGCAAGAAATAATGGAAAACAATATTGCAGTTATAAAAGAAAAGCAAGAAATAATGGAAAACGATATTGCAGTTATAAAAGAAAAGCAAGAAATAATGGAAAACGATATTGCAATCATAAAAGAAAAACAAGAAATAATGGAAAACGATATTGTAGTTATAAAAGAAAAGCAAGAAATAATGGAAAGTGATATTGTAAGTATAAATAAAAAACAGAATAAACTACAAAACGGACAAAACAATATAAGAAAAATTGTTAATTCTTTAAAAAGTACACAGTCTGCAATGAACAATAATTTGTTATTTGTAAGAGAAACACAAGAAAAAATGCAAAAGGATTTAGAAATAACTAAAAATAATGTAA
This sequence comes from uncultured Clostridia bacterium, assembly GCA_944387435.1. GTDB lineage: Bacteria > Bacillota > Clostridia > TANB77 > CAG-508 > CAG-269. The sequence continues at coordinate 23,466 of CALXEW010000013.1, read as the reverse complement.
CTAAAATATTAGAAACATATAACCATATACAAAAAACTAGGTCAATAAAATTACATTTATTAAAATAGTGAAATATTAAGAAATAAACAAATAAAACTGTGTTCATTTACAAGAATAAATGAATTAACAAAATAAAACTTCTTTCATAATATATAGAAATGAAAGGAGTTTATTTTTATGAATTATGAATTATTAGAAAATGGAAATGTTAAAATTGGTGAAAAAGCACCTCTTTTTGAGGCTATGTCTACTTTTGGTACAATAAGTTTAAAAGATTATGAAGGAAAATGGTTAATATTATTTTCACATCCCGGAGATTTTACACCTGTATGTACTACAGAGATGATAGCGTTTACAAGAGCGCATACATATTTTAAAGAAATAAATACAGAGCTATTAGGATTAAGTGTAGATAGTAATAGTTCTCATTTAGCTTGGGTGTATGATATTTATTGTAGGACTGGAATAAAAATATCATTTCCTATAATAGCAGATAGAAATAGCATAATTGCAAGAAAATATGGAATGATATCTAATGAAATGAGTACAACAGAAACTGTTAGAAATGTTTATATAATTGATGATAAACAAATTGTAAGAACTATATTAATATATCCAGTGAATGTTGGAAGATTTATTCCAGAGATATTAAGAACGGTAAAAGCACTTCAAATGGTAGATTGTATGGGTGGTGCTACTGCTGCAAACTGGATGCCAAATCAACCAATAATAGTATCTAGTCCACAAACGTATAGTGAATTGGAAGAAAGGGTAGAATATATAAATAGAAACAGAAATGGAATCAATTGGTATTTGAGTTTTAAACAGCCAAGTAAAAAATGTATAGGTGACAATGAAGGTGAAAAAAAATGTTAGCTAAGTTAATTGGAAATACTCCTATGATAAAAATTATTTGTAAATATAAAGAAAAAGAAATAAAAGTATTTACAAAATTAGAATACTATAATTTAACAGGAAGCATTAAAGATAGAGTTGCTTTTTATATAATAAATAAGGCTAAAAAACAAGGAATTTTAAAACAAGGTATGCCTATAATAGAAGCTACAAGTGGGAATACAGGAATTTCACTTGCGGCTTTATGTTCTTATTATAAACATCCTTTGTACATTTTTATGCCAAACTGGGCAAGTAAAGAAAGAATAGAATTAATGAAAAATTATGGAGCTGAAGTAATATTAATATCAAAGGAAGAAGGAGGATTTATAAGGTGTGTAGAAGAAGCCAAAAAATTAGCTATAGAAAAGAATGGCTTTTTAGCAAATCAATTTGGAAATATTAATAATTATAAAGCACATTTTGATACAACAGGAAAAGAAATAGTAGATACGTTAAAACATTTAGGAGAAATAGTAGGAGGGTTTGTCTCAGGAGTTGGTACTGGTGGAACTCTAATGGGAATAGGAGATAGGCTAAAAGAAGAATTTAAAGATATAAAAATAGTAGCATTAGAGCCTGATAAGATGCCAATAATATCTAAAGGAAAAATATTAGGTCAGCATAAAATAGAAGGAATAGGAGATGATTTTGTACCAGACCTATTAAATAAAAGCAAACTTGATGAGATTATATTAGTAAATGATGAGGATGCGGTTAATATGTCAAGAAAATTAGCAAAAGAATTAGGGTTAGGAGTTGGAATTTCAGCAGGAGCTAATTTGATAGGTTCAGTTTTGCTTGCATCAAAAATTGAAAGAAATGTTGTAACAGTATTTGCAGATGATAATAAAAAATATTTATCAACTGATTTAAGTAAAGCTATTAGCAATAATATAGATTTTATATCAAATAAAATAGAGCTATTAAAATATGAGTGAAAAAATTAGGGACGGGGCTAAAATGTTTCATTTTGTAAAATAATGGAAAAGTGAAACAAAAGTTGCCTGTCCCTATTTGTTTCAAAATACTTGACATATTATGAAATAAGAAATAAAATAACAAGGTAGAAAACAAAGTTTAAAAAGGAGGAATTATTATGTTAGTTACAACAAAGGATATGTTTGAAAAATCAATGAAAGAAGGATATGCAATAGGAGCATTTAATGTAAATAATATGGAAATAATACAAGGAATTATGGATGCTGCTGCAGAAACTAAATCTCCAGTTATATTACAAGCATCATCAAGTGCGATAAAATATGCCAGAATAGGATATTTAATGAAAATGATAGAGGCAGCAGTTGAAGAACACCCAGAAGTTCCAGTAGCAGTTCATTTAGACCATGGACCAGATTTTGAAACAGCTAAAATGTGTATTGATAATGGGTTTACGTCTGTTATGATAGATGGTTCAAAATATGATTTTGAAGAAAATGTAAGACTTACAAAACAAGTAGTAGATTATGCTCATTCTAAAGGCGTTGTTGTAGAAGCTGAACTTGGAAAATTAGCAGGAATTGAAGATGACGTAAATGTGGATGCTAAAGATGCTATGTATACAGATCCTGACCAAGCTGAAGAATTTGTAAGAAGAACAGGATGTGATTCTTTAGCAATTGCAATTGGTACAAGCCATGGAGCATATAAATTTAAAGGAGAGGCAAAACTTAGATTTGATATATTAAAAGAAATAAAAGAAAAAATACCAAATACTCCAATAGTATTACATGGAGCATCAACAGTTATTCCTGAGTTAGTAGATATGTGTAATAAATATGGTGGAAATATACCAGGAGCAAAAGGAGTACCAGACGAAATATTACATGAAGCAAGTGTATCTGGTGTATCAAAAATAAATGTAGATACAGACTTAAGATTAGCAATGACTGCTGGAATTAGAAAAGTATTTGTAGAAGAACCAAGTGCATTTGACCCAAGAAAATATTTAACACCTGCAAGAGATTTAATTAAAGAAACAGTAAAACATAAAATGGTAGATGTTTTCGGTTCAAGTAATAAAATATAAGAATATACTAAATTGAATTTGTTATGTAGGCAAAAATGATATAGGAAGTTATTTCTTCCTATATCATAATTTGTATTTGGGGGATGAATATGAAAAGAATAAAAATGGTATTAATATTTATTATTGCTTTATTAGTGGTTTCTTTAGCAAATAATGTATTTGCGGATAACGAAACTACAAAACTATTATATCAAGATATAACTATTAATGAAGATGGTTCAATAACAGTAAGAGAAGCGGCATGGCTTAATGGAGAATATAATGGTAGATTAAGAGAAATAGATTTCAAAAATACTTATGCGACTACTTTTACGGGAATATATAGTAATTTTGCAGGAAATACAGATATTTATAATGGAACCGGAATGAAAGATATTAAGGTATATGATATATCACAAGAAAATTTTGATTCAATAGACGATATTGAAAATGTAGAAACTATATATGAAGAAGTAAAAAGAGCTTCAAATGGTAAATATGGAATTTATGAACTTACAGAAGATAGTTCAGGTATGGATTTTAAAATTTATTGTCCAGATAATAAAAATAAGGTTATTTGTATAGAATATACTATCAATAATGCAGTAGTTGTACATAATGATGTTGCAGAATTATATTGGAATGTTCTAGGAGACTATTTTGAAGAAAATATACAAGATTTCCAAGTTTTAATACATTTACCAAGAGAAGATAATGATGTTAGAATTTGGTCCCATGGACCATTAACAGGAAGAAATGAGATTTTAGATTCTAGAACTCTATATTTTGAAGATAAAAATGTGGACAATTATACTCCAGAAACTGTAAGAGTTATGTTTAATAAAGATTTGGTACCTTTGGCTACTAAAAAATCTAATGTAGATGGAAGAGAAAATATTTTGAAATATGAAGAAATGATGGCGGATACAGCAAATCGTGATAGAGAAAATGAAAAATTGGAATTAGAAAACGAAGCAAGTGAGGCTGTGCTCGATTTAGAAGAATATCCAAGTATGTATAGATATAATTATGCATTAGAATTAGTAAATGAGTTAGATGAAACAAGTGAGGAAAAACAAAACTTTTTAGTTAGAATTGAGAATACTAAAGATTTAGTAAATGAAGATTGGAAAGAAGAGTTAGAATATAGTTTAGAAAGTTTAACAGATAGTAACTATATGTTTTTAACTAGAAATAGATTAGATGATTTTAAAGAAGAAATAGAAGAGGGTTTTGATGTAGAAACAAAAGAGAAATATCTAGATATATGTGAAAAATTGGAAGAAATACTAGAAGTAAAACAAGCAAGAATAAGAACAATTCTTACAACGATTGTTATAGTTACAAATATTGCTTTAGGTGTTATTGCTATATATAAACTTATAAAAGTAATAAATGAAAGACATAAATTTAAAGGAAATTATTATAGGGACTTTCCAAGTGAGGATAATCCAAATGTTTTAGAGTACTTAATGAAAAGAAAAAGTACTAATATAGGATTTTCAGCTACTATATTAAACTTAATCAATAAAAAAGTAATATCTTATGAAAAAAATCCTAATAATGAAGATATAATATTAATTCTTGAAAATGAAAATTACACAGGAACAAGTGCAGAAGTTATAGTTTTAGATGTATTATTTAATATGGTTGGAAAAGACAATAAGTGTAATATTAAAAAATTAAAAAACTATGGTAAAAGTATTAATAGAGCAAAAAGGCTAATTAAGAAAATTGATGAATTTAAAAAAGTGACTAAAGAGGAAGTTGGTTTTAAAGAATATTTTAAGGAAAATGGATTATCTATCACATATACAATTTTAACAAGTATAAATTATGTATTTAGTCTATTTATGGCATTTGGAGTATTTTATGGCCTTAATAATTATGGATTGCAAGTTTTAGAATATTTAATAGGAGTATCATTAATTAATATTATCTATTTAATTATAGGATTAAAAGATAAAAATAGGACTTCTAAAGGAAAAGAGGAATATTCAAAATGGCTTGCACATAAAAGATTTTTAAAAGACTTTAGTAATTTTGAAGAAAAAGATTTGCCTGAAATTACTTTATGGGAAAAATATTTAGTTACAGCAACAGTTTTAGGATGTGCCGATAAAGTAGAAAAGAAAATGAAAATGTATATAACAACAAATACAAGTGATGTTGATACTAATTTATTAATATATCATAGTATAAATCTAGGAATAACAAGAGAATTGAACAATAGCGTAAGGACAGCTATACATACTAGTTCAGAAAGTATTAGTACGTCTTCATATAGTTCAGGCGGAGGCTTTGGAGGTGGTTCGTCTGGCGGACGGCGGACGGCGGAGGCCGGAGGAGGCGGCGGAGGTCGTTTCTAAACTTAATAAAATTGTGAAAATACAGAGAGAAAAAATTATTCTCTGTATTTTTGTTTCATAGCTTGATTTATTCTACGCTCTGCATCTTTTTTTGCAATATCTTGACGTTTATCATATAATTTTTTACCTTTGCCAATACCTAGTTCTACTTTTACTAAACTTCCTTTAAAATATAAGCTAATAGGAACTAAACTATAACCTTTTTGCTTTGTCAAACCTATTAATTTGTTAATTTCTCTTTTATTTAATAAAAGCTTCCTATCACGTAAAGGGTCTTTATTGAAGATGTTTCCGTGCTCGTATGGACTAATGTGCATTCCAACAATAAAAACTTCACTATTTTTTATAATAGCATAACTATCCTTAAGGTTTGCTTTTCCTTTTCTTATAGATTTTATCTCTGTACCTGAAAGTACAATTCCAGTTTCTAATTTGTCTTCAATTGCATAGTTATGATATGCAGTTGGATTTTTTGAAATTAATTTTGTATTCATTATTACTACTCCTAATATTTATCTTACAATAAGTATTATATCATAAAAAGAAAAAGAATGCACCTTAAATTAGTTTAAAGTGCATTTAAAAGAATAATTAATCTCTATCGTCATATCTTGAACCACGAATTTGACTTGAATAATACCAAACTAAAGCAACAATTGCTATTGCAGCTATTCCCATAATTAACCAAGTCCATGCTGTTGCTGTCATTCCCATAAAAGTTGCTGGATTAGTATCTGTAGATGTTCTAGTTGCTACATACCCATTGTTATTCGTGTCGTCATTAGTATCTTTAGTAGTGCTTGTAGAATTTGTTATAGAATTAGTAACAGAATTTGCACCATTTTCCATACCTTCTGTCATGTTTTTAGCTGTGTTTGAAACACCACCAGCAGCATCTTCAATAGCATTTTCAGCACCACCGACAGCATCTCTTACGCCATTTGCAGCATCTTTTACCATATTAGTAGCATCATTTGCAAAGCAAACACTAAAAGAGAAGATGATACTAATAAGTATAGCACATGTAATAAATATTAATTTTTTAGACATAAAGATTCCTCCTAATAAAAAAATAAACAATATTTTCCATAGCAAATTTCTATGAAAAATAAATTATAATATTAGTATTTTAATTTTTTTATAAAATATACATTAAAAATAAAAAAATAAAAGCTTTATTTTCAAATAAAGCTTTTAAAAAAATTTAGACTTTTAAAAATTAATTTTTTAATCTAATTAAAATTGCGATAGCAAGTAAAATAAGTAAAACTCCAATTACAATTAAAAGTATATTTAATATATTTGATAAATCCATGTCACTTTCTGGCAATGCGTTAGTTACGGTTGTTCCTGTTCCTGAACTAGTAGAATTAGTTGCACCGCTTGAATAACTTGAAGAACCAGAATTTGAAGTATTTGTGTTACTTGTATTCATGTTGGAAGTATTTATTGTAGAGGATGCCGTACTATTTGTTGCTGAGGAATCTGAAGAAGATTGATTACTAGTATTTTGAGTTGAATTTGTATCTGTTCCATCGGTTGTAGATGTATTTGTTGACATGTTAGAAGTTAAATCAGTACTTAAATTTAAATCTACGGCATAAGAATTATTTAATAAAAACATTAAAACAATAATGCCTATAGTTATTATAATAAATTTCAAATTTCTTAATTTTAACATTTTTAACCTCCTAATTGAAATAATTACATTTCATATCTTTTGTTTTACAAAATATATCATATCACAAAGGTTAAATACTGTCTAGTAAAATCACAAAAAATTCAAAAAATTAATCGTGTTATATTAACTTAGTTGAAAAATTATGTACACTATGATAAGATTTATTTGTAATTAGTAGAAAAAGACTATCATAAGTTGTAATACAACTTTGACGATAAAATAGGGCATTAATGGTTGTGATAGCGAAAGGAAGAAAGATGTTTAAGAAAAGTGACATTCTTGTTGGCGAGCAGAAAGTTCGGTCTGGAAACCTTCTTGCTATAAATGTCGAGAAGGGAAGGACGTATTTTAGTCCTAAGACAGAGAATGGTCAAGCAGATATGATGTTTTCTACAGATGAGCTTGATGATAAATTGTCTTGGATTTATTTAGGAACTACAATTCGTAATGGAAAGAAGTGCCTAGTAGTACTTTTAGAAAATCCTCAGTTTGAAGTAACATTAAAAGGAGCACTGGGATATATTAATGCTCCTAAAGTTTTAAAAAGCGTTTGTAATCTGCTTAAGGTCAATGAGATGGTAGATATTGAGGTTCCATCTCCAAGTTATATGATGAGAGTTTTTCAAAAACAAACTCAATTGGTTCAAGCAGAATTAAAAGTATTTGTTCATAATGGATTAAGTTATAGCCCTGAAAGTTTTCTTAGAGGGGAATTTGAGTCAAAAGATAAAAGTATTGCATTTTTTAATGAGCAAGCATATTTGTTTAGTGGAGAAATTTTAGAGATTCTAAATGACAAATATTGGCTGTTACCGTGTACTAAATATAAAACCTCAGAAAACAGATTGGATTTCTGTGTTGGAGCGTGTTTCAATAATGTGATTTTACCTTATTATACTTTGTTTTCGAGCAATGGCTATGAAAACGAGGGATGGTTTGGTATCAGACCTATAGCATATATTGAGTACGAGGATATAGACAATGAACGGCAGGAATTTACCTCTTATACGGAGTTTGCTCAATATGTGATAGAAGAATGTGGACTTGGTATAGATATGCATTTTTCTTAGTCTGTTCTTAAACATATAGAGGAGAGTCCTTTTTAGGGCTCTTCTCCATTTTAAATAAATTCTTAATTTTTACTATTTTTTCTTGACAGCACAAATGACATTAATGTATTATCTTGTCATAAGAAAGGAGAAAAAATGAAACTAGTAGTAAAAGATTTAAAAAAGAAATTTGATAAAAAAGAAGTATTAAAAGGACTAAATTTTGAATTTGAAAAAGGAAAGATATATGGATTACTTGGAAGAAATGGAGCGCGGAAAAACAACCTTTTTTAATTGCTTAAATGAGGATTTAGAAATTGATTCTGGGGAAATTTATATTGAAGATAACGAAAATAAAAGAAAACTAGAAGCAGAAGATTTAGGTTATGTACTATCAATTCCAACTGTGCCAGAATTTCTGACAGGAAGAGAGTTCCTAAAGTTTTTTATTGATATAAATAAAGATAAAATAAAAAATGAAAAAACAATAGACGAATATTTTGATTTTATGAAAATAGAGAAAGAAGATAGAGATAAATTATTAAAGGATTATTCACATGGTATGAAGAATAAAATGCAAATGCTCGTAAATATAATTGCAAGTCCAAATGTTTTGTTATTAGATGAGCCTTTAACATCTTTTGATGTGGTTGTTGCAGAAGAAATGAAACAAATGTTAAAAAATATAAAAAAAGACCATATAATTATTTTCTCAACACATATTATGGAGCTTGCTATTGACTTATGTGATGAAATAATTATACTAAATAAAGGTTTCTTAGAAAAAATAGATATGAATGCTATTAATAAAGAAGAAACAAAAGAAAGAATTATCTTAGCGTTAAAGGAGGAAGAAAATGTTTAAATCATTTATTCTATCTTATAAGCTAAGAAATACATATAGGGTAAATAGTATAATTTATTCTATAAAACAATTACCTTTAATTGGAAAACATCTTCCAACATCACTATATAAAAGTAAAGTTTTAAAAATACTTGGAAATATAATAAGTACTTCACTTGAAATAATAAATATCTTTTTAGGAAAAGCACTTTATATATTACTTATGATAGTTGCACTTTTGGGAATGTATGAGCAAAGTGATAATGCAAATAATTTCATAAACATATTTGTATTTTTAAGTATGGCTGGAGGACTACTTAATACTTATATGTTTAATCCTACAAAAGATAAATATTATGCAATGATTTTAATGAATATGGATGCAAGGAAATATACTATATCTAATTATTATTATTCTATGATAAAAGTTATAATAGGATTTTTGCCATTTACATTAACCTTTGGAATATACAATGGTTTATCACCAATTACTTGCATATTAATGCCATTTTTTGTAATGTTTGTTAAAACAATTTATAATAGCTATATTCTATACGATTTTAACAAAAATAAGAAAATTAAAAATGAAAATCTACCTACTAAAGGAATATGGATATTAATTGCGATATTTGTAATTTTAGCATATGGGTTGCCAGTTTTAAATATTACAATTACTGAAGAAATATTTTATATATTATTTATTATAAGTTTAGTATTTGGAATAATAGCATTTTGGTATGTTTCAAGATTTAAAGAATATAAAAAAGCTTATAAGAGTTTACTTACACAGGAAAATGTATATGCAGTACAAAATCAAACAAAAGGAGATGCTTTGCAAAAAAATACCTTAAACCAAATAGAGCTAGATAATGAAACTACAAGCAATAAAAAAGGTTTTGCATATTTTCATGATTTGTTTGTAAAAAGACATAAGAAGATACTTATGAAGTCAGCTAAGAAAACAGCTATAATTACTTTTTTAATATTTGTAGGAATAATTGTAGGAGTAGAAATAAATTCTGATATGAGGACTAGAACAAATGAGCTATTAATGACGATGCTTCCTTGGTTTGTATTTGTAATGTATATGATAAATAGGGGAACAGTTGTGACACAAGCAATGTTCATGAACTGTGACCACAGTATGCTTACATATAGATTTTATAAAACTCCTAAAGTAATACTTGCTTTATTTAAAGAAAGATTAAAAACATTAATAAAAATAAATTTGCTACCTGCAATAGTCATTTCAGTAGGATTGCCGATACTTTTATATTTAACTGGTGGAACTGATAATTATTTAAATTATATAGTGCTATTTACATCAATAATTGCAATGAGTATATTTTTCTCAATACATTATTTGGTTATGTATTATTTACTTCAACCTTATAATGTAAATATAGAAATGAAAAGCAGTACATATAGTGTAATTCAGTGGATTACATATATTGTGTGTTATATGTTTTTACAAATAAAATTACCAACATTATATTTTGGGATATCAACAGTAGTATTTTGTATTTTATATTCAATAATTGCATTAGTACTAATATATAAGTATGCGCCAAAAACATTTAAATTAAGAATTTAAGAAAGGAGAACATAATGATTAAGGTAGATAATCTAAAAAAGAAATTTGTGCGTTATAAAAATAAAAAAGAAAAAGAAGAATTTTATGCAGATAATGGAGTAAGTTTTGAAGCGAGTGAAGGAGAAATAATTGGAATATTAGGACCAAATGGAGCTCGGGAAAACTACACTTCTTAGAATGATTGCAGGAATATTAGAACCAACAGAAGGAGAAATTTCATTTGATGGATTGACATATAAGAAAAATGAAATCGAGATAAAACAGCAAATTGCTTATTTGTCAGGAAATACAAAATTATACGATACATTATCTTGCTATGAATTACTAAAAATGTGTGCTGATATTTATGGAGTAGAAGAAAATAAAGTTGAAGAAAGAATTAAAGAAATATCAAAAATATTAAATATGGATAATTTCCTATATAATAAAATTGGAAATTTATCAACAGGTCAAACACAAAGAGTAAATATTGCAAGATGTTTGGTACATAATCCTAAATATTATATATTAGATGAGGCAACAACAGGATTAGATATTATATCTAGTCAGATAATATTGAATTTTATTAAAAAAGAAAAGGAAAATAATAAAACAATTTTGTATTCAACTCATTATATGGAAGAGGCAGAAAATATTTGTGATAGAGTAATTATGATAAATAAAGGTGTTGTTATAAATCAAGGTACACCAGAAGAGATTAAAAGAAATACAAATACATCTAATTTAAGAGATGCCTTCTTTGAAATGTTGGGAGGTGCTTTAGATGAAGAATAATTTAATTAATATATTAAAAAAGGAACTTAGAGAATTATTTAGAGATAAAAAATCCTTAGCAATGATGCTTGTAATTCCAATATTTATACCATTATTAATAATTGGAATGTCAGCATTATTTGAATCACAAGTAAGTAAAGAGGTAGAAGAATATAATAAGATAGGTTTTTCTTATGAATTAAGTGAAGAAGAAAAAGAAATTGCAAAGCAAACAAATATTGAAGTAATAACAGGAACAGAAGAAGAGTTAAAACAAAAATATGATAATGGAGAAATATATTTATATGTAACAAAAAAAGATAATAAATATGTATTAAATACAGGAACAAATGATAATGATACATATGCTCAAAATTTAGTACAAGCTTATTTCGAAGCTTATAAGCAATACTTACAAACAAGCTATTTAGCAAGTAATAATATAAATCCAGATGAAGTATTTAATATTATAACAGTAGAAGAAAACATATTTGAAGAAGATAATTATTTTGCAAATTATATTAAAAACTATGCATTTTTATTTATAATTATGGCAATAACAGTATCGGCTACATATCCTGCAACAGATACAACAGCAGGAGAAAAAGAAAGAGGAACTTTAGAAACATTGCTTACATTTCCAATTAAAAGTAAAGATATTATTGTTGGCAAATTCTTAGGAGTTTCAATTTCTTCAATTATAACAGGTTTAATTAGTTTAGCATTAGCAGTAATTTCACTTATAATTACTAAAGATATGTTTAGTATTTATGAAGGAATAGATATAATGTTCTCACCTGTAAGTTTAGTGTTTAGCGTTATTGTTATAATTGCATATTCTTTCTTTATAAGTGGACTTTGTATTGCTATAGCAAGTACATCAAAAACATTTAAAGAAGCACAAAGTGCTTTAACGCCACTAACATTTATATCATTCTTCCCAGGAATGATAGCATTTATGATGGGAATAGGAGCAAGCCCAATTCTTTCTATAATTCCATTTATAAACTTTACGGTAATCTTTACAGATATAAGCAATGGAAAGATAGACTTACTAAATATTGCCTTAATGGCTATTTCTACAATTGTATATATTACAATAGTGCTTAAAGTTATTATCAAACAGTATAAATCAGAAAAGGTATTGTTCTAAGCTTTTGTTGTTTTTTAGGACGGGGTCAAAAAACAGCATCAAAAATGCTGTTTTTACCCTAGTACATAAAACAAGAATAAGTCTCTTTATGAAGTTTTTTTCTTCTTAGAGTTAAAAAATTATATTTTTTTAGAAAATTTCACGATAAATTATTTACAAAAATGTTATTTATGATAAAATGTAAATATATAAATTATAATAGATAATAACAAAAGAGGAAGGACGAAAGTATGAAAAAAATAGAACTTGTAAGCCTTGAGGCTGTACACACACACACACACACACACAAGTAGGTTATTAGCAAATAAAAAAATAGTAAAAATAGATAAAAAGATAGTGATGAGACCTAAAAATAGGTTTTGTTGCTGTCTTTTTTGCGTTTAAAAATAGTTGTTAAATTTAAAATATATAAATCAAAAATCAAAGGAGGAAAAGCAAATGAAAGAAAGCCCAAAAATAATATTAAAAAGAAATGAACAGGGAATTACATTAATTGCACTTGTAATTACAATAATTGTACTATTAATACTTGCAGGAGTATCAATTGCAATGTTAGCAGGAGAAAATGGAATATTAACTCAAGCTCAAAGAGCAAAAACAGAAACAGAGAATGCTCAAGCAGTAGAGAAAGATAGATTGAATGAATATGAAGATTATATAAATGACGCAATAGGAATTGTTGCTGGAGGAGAATGGAATGAAGAAAAAGGAGTAAATGCACCAACATTAAAAGGAAATATGGAACTTGTAAGATATGAAAATGGAGAATGGGTAAAAGATGAAACAGGTTCTAATTACAGCTATGTAGCAGGAAGTGGAACAGCAGATAACAATAATAGTGAATGGGCAAATGCAAGAGTAACAGTAGATGGAATAGAGAGTTACTTTGTATGGATACCAAGATATGAATATAAAATAGATAGCGACAATCACACAATAGATGTAAAATTTATATCTAAAAGTCAAACAACAGCAGATGAAGGATATATAATTCATCCAGCTTTTACAAATAATGTAGATATGGGAGGATGGACATCAGAATTATCAGGAATATGGGTAGGAAAATATGAATCAGCAAGAATAGATGCTAGCAATGAAAATGAAGGAACAAGTACAAAAATAAAAGTGCAACCAGGAGTACAAAGTTTCAGACATTCAACTATAGGAGATATGTACACATATGCAAGAGAATATTCATCAGCTTTAAATTCGCATATGCTAAAAAATAGTGAATGGGGAGCGGTAGCATATTTAACACATAGTCAATATGGAAGAAACGGAAATGAAGTAACAATAAATAATAGTAGTAAGCATATAACAGGTTCGGCAGGAAATAGTGTGAGTGCAGCAGAAGACGAGGGGACAACAAATGATTATACAAGTAATCAAGGAGCCTTAGCAAGTAGTACAGGAAATGTGTATGGAATATATGATTTAGTAGGCGGAACTTGGGAATATGTAGCTTCGTATAATGATAAAAGTGATTCTCTGGAATCGGGAAATAGTTTTACAAGCACAACTGAAGCAAGTAATAAATATGTGACATTATATCAAGGAAGTGATATTAATACGAATTATATTAATGGAGATGCAACTAAAGAAACAACTGGATGGAATGAGGATGTTAATTATTTTATACAATCTAATGTTCCGTTTTTTTTAAGGGGAGGATTGTATAATTCTAATACAAAATCAGGAATATTTTGTTTTGCTGGGAACGATGGTAAAAGTGATGATGTAAGAGGATTTAGAATAAGTCTTGTATTATAATAAAGTTAAGATTTTAGATATATAGCTTGTTATCTGTTTTACTTTTTATGAATAATAAAAATAAAAGGCAATAAAACTGGTAAGAAATAGAAACTTACCAGTTTTTTGTTGAAAGTTAAATATAACTTTCTATAAAAAGGATTTTAGCGATGAAGGGGGTTATTTCATTTATGTTATACCAGCCAGAAGATTTGCTGTCATTTTTGCCACCATTAGGATTTGATACATAAACTTTATTGTTATTGTCACAAGCAAGAAGAACTAAATAATGTGAAGCAGTTGTCCATCTGTTATCGTGTGGTTTATTCCATACACAAACTAAAACAGGTCTATTAGTTTTTAAGTGTTCTAAAATGTAATTATTAGAAAAATATGAAGTATCATATAAGAAATCTGTATTTTTTATATTATAATAATTCCTTAAAACATTTCCAAAATCATTTCCATCAAGTACAGGATAAAACTCTTTTCTTAAATCCTCAGGAGTAACATTTTCACCATAACCACTGGCAATAATAGAAATAGCGGTAATGCCACAACCATTTTCTTCCATAGTGCCACCCCAATAACTATTTTGTGACCAAGAACTATCACCATTTTGTTTAAACTCTTTATATGTTTTTTTATTTTCATCTATTGTTGTAAAAGTAGTAAAGTAACCATCTTTGCCATTTACCGCTTCTTGACCTATTCCTTGATAATCGTTATTTTTAGAATTTGAAATTGGTAAGAAGATATTATTGGTTAAAGAATAATTTAAAGTATATAATAAGTAAATTCCTACAAATGTAATAATTATAATAAATAGAACAAATTTTAAATCTAATTTTCTCTTCTTGTTTTTTCTATATTTTCTATTATTTTCTAAAATATTTTTATTCATATAAATCACCCTGAAATATTTATACCAAATAAAAAATAAAAGTTCTTAAAGAAAAGCTAACAAAATTCTTAACATTTTCTTACGATTTGTAAAAATACATTTAAAATAATAATTTATGTGCTATAATCAATTAAGTAAAAGAGGGGAAGAATATCATGAATATATTAATATTAGATGACGAAAAAGAAATAGCAGATTTAGTAGAAGTTTATCTTAAGAATGAAAATTATAATGTATATAAATTTTATGATTCAGAAGATGCAATAAAGTGTATCAATGAAAAAGATTTAGATATGGCAATATTGGATATAATGATTTCAGGGAGAAATGGATTTCAAATATGTAAATATATTAGAGATAAAGGATTAAAATTCCCAATTATTATGCTAACTGCTAAAATAGAAGATAATGATAAAATAAAAGGATTAACTCTAGGGGCAGATGACTATATAACAAAACCGTTTAACCCATTAGAATTGGTTGCAAGAGTAAAATCACAGTTTAGAAGATATACATTATATAATGAAGTAGAAAATAAAAAAGATGTGATTGAAATAAATGGTCTTACAATAGAAAAACAAGAACACAAATGCTTATTATATGATAAAGAAATAGATTTAACACCACTAGAGTTTGAAATATTGCTTTACCTTGCAGATAATAGAGGAAAAGTAATAAGTTCAGAAGAGCTATTTGAAAAGGTTTGGAAAGAAAAATATTTTGATAGTAATAATACAGTTATGGTTCATATTAGAAGAATAAGAGAAAAATTAGGAGAAGATACTAAAAAGCCAAAGTTTATAAAAACAGTATGGGGTGTTGGTTATAAGTTAGAATAAAATAAAAAGTAATGGAGGATTAGAATTGAACATTAATAGGTTAACTAAGAAAAAATTAAAATTGTTTATGACCTTATTTGGAAATTTACTAATTGCATTAATAATTTCTATTGTAGTATATTTTATACTTGCTTTATTTTTTGAAAATACTTTATCAGAGTTAGTTGCAAGACTTAATTATGATTTATATAGTTGGATAGTTTATAATAGAGATATAGTTGTGTATGTGTATATTTTAATTGTTTTAGCAGTTGTAATATATAGATTCATTTCAAAATATGTAGAAGGTATGGACGAAGTGTATAAATCTTTGGATTTGGTTTTAAAAGAAGACAGTGAAACAATTAAATTACCTAGTGAGGTAAATGAATTTTCAGAAAAGCTAAATGATATAAAATATGATTATATACTAAGTAAGAAAAATGCTAAAGAAGCAGAAGATAAGAAAAATGATTTGATTATGTATATGGCTCATGACTTAAAAACACCTCTTACTTCTATTATAGGATATTTAACACTTTTAACAGACGAAAAAGAAATGCCAAGAAACTTACAAGAAAAGTATATAAAAATCGCACTTGATAAAGCATTAAGAGTAGAAGAACTTACAAATGAGTTTTTTGATATAACAAGATATAATTTAAGTAGTATGCCAATAAACAAACAAGATATCAATTTAACTTATTTATTAGAGCAATTAGTAGATGAATGTTTTCCTATGCTTGAAGAAAAACATTTGAAATGTAATTTAAATGCAAAAGAAAAAGTTATGTACTTAGGAGATGGAGATAAGCTTGCAAGAGCTTTTGGAAATTTACTTAAAAATGCTATAAATTATAGTTTCGAAAATACAACTATTGAAATAAATCTAAAAGAAGAAAATAATAATATTTTAATATCTTTTAAAAATAAAGGAGAAAAAATTCCAAATTACAAACTAGATAAGATATTTGAAAAATTTTATAGAGGGGACTCTTCAAGAGCTAGTTCAACAGGAGGAGCAGGATTAGGCCTTGCAATAACTAAAGAAATAATCGAACTTCACGGTGGAAGTATTGGGGTCAAAAATGATAATGAATATATAGAATTTAATATAACATTAAAAGCTTAGAAGAAGTATTAAAAATAAAAACCCTCTTTAATATACTAAAGAGGGGAAAGAAATACTTCTTTTTTAAGTGTTACTAAACACTTAATGTTGACCATCAAAGATATTCATGTCTAGAAGGAAGGTAGACATTACAAGGGGAGATCCAGTGAAGAGGAAGAGCTCTATCATTTAAGAAGTCTAGTTCTTCTTTAATAATTTTATGAACTGCTTCTAAAACCTCTCTTTTACTGGAGTTTTCCTTAGTAATAAGAACCTGACTGTCTGCAAACTTTACAAAGATTCCCCTGAAAAAAGTCTTGTAAGAGCATCTGTATAAAACATAGAGAGCTCTGCGAAAGTTTGAATTGTTGTCAAAACAACCAGAGATTACTTCTGCAAATTTTTCCTCCTTGTTGAAATAGTCGTGGGTAAATACAACAGAAGCAATCCCGTTATAAAAGTCCTCTACAAAAATGTAGTGTCTATCCTCCGTCATAAAAAGAAAACTTTGATTAAAGAGTTGAGATGCGTGAACCATAGTTGCCATAGTAACTCCTTATTAGTGGTCCTGCTAAATAAAACGTTTATATTATACAATAAATTAACATAAAATACAATAGCAAATATTTTAAACTATATTTGTTTTAAATATTGTTATAGTTTATATATAGTGTTATAATAAAATTGTTAGATTATAATAGGAGGCATATTATGAAAAACAGACTAAAATTATTACCAATATTAATAATTATGGTGATTGTATTACAATTATTATTCCCAGTAGTTTCAAGTGCAGCTGAAGAAGGTACATTAAATGTTACCCTAAAAAGAGACGAAATAGAGACAAATAAGGTAAATATAACAGCAACAGATACACAATATAATATTGTAGATTTAAAATATGTACATAAACGTATAGAAAAAGAAAATATTGATTATTTTGAAGAAGATAATGATGATGTATATACTTTAATGATATCTCCAGCACAAAGTGTAGAAGCATCCTTTTATTTAGATGGATATGGAACGTATACAGTGTATGCAAAAAATTCACATGGTGATAGATATCTAAGCAGAATTACAATACATGACCCAGGTGAAGCACCGGATTTAACTTTAACAAAAATTGAAGATGAACCGTTATCTTTTACAATACAAGCAATTTCCGAAACTAGTCAAATTTCAATATTAAAGATAGCGAAAATAGACAATATAAATCAAGAAATTGACTTTGATACAGAAGGAAAAGATATAGAATTTACTAAAAGCAATAATGTTAATTTGATATATACAGTAGATGAAGAGGGGTTATATGCCGTATATGCAAAGGACGAAAACGGTGCAAGTATGACAAGCCAAATATATTTATCAGAAAGTGACAATGATACACCAATAGAAGCAAGTGTTACGAATTTAGGAAACAGGGAAGTTAATATTAAAATTACAGATAGCATTTGTAACATTACAACAATAAAATATGCAAAATCTTCTGAAATATCTGATTTCGATGATTTTGAAACTAAAGGAGAAAATATAGATTTTACAGAGGGGAAGACAGTAGATATAAATTATACACTTCCTGAAGACGGAATATATACATTCTTTATTGAGGATGAAGCAGGATATAGAAAAATGATAGATATAAGGGTTTCAGACGATAAAGACATTATGGCAGTATCGATTACACAAGATGAAAATAATCCAAAAGACTTAACAATAAAAGCAACAGATAAATTAAGTAACATTGTAGAAATGAAGGTTGCAATTGGCGAGAATATAAATATAAATTATTTTGAAAATAATGGGGAAAGTTTAGATATAACACCTGGAAAAGAAGTAACAGCTAATTATACTGTAGAAGAAAATTGTGTATTAAATGTATATATAAAAGATGAGGAAGGATACAGTTATTTATCAAGAAAAACAATTATAGTCTCATTTGAACCTGCTCCAAATGAACCACCACAAATAGAATTAACACAAAATCAACAAAAACCAAAGCAGGTAGATGTAATCGTAACTGACTCAGATTCTTTTATAGATACAATAAAATGGGCAAAAGGAAGCCATGATGCAGAATATTTTAAGGGAAATGGTACTCAAATAGGACAAGGAGAATTGGGAAAGATTATAACAACTGAGTTTACAATAGATAGTATAGGGATATATTCAGTATATGCTGAAGATGAAAATGGAGCAACTACTGTAGAAGAAATAAATATACTAAGCCTTGAAGAGGTAGAAATCCCAGATACAACAGCTCCAGTAATAAGTGGAGTGGCAAATAATACTATTTATAATGATGTAATAAATCCAACAGCTACAGATGAAAACTTAGCAAGTGTAACGCTAACAAGAGATGGAACAGTAGTAAATAATTATCAAAACGGAAGTTATATAGAAGACGAAGGAAATTACATATTAACAGCAAAAGATGAGTCAGGAAATGAAACAAGTATAAGTTTCATGATAGATTATACAGTTCCAAACATTGAAATTAATAAAGAAAGTACAGATAAACAAAATGTAGTAGTAACAATAAATTTGACGGATAATTTATCTGGTATTGATATATTAAAAATAGCAAATGGAGAACAAAATCAAAACTATTTCGAAAATGGAGGACAACAAATCAACTTAATAAAGGATGGTACTTCAGCAGTAGGCAGAATTAACGTTACTGAAAACGGAATTTATACAGTCTATACAAAAGATTTAGCAGGAAATCCGAAAGTTCAAACATTTGAAGTAACGGAAATAGATAAAACAGACCCAGAACCTGACCCAGAGCCAGATACAACAGCACCTACTATAAACTTAGAAAAAGAAGTTGCTGAGGATAATTCTTCTGTAGAATTAACAATAAATGTAAAAGATACAGAATCTGAAATAGGAAAAGTTAAAATGGCAAGTGGAGAAAGAGATATTTCTTATTTTGAGGAAAATGGAACAGAGCTTCAAATGGGAAAAGAAGATAAAACTTCTACTTCTATTGTAAATATAACTAAGAATGGAACATATACAATATATGCAGAAGACGAAGCAGGAAATAAAGCTATAAAAGTAGTTGAAATTACAGAAATAGAAGAACAAGACCCAGAACCTGATCCAGAGCCAGATACTACACCTCCATCCATTACAGGAGTGGAAGATGGAAGAACATATAGAAATTATGTGACACCAAGAATATCAGATGAAAATTTAGAAAAAGTGACGCTAACTAGAAATGGTGATATTGTAGAAGATTACAAAAATGGAGACCAAATAAGAGAAAATGGAAATTATGTATTAACAGCAATAGATAAAGCAGGTAATAGAACTCAAGTAAGTTTTACAATAGATATTGAAGACGAAGACAATAACGAGACTAATAATACTAATACAAATAACAGTGGTTCAAATACCAATACAGGTAACAACAATACTAATACAAATAATAACACCAATACTAGTGGAAATAATACTAATAACAACGAAACAGCAAACAATACAAATACAGGAAACACTAATACAAGCGGCAACAACGAAAATAATAATCAAAGTATAACAAATAGACCAAGTGGAAATGGTAACAGCAGTAGTAGTGGTAGTAGCACAAGTGGAAGTGTTCAAAACTCTTCAAGTAGTACAGCTAGTAGTAAATTACCTTATGCTGGAACAAGAAATATAATTATAATTGTAATAATAGTTTTTATAGGAATTGCAGCATTTTGTTATATAAAATATAGAAAAATGCCATTATAGATAAACTAGAGAGGTAAATGAAGAAAATCATTTATCTCTTTTCTATTGCAAAAATAAATATTTAATGATATAAAAGATTTAAGTTTAGGAGGATGTATTATGCAAAAAATATTAATTGTAGAGGATGATAAAAAATTAAGAGAAGAGCTAGAAATATTTTTAAATAAAAATGGCTATGAAACAGAAATATTAAAAGAGTTTACTAATACAATTAAAGATATTTTAAATGCAAAAGCGGACTTAGTATTATTAGATATTAATTTGCCTGGATTTGATGGAGAATATATATTAAAAGAAGTAAGAAAAGTTTCTGAAGTTCCGATTATAATTATAACTAGCAGGGATAATGAGATGGATGAACTTCTTAGTATGAATTATGGTGCAGACCATTATGTAACAAAACCATTTAATATTCAAATCCTACTTGCAAAAATAGCTTCTGTTTTAAGAAGAAGTACAACATCAGAAATAGCGTCTGACAAAATAGATTGCCATGAATTTGTTTTGAATATATCAAAAAGCTTAATAGAAAAGGCTGATATAAAAATAGAACTTACTAAAAATGAATTAAAAATATTACACTTCTTAGTACAAAGAAGAGGAAGAATTGTATCTAGAGAAGAAATAATGGAATATTTATGGGACAGTGAAAGCTTTATAGATGATAATACATTAACAGTAAATATGACAAGGTTAAGAAATAAATTAGATCAAATAGGCCTAAAAGAATTGATAACAACAAAAAGAGGACAAGGTTATATTTTAGAATAGGAAAAAATTATAAAATTTAAGGACTATGTAAGGGAAAATTTAGTATGAATTTTAGTAGTTATAGTTGAAGTAGCAATGATAATTCTTGAATTATTTATATAGCTAAAAGTTGGGTTACCAATTTTTATAGTAGCTGTGCAAATGATAGGGTTAATTGCTTGTTAGTATAAAGTAATGAAAAAAGGATAATATATTTCAAATAGGAGAGAGTCAAGATGGAATTCAAAGATTTTTTAAAAGACAATTTTACAACTTTAATTTTAGTTCTATTTGCAATAGTTACAATAGAAATACTACTTATGATATATGATATTTCTATATTGATAAGGATATATATTCCGGTATCTGTCTTACTTACATATATGTTGGGACTTTTTCTTTCTTATTTTAAAAGAAAAAGTTTTTATAAAAGAATATTTACAACTTTAGATGAACTTGATAAGAAATATTTAATATCAGAGATGGTAGGAGATACTAGCTTCTCAGATGGAAGGGTTTTAAAAGAAATATTAGAAGAAGCTTCAAAGTCAATGACAGAACATGTAAATGAATTTAAGTTCTTAACGGAGGATTATAAAGAATATATAGAGCTTTGGATTCATGAAATAAAAATACCAATTGCAACAAGTAAAATGATTGTTGAAAATAATAAAAATGAAATTACTAAAAATATAGACGAAGAACTAGATAAAATAGAAGATTATACTGAACAAGCTTTATTTTATGCTAGAAGTAATACTGCCAATAAAGACTATATAATAAAGAAAATAAATTTGGAAAAGATTGTAAATAATGTAATTATGAGGAATAAAAGTGAATTTATACAAGAGAAGATTTCTTTAGATATACATGATGTAGATATAGAAGTTGGAACAGATAGTAAATGGGTTATATTTATCTTAAATCAAATAATTCATAACAGTATCAAATATAAAAAACAAAATGAAACTTTACAAATTGAAATTTTTGCTAAAAAGAATAAAGAAAATATTTGTCTTTGTATAAAAGATAATGGAATAGGAATAAGAAAAGGCGAAATAACTAGGGTGTTTGATAAGGGATTTACTGGTTCTAATGGTAGAATTTTAAATAAAAAGTCTACAGGGATTGGGTTATACTTATGTAAAAAGTTATGTGATAAACTAGGATTAGCAATTGAATTAAATTCAGAAGAAAATATAGGTACAGAAGTAAAATTAGTATTTCCACAAAATAGTTTTAATAACATGTAGTTGAATTGCATTATTTGATAATTTAAAGATATATAGGTAGAGGCTATAGTAGAAAAATTATAGAATTTGTAGAAAAAGCTTTAAAAGAAGAAGGGTATAATACCATATATATTTGGACAGACCAAGTACCAGAGTTTTACAAAAAATTAGGTTATATATATAAACAAAAAGTAGAAAAAAATGAAGGAGAATAAGGAGAGTTATTTGATTAAAAATATATAGTATAAAAGGGGAGATGTGTTATGAAAATAGCTTTCTATGCTGGAAGTTTTGACCCATTTACAAATGGTCATTTACATGTGCTTCAAAAATCAACAAAAGTTTTTGATAAAGTTATTATAGGAATAGGAGATAATCCAGATAAGAAAAGAAGATACAACAAGAATCTTATGAAAAATGTAATTGAAAAAATTATAGAAAATAGGAAAATTAACAATGTAGAAGTTATTTGTTATGATAATATGACTGTAGATGCAGCAATAGAAAATAATGCTACATTCTTAGTAAGAGGCATTAGAAATGGTATGGATTATGAGTGCGAAGAAAATATGGCTTCTATAAATGAGGAAGTGGCAGGTATAGATACAATTTATATAAGAGCAGGAAAGTTAGGAAATATTAGTTCTAGTATGGTAATGGATTTATTTGAACACGGAAAAGACGTATCAAAATATTTACCTAAAGAAGTAATGGAAATTATAAAAAAATAAAAAAGCTATGTCAATAACTTTTAAAAATGTCATAAAAAAATAATAAAATTAACTTTTAATTATGTCATAGTGAACTGCTTGA
>CALXEW010000012.1 GCA_944387435.1 uncultured Clostridia bacterium | reverse complement strand
TAAAGAGAAAGGAACAAGGAATTACATTAATTGCACTTGTAATTACAATAATTGTACTATTAATACTTGCAGGAGTAAGCATTGCAATGTTGACAGGAGAAAATGGAATATTAACTCAGGCAACAAATGCAAAAGAAAAAACAACAAAAGCAGAGGAAGAAGAAAAAGTAAATATGGCAGTATTGGGAAGTAGTATTGCTGATAATGGATATAGTGAGATTTTAGAAGAAGCAAGTTTTAGACAAGAACTAACAAATCAATTTGGAAATAATGGATATGATTTAGTAGTAAATGGAGATGGAAGTTTTATAATAACAGTAAAAGAAAGCCAAAGAAAATACTATGTTAATGATGATAAAACAGTAATAAATAGCGATAATATAATAGAAATAAGTACAGCAGAAGAATTAGCAAGTTTTAGAGATGATGTAAATAGTGGAAATAGTTATGAAGGGAAAGCAGTGCTACTTACATCTGACATAACACTAAGTGGAGAATGGGAACCAATTGGAGCTTATAGTGAAGAAACAGAAGATAATCATTATTTAGATGTACCAGTAAATAAACCGTTTAAAGGGATATTTGACGGATGTAATCATACAATAAGTAATTTACAAATAGACAGTACAGAAGATTATCAGGGACTGTTTGGACTAGTAATAGATGGAACAATTAGAGATATAACAATAGCAGAAGGTTCAAGTGTAAAAGCTGGTGGTGTAAGTGGAGTGATAGTAGGTACTCTATATGGATTTAGTGGTAATATTTATAATTGTGTTAATAATGCTAATGCTGAATTTAGTGCTACAGGAGGAGGTATAGTAGGAGCTTTAATAGGTCAACATACAATTTATAATTGTAAGAATTATGGAGATATAACAGGTACAGGGGGAATAGTTGGAAGTAGTAATGGAACTGACTGGGAGCAATTTATAAATGTTTCAAATACAATAATAAATTGTGGAAATTATGGTGATATAACAAATAGTGAAGGAAATAATGCATCAGGAATTGCTGGATATTTTAAAGGAGATATTTTGAATTCTTGTAATAAAGGAAAAATTGAAAATACAAGTACTAGTAAATTGGCATCTACTGCAGGAATTGTAGCAGGATTTGATAATGGAAAAGTTGAAAACTGTTATTCTACTAATACTATTAAAGCAACATTTGGACCAACAGGAGGAATAGTTGGAATGGTAGGAAGTAGTTTTATGGCAGATATATATAATTGTTATAATAAAGGTGAAATAATAGCAGATGATAAAGAAGAGATAATAAATCATTATTATAAGCGAAACAAAGTAGAAAATTGTTATACTTCAACTGATACATTCACAGCTGAAGATTTAGGAGATGCATTTGTAGATAATCCAGAAAATGCTAATCAACCATTGCTTTATTGGGAAGTTGAAGATGATGAAGATTAAAGTTACTAGAAATAGTAACTTTTTTTCTGTTTAAAAAATATAAAAAAGTAAATAATATAATTAGGAAAATTGTGGTGGAAAGAAGTGGTATATTGTTAGGTTTAGCTTTGTCAGGAGGAGGAATAAGAGGGATAGCTCATGCTGGGGCTTTAAAAGCTTTTGAAGATAATGGGATTTCTTTTGATGTAGTAGGTGGAACAAGTTCAGGAGCATTGATAGCGTCCTTGTATGCTTTAGGGTATTCGCCTTCGTATATATTTGAAGCATTTAAAATGTATTCCAAAGAAATAGTAGGATTAAATTCTGGATATGTATTTTCTGGTATTTTTGGTAAGAAAAATAAAGTTTCTGGATTAAAAACAGGTTTAAGTTTAGAAAAAGTATATAATAAATTAGCATTAAGGAAAGGTGTAAAAAGTGTAGGAGAGGTATCAGATAAAATTCTTTTAATAACAGCAGTAGATGTAAAAGATGCTAAAGAATATATATTCACAAATAGTATACCAAATGTGGAAAACAAAGAAAGATATATAACAGACATAGATGTTGGAAAAGCAGTAAGAGCAAGTAGTAGTTTTCCAGCAATATTTTGTCCTTGTGAATATAAAGGTCATAGTTTTTATGATGGAGGGGTATTAGATAATATACCTGTTTTGGAAGTTAAAAAACAAGGAGCAAATAAAGTAATTGCAATAAACTTTAAAGCAGATGATGTAGATAGTTCTAGTAATATTATGGACTTAGGTATGAGAACATTAGATATAATGGGAAATAAAATATCAGAAGAAAGTTTAGCTTTAAGTGATTTTATCTTAACAATTGGAACAGACAAAACAGGTTTATTTGATATAGAGAAATTAGATAGTTGTTTTAAATATGGATATAGAGCAGTGATTAAAAATCTTGAAAAAATTAAACAAGTTTTAGAAATAAAGTGAATATAATAATTAGTAATAATATTTTATTATATTTTTATTTTATTGTTTTAATTTTATTTTTTACTTAATTTGTTTTTTTGGAGGACTGTTTATGAAAATTAGATATTTTGACCATGCTGCAACAACGCCTGTAAAGGAAGAAGTTTTAAATGAAATGTTACCCTTTTTAGGAGAAAAATGTGGAAATCCATCATCTTTATATAGTTTAGGAAGAGAAGCAAAAAGAGCAATTGAGGAAGCAAGAAAAAGAGTGGCAGCTTTGATAAATTGTGAGCCAAATGAAGTATATTTTACATCTGGTGGGTCTGAGAGTGATAATATGGCAATAAAAGGAATAGCATATAGTTATTCTGGAAAGGGAAAGCATATAATAACATCTAAAATAGAACATCCAGCAGTATTACATACATGTCAAAAATTAGAAAGATATGGATTTAAAGTAACATATTTAAATGTTAATAAAGATGGAATAGTAGATTTAGAAGAACTAAGAAGGTCTATTAGAAATGATACTATATTAATTAGTATAATGAGTGTTAATAATGAAATAGGAACAATTGAGCCAATTTACGAAATTGCTTCTATTGCCAAAATGTACAATATAATATTCCATACAGATAGTGTGCAAGGAGTTCGGACATATTCCAATCGATGTAAAGAAAATGGGAATTCATATGTTATCTTTATCAGGACATAAATTGTATGCTCCAAAAGGAATAGGAGCATTATATATAAAGAACGGAATAAAAATAGAAAAATTAGTAGATGGAGGACATCAAGAAAGAGACAAAAGAGCAGGAACAGAAAATGTACCAGGAATGGTAGGTTTGGGAAAGGCTTGTGAAATTGCAAGAAATAACCTATCAGAAAATATGAAATATTTACAAAATTTACGAGATTATTATATAAATTTAGTTGAGGCAAAAATTCCTATTGCTACATTAAATGGTTCTAGAAATTTAAGAGTAACAAGCAATAGCAATTTTTCTTTTAAAGGAATAGATGCACAAAGTTTGCTTTTAAAATTAGATGCAAAAGGAATATGTGCATCTGGCGGGTCAGCATGTTCAGCAGGCGATTCTGCTCCATCTCATGTTTTAAAAGCAATAGGATTATCAGACGAGATGGCAAAAGGAGCATTAAGAGTAACATTTGGAGAGTCAAATACTAAAGAAGATGTAGACTATTTAGTAGAGAGTATAGAAGAAGCAATAAGAGAGCTAAATTAATTTTAGCTCTCTAAGACTGCAATCGCACACTTAATTCCATCAACTGCTGCTGACATTATACCTCCTGCATAGCCGGCACCTTCACCACAAGGATATATTCCTAAAATATTAGAAACTAAATTTTCATTTCTTGGAATTTTAACAGGTGAAGAACTTCTAGTTTCTACTCCTGTTAAAATGCTATCAGGATTTGCAAATCCTTTTAATTTAGTATCGAAATAAGGGATGCTTTGTTTTAATGTATCTGTGACAAAAGTAGGCAAAATTTCTTGTAAATTAGACAAAGTAACACCTGGTAAGTAGGTAGGTTCAACCTTTCCAATAAACTCGGATTTTCTGTCATTTAAAAAATCCTCGACTCTTTGTATTGGTGCAAAATAATTATTTCCACCTAAATTAAATGCTTTTTCCTCTAAATCTTTTTGAAAATAAATTCCAGCAAGAGGAGAATTACTCTTAAAATCATTAGGGGTAACATTAACTAAAACTGCTGAATTTGCATTTTTTCCATCACGTAAGAAGTTACTCATACCGTTAGTTACAATAGTATTTTCATCGCTAGAAGAAGCAATAACAACTCCGTCCAGGACACATACAAAATGTATAACAAGAACGACCATTAGGTAAGTGGTAAGAAAGTTTATAGTCAGCAGAAGGTAGGTTTAATTTGCTATCTCCATATTGTGCTTTGTTGATTTCTTCTTGTAAATGTTCAATTCTAACACCTACAGAAAAATTTTTCTTTTCCATATTGATACCTTTTTCATATAATTTTTGAAAAGTGTCTCTTGAACTATGTCCAATTGCTAGAATTACATGAGAAGTATTTATTTCAGAAGTGGAATTTCTATTTTTGCAAATAACAGAAGAGATTTTTTTATCATTAATATTGAAATCAATAACCTTAGTATTAAATAAAAACTTTCCACCTTTAGAAATAATGTATTCTCTAATGTTTTTTATTATTTTTATCAGTTTATCAGTACCAATATGTGGTTTAGCTAAATATAAAATTTCTTCAGGAGCACCAAAGTTTACAAATTCCTCTAAAACTTTTTTACAAAAAGGACTATGAATACCTGTTGTTAATTTTCCATCAGAAAAAGTACCAGCTCCACCTTCACCAAATTGTACATTTGATAAAATATTAAGCTCTCCAGTTTTTCTAAAAAGTTCTACTTGTTTTTCTCTTTCTTCAACAGGCGAACCTTGTTCAATAACTATAGGACAAAGACCATTTTGTGTTAAAGTAAGAGCAGCAAATATACCACTTGGGCCACTTCCAACTACAACTACTTCTTTGTTATTTAAGTTATTTACTTTTATACTTGGAATAGAAGTTTCCTTTACTTTATCAAATTTTTTATATTTGTTTTCATTTTTAAGCTTTAAATCAATAGAATAATTATAATGAACATTGTCCTTTTTTCTAGCATCAATAGATTTTTTTACAATATGCCATTCTAAAATATCGTTTTTATCAATTTTAAACTTTTTAGTTACAACATCTATTAAATTATCATTATCTAAATCTTCATAAATTTTTATATTACTAATTCTTATCATATCTTACTCTCCCAATAATTTAAAGAAAATATATAACTATTATAGCATAGTTTTAATTTATATGCTATAATAATTCAAAATGAGAAAAAGGAAAATAAAAAGAGTAATAAAAGGATAAAGTTAAATGGAAGAGTGGAAAGATAGAACTGAAAAACTAATAGGGAAAGATGCTTTAGAAAAATTGAAGAATGCAAAAGTAATTATATATGGAATAGGAGGAGTGGGCTCATTTGCAGTAGAAGGTTTAGTAAGAGCTGGAATAGGTAACTTAGTATTAGTAGATCCGGATAATATATCTATAACTAATATAAATAGACAAATACATAGCAATGTAAATACAGTAGGAAAAAGTAAAATAGAAGTTATGAAAGAAAGGATTTTAGAAATAAATCCACAAGAAAATGTAGAAACATACAATCCTAAAAGTTTGGAATTTGAAGAAGAAAATTTAATAGATGAAAGCTATTCATATGTAATAGATGCGGTGGATACGGTTAAAACAAAAGTTAATATAATTGAAAGAGCAAAGAAAAAAGGAGTTCCTGTTATATCAGCAATGGGAGCAGGAAATAAATTAGATGCGACGAAGTTTGAAGTAACAGATATTAATAAGACAGATATATGTCCATTAGCAAGAACAATAAGAAAAGAATTAAGAAAAAGAAATATAAAAGATGTTAAAGTTGTTTATTCAAAAGAAGAGCCAGTAATTAAAGGACATACACCTGCAAGTATTTCATATGTGCCATCAGTATGTGGGTTAATAATTGCAGGAGAAGTAATAAAAGATATTATAAAAATAGAGGAAATAGATGAAGGAAAGTAAAATAGCAAGATTAATTAATTTTATAATAAAGATATTTTGGATTTTTCTTATAGGAAGTGTATTTGGTTTTGTAATTGAGATGTTGTATTCGACAGTATATACAAGAACTCTAGTAATTAGACAAGGGCTAATATATGGACCATTTATACAAGTATATGGGATGGGAGCAGTTGCATATTATTTTTTAATTACTAAATATAAAGAACCCAAAGATGCATTTTTTGCAGGTGCAATAATGGGAGGAGTTTTAGAATATTTATGCTCATTTTTCCAAGAAATATTTTTTGGTACAATTTCTTGGGATTATAGTAAATTTTTCCTTAATCTAAACGGAAGAATATGTCTTCTTTATTGTGTATATTGGGGAATAATAGGGGTAGCTTTCTTAAAAATCGTATATCCTTGGCTTCAAAAAATAGAACCATTGATTTATAAAAAGAGCATTAGAGTATTGACAGTATTTATGGTATTGTTTATGACTTTTGATATTACAATATCAATATTAGCTGTAAATAGACAACAAGAAAGAAGAGAGCGAATACCACCTAAAAATGATTTAGACGTATTCTTAGATAAAGCATATCCAGATGAATTTTTAGATAGAATTTATAATAATGCAAAAAATGTAAAGTAATGTTGTTTTTTTGGGACGGGGTCAAAAAACAGCATAAAAGTGAAGAAGTGTAAAAGTTATGAAAGTAGGAAGAAATGAGTTGTGCCCTTGTGGTAGCGGAAAAAAGTATAAAAAGTGTCATATGAATAAAGAAAGTGAACTTGAAGAATTAAAAGTAGGTTTAAAAAATAATGCATTGGAAAATCTGTTAGAAGACGAAGACCTTATGTATAATATAATTAATGGGATGAGAGATTTTATATTAAAGGATGAACCACATATAAAAGAATATAAAAAAATAAGAAAATTGCACGGAGAGATTATAGACAATATGTTTAATTATTATGAAGAAGGAAAATTTGAACCTAAATTTAATTTGGAAGGTGTAAAAGAAAAAATAAATTTAGAAAATATAAAATATATGAATACCTCTTTTGACACAACAACACAATTAGGACAGCAAGCATTGCTCAACATTTTAATATATAAAAATTCTAGTACAGCAAATTGTATAACAGAAGAGTATTTGGAAAAACATAAATTTAGAAAACCAGAAAAAGTAGAATTTTTAAATGCTATGTTGAATTCAAAAGCAGGATTATTTGAGATAACAAAAAACGATGAAAAAAATGGACAAGTATATTTAAATAATGTTTTAAGTAATGAAGAGTACTGCATAACAGATATAGCTTTGAGTGGAAGCCCAAATAATGATAAATTTTATTTATACAATAGAATTATAACTTATAATAATATTAGCTTTGGAACAGGAGTTGGACTTATATTTGAAAAAACAGATAAATTTATCAAAAATTGGATAAAGGAAAATAAAAAGAAATATGATCCAAAAGAAGAATTAGTCAGGTTTTTAGAATTATATAATGAATATCAAAAGGATGACAAAGGAAATAGAATGAGAATAAATGAAATATAAAAGGAGAAAATGAATATGGATAAAAATATTGAGAAAATAATTAGATTAGACGAACAAATAGACAGCATGGCTATGCAAACTACATCAGCTTATAAATTTGGAACAATGCAAACTTTAAGTATTGTTGATAAAAAAATATTAGAATATTTTAAAAAGCTAATAGATGTAATAATAGAGATATTAAAAGAAAAAGATACAAAAGATATAAAAGTGGTAGATGAAATGTTAAAAAGATATGATAAGAGTGCTAGCGAAATGATAGAGGATTATATAGAATTAGCACAATATTATGGTGAATTTAATAATGAAGCTTTAAAAGAAGAAGAAAAAGCTTTAAGAAAAATAAGTGAAAATATTAAATTAGATAAAGAACTTTCAATAACTCTTTTAGTAGAATTTGCAGATAGTTCTTTTAGAATTGGAAAAGAAGAAAGAGCAAAAAAAATGCTATTAGATTATTTAAAAGAAAATCCAGATGAAGATGAGCCTTATATGTGTATGCAAAATTGGTATATGTATTATAAACCTGATTTTGAAAAACTTGCAGAAGTAATAGATTTAGCCGAAGAAAATAACCATATTCTAATTACTGATTTTGGTTATGATGAGCTAATAAAACATTATGAGAGTATTGGAGATATAAAAAATAAAGAAAAGTATGAAGAATTATATAAAAAGTGGAAAGAAAAAAGAGGAACGATAGAAATATAAAATAAAAGGAAAGTAAAATTAATGACTAAGGATAGAGTAAAGAAAATAAGAAGTTCAATGAGCGAATTGTTATACAAGAAAAAAGTTGTGTCAGTTGTGGATGTATTTATAGATTTAGGAATATTAGATGTTAAAGATTACGAAAAATGGAGAAAAGGACAAATAGATTATTTAGAGAGAGTATTTAAAGGAAGCTTAGGAAAATTATCAAAAACAATTGATGAAATATTTAGATATGCAAGAGAAAAAAACTTAAAAATAAACACTACATATTATAAAAAATGGGGAAAAGGGAAAAAGACAAAATTAAGATTTTCAAAATTTGGAAAAGAACGGAGTAGAAAAAAGATATTCAAGTGTATTTTATGATTATGAAAAAGTAATGAGAGAAAATCAAAAAGAAAAAGTATAAAATAAGTTACTACATAAAAATAAAAAAGAAAAAGTAGTAAGAGGAGTAAAACATATGATAATTGATGTAACAGATTTAAATTATGAAACACTTTCATTTACCAGAAGATACGATACTGGTAGATACAGAAGAGGAAGAAACATATATGATGAAGGATTAGTTGAAATTACAAGTGTTGATAAAAAAGATGATACAAATTATTATATAAAAGCATCAGTAAATGGAAATTATGATATGTATACTACAACTTTAAAGATAAGTGGTAATACGATAAAAGAAAGTACTTGTACTTGTGCAGATTATAATAATGGTAATTTGTGTAAACATATAATTGCAACATCAATGGAAGTAATAGAGCCACATTATGCAACTACAAAAGAAGGACGAAAGAAACTTCAAAAGAAAAGAGAAGAAGAAGAGAAAAAAAGGTTAGAAGAAATAAAAAGAAAGAGAGAAGAAGAAAGAAAGAGACGTGAGTACGAAAGAAAATATTCTGATACTTTACGTACAATAGAGTGGTACAAGAAGAATTCAAATAAGAAGAATATAACTACACTTAATTTGCCTGAAATTTATCTAGAAGCAAATGAGCAAAGAAATAATAGTAAAACAAGTGAGCTTGCGATATCTGTAAAACTAGAATATTTTATGGAATTGAGAGATAATGAAACTATACAATTGTCTTTTAAAATAGGACAAAAAAGAATGTATGTTCTAGGTAATATAGATGAGTTTTATGAAGCATATAAAAATGAAACCGAAATTTATTATGGAAAACAATTAACTCTTATTCCTAAAAGAGAAAATTTTGAAGAAGATTCTAAATGGATATTTGATCTTATAATAAAATATGCCAAAATTGCAGAATATAGCGATAAATATAACAATTATAATAGCTATTATGGAAGATATTATAGTCATGAAAGTTTTTTAGGAAAATTTATTTAGATATCAGGAGAAGATATTGATGAATTTCTTAAAATGAATAAAAATAAAGAAATTTCACTACAAGTACATTATGGAAAAGATGAAATATATAAATTTACAGATGAAAAATTAAATATTTCAGCGATATTAAAAAAAGAAAAGGCTATGATACCCAATTATAGTTTTTGGGAAGATGAGAAAGAAAGTGAAGAATATGTTTTAAAACTAAATATCAAAGAGTATATGGTTTTATTGTCACAGAGTAAGATACATATTTTTTATAAAAATAAAATATATACAATGGAAAAAGAACTTTTAGAAATATTTGACTTATTTAAAATGGCTGAGGAAATTCTAATTCCTAAAGATAAACTAAAAGATTTTGAACAATATGTTCTACCTAAAATTAAATACGTAAAAGTAGACTTACCAGAAGAAATAGCAAAAGAAGGATTAATTGTGAATCAACTATCATCTAAAATATTATTAGACGTAGATGATAGAGGGAATATTTTGCTTGAATTAAGATTTGTCTATAAAAATTGTGAGTTTAATGTTTTAGAAAATAATTATAAACAGTTAATTAAAGAAAATAATATAACAAGAAATGTTCCAGACGAAGCGGAAGTAATAAAAAGGATATTTATGGATGGATTTGAGTTTGTTTCTGGAAGAAAAGAGTTTATTATGAAAGATCAAGACTCTATTTATGACTTTTTATCTCAAAAAATTAATAGCTATTTCAATGAATTTGAAGTGTTTGCAACAGATAAATTCAAAAATAAACAAATAATGAAACCAAAGATTTCGAATATAGGGATAAAAATAGATAACGGACTATTAGAACTAGACTTTTCTAAAATAAATATAGATATTAATGAAATAAAAGATATTTTAAAAAATTATAGATTAAAAAAGAAATATTATAAATTAAAAGATGGAAATTTTTTAGATTTAAGTAATGATGAGAATTTAAATTTATTAGAAGAAATGGAAGAAACTTTGGATATAGATTATAGTAAAGTAACGGAAGGAAAAGTTAATCTTCCAATAAATAGAAGTTTATATTTGGAAAAATTAATGGATTCTAATAAAGATATTGCAGTATCTAAGAATGAGTAGTTTACAAAGATTGTAAATGGAATAGAGAACTCAGAAGTTTCAGAAAATATAAAAATAGACAAAGACTTTGAAAATAAATTAAGAGATTACCAAAAAGTAGGATATAGATGGCTTAAAACATTAGAAAAATATAAACTTGGTGGAATATTAGCAGACGATATGGGGCTTCGGAAAAACACTTCAAATTATAGCAGTGTTAAAATCAGAAATAAAAACTAAAGAAAAAGCAACATCAATAGTAGTTTGCCCAAGTACATTAGTACTTAACTGGAAAGCAGAGATTGAAAAGTGGTGCCATTCAATAAAGGTATTAATAGTAAAGGGAACAGCAAAAGAAAGAAAAGAAAAACTAGAACATTATAAAGATTATGATTTACTAATTACATCTTATGATTTGTTAAAAAGAGATGTAGAAAATTATGAGGATAAAAACTTTAAATTAATAATTGCAGATGAAGCACAATATATAAAAAATTCAACAACACAAAATGCAACCTCATTAAAAAGTTTAAATGGTGAAACTAAATTTGCTTTAACAGGAACGCCAATAGAAAACTCTGTAGCAGAATTATGGTCTATATTTGACTTTATAATGCCTGGATATTTGTATAGATATAGCAAATTCAAGAAAAAGTTTGAAGAGCCAATACTTAAATATGAAGATAAAGAAGCATTAGAGAGACTAAAAAGATTAATTAGTCCATTTGTCTTAAGAAGAGTTAAAAAAGATGTTTTAACAGAATTACCTGATAAGAATATTACAGTTATGAAAAATGAAATGGAAGAAGAACAAGAAAAAATATATTTATCATATTTAGCACAAACTAAAAAAGAAATTGCAGAAGAATTAAATGATAATAGCTTTGAAAAAAGTAAATTTAAAATATTAATGTTACTTACAAGATTAAGACAAATTTGTTGTCATCCAAGTCTTTTTATTGAAAACTATAAAGGTGGTAGTGGCAAGCTAAATCAATGTATGGATTTAGTTACAGATGCAATAGAGTCAGGTCATAAGATATTACTATTTTCAAGTTATACATCTATGTTCCAAATAATAGAAAAAGAATTAGATAAGAAAAAGATAAAACATTTAAAACTAATAGGAAGTACACCTGTAAATGATAGAATAGAGATGGTCGATGAATTTAATAATAATAATGAAATAAAAGTATTTTTAATTTCATTAAAAGCAGGTGGAACAGGACTTAACTTAACATCAGCAGATGTAGTGATTCATTATGACCCTTGGTGGAATGTGTCTAATGAAAATCAGGCAACAGACAGGGCTTATAGAATAGGACAAAAAAATAGTGTTCAAGTATATAAGTTAATTACGAGTAATTCTATAGAAGAAAAAATAAATAAGATGCAAGAAAGAAAAGAAAAGCTTTATAAAGATATTCTTTCAACAAAAGAAACATTTATAAACAAGATGTCAAAAGAAGAAATTTTGGATTTATTTGCATAATTGCTGTTTAATGCTGTTTTTCAGGACGGAGTCAAAAAACAGCAAAATAAATTATATAATATTAGAGAGAAATATAACTTTAAGGTTATGTTTCTTTTTTTATGCTGTTTTTCGACTCCGTCCTGAAAAACAGCATTACATATGAGTTCTAACAATCAAAAAATAGGAATACAATTAAACAAAAGCATTCTAGAAATAAAAGGAGAAAGAGCAGTATGAAAAGTGTATCAATAGAAGAGCGTAGTGTTATACTCGCACATTATATTATAGAAACAAAAGATACAGTAAGAGGAGCAGCTAAAAAATTTGGAATAAGTAAAAGTACTGTCCATAAGGATGTTTCGGAGAGATTAAAAAAGATAAATCCAGCTTTAGCAAAAGAGGTAAGAGTAGTTCTAGATGAAAATAAAGCGGAAAGACACATAAGAGGAGGATTGGCTACAAAAAGAAAATATGGGCATTAAAATATAAATATCACTTTTCTACAAAATAAGACATAAAATATAATAGCCCTATTTTATGAGGTGAACATTATGAGAGAAATTAGAAAAGGAGATATAGTAGGAAGAAAATCATATGGTAAGGATATATATTTTGTAGTTAGCCATATAATTGAAAAAACGAATGAAAAAGTGGCTATATTAAATGGATTAGTAGAAAGAATAGAAGCAGATAGTCCAATTTATGATTTAGAAATAATACCCAAAGAAGAAGCAAGAAAAAGATTAAATAAATTGAATAAAAGATTGGAAAAAAGAATATTTGCAACAGAGGAAAAGAGGACTAATGATAAAATAATATCTGGTAAAATACTTCATTTAGATGGTGATAGAAAATATAGTGAAAAGTCTTATAATTATTATAAAAAAGTAGGTTTGAATGCTATTGTAAAAAATATTCCAGAATATAAACAACCAAAAGTGGTTAGACGTTTATTAGATATATATAATCCTGATATACTAGTAATTACAGGTCATGATGGTATGCTAAAAAGAGGAAGCAGGTATCATGACATTTATAATTACAGGAATTCCAGATATTTCATAGAGACAGTGAAAGAAGCAAGAAAATATGATAAGGAAAAACAAAAGAATTTAGTAATATTTGCAGGAGCATGTCAAAGTTATTTTGAAGCATTAATATCTGCTGGGGCAAATTTTGCATCTTCGCCTGCAAGAATATTAATAGATTTTATGGATCCATTATTGGTAGCTGAAAAAATAGCCACAACTGAAAAATATAAATATATAACAATTGATGATATAGCATATGAGCTAAGAGATGGTAAGGATGGAGTGAGTGGAATAGGAGCTAACGGAAAATTAAAAAAGTTAACGTAATTATAAAAATAAACCAACTTAATATTTATGTAACATAAATGTAATATAGTTGTAAAACAGCTGAAAAAGATTTATAGAATGCTTGAAAAATCAAGGAATATAAGAATTCGACAAGAAAATCTGTTCTTTGACATAAAACGCTAAAAATGCTATAATCAAGCTATCTTAAGGGAAGGTGATAGCATGATTTGTAGGTCAGATATAGTAAATTTAAAAACTGATATCTTACAAAAAGAAGGACAAAAGATAATTGTTAAAGGTTCTTTAGGAAGAAGCAAAGCCTTTGAAAAAGAAGCTACAATAGAAAAAGCTTACCCAAATATTTTTGTAGTAAAATATGAGGAAAATAATAGAAATGTAACCTATAGTTACACAGATGTTTTAACAAGAACAGTAGAAGTCGAAGTATTTGATGGTGAGTCATATTCTCCATTAATTCCACCAGCTCCAGAGTCAAAACCAAGAAAAACATCATTATAGAAGATAAAAAGCAGAAAATAAATTCTGCTTTTTTTGTTTTTATAGAATAAAACAAAAACTTTCTTAATATAAATGAATAAAGAATATTAAAGGAGGTTTTAATAAATGGTTGTAGAAACAATAAAAGAAAGTTTATCAGTAAATAAATTAGTCGCAACAAAATCAGAAGTTATACTTGTAGAAGGAGATATGATAGTTCCAGATTCTAAGCCAGATATTTTGAATACAATTTGTACAAGTGGGGTAGTTTGTATTTATAAAAAAGAAATAATGGAAGGAAAAGTTAGAATTGATGGAAACATTAATACATATATAATGTATATGGCAGAAGATGAAAATGATAAAATAAGAGGGCTTACAACTACTTTGGATTTTTCAGAAAATATCCAAATAGCAAATGCAAGTGAAGAGATGAATTGTAAAATAATTACTAATTTAAAAAGTATAGAAGCAAAAGTAATAAATGGAAGAAAAATAGGAATAAAAGCAGCAATTGAACTGGAAGTTAAAGTATATGCTAATGAAACTATAGCAATTGTAAATAGCATTCCTAATGGAGATGGGATACAAACATTACAAGAAAATTTGCTGGTAAATTCATTAGTTGGAATAGGAGACAATAAGATTTTTTCTAAAGATACGATAAATATAAACACAGAAGATAATTTAGCTGAAATATTAAAGGCGAATGTGTGTATAGGAAATAAAGATGTAAAAATTAGTTATAATAAAATACTAACAAAAGCTGAAGCAGAAGTAAAAATCATGTATCTAACAGAAGATAATCGAATAGGGAATGTAACTGCAAATATACCAATTGTTGGATTTATTGATATACAAGATGTAACTGAGGAGAATATTTGTGATGTAGAATATGAAATAAGAAATATAGTATTAAAGCCAAATTCAGTGGAAGAGCATTCTATATATATCGAAATAGAAATTGGAGTAATGGCAACTGTATATGAAGAAAAAGAAATTAGTTTAATACAAGACTTGTATAGTCCGGTAGAGAATTTAGAATTTAATC
Source organism: uncultured Clostridia bacterium (assembly GCA_944387435.1). Taxonomy (GTDB): domain Bacteria; phylum Bacillota; class Clostridia; order TANB77; family CAG-508; genus CAG-269. Next base: position 34,676 of record CALXEW010000012.1, on the reverse strand, counting down.
AAAGAAGAATAGCAACTATGAGGAATAAACAAGAGAATAAGAATTCTTTACAAATAAGGGAAAAAGTTACATTAGAAGGGATGGGCGATAGAAATGTAATAGATGTGGATGTAGTACCTAGAATTGAAAAAGAACATAAAAAGTCAAGCAAAATTGTATATGAAGGAGAATTAGAATTAAACTTTATTTTATCAAATAGTGAATTACAAGTAGATACAAGAAATATTAAAATACCATTTAATTATAGTATAGATAATTTAGAGGGTGTTGAGGATATGATTACTGAAATGGAAATGCAAGTACTAAATCAAGACTTTATTGTACAAGATGGAGGAGTAGTTGCGGTAAATATAGATTTGGGAATGAATTTAAATTCATATAGAACATCAAACATAAATGTAATTGACGAAATACAAACAAATGGAGAAAGAGAAGAAGAAGACTACAGTATAATAATGTATATTGTAAAAAAAGATGATTCATTATGGAAGATAGCAAAAGCATTTGGAAGTACAGTAGAAGATATTGCAAGGACAAATGGAATAGAAGACGAAAATGTTATAACTCCTGGGCAAAAACTTTTTATACCACATTATACTAGAGTTCCAAGTATGAACAATGTATAAAATATATTCAAGACCGAGAATAAAACTTCCTAAAGCTATTCAAAATAGGAGAAATAGTAACAAGAAAATTTCTAAAAAAATGGCTACAATTATTATGATTCTGGTGATTGCTTTTAGTACAATGAAATATGTTTTAGATGCAGTTTCTCCTATTTTTGATACTCTATGTGAATCTAAGGCAAAATCAATAGCAATTACTGTTTCAAATGAACAAGCAATAAATGTCATGAAAGATTACACTTATGAAGATTTATTTACTGTTGAAAAAGATGTAAATGATAATATAACTATGATAAAATCAAATGTGACTAATATGAATGAAATAACTTCTAAAATAGCAACAAAGATACAAGAAGAGTTAGATAATAAAGGAAGAGAGGATATACAAATAGCACTTCGGAAGTTTTACAGGATGGAAATTATTATCAGGAAGAGGACCTGGAGTTAGTATTAGAATTTCTTCGATAGGAAATGTTGAAACTACTTTAAAAAGTGAGTTTACTTCACAAGGAATAAACCAAACATTACACAGAATTTATTTAGAAGTTGTGTGCAATGTAAAAGTACTTACACCATTTAAGGATATAGAAAGAAAAATAACAAACCAAGTTTTACTTGCTGAAAATGTAATTGTAGGACACATCCCGAATACTTACTATAATCTAGAGGGATTAAATGGAGGAAGTGATGCGTTAGAAATGGTGGAATAGTATTGATAAATTTTAAATATTGTGGTAAAATAAAAATGTAGTAAAAAGAAAGGCTAAAAATGGTGGAGAAATGAGCAGTACTAATAAATCAAATAAAACAAAATAATAAAAAATCATATTTTGGAAGATTTATTAGTTATGCCTAAAATATATAGAATATAAAAGTATTTTCATATGTAATTTAATAGTATGTTAATAAATTTCTTCTTTAATATGATTTAAAGGAGGAATTTTTTTAATGGAAAGAATAATTTTAAAAGATGTAATTAAATATTATGGAGATAGAAAAATAATTGATATAGAAGAATTAAAAATATATCAAGGAGAGAAGATAGGAATAGTAGGGATTAATGGAAGCGGTAAATCCACTCTATTGAACATTATCTCAGGAAAAGTAGAATCAGATGGTGGAGAGGTTATTGTAAATGGAAATATCTCTTATATAGAACAATTAAATAATGAAGATACGTTTTTAAGTGGAGGAGAAATAACTAAGAAGAAAATTGATGAAAAGTTAAGAGAAAATACAGATATACTACTTGCAGATGAACCATCTTCTAATTTAGATATTGATGAGATAGAAAAATTAAAGAAGAAATTGATAGAGTATGAAGAAACTTTGCTTTTAATTTCACATGATAGAAATTTATTAGATGGTGTTGTAGATAATATTTTAGAAATAGAAAATGGACAAGTTACTAAATATAATGGAAATTATTCTAAATATAAAATACAAAAAGAAGAAAGTAGAAAAAGAAAACAATTTGAATATGAACAATATGTAACTGAAAAGAAAAGACTAGAAGTTTCAATAAATAAAGTAAAAAATGAAGCAAAGGATATGAGGAAAACTCCAAAGAGAATGGGAAATTCAGAAGCAAGACTTCATAAAAGAGGAGTAGAAAATAAAAGAGAAAAAGTAGAACAAAGGTCAAAAAGTTTGGAAACAAGACTAGAAAAATTAGAAATAAAAGAAAAGCCAAGTTTGAAATATAATATTTTTATGAAAATGCCAGAAAGTTTAAAATTAAAAAGTAAGTATATTGTAAGTTGCGATAATTTAAGCATTAAGGTTGGAGATAGACTACTTTTAGATAAAACTAATTTCAATATTAAAACAAATAGTAAAACAGCTTTAATTGGTAAAAATGGAGTAGGAAAGACCACTTTAATTAAAGAAATTATAAATGGAAATTCTACTATAAAAATAAATCCAAGTAGTAAAATATCTTATTTTAAACAAGATTTAAACAATTTAGATGAAGATAAGACTATTATAGAAAATATTCTAAAAGATACAAATCAAGATGAAACAACAATCAGAAATATTTTAGCAAGTTTAAATATAAAAGGAAGTGATGTATATAAAAAAGTAGAAGTTTTAAGTGGAGGGGAGAGAGTAAAAGTATCACTTACTAAGATAATGACTTCAAATAGTAATTTCTTAGTATTAGATGAACCAACTAACTTTTTAGATATAGAATCTATTGAAGCATTTGAATATTTAATGAAGGAGTTTAAAGGAACGATTCTTTTTGTTACTCATGATAGAAATTTAATTGATAATACTGCAACTAATATTATGATAATAGAAAATAAGAAGATAACAGAATTTGAAGGAAATTATACTAGATATTTAGAATATAAAGGAAACAAGAAGAAAAGTATTAGCAATAAAGATTTACTTTTAGATATCAAACTTGCAGAAGTTACTTCTAAGATTTCTATTTGTAAAGATGAAAAAGAAAGACAAAGATTAGAAGAAGAGTATATGGAATTAATAAAAAATAAATAGAAAACAAAAAACCTTGGAATAATTTCCAAGGTTTGATTTTTCTATCTTTTTGAGAATTGTGGAGCTTTTCTAGCTTTCTTAAGACCATATTTCTTTCTTTCTTTCATACGTGGGTCTCTTGTTAAGAATCCGTTTGATTTTAAGATTGGTCTATATTCTGAATTTGCTTCATTTAAAGCTCTTGCTAATCCATGACGAATAGCTCCTGCTTGACCAGTGAAACCTCCACCTTTAACAGTTGCAATAACATCATATTTAGATGTTGTGTTAGTAACTGTAAGAGGTTGTCTTACTATAACTTTTAAAGTTTCTAAACCGAAAAACTCATCAATGTCTTTTCCGTTTATTGTTATTTTTCCAGTTCCTTCAACTATTCTAACTCTAGCAACTGCGTTTTTTCTTCTACCTGTACCATAAAAAACAATATTATCTTTTTTTGCCATCTTATTTTACCTCCCATACTTCTGGTTTTTGTGCTTGATTTTCATGTTCTGCTCCAGCATATACTCTTAATTTCTTTAGCATTTGTCTACCTAAAGAATTATGAGGTAACATTCCTTTGATAGCTAAAGTCATAGCTTTTTCTGGATTTTTTTCAAGCATTACTCTTGCAGGAACTTCTTTCATTCCTCCAATGTAACCTGAATGATGTCTATAAATTTTTTGATCTAATTTGTGACCTGTTAAAACAGCATCTTTACAATTTAAAATAATAACATGATCTCCAACATCGATATTTGGTGTAAATGTTGGTTTATGTTTTCCTCTTAATAATTTTGCAGCTTCTGTAGCAACTCTACCGATTGGCTTATTTGCTGCATCAATAATATACCATTTGCTTTCTACTTCACCTTTTTTTGCACTATATGTTGTATTATTCATGGTAATTTATACCCTCCTATTTTTATTATATTTATATATGAAGTTTAAATAAGGCCACCGGGGAGAAGCTCTATTTAAATCATATTATCAATATTGCTAAACTATTGTATTACAAAAAAGTGGATTTGTCAATACTTGTAGCGAATTTTTTTGTGAAACTTGACAAATGATTTTTTTATGTGTATACTATGTTCGTTAACTAACAGGATGTGAATATTATTTATTTAAGGAGTAATATGAAAATGAAAAAGAAAAATTTAATAAAAAACATACTAATGATAGCCGCTTTAGGAATAGCAATTATGTTTTTTACAAATGTGATTTTTGCAGCAAATACTGCAACCATAAGTGTAGAAACTGCAAATTTAAGAGAAACAGCAGACGAGGAGAGTAGAATTTTAGTACAATTATCATTAAATGATGAAGTAGAAGTATTACAAAAAACAGGAAACTGGTATGAAGTAAAAACAGAAAATAATGTTACAGGATACTTAAGAGAAGATTTAGTAGAAGTATCTGGAGAAGTAGAAGAAGCACAAAATACATCAGAAGAAACTAATACAATAGAAAGCAATACTGAAGCTACAGCAAATGAAGAACAAGAAACAACAGAGATAAACACTGAAGTAACAGGTACAATGGTAGTTAAAGAAAATACAAAATTAAAAATAGTACCAGTTATTAACGCAACAGATATTGTTGAAGTAAAACAAAATGACCAAGTGACAGTAATAGAAACAATAGGAGAATGGATTTGTGTAGAAAGTGGTACAACAAAAGGTTGGATTAGAAGCGATAAATTAATGACAGAAGAGGAAAAAGCAAAACTTGATGAAGAAACAAAAGCAGCAGCAGAAACTGCAAAACAAGTAGCAGATGAGGAAGAAGAAAAATCGCAAACGACAAAAACAATGTATGCAAATTCAGCAACTGTAAATGTAAGAAAAGAAGCAAGTAAAGATTCAGAGATAGTAGAGCAAATAAAGATTAATACAGAGGTAACTGTTTTATCAGAAGAAAATGGATGGTCAAAGGTAAGTGTTAATAGTAAAGAAGGATATATAGCATCAAACTTACTATCATCATCAAAAACACAAGAAACAGTGACGTCAAGAGGTAGTACAACTACAAGAAAGAAGACGGAAGAAATAAAGACAGAAACAACTACTACAGTATCATCTGGAAAAGGCGCAACAGTAATAGAAACAGCTAAGAATTACATAGGAAGTAGATATGTATATGGGGCATCAGGACCAAACAGCTTTGACTGTTCAGGATTTACGTCATATGTATTCAAATTACATGGAGTAAGTTTAAGTAGAACAGCAAAAGGACAATATAGTAATGGAACAGCGGTGGCAAGAGGAGATTTACAACCTGGAGACTTAGTAATGTTTGGACCATCAGTATCAGGTATAAATCATGTAGGAATTTATATTGGTGGAGGGCAAATAGTTCATGCTGCTAATCCATCAAGAGGTGTAACAATAGATACAATAAATTCAGGATATTATAATAACAACTATGTAGGAGCAAGGAGGGTAATATAGCAAACTAAGAAAGGAAGATTAATTATTAAAAGACCAATTTTAGTTGTAGCTATAGGATATATAATAGGGATAATTATGGGGCTATACATTAATTTTAGTATAGTCCTTTTATATATTTTTATAGCTATTATTTATTTTATAAAAAAGAAATTAATAAAAGAAAAAGTAAAAAAATTAAATTTGTTAAATCCAAGAAGATATTTTAGATATTTAAAATTGTTTTTTAATTCAAAGGTTCTTATTGTAATTTGTATTACATCAATTATTTCAAATACGATAACAATCTACCAAAATAATAAATATGAAAATTTATATAAAGACGAAGAAAATTTGTCAGGTACTGCAGTAGTAGTAAGTGAAAAGAAAGAAAAAGAATATAATGATATATATAAAATAGAAATATTAGATATAGAAAAAGAAAATTGTAAAAATACATATTTATATTTAAAAGTAAGTAAGAAAAATGATGTTTTCTTAGAATATGGAGATGTAATAAATTTTGATGGAGAATTTCAGGAAGCAAGCGGAAAAAGAAATTATGGAGGATTTAATTATAAAGAGTATTTAAAAAGTATAAAAGTATATGGGAATGTTAAAGTGGATAATGTAAAAGTTATAGAGAAAAATAAAGGAAATCCTTTTATTAGTTTAACTATAAAAATGTCTAATTCTATAAAAGAAAAAATAAATAGTTTTATGAATTCTAGAGAGGCAAGTATGCTTATTGGAATGTTGCTTGGAGACAATGGAAATATAGATGAAGATATAGAAGAGGCTTTTAAGATAAGCAGTCTTTCACACGTTTTAGCAGTATCAGGGATGCAAGTTATATATATAATTTCTGGAATGTATTTTGTTTTTAAATCTAGTTTAGGAAAAAGAAAAACCAAAATTATAATAATTATTACTTTAATTTTTTATACAGCTCTTACTGGTTTTTCTCCATCAATAGTAAGGGCAAGCATAATGGGAATATTAATTATGGGGGCAGGTTTGTTTTATAGGAAGAATGATATTTGGACATCTATATTTTTGTCACTTCTAATTATGCTTTTCTATAATCCATTTTTTATTACAAATGTAGGTTTACAACTATCATATTTAGGAACAATAGGAATTATTCTGTTTAATAAAACGGTTTTTAAAATATTAAAAAATATAAAACCAAAAAATAAGAAATATGAATATAAAATAAATAGAAAAATAATACTTTTAATTTCTAAAATAAAAGAGATATTAGCCGTGACCATATCAGCAAGTATGGGTGTAGTTCCTATTATGTTATTTCATTTTAATTTGTTTAGTAGCTATTTTTTAATAACTAACCTGTTAGTAAGTATAATACTTCGGACCACTTACGATTTTTGGAACGTTAGTTGTTATTATGTCATTCATATTTTTTCCGATAGCTGAATTTTTATCAGGGGCATTAGAATTTTTTGTTAATGTACTTATTTTTATTTCAAATTTTAGTAATTTATCATTTTCTAAAATATATGTTGTAACTCCTAAAATATCTTTAGTTCTAATTATTTATATTATTTTTGTGGCTCTTAATTATATCTATAAAATCTATCATGATAGAACCCTAAGTATTACTAAGATACGATTTAAAAATTTAATTGCAGCTTATAAATATCGTTTTATACAGCATAAAGAAAAATATAAAAAAAGAATTATTATTATTTTATTATCAGTTATTTTACTTTTTTCTATCTTTCATTTTATTCCAAAAAACTTAAAAATATATTTTTTGGATGTAGGACAGGGGGATTGTACTTTTATTGTTACGCCTAAAAATAAAACTATTTTAATAGATGGAGGAGGAAGTACAGGTAGTGATTTTGATGTAGGGGAGAGCACTTTAATTCCATATATTTTAGATAGAGGATATAAAAAAATAGATTTAATGTTTATATCACATTTTGACCAAGATCATGTAGGAGGTTTACTTACTGTTTTAAAAGAATTAAAAGTAAATAGAGTATGCATATCAAAACAAGAAGAAAACTCAGAAAATTATCAGAAGTTTTTAGAAATAGTAAAAGAAAAAGATATTCCAGTTACGATTGTGAAACTAGGAGATAAAATAAAAATAGAGAACAGTTTATATTTTGATATTTTATGGCCACAGGAAGACCAAATTACAGAAAACAGGATAAATAATAATGCTATTGTTATGAAATTAAATTATAATGGATTTTCATGCCTTTTTACAGGTGATATAGAGAAAATTGCCGAAGATAAGATGGTGAGCTTATATAAAGATAAATTTGTTCTAGAAAGTGATATCTTAAAAGTTGCTCATCATGGTTCTAAAACTTCTACTACAGACAATTTTCTGGAATTGGTTAATCCAAAAAATTGTCTTATTGGAGTAGGGAAAAATAATTTATTTGGACATCCTTCTAATGAGATTGTAGAAAGATTAGAAAAACTCGATGTAAAAGTTTATAGAACAGATATAAATGGTGAAATAAGTATAATTGTAAACAATAAGGGAAAGTATATTATAAATTCAATGTATTAAGTTTGTAAAATTATGGTATAAATTTCTGAAAATAGTGAACAATAAGTACAAAAGATAAATTCGGAGGAAAGAATATGAATAGAATTATTATTATATTACTTATAATTGTTGTGATTGTTGCAGCAATGGCTACGGCTGTTTTTATTTATATGCCAGAAGAAAATAATGATGCAAAAATTGAAGTGCAAAATGTAGCTGTGGAGAATATAACAAATGAAGACGAAAATGTAACGGAGAATAATACTAATATGGTTGAAACAAATGCAAATGAAGAAAGAATATCACCAAATGCATTTATAACTTTTAAACAAACCTATAAAGAATGTGGACATACAACTAGTGAATTTGTAGAAGTGCCACATGAGTTTGTTAATTTAAGTGAGAATGAATTAAAAGAAAGATATACAGATTGGACTGTAGAAAAATTTACAGATACAGATATAATACTTAGTAAAGAAGTAGAAGGAAGTTGTAATGAACATTATGTTGTAAGAGACGTAGATGGAACAGTTACTGTGTTTCATATACTTGAAGATGGTACAGAAGAAGAATATATGATAACTGATATTGCAACAGAATATTTAACAGATACTGATAAAATAGAAATGGAAAAGGGAATAAAAATAAATGGAAAACAAAACCTAAATCAATTAATAGAAGATTATGAATAAATTATAATTTTAATAAAATAGGAACCGAATAATTATTCTATCCAGTTCCTATTTTTATTTTATTTCTTTTTCTTTTCTTTCTTATCTACGGTTACTTCCTTCTTTAAGTCTTGTTTATCAATAAATCCTTTTTTGTATAAATCTTTTATGTACATGATAAGTGAGAAAAGAGTAGCTGTTACTGCTAAACAGAATAATGCCATATCAATATTTGCCCATATTCCAGTAAGGTCAAATTGTTTTGTAAGTAGTGAAAATACAATTGCTACATATAGTAAAACAGTTGATAATTTACCATACCATTTGCTGTAAACTACAACATCTTTTCCGTAAAGGAAAGAAGCTCCGCAAATCATTATAAATTCCTTAGAGATTACTATAATTAAAATCCAAAGTGGAATTATATTCACAACAACTAAAGAGGTTAGAGTTGCAATTTGTGTTAATTTATCAGCTAAAGGATCCATTAGTTTACCAAAATTAGATATTAAATTATATTTTCTTGCAATACAACCATCTGCAATGTCAGTTATACCAGAAATAGTAAAAAATATAAATGCTAAAATATAGTTTCCTGTAAAAATATAAAATAGTATAAATGGTATTAATAAAAATCTTATAATCGTAAGTATATTTGGTATATGTTTTAACATAATTTTCTCCTATTTAATAACTTCAAATTTTAATTTATCATTTTCAAAATCTACTTTTACATTTTGACCATCTTGAAGTTCTCCTCTTAATATCATCTCAGATAACTCATCTTCAACATATCTTTGAATAGCTCTTCTTAAAGGTCTTGCTCCAAATTTTATATCAGTTCCTTTTTCTAATATAAAGTCTTTAGCCTTAGGAGTAACTTCCATTGCTATATCTTTATCTTTTAAAGCTTTATCAGTGTCTTTTAACATTAAATCAACAATTTGTAACAATTGTTCTTTAGTTAATGGGTCAAAGCTAATTATTTCATCAACTCTATTTAAGAATTCAGGTCTAAATACATCTTTTAGTTTGTCTAATACTTTTCCTTTATCAAGAGTTTGCTTTCCAAAACCAATAGAGTTTGTATTGATATTTGAACCTGCATTTGATGTCATAATAATTATTGTATTTGAAAAACTAACTGTGTTTCCTTGACTATCTGTAAGCTTTCCGTCATCTAATACTTGTAATAAAATATTAAATACATCAGGATGAGCTTTTTCTATTTCGTCTAAAAGGATAATAGAATAAGGTTTCCTTTTTACTTTTTCAGTAAGTTGTCCTGCATCATCATATCCAACGTATCCTGGAGGTGCACCTATCAATTTAGAAGTAGAGTGACTTTCCATATATTCAGACATATCAATTCTAATAATAGAATCTTCTGATCCAAACATTTCATAAGCTAAAGATTTTGCAAGTTCAGTTTTACCAACACCTGTAGGACCTACAAATATAAATGAAGGAGGTCTATTTGTACTTTTTAATCCAGCACGATTTCTTCTAATTGCTCTTGCTACACTATTTACTGCTTCATCTTGACCAATAATTCTTTTATGAAGATTTTCTTCTAGGTTTAATAATTTTAAGGTTTCTTCTTCTGTTATTTTCTTAACAGGAATTTTAGTCCAGCTTTCAATAACGTTTGCAATATCTTGAATTGTTAATTGTTTCGGTTTTGCCTTTTCATTTAATTTATCAATTTCTTCTATCAATTGGCATTCACGAGTTTTTAAGTCAGCTGCTCTTTGGTAATCTTCTGTTGAATCAGCTGCGACTACTTCTTCTTTTTCAGCTTGTACTTGAGAAAGTTCTTGTTTTAGCATTTCTAATTTATATAATTCCTTATTTTCTAAGTTTATCCTAGAACAAGCTTCATCTAGAATATCAATTGCTTTATCAGGTAAAAATCTATCATGGATATATTTTTCAGACATAATAACAGCTTGGCGAATCACATCAGAAGAGATTTTTACTTTATGATATTCTTCATAATATTTTTTGATTCCTTCAAGAATTGAAATAGAATCATCTTCGTTTGGTTCCTCAACTAAAACTTGTTGGAATCTTCTCTCCAAAGCTGAATCTTTTTCAATATATTTTCTGTATTCTTTTAAAGTAGTTGTGCCAATCAATTGAATTTCTCCATTAGATAGGGCTGGTTTTAAAATATTAGCAGCATTCATAGAATGTTCTCCATCTCCTGCGCCAATTATATTATGGATTTCATCAATTACTAAAATGATATTTCCATATTCTTTACACTCATCAATAATACCTTTCATTCTTGATTCAAATTGACCTCTAAATTGTGTTCCTGCAATAATAGAAGTCATATCTAGTAAATAAACTTCTTTATTTAAAAGTTTAGCTGGTACGTTTTGATTAGCAATACGAATTGCTAATCCTTGTGCAATTGCAGTTTTTCCAACACCAGGTTCACCAATTAAACAAGGGTTATTTTTAGAACGTCTATTTAGTATTTGAATAACTCTTCCAATTTCTTTATCTCTACCAATTACTATATCTAATTCATTATTTTTAGCTTTATTTGTTAGATTAGTACCAAATGTGTCTAAAAATTTCTTTTTCTTATTTTGTTTTTTATTTTTCTTTTTTTCTACTTTTACTTTTTTTCTGCCATTACTTGTTTCTTGTTCTTCATCACTATCGTTTTTGTTTTGAAACATATTAGAAAAGATAGATCCAATAGGAATAGCTGCTCCTGATATTTTTGGGGAATCAGGATTATCATCATTTGCATTATCAAATGTGATTGCTCCTTCCATATTTTCAATATCTTCTAAGTTTATGTTTTCGGCTAAATCTTTAAAAATTGTCTCCAATTGTTGAGTCATATCGTTAAGATTCATTTTATCCTTTGAAAGAAGGTTATTTTGCTCTGATAAAACCTCAGTAGGATTAATGCCTTTTTTCTTGGCACAGTCATAACAATATCCTTCTAAAGACTCTTTACCATTTTCTATTTTTTTATAAAAAAGTATGGCAGGATTCTTATTACATTCTGAACATAACATACTTTTAATTCCTCATTTCTTTATAATATTATATCTATATAATAATACTCTAAAATAAAGGAATAGTCAACATTTTATAGGAAGATTAATACAAAATTAATGTTGAATAATAGAAAGAATAATGTTATAATTAAATAGATATAACAAATATAACAAAAATGAAAAAATAAGATGAGGTTAAAGAATGAACGTTACATTACCAGAAAAGGAAAAAATAAAAAAAAGACAAATAATTTTATATGCATCAATTATTTTGATATGTATTATTTCTATTATAGTTGCTTTCTATGTCCAATTCTATGCAAGGATAGATTTAGCAAGCTTTATAGGAATGGGTAGCGAATCAGCATATGGAAGTAAATCGGAAGATGATATTTTAGCATTAGAATCTGAATTTGGTAGTTTATTTATAAATGGTGTAAATAATGATAATGGAGAAAATAATGGTAAGAAAAAAGAACAAGATAAAGATTTAGTGTATACAGGGTATCAAAAAAAGGAAAGTAAATTAAATAGTTATAATGTAGAAGTTAATATTCCACATATAAATGTTGATAATGAAATAACAGATGGATATAATCAGGAAATAGAAAGTATTTTTAAAGTACTTGCTGACAATGTTTTACAAACAGAAAATTCTAACATAATTTATACAGTTGACTATGTAGCAAATGTTCAAGATGGTATTTTATCGCTTATGATAAGAGCAAATCTTAAGGAGGGGTCTAATGCTCAAAAGGTTATAATACAAACTTATAACTATGATTTACGAAATAACAAAGAAATAACATTACAAGAAGTGTTAAAAATAGAAAAATTAGATGAACAAGAGGTTCAAAATAGAATAAATACAAAAGTACAAGAAGAAGATGATAAGGCAAAAGATTTACAAAGTTTAGGATATAATGTTTTTTCAAGAGATACTTCAAGTGATATATATGAGTTAGAGAAATCTACAGAGTTTTATTTAACACCAAATGCTTTATATATAATTTATGCTTATGGAAATGCTGCGGATACTAGTGAAATGGATTTGGTTATTTTATAATATTTATACTGTTTTTTAGGACGGGCTCAAAAAACAGCATAATAAAAAAATTAAGAGAAGCTTTTGAGCTTCTCTTTTTGAAAATAAAAGGGGATGTTTTTTATTTTAAATCAGTATCTTAACTGATTATGCTTATATTTTAGTAAGGAAATTTGTCCATTTTGTGAACTGAAAGTGAAAAAACAATAAAATATAATTTAGAAGACTAATTTTAAAACGACTGATATTATGTTTTCAAATTATTATGGGTTTCGAATAGCTATATATTTATAATAGTTAATACAAAAAGAAAAAGCACATCTTATTTGAATTCAAAAATTCTATAATAAGATGTGCTCTAATAAATAAATTAGGAATTTATTAAGGTTGTTCATCTAATGTAACAGTTAAATCTCTTTCTTGGCCGTCACGATTTACTTTAAGAGTCATTTGGTCACCTATTTGGTGTTTATTTTTTATTTCATTTAATTCATCCATAGTAGTAATTTTTTGTCCATCTGCTTCAATAATTACATCACCAGGTTTAACTCCAGCCTTTTCAGCAGCAGAGAAATCGTCAACAGCTTTTACATAAATACCAACAACTAAGTCATTAGCTTTTGCTGTTTCTTCGTCTAAATCCATACCGGTAATTCCAATATAAGGTCTTCTTACTTTACTATATTCAATTAATTGAGAAGTTATATCTTCAGTAGAATTTATTGGAATAGCAAATCCCATACCTTCAATTCCAGTACCTTGTAATTTTAATGTATTAATACCAATAACTTGACCTTCACTATTTACTAAAGCTCCACCACTATTACCAGCATTAATAGCAGCATCTGTTTGGATTAATGTATAAGTGTTTCCATCAGTATCTGTAATTTCTCTATTTACAGCACTAACAACACCACAAGTTATACTGCTTTCCATTCCTAATGGATTTCCTACAGCCATAGCAAATTCTCCAACTTTAATACTATCAGAATCAGCAAATTCAGCTTTTGGTAAATCAGTTTTATCGATTTTTATAACAGCTAAATCTGTTTGCTCATCAGTTCCTATAATTTTAGCTTCATATTCAGTATCATCGTTAAATAATTTTACAGTTACTTTTGTAGCTGATGAAACTTCATAATAGTCACTATCAGAAGAACTTGATACTATGTGGTTATTTGTTAAAATATAGCCATCTTCACTAATAATAATTCCAGAACCGCTGGCTGTTGCTGAAGAAGATTGGGCTCTATTACCAAACATTGAGTATAGAGAATTTACATTATATTCTACAGTAATACCTACAACAGAAGGTAAAATTTTATTTGCAGCATAAACAGCTGTATCTGAATAATTTGATAATGATGTTTGACTTACATACCCAATAGTTGATGAATTTGAGGACTTATCATTAGTTGAATTATTTGTTCCTAATATATTAGAACGAATTGATGGAACTCCAAAACAAGTTCCTACTACTACAGCACATCCTACAACGCCACTAACAAATGGTAATAAAATGCTTTTTGCAAAACCTGTTCCTGATTTTTGCTTTTTAGAATTCTCATAATTTTTATAAGAACTAGGATTTTGTACTGTTTTAAAATTTGTGTTGTTTTCTGGTTTTACTTCATAAACGACATTTTTATTGTTGTTATTGTTTTCTTCCATTTTCAAGACCTCCTAAACTATCTTTATATATCTTATCCTAATACAATGATATAATACAATAGGTTTGTGAATATTTTGTGAAAAAAATTAGAAAGTTTGTTGACACTAAATGGATTTGAAATATATTATTTTTGTTTTTTTCTATTGAAAAAATTTTACTAAAAATATATAATAAGTAAAAATAAAAAGTAAAGGGTGAAATAAATGCAAATAAAAAATAACAAAGGAATAACATTAGTTGCATTAGTAATAACTATAGTAGTATTAATAATATTAGCTGGAGTAGCAATTTATACAGGAAGAGATGCCTTAGAGAAAGCTCAATTAGAGGAACTGAGGACAAATATGTTACTAATTGAAGCTAAGGCAAAAGGGTTAGTAGAAGAAGCAAATTTTAAAATGGGAGTTTCACCAGACGATGCAAAAAAAGCAGAAGTAAGAAATGAAGTATATGTTACTAATGCAAAACTACAGCCAGCAAGTGGTATTACAGCACCAGATAGTATACCGGTTGCTGATTGCTATTTGGTAACTAAAGATACTATGGCACTATGGGGATTAGAAGATATATCGTTGGAAGACGAAGAAAATTATTTGCTGAAATTTGATGATACAAATGCAACTGTAGAAGTATATAATACTGTTGGGTATGATGGAAAATATTCTTTAACAGATATAGATGATTTGGAAGTATAGGGAAGAGTAATGAAAGATAAAGAAATAGAAAGACTAATAAAATTAAAAGAGATAGAAAAAGATTTATATAACAAAGGTTTTAAATATATTTGTGGGATAGATGAAGCAGGACGTGGCCCTTTGGCTGGACCAGTAGTAGTTGCAGGTGTTATTATGCCAGAAAATTCAATGATAGAATTTGTTAATGATTCTAAAAAAGTCACTGAAAAAAGAAGAGAAAAATTATATGATACCATAAAAGAAGAAGCAATAAGTTATTCTATAGCAGTTATAGAACAAGATGTTATAGATGATATAAATATATTAAATGCAACCAAAAAAGGTGTAACAGAAGTAATAGATGGACTAGAAATAAAGCCAGAGTTAATATTAGTAGATGCTTTAGAACATATAAATACAAGAGGGATACCATATGAACCACTAGTAAAGGGAGATAGTAGATGTTACAATATAGCAGCAGCATCTATTTTGGCAAAAGTAACAAGGGATAGAATAATGAGACAATGGGATGAAATATATCCTCAGTATGGATTTATATCAAATAAAGGATATGGAACAGCAAAGCATATAGCAGCAATAAAAGAGTATGGTTTATGTCCAATTCATAGACTGACATTTACAAAACATTTTACAAATGGTTAAATTTTAGGAGGAAGTATGACAATATTAGATATTATAGAGAAAAAAAGAGATAAGAAAGAGTTGTCAAAGGAAGAAATAGAGTTCTTTGTAAATGGATATACAAAAGGAGAAATAACAGATTATCAAGCAGCAGCTTTGGTTATGGCTATATTTATTCAAGGAATGACAGACAAAGAAACAGCAAATTTGACTATTGCTATGGCTAATTCAGGAGAGGTATTAGATTTATCTAAATTAAATAAAATAATAGTAGATAAACACTCAACAGGAGGAGTAGGAGATAAGATATCTTTAATATTACTTCCATTAGTTGCATCTTGTGGTGTTGCTGTTGCGAAAATGTCAGGAAGAGGATTAGGTTTTACAGGAGGAACAGTGGATAAATTAGAGTCAATTCCTGGATATAGAACAGATATAACTATCAACAAATTTATAGAGAATGTGGAAAATATAGGTATTAGTATGATTTCACAAACATTGAATTTAGCCCCTGCTGATAAGAAGTTATATGCTTTAAGAGATTCTATTTCTTGTGTTGAAAGTATACCTTTAATTGCATCAAGTATAATGAGTAAAAAGATTGCAAGTGGTGCACAAAAAATAGTTTTAGATGTAACAGTGGGAAATGGAGCTTTTATGAAGAACTTACATGATGCTGAAAAATTGGCAAAAGAAATGATAAGTATAGGAAAGCTAGCTAATAGAGAAACTGTATGTGTGTTAACTAAAATGCAAGAACCACTCGGATATAATGTGGGAAATTCTTTAGAAGTAAAAGAAGCTATAGAAGCATTAAAAGGAAAAATGGCAGAAGATGTAAAAGATGTGGTATTAGAATTAGGAGCATATATGCTATTATTAGCTGGAGAAGCAGAAAGTATAGATAAAGCAAAGAACTTATTGACTGAAAATTTACAAAACGGAAAAGCATATAGTAAATTTATGGAATTAGTTAAAACTCAAGGTGGAGATGTAACATATTTGGAATATTTAGAAAATTTTGAAGAGTCAAAATATGTTGAGCCAATTTATAGTGAAAAGCCAGGATATATTTATAGTATCAATGCAAAAGAAATTGGAAAATTAGCATGCAGCTTAGGAGCAGGAAGAGTAAGAAAAGAAGATAAAATAGATTCTACAGTAGGAGTTTCATTATTAAAAAAAGTAGGAGACTACGTTACAAAGGATGAAGAACTAGCATATCTACATGTAAATAATCTAGAGCAATTAGAAAGTGCGAAAGAAAGAATAAAACAAATTATAAAAATAAGAGAAGATAAAGCAGAAAAATTAGACACTATTATAAAAGTAATAAAATAAGAAAGTTTTGGAAAGTGAAAATAAGTATTTGAAAAAAAATTATAATGTGCTATAATATTATAGAATATATATCGAAAGGATGGAGCATTAATGAGAAAAAATAAAGAAAATAAAGAGAAGAAAAATAATAAATATGATAAAGGACAAATATTTGTTAAAGTAACTGCAGGAGTTCTTGCAGTATTAATGGTAGGAGGAACAGCAATAACACTAGTATATGCCTTAATGTAATAAAAGTTAGGAGAAAATTATATGGTAATTGATTTAGGAATGAATTGGGAAAATTTTTATAAAGATAATATAGTAGCGTATATAAAATCATTACAATCAAACCCATTTGAACTTGTAACTTTAATACTAGATTTAGCAATAGTTTGTTTTCTAGTATATTGTTTTTTTAAAATTGTTAAGGGCTCAAGAGCTTGGCAATTGATAAAAGGAATAGCTCTTTTAATAATTGCAACATGGGTAAGTGGGTTATTGAATCTTAAAATATTAAATTGGATTTTAACTGGAATAATGAATTTAGGAGTTATTGCAATTATAGTAATATTCCAACCAGAGTTAAGACGTGCACTAGAGCAACTTGGAACTAATAAACTTGCAAAGTTTTTTGGAATTGATAAAGATTTAGCAACTAAAACTAAAGAGGATATTTATAAGATAGTAATTGCAGCAACAGAGCTTGCAAAAACAAAGACAGGAGCTTTGATTGTAATAGAAAGAGATATAAAAATACAGGATATAATAGCAACAGGAATACCTATGGATGCGGATGTTTCACCTCAATTATTAGTAAATATATTTGAGCCTAAAACACCTCTTCATGATGGGGCTGTTGTAATATCAGGAAATAAAATAGCTGCTGCAGCATGTGTATTACCTTTAGCAGATGATAAAGATATTGCAAAAGAATTAGGCACAAGACATAGAGCAGCAATAGGAATATCAAAAGAATCAGATAGTATAGTAGTTGTAGTATCTGAGGAAACTGGGAAAATATCTGTTGCAAAAGATGGAACACTGATTGCTGATGTAAGAGAAGATGTTTTAAAGAAAATATTAATAAGTAATGTTGTTACAAAGAGGTTTGCGATAGAGAAAAATGAAAGAAAAAGTAAATTAAAAGAATTAAGAGAAAAACTAAAGAAACAAAAAGAAAATTCAAAAGGCGAAAAAAATGAAGAAAATAAATAAAAGTCGCAAATGAAGGGCGACTTTTTAATTTGAAGGAGTAATTATGAGAAATATAAAGCTTACTATAGAATACGATGGAAAAGATTTTAATGGTTGGCAAAAACAACCTAGTAAATTAAATATACAAGGAACGATTGAAAAAGCAATTGAAAAAATAACAGGTGAAGAGATAGAATTAATGGCATCTGGAAGAACTGATAGAGGGGTACATGCGCTGGGACAAATTGCAAATTTTAAAACAAATTCTAAATTGCCAATAGACAAGTTTCCGATTGCAATAAATAGTAACATGAAGAGTTCAATTAGAATAAAAAAAGCAGAAGAAGTTGATGAAAAGTTTCATAGTAGATTAAGTTGCAAGAAGAAAACTTATAGATATGTTATAAATAATTCTAAATATGGAAGTAGTATTTATAGAAATTTAGAAACTCATATTCCTATAAAATTAGATATAGAAAGAATGAAAGAAGCTGTAAAATATTTTGAGGGAGAACATGACTTCAAAGCTTTTAAAGCAAGTGGGACAAGTAGTAAAAGTAGTGTAAGAATAATTTATAAAGCTGAAGTGATAAAAAGACCAGACGAAAGAATATGGATAGAACTTACAGGAAGTGGATTTTTATATAATATGGTAAGAATAATATCAGGAACTTTAGTTGATGTGGGTCTTGGAAAAATAAAACCAGAAGAAGTAAAAGATATTATAGAAGCTAAAGATAGACAAAAAGCTGGGAAGACACTAGCTCCACAAGGGTTGTTCTTGGTAAAAGTAGAATATGAATAATATATTTTGTTAACCAAAAATTAAAATATGCATAAAATATAGTAAAACATAAAGGAGAGAAGAGTCATGAATGTTTTACTATTATTTTTTGCACTTCCAATTGCAACAATAATTATATCTATTGCGTTACAAAAAATATTTAAATCACCTGCTTTAGTTGCAGCGATTATATTTGCTATATTTTTAGTTATTACATTTATTATTGATAACATAAATTTTTTAATTGCAACAATTGTATATACAATTATAAGTTATATAACAGCAGTGATTGTTTGCATAATAACTAGAATAATAAAAAAGTTAGAAAATAGAGAGTGTGATTGCTATAGGAGAGATAACAACAATTGCAATTGTAATAATACATCAAATGAATTGCTTACAATAAATAGTACATGTGGAAATCTTGAAGATGGCAATTTACTTACCATATCTAGTAATTGTCAAAATGGAAGAAGTAATGAATTATTAACAATTAATTCTAACATGGAAAATTCTTGTAACAATGATTGTTGTAATAATAGCAATAATTGTAATAATATAGGAAGCAATGGTGTTACAGCTAGAATTAATGTTATACCAAATTCTAATAATAACGGTAGAACTGGTCAAGTATGTGGTAGATATAGAAGAAATTAAGTTTCCATAATTTGACCTCACTTGAAAAAAATGGTATAATTTAAGTATGCAGAATTGCAAATCATAGAAGGGAGAAGTACTGCATGGACATTACAAAAAATCTGCAACTTGAGACGCGGAGACTCTACGAGAGGGGTATAAACTTTCGAATGTTTGAACATTCGATTGGAGGAAAGGTCGGAGTTGTTGTAAGGAATTCCGACAACACGCAGGAAAATGCTTCGAAACTGATAGAAGCTGGATATGAGCTTGACCCAAAAGTCAAGAGAGACAACTTCCAGGTCTATACAATCGAGGTGGAAGAACTCGTTAATAAGCACAGGCATATGATGGAGCTCATTGAACTTGAGTCAAATCGTTTGGCTGTTAACGGTGTAACCTATTATAGGTATGACGTCACTGCTGATTCTAGGTTTTCGATTAGTGCCCTGACTGATACGGGGAGTGGAGAGATAATTCGCAAACTCACTGAGGTTGGTTACAACTTTGGTGGTTGGAGCCAAAGAGACATGGGTGAATTTTCCATCCCCCTCGCTGATCTCGAAGAGATTCATGGAGTTTCTCTTGCAGAGGACCCTGAATAGGGAATCCCGGGGAGCCACCTTGAGAAAGGTGGCTTTTCCCTTTACTTTTTTTAAAATATATGTTATTATAATAAAGTTAAGTAAAGGAGAGAAGTATGTTAGATGTTATAATAGATGCACTGATTGATAGTGTAAAATTATTACCGTTTTTATTTATTACATATTTGATAATGGAATATATAGAACATAAAACAAGTGAAAAAGCGAGAGATACGATTAAAAAGTCTGGAAAGTTTGGACCTTTAATAGGAAGTGTCTTAGGTGCATTTCCACAATGTGGATTTTCAGTTGCAGCAACCAATCTTTATGCAGCAAGAGTAATAACACTTGGTACACTTATTTCTGTATATTTATCTACATCTGATGAAATGATACCAATATTTATTTCAGAGGGAGCATCTATAGCCACACTTTTTAAAATATTAGGAATAAAAGTATTAATTGGTATGATTGCTGGTTTTATAATTGATTTTGTTTTAAGGATAAGAAAAAAAGATAATGAGGAAGAAAGAATTATTGATTTATGTGAAAAGGAACATTGCCATTGTGACCATGGTATATTTAAGTCAGCATTAAAACACACGGTTAATATATTTTTATTTGTACTTATAATAACATTTATTATAAATACAATTATTCATTTTGTAGGGGAAGATACAATAGAAGGATTTGTCCAGTCAAATCCAGTATTAGGACCAGTACTTGGAGGAATTATAGGATTAATTCCGAACTGTGCATCATCTGTTATATTAACACAATTGTATTTAGAAAATGTAATTCCAGCAGCAACAATGATTTCTGGATTGTTAGTTGGAGCAGGTGTTGGACTAATTGTGTTATTTAAGATGAATAAAGGAATAAAACAGAATTTAAAAATAACTGGATTATTATATGCAATAGGAGTAGTATCAGGGATTATAATTCAATTAACAGGATTACAATTTTAAAAATGTAAATAGAAATAAAAATAAAGCTATAGAAATTTATATCTAATAGCTTTATTTTTTACTATATCACTATTTTTTTCTTTTTTTAAAATTAACTACAATTGCATCTTGATTGTCAAACATGTATTTTGAATCTGTAGTATCTGTTTGAATTGGGTCAATTTCATTCCTCTCATCTCTAAAGTTAATATTTTTGGGATTGAATTTTCTATGAGCTTTACTACTAGTGTCATCTTCAGTGTCTGTTGTAACTCCATCAGAGTATTTTCCAAAATCAAAAGTTCTAATTTTATGAGGTTCTTTATATTTTGACTCCAAGAATGATAGTTTACCAGGACCAACCACTGGCTTTCCGTTACTTCCTCTAATTTTAAAAGCACAATCTTTTGAACCTAAACCTTGAAGCTTTCCAGGCTTAAAGTTAGGAATGTATTTCCATTTTACGCTTCCGTATTTAGGGTCATATTCCATTTTGCTCATATCCATACTATTTACGTAATCCCATTCTCTGTGGTTTCCAAATTCACCAGACCACCACTCTAATTCATCATAAGCGCCGTTTCCAGTAAATATTTTACTTGCACAATTAGAAAGAATAGTGTTTTTATAGTTTACTGCTAATTCTGGTGTTTCCAATTGTTGTAAACTTTGTGTAGAAATAGTTGTTCCAACTTTATATTTTCTATACATCGTAAACATTGCTTCAGTATCTTTACAAATGAAGTCTGCGAACTCATCAATGTAAACAAAGTAAGGAACTCTTGAAGCTTCTGTTCCAGGACGTCTTAATACTGAGTTTTGCATTGTGATTAAGAAAAATAATCCAAATGCTTTATGACCTGCAGCACCTAAATCTCCTCTTCTTGTACAAATAAATATTACTTCTGAATTTCTAAGTGCATCATCAAAGTTTATGTTATTATATCTATTACATAAAATACCTTTAATTCCTGGAATTCTAAGTAAGTTATCTAATTGACTAATTACTGAATAAATATATTTTTCCATACTTGATTTTGCAGGTGCATCACTATAGAAGTTCTTTTTGAAATATGTTAATAATACTTTATATTTATCTTTTGCAAATTCATCATTTTCTATTTCACGTTCTAATATTTTACACATTTTTTCGATTAGCTCAAAATTAGTAAACATTTTAAGCATATCTTCCATATTAGGAAGTCTTCCTTCATTTATTCTAGGATAAACTTCTTTTAATAAAACTACTAGATTTTCAATTGCTTGCATAACAATATCTTCTTTATAAGCTTCGTCACTATCTGAGTGTGCTGTATTATACATTGATTTTATTACTGAAGAAATTGTTGTAGCGGTTTTAGAAGAGTCCTCATAAACGAAAGGATTTAATCCTACAGAATTTGAGTTGTTTGGGTCTATTAGATTATATTTAATACCAAAGTTATCACAAACGTTAGTCATATGACTTATTACTTCGTAATCTGGTGCCATAAGAGTAAGCCCTATGTTTTTATAGATTATATCATTACCAAGCGAACTTAAAATCATTTTTTTCAAATAAGCTTTGAAAAGAGATTCTTTTCCATCTACTGGCACTAACATATTTAAATTGAAGTTTTCGTTTAAGTAATCATTTTCATAAGGAGCATCTAAAACAGCTAATCCTGTTTTTAAAGCAGTGTATCCCATTTCTTTTGAAACTTCTTTGAAAAAGTATTTTTTCTCTAAGTCCCTAGCAAATAGTGGTTCAAATACTAATGATGTTTTTCCAGAACCTGAGCCACCACACACAAATAATGATTGATATCTTGACTCTTCTGGTATTGTAATTGATTTCCCAGTTTCAGTATTGTTACA
This sequence comes from uncultured Clostridia bacterium, assembly GCA_944387435.1. Classification (GTDB taxonomy): domain Bacteria; phylum Bacillota; class Clostridia; order TANB77; family CAG-508; genus CAG-269. Next base: position 11,552 of record CALXEW010000012.1, on the reverse strand, counting down.
TAAATAAACTTCACAAGAATAAACTCCTGCATCTTTTGACTTACTTGCTAAACTAATTCCACCATAATCCCAAATAGAACGTATTTGGTCTTTACTATCATTAACACCAAAGAATAATTTCTTGAAGAATGGAAAGATTGTTGCTAGAGGTAAATATAAAGATATACTTACCATAGCTGGTGTTACTAAATCTGAAAAATCTGTGATAATTTCTACATAATTAGGAACTGAAAGAAGTAGTAACCACGCTCCCATATTAAGCCACTGAGTAAACATAGAAACTGCTATAATATATAGGCCAATTACATATAAATAAAACAGTGTGACTTTTTTTGCTTTTGATGAAGCAAATTTTGATTGCCCAGAAAATAGAAAAGCAAATACTGGACAGGCAAGAGCAAACGTATATGCTATAGGTCCCCAATAAGAATAAGAGACACCTGTAAATATCATAAGTAACATTTCTACTAATCTATCTACTGCTAAATATACACTAATTAATGTTAAGACATATGTTGCAAAAGTATTTCTATCAGTATTTAATACTTTTAAAAATTTATCTATAAACTTCATCTAAAAAATCCTTTCATTTAAATAAATTCATACATATATATTATCCTATAAAAATAGGAAAAAAACAAGTATTTTGGTGAAAATAATCGTAGTTTTAAAGAATAAAATAAAAAAATAACATAACAAAATAGTAAAAATACTTATTTTGCTATGCTATGATGAATAATTATTAATAATAATTTAATTAATTTTTTGAATTTCATCCACAGATAATCCTGTTACTTCAGATATAAAGTTTATATCCATATTTTTCTTTTTTAAGTTTCTAGCAATTTGCAATTTTTCTTCTTTTTTACCTTTTTTTAATCCCTCTTTTAACCCTTCTTTTAACCCTTCTTTTAATCCTTCTTTTAATCCTTCTTCTAGACCTTCCTTTCTGCCAGAAGTCCTGATTGAAGCTTGCTCTCTGTAATAAGACTCTTTCCAGTCAGCAATTTTTTGCATAACTTCATCATTACTAATTTCTTCTAGTTTTTCTTTAGCTTTTTCTATACTTTTATTTTCTTTCATAATTTTTAACACCTCATTTGATTCAGGATTTTCTAAAAAATGTAACCAGTCAAGTAGTTTTAAATTTTTATTTAGTTTATTGTTTTTATAAATCTTTGGTAACTCAATTATATCTAGTTCTAGAAGGTTTGTCAATATGATTTCTCTGTTTTCAGTTTCTATTATTTTCCAATTAGAGAAATATTTAAGTTCTTCGAGTCCTTTTATTTCAAAATTTGCAATTAGAATAACAATAGTTCTTTCTAAAGAGCCATAATCTTCACTTTTGTGTATATTTCTTGAATATGCTTTTGACCAATAATATAAAAGTCTTTCAGTTATATTTCCGATATCAACCATTTGCATTTCAATATTACAAGTAATTTTATTGTCAATTTTAGCGATAACATCTAAAATCCCCATTTTGTCAGAAGGATTTAGTCTTCTGAGTATAGGATTTCTGCTTAAATCTACACTTGTTATATTTTCGTTTAAAATAGCTTTTAAAAAATCTTTTGTAATTTCTTCGCTTCCAATTTCTCCAAATAGAACTTGAAAAACCGCATCTATTTTAGGAGATAGAAGTTTCTTCTTAGATGATGTTAATTGTTTATTTTTTTCCATAGTCATTTTCCTTTCATAAAAAATTTTTAATAAATTTTGTTTTGGATAAATAAAGATTAAAATTAATAAAAATTCAAATGTGTAATTAAATAAAAAATAAATAAAATTAATTAGATAAAAAAGAGATTTAAATAATTATGATAAATTAAAAAAGATGAAATTTAAATAAAATATGTGTAATAATAGGCTATAGAAGTGGTAAAAAGTTAATAAAAAAAGTTATTTGTGAAATGGCGAGTTATAAAGTTTAAAGAAATAATCAATATAAAAATTATGAAGAAAATAATATTACAATAATAGCACAAATTTAAAGGTTTTTCAAGAAAAATTGTTCGACAAAAATCGACAAAAGGAGGGGCTAAAAATTAATAAATGAAAAAAATTATTTTCTGAATAGAAAAATATGTTATGGAATATAATAGAAATAAAATATAAAGTAAAAGTTAAAAACAAATAAGAAACCAAAAGTAAAAGATAGTAAAGGAGATGCTTATGCAAGAAGAATATAGAAGAGAAGAGAAAATAATTGAAAAGACGGAAATGGAAAAAGAAATGGAGTTAATAAAGTCAATTATAAAAACAAGAGAGGAACTTAAAAGTAATAATAAAAATTTCGAGTTCGCAAAAGAAGAGTTGATAGATTATTATACTTATCAAATAAAGGCAAATCAAGCTAAATTGGATTATTTGATAAAACTTGCAAAAGCTAGAGGAATAGAAGTAGATATGATAAATAATAAGAAATATACATTCTTAGGAGAAGAGGTAGGTTAGTAATATTTGTCCATTTTTTATCATAAAAATTAATTAAGAAATTAGTTTGGAGTTGATAAAAATGGACATTAATATTATTACATATTTAGCTTGCATATGTTTTATTTTTATATTTGGTAGAATTTTTATTGTACCAATAAAGAAGATATTAAAATTAGTACTAAATTCAATATTGGGTGGAGCAGTAATTTTTATTATTAATCTAATAGGAGCAAATTTTGGATTTCATATAGGACTTAATTTTTTTACAAGTATTTTAATTGGTTTACTTGGACTTCCTGGAGTAGTTTGCTTAATTGTTGTAAAACTTTTAGTAGGATAATGATGTAAAAAAATCTAATAAAGTCTTTACATTTAATAAAAAAAACGATAAAATAATTTCACAATATAAAAATAATAAGTAAAAACAAAAGAGAAGGGACGAAAAAATGAAAATAGTAGAACATGTAAGCCTTGAGGCTGTACACACACACACACACACACACAAGTAGGTTATTAATAAATAAAAAAATAGAAAATATAAATAAAAAAGATAGTGATGAGACCTAAGTTTTAGGTTTTGTTGCTGTCTTTTTTGCGTCTTAAAAGAGTTATTAAATTTAAAAAATATATAAATAAAAAAGGATATGAAGGAGGAAGAATAAAATGAAAAGAAACAAAAGAATATTAAAAAGAGAGGAACGAGGAATAACACTTATAGCACTTGTAATTACAATTATTGTCTTACTTATACTTGCAGGAGTATCAATTGCAATGTTAACAGGAGAAAATGGAATACTTACACAAGCACAAAATGCTAAAAATAAAACAGAAGAAGTAGAAGAAAAAGAAAAAATACAATTGGCAATAACAGAAGCTCAATTAGGAGATAATGGATATCAAAAATTAACAGAAGAAAATTTACAAAAAGAAATAAATGAACAATTTGGAGATGGAGCTGTTAGAGTTTATCCAAATGAAAAGAATGCCTTTTCATTTTTATTTCAAAATAAAGAAACTAATTATAGATTAGAAAAGGATGGAACATTAAATAAAATAGATATAGCATTAAAGATAAATAATGTAGAAGAATTTAGAACTTTTATGAATGAAGTAAATAGTGGAAATACATATGAAAGTCAATATGTATATTTATTAGAAAATATAGATTTAAGCAGTGAAACTTGGGATGTGATAGGAAGTTATACAGATGATGGTAAAAGTAACACATTTGCAGGAATATTTGAGGGGAATAATAGAACAATAAGTGGATTGAATATAAATGAAGATAAAGAATTTGTGGGACTATTTGCATATAATACTGGAACTATAAGAGATGTGATATTAGAAAGTGGAGCTGTAACAGGAATTGCAAGAGTAGGAGGAATAGTAGCTGTAAATGACGGAATGATAGAGAATTGCCATAATAAAGGAGTTACTGTAAACGCTTCAGGAATAGGAATAGGAGGAATAGTAGGAAGATGTAATGGCAACGTTATGCAATGCAGTAATTTGGCTAATATAAATGGTAGCGGAGAAAATTCTTCTTTCGTAGGAGGAATAGCAGGAGTTATAAATTATAATACAATATCATATTGTTATAACGCTGGAAATATAACAGGTATGGGAAAAAATATAGAAAATGGAGGAACCTATGTAGGAGGAATAGTAGGTCAAGCTATTGATGGAAAAATTTTAAATTGCTATAATTCAGGAGGGGTTAAAAGTGAATATATAAATGGTGGTGGAATTGTAGGACAAGTAACAAAAGAAGGAAGGGTTAGCAATTGTTATAATATAGGTATTGTTTCAAATCAAGGAGTCTGTATTGGTAATATTGCAGGTTCAGCTTATAATGAAGTTGTAATAGAAAATTGTTATTTTAGTAAAGAAATATGTAATTTAGAAGGTGTAGAAAGGACTAATGGAATGACATCAATCGAAACAATTGAAAAGACTATAAGTTATATGAAAATAAGTGATTTTGTTGACGATTTAAATAAAAATGAAGAAATATTTGTAATTGATATAGGAATAAATGATGGTTATCCTATATTAAAATGGCAAGTAGAATAAGAAAAGAGAGGTTTTGTACAGAACCTCTCAAATTTTTTGTTTTTTATAGGTGTGTTCCAGATTGGACATTTCTATTCAACTGTAACTGATTTTGCTAAGTTTCTTGGTTTATCTACATCAAGTCCTTTTTCTTTAGAGATGTAGTATGAAAGAAGTTGAAGAGGAACAACAGAAAGTATTGGTGAAACAAAAGAATCTGTTTCAGGAATACGAATTACTGTGTCAAAAAGTTTTGCGTCTACATCTTGGTTTGTGATAACTAATGTTTTAGCTCCTCTTGTAATAACTTCCTGAATATTGCTTACAGTTTTTTCTACAAGTTTTGGGTCTGTCATTATACTAATAACAGTAATACCATTTTCAATTAAAGCAATAGGACCATGTTTTAATTCACCTGCTGGATAACTGTCAGCGTGAATATAAGAAATTTCTTTTAATTTTAATGCTGATTCTCTTGCAACTGTTTCATCAATTCCTCTTCCTAAGAAAAATACATCTTTTTCTTGGTAAATTCTGTGACCAAAAGCTTTTATACGTTCTTCACATTTTAAAGTTTCTTCTAGTTTTTTAGGTAATTCTAAAATTTCTTTCTTTAAATTTAAAACTTCAACTTCAGATTCTTCTAAAGTTTCAGCAAAGTAAATTGCAAGCATTGCAAGAAGTACGACTTGTGAAGTATAAGCTTTTGTAGAAGCAACTGCAATTTCTGGACCCGCATGAGTATAAATAGAATAATCAGCTTCTCTTGTTATAGAACTTCCAATAACATTACTAATAGCAAGAGTTTTTGCACCTTTTTGTTTTGAAAGTTTTAATGCAGCTATTGTATCTGCAGTTTCTCCTGATTGAGAGATAAAGATACATAAAGTTTTATCGTCAATAATTGGGTCTCTATATCTAAATTCAGAGGCAATATCAACTTCTGTTGGTATTCTACAAAGACGTTCCATCATACATTTTCCAGCTAGCCCTGCGTGCATTGCTGTACCACAGGCAACTAAGTAAATTTTGTGTAATCCTTTTAGATAATCTTTTGTAAAATCTAGTTCATCAAAAGTACATTTAGTACCTTCATCTAGTTTAGCTCCTATTGTTTCACGGATAGCTGTTGGTTGTTCATGAATTTCTTTTAACATATAATCTTCATAACCTTCTTTTTCAGCACTAGCAGCATTCCATTCAATTGTTTGAACTTTTTTATCGATAGGATTTAAATCTGTATCATAAAATTTAATATCATCCCTTGATAGAAGAGCAAATTCCAAATCATTTAATAAATAGAATTCTCTTGTAAAAGAAAGTATTGCTGGAATATCAGAAGAAATGTAGTTTTCTCCATCACCTTTTCCTATAACTAGAGGGCTATCTTTTCTAACAACTATCATATGGTCTTTATCATATTTAGAAATGATTTCTAAAGCAAAGCTTCCTTTTAAATCTTTACAAGTATTTTTTACTGCTCTTAATATTTTTTGTTCATCGTCATTTTCATCCTTATTATAATAGTAATGGATTAAATTAGGTACAATTTCTGTATCTGTTTGAGAATAGAAAGTATAACCATTGTCAGTTAAGAATTTTCTTAATTCGTTATAATTTTCAATAATACCATTATGAACTACGCTAAAACTTTCTGAATTATCAACATGAGGGTGAGAGTTTTCTTTTGATGGTTTTCCATGAGTTGCCCATCTAGTATGAGCAATACCAATAGTTCCTTCTAAATCATCAATTCCTGGTAAATTATATAAATTTTTAACTCTTCCTTTATCTTTCATAATAGAAAGACCATCTTTTTCAATTGTTGCAATACCCGCTGAGTCATAACCTCTGTATTCTAATCTTAAAAGTCCATTAATAAGAATTGGACTTGCTTTTTTTGTTCCTATGTAACCTACAATTCCACACATAGTAAATCCTCCTTTAAATTTTTAAATAATATTATATGGAATTGAAAGCTATGCAAAATAAAGCTTAAATGTACTAATTCTTTGTTACAATATCACTACTGCTCTTTAAATTAATACTATGACCTTAAGCAAAAGCCACTAAGGAACCCGCCGAAATTTTCGAATACCTTAGACCTCGTCAACACTTAATCTTAAGTGTCCTGGCGCTATAACTAAACTCTAAACTCCTTTCTTTTAAATTTAATTTTTGCATTTCTTTCAATATACTTTATTATATTACATTAAAAAGTAAAAAGTTGCAAGTCTTGAATAAAATTTATTGAAGAAATAAAAAAATCATAGTATAATTGGTGAAGGAGGAAATAAAAGATGGATAAAATAGGTATAGTAGTTGCAATGGAAGAAGAAAAGAATGCAGTATACAAATTGATGAAAGATATTGAATTAGAAGAGAGTTATGAATTAGATTTTTATAAAGGAAAAATACAAGGAAAAAGATGTATATTAGTTCAAAGTGGAGTTGGAAAAGTAAATGCAGCAAGAACTACACAAATATTAATAGATAAATATAAAGTAAATAGAGTAATAAATGTAGGAGCTGCAGCTTCTATTAATCCAATGCTAAATATTGGTGATATATTAATAGGAAAATATGTTGTTCAACATGATTTTGATATAACAGCATTTGGACATAGTAAGGGTTATATAACAGGTGTTGGGAACAATGTTAGATGTGACAGTGATTTTTTATATAAAGTAGAGGAAAAGTTAAAAAAAGAAAAAGAATTTAGTAAAAAAGAAGAAAAAGAAAGAAACTATAATATAAAAGTAGGAATAGTAGCAACAGGAGATGTTTTTTGTTCAGAAATAGATATGAGGGATGAAATAAGAGGAACATTCAATGCAGATGCTGTTGATATGGAATGTGGAGCAATTGGACAAGTATGTTATTTAGACGATGTACCATTTATAGTAATTAGAGGAATTTCAGATACACCAGATGGAAATAATGCAGGAACATTTGATAAAAATTTAGAACTTGCATCAAGAAGGTGTAGTGAAGTTTTAAATGAGATTTTATCAGAAGAAATTTAATTACAAAAAATGTAAATAATAAACCAACAAATTAATTTTGATAAAATTACTTGATTTTTTAAGTAATTTATGCTAAAATTAATATGTGTTTAAAGAGAGGTGAAAACTTTTAGAAAAATGAAAGATTTAGGATTAAAAGAAAAGAAGACAGATATTAGAGGTTTGTTAAAAGCTTTCTTTGCTCCAGATGAGCAAGGAAATCAAGAAGTCGATGAAGAGACAAGAGAATTTAATGATGAAAATAGAGAACAATTATCTATGATGGATAGAGAAGTAGAATCTTTAGAAAAAATGTTGTATCATCCAGATGTTAAAGTAGAAGCAAAGCTTAAAAAGAGAAGACAATCAAGAAATCAAACAAGAGTTACAGGAAAAGGAGCTGTTGTTTCTCATGAAGAAAAAACAGTTGATAGAGAAGAAGAAAGTGAGATTGAAAGATAAAAATACAAGAATTTTTGAAAATTCTTGTATTTTTGCTTGACAAATGAAGAAACTACCAGTATAATAATTATTGTCGTTTGATATGGCGAAGTAGCTCAGTTGGCTAGAGCATTCGGTTCATACCCGAAGGGTCATGTGTTCGAATCACATCTTCGCTACCAATCTGTACTCCCACAAAATTGGGAGTATATTTTTTTTCTAAAAAATATAAATTTGTTTTGTATGATATAAAAATATTTTGTCTACTATAGAATGTTTTACAAAAATAAGAATGAAATATATAAAAAACATTTTTAAAATTTTCATAAATTAAAATCGTACTTTCATAAAATTAATAAAGAAAAATCCGAAAAGAGTGATAATATTTTTTTAGAAAAAAGGGAGTGAGAAGATGCTAAATAAAATCTGTACCTTTTTGACTAATAAAATTAGAAAAGAAATGCCTGACGTAGATGATAAGAGAGCTGAAATTATAAATTATGGATTACAAAATGTAATAGGAGAGTTTCCTAAAATATTTTTAGTATTTATAATAGCCTATGTATTAGGAATATTTGAATGGACATTGTTTACATTTATAATATTATTTATATATAAAGGAGCATCTGGTGGGATACATTTAAAAACACATTTAGGATGTATTTTACTTACAACAGCATTTTATTGTTTGATACCATATGTTTCACAGTATTTTGAATTATTAGGGCTGACAAAATATATTACGATTTTATTTGTATGGGTGTTTGGAATGGCAATGATAAAGTTGTATGCTCCAGCAGACACAGAATCAGTTCCTATATTAGAAACGAGTGTAAGAAAGAAAAAGCAAATAGTGTCATATATAAGTTATACAATTGGATTATTAATAGCTTTAATTGTAAATGACCAAATGATATCTAACATAATAATATTATCTTATTTCATACAAACATTAACAATTACAAAAATTGCATATAGATTAACAAAAAGTAAATATGGATATGAAGTATATAATGATACTTCAATTGAATCAGTGTAATATAAAATAGATACCGGTAATATTTTATATTAATATATATTTCAAGGAGGAGATTTACATGTTTAAATTTTTAGCAAAAGTAGCAGAAAAATATGCAAAAGCAACAAACACAGCTTGTATTGCATTTGCAATATTCCATCAACCAAAAATGCCAAAAAGCATGATAAGAAAAGACTAATAAGTAAGCATTGGTAAAAATAGTTCGAAATAAATATTCTTACCAATGATATAACTTAATGGTTATATACATACAATCCATAAAAAGAAAGTAGGTTTATTGCTACTTTCTTTTTAATAGTAAATTTCTAATTGTTGTGAAAAATATTTATCTGTTTTAGATGTGTATAAGTTAATGTTATTATTCTTTTTTACTAATTTACGTACTTCCCACAAACCAAGTCCAGTATGATTATCTTTACTTGAAGTTCCTTTTTCAAATATTTTCTCTGTATCTACATTTTTGTCTTTATATGTATTTTCTATAGTAATTATTTGTCTAGAATTTTTGGAATCATTTCTAAAATCTATATTAATTGTTTTTTCTTTACATTCAGAACTTGCTTCAATAGCGTTATCTAAAAGGATTCCTAGAATTCTTGCGAATTCATAAATTTTCATATGTAATGAACTTAAATCTAAAAGAAAAGTCATATTAACTTTTATATTTTTTGAATCAGCTTCTTGATATTTCTTTGTAAGTAAATTATATATTCCATCATTATTTATAACTTCGGGGTTCAACAGATACAAATTATTAACTCTTTGGCAATCATCTTCTAGTTGGACGTAATAATCCTTCAAACCTTTCATATCATTAGTTCTAACATATCCACCAATAGTTGTAACGATATTATCAAAATCATGTTTGAAACCTCTAACACTATCATGTAAAATACATAGGCTACGATTATATTCAGTTGCACTTTCAAGTTTTTGAGTTGTTAATATCAATTTGAAAATTCTTGTTAGGCTATAGATACTTATAGCAAAATATGCTAATAAAGAAATAAAACTAAAGAAAGTGATAGCTATAGGTAAAGTGTCTACATAGTAAAATAAAGTTAACGATTGCACAGCAATTGTAAATATACCAAACAATAAATTTGTGATTATTATAGTTTTGTTCTTTTTATCAATGTCACCAGAGAATTGAAAAGTTAAATTCTGGTGCCTTAGAATTATTACTAAAATTACAGCGATAATGTATATAGATACAAGATAGCCTAATCTATAAATAGGAATAGAATTTAATTGTTCACTATTAATATTAAATATTGTGATAAAAGGATTAAGTATAAGTATTCCAATTAAATTGAAAATAATAAGTGATAGAACACTCGATATAATACTTTTTACAAAAGGTGGCCTAAATATAGCATATTGAAGTACTATAGCAAGAAAGTAATTAATAAATATATTAAATGGACTAGGTATAGTAAATAATGTAATTAAAATTAAGACAGTAATAGAGAATATATAAACAATTTCTTTTTTGTGGCTTACAGAAATTTTTAATATAGCCGTAAACAAAAGTAAAATTAAAAAGTTTTCTATAAAAGCAGTAGGTATAAAAATAATATTTAATAAATCTATATTTGGAGTTGAAAGTGCAGTCCAAATATTATTCAAAATCTCCATAATCTTTTAAAACCTCCATTAAATCTGATTTGTATTTAGGTCCGATTTCACAAGTGCTTCCATCTTTGAAAGTGATAATACCAGAAACCGGTTCTACATCCTTTATTTGAGAAAGGTTAGCAATACAAGATTTATGGCATCTTTTATAATTTTTAGGTAATGTATCTTCAATTTTCGCAAAAGAGCTATAAGCATCATAATCACGAGATGAAGTGTGAAAAATCAATTTCATTCCATCTCTTTTGATATATTGAATTTCAGATGCATCAATAATTGTGTTTTTATTATCAATTTTAATGTATCTTTTTGGTTGTCCGTTAACATCCTCAAATAATCTTATAACTGTTTCCTCTAATCTATCGTAGGTGATAGGTTTTGCAAGATAATCAAAAGTTTTGAATTTATACGCAATCATAGCATATTCTAAGTGTCCAGTAGTGAAAATAATATAGGAATCTTTATTGATTTTTCTAATTGCTTCGGCTAGTTGTAAGCCAGTTTTATCAGATTTTAAATTAATATCAAGCATAATAACATCTACTTTATTATTACTAACGAAGTCTAACATATCATTAGTATTACTTGTTGTAAATGTTACTGAAGCATCATAATTATTTTTTACAAAGATATTTTCTAACATTTTTCCTAATTTATCTAAAATGTTTTTGTTATCATCGCATAAAGCAAACTTTATCATAATTATCACCATCCTTTGTAAAAATATAGAAAAAAATAGGAAACAAGGTGCGACAAAAAGAAACAAAATACCTTAATTTTCCAAAAACAAATACACTATATTCTAAAATCCAGATATTGTCAATAGAAATTTACAAATTTATCCAAATGGGAGGTCAATAACAGTAAAAAAGAGTAAAAATTTTTCGCAATAAAAATGAACAAAAAACATCGTAAATTTGATAAAATGAAATAAATTT
>CALXEW010000011.1 GCA_944387435.1 uncultured Clostridia bacterium | reverse complement strand
TATTAGATAAACATAGAGAACATGAAGTTATAAAAGATTTAGAATGGTATTTTATAGAGTTACCAAAGTTTGAAAAAGCTAATAATATAGATATAAATGATACAGTAAATCAATGGATAGCGTTTATTAATAATGATAGGAGGTATATAGATATGGCAATTACAAAAAATAAAGTTTTAAAAGAAGCAAAAGTAGAATATGGTTATTTAACAGGAGAAGCAGAAGAAATAAGATTACAAGATTTAAGAGAAAGATGGGAAATGGATAGGATTAGTGAAATTAGTTATGTCTCTGAAAAAAGTGAAAAGAAAGGAGAGAAGCGAGGAGAAAAACGTGGCAAAAAACTAGGAGAACAAAATATAATAAAATCATTATTTAAAAATAATATGTTACCAACTGAAATAGCTGAAAAAACAGGAATTAAATTAGCGGAAATATTAAAAATAGTGAATAACTAATTTATTTAATAAGTTTTTTCTTTCAAAATAAAATTTAACTTTTTAACTTTTTTCGAAAAAACGTTTGACATTCTTTTGTTTGTATGATATTATGTGTTCATAATAGAAAACGGGAGTGATAATATATGCAAAGAAAGAAAAAACCAGAGCTAAATAAGAGAGAAAAATCAATACTAAAATTCGTAGAAAAACAAATAATGACACAAGGATATCCACCATCAGTAAGAGAGATTGGAAAAGCAGTAGGATTAAGTTCAACAGCAACAGTACATGGATATTTAAAAAAATTAGAGGAAAAAGGTTATATAAAAAGACAAGACAAAAAGGGAAGAACAATGAGACTTTTAAAAGGTGGTTCAGGAGAAACAAAAACAACATCAAGCAAAGACTTTTATACACAAAAAGAATTAGTGGAAGTTCCTATAATTGGTAAAATAACAGCAGGAGAACCAATTTTAGCAGTAGAAAATGTAACAGATACATTCCCAATTCCAATTGACTTTGTTGGAAATTCAGAAAGCTTTATGCTAACTGTACGTGGAGAAAGTATGATTGAAGCTGGTATTCTAGATGGGGACTATATATTAGTAAAAAGACAAAATACAGCAAATAATGGAGAAATTGTAGTTGCATTAATCGGAGATGAGGCAACTGTTAAGACATTTTATAAAGAAAAAGACCATATTAGATTACAACCAGAAAATAGTACAATGGATCCAATTATTGTACCTAATTGTGAAATACTTGGAAAGGTTGCAGGAGTATTTAGAAAAATGTAAATTTTCTGTGAATTTGTATTAAATGATATTGACAAAATGACATCATGTCACATATAATGAGATATGGTGTTATTTTTGTGATAAAAGGAGGAAAAAGAATGCTAAAAGTATTAAGAAATTTAAAAAAATCTTTTTGGGCAGTTGTAGTAATTATTTTACTGTTGATTGTACAAGCACAAGCAGACTTAAGATTACCAGATTATACGTCCAAAATAGTAAATGAAGGAATACAATCCGGAGGAATTGAAACAGCAGTACCAGAAATAATTAGCATAGAAGATATGGAAAATATTTTAATATTTTCAGAAAAAGACAAAAATATAACTGAAAACTATACTTTAGTAGGAGAAAGTCCGTCTAAAGAACAAGAAAAAGTATTAAAAAAATATCTAGGAAAAGACTATAATGTAGAACCAAATTCAATATATGTATTAAATGATATTGACGCTAGTAAAGAAGATGAGCTATCTAGCATTATGGCAAGTCCTTTGATGGAACTTCAGACAGTAACTAATGAAGATACGGCATCTAAAATAAAAGAAAATATGATGGCAAATGTACCTGAAGAACAAAAAGCAGTTATAGAAAATATGAGCATTCTTGACATAATTAAATCTATGCCAGAAGAACAAAGAAATGTAGTATTAGAAGAATTTACAAAACAAATTGATGAAATGCAAGACTCAATAAAAGAACAAGCGGCAGTAACAGAAATAAAAAATATATATAAAGATTTAGGAGTAGATACAAATAAACTTCAAAATAATTATATAATTGTTACTGGATTGCAAATGCTTGGAATTGCATTAATAAGTATGGTATCAGCAATTACTATTATGCTTTTATCTGCTAGAGTTGCAGCTAAACTTGGAAAAACTCTAAGAGAAAAAGTATTTAAAAAAGTATTAAGTTTTTCTACAGGAGAGTTAAATAAATTCTCTACAGCATCATTAATTACACGTAGTACTAACGATATTCAACAAATACAAATGTTAATTGCGATATTATTTAGAGTTGTTGTATATGCACCAATAATTGGTATTGGTGGATTTATGAAAGTATTAACAACTAGTGATAATTCAATGGCTTGGATTATAGGTGTTGCAATACTTGCTGTTTTATTTATAGTAGTTACATTATTTATTGTTGCTATGCCTAAATTTAGAAAATTACAAGAATTGACAGATAAATTAAACTTAGTATCAAGAGAAATATTAAGTGGTCTTCAAGTAATTAGAGCATTCAATACAGAGAAGAAAGAAGAAAAGAGATTTGACAATGCAAATAGAGATTTAATGAAAACAAATGTATTTGTAAACCGTGCAATGACTATAATGATGCCAGCTTTAATGCTAGTAATGAATTCAATTGCAGTTTTAATTGTATGGGTTGGAGGTCAAAATGTAGACCAAGGTGTTATGCAAGTTGGTGATATGATGGCATTTATCCAATATACAATGCAAATAGTTATGGCATTCTTAATGATTTCAATGATATCAATTATGCTTCCTAGAGCATCAGTTTCTGCAAACCGTATAAATGAAGTTTTGGAAACAGAACCAGCTATAAAAGACAAAGAAGAAACAAAGAAATTTGACCCAAGTAAAAAAGGACTAGTAGAATTTAAAAATGTATCATTCAGATACCCAGATGCAGATACAGAAATATTAGAGGACATAAACTTTACAGCAGAACCAGGTAAAACAACAGCAATTATTGGAAGTACAGGAAGTGGTAAGTCAACAGTAGTAAATCTTATTCCAAGATTTTATGATGTAACTGGAGGAGAGCTTTTAATTGATGGTGTTAATATAAAGGATGTATCTCAAAAAGACTTAAGAGATATTATAGGATTTGTTCCACAAAAAGGATTATTATTCTCAGGAACAATAGAATCAAATATAAAATATGCTGATGAGAATATGTCAGATGAAAGAATGGAAAAAGCAGCTAGAATAGCACAAGCAACTGAATTTATAGAGACTAAGGAAAAGAAATACCAAGACCCAATAGCACAAGGTGGAGGTAATGTATCAGGAGGACAAAGACAACGTATTTCTATTGCAAGAGCCTTAGCAAAAGACCCAGAAATATTTGTATTTGATGATAGCTTCTCTGCGCTAGACTTAAAAACAGATGCAGCTTTAAGAGATGCTTTATCTGAAATAACACATGATAAAACAGTTATAATAGTAGCACAAAGAATTAGTACAATTTTAAATGCAGACCAAATTATTGTGTTAGAAGAAGGAAAAGTTGTAGGAATAGGAACACATGAGGAATTAATTAAAAATAATGAAACATATAGACAAATTGCCTTATCACAATTGTCAGAAGAAGAATTAGACAAGAAAGGAGGTAATTAATATGCCAGGAGGACCAATGGGAGGACCTAGAAGTAATATGTCTACAGCAAAGGCAAAAGACTTTAAGAAAACAACGAAAAAACTAATAAAGAATTATTTATCAAAATATAAATTAGCATTAACTATTGTAATAATTTTTGCAATAGGAAGCACTATATTTACAATTGTAGGACCCAAAATACTTGGAAATGCAACGACAGAGATATTTAATGGATTAGTTAGTAAAATATCTGGTGGCTCAGGAATTGACTTTGGAAAACTAGGTTCAATATTATTAGGTTTACTCGGATTATACTTTGCAAGTGCTTTATTCTCATTAGTTCAAGGTTTTACGATGACGGGAGTTGCTCAGAAGCTAACTTACAGATTGAGAAATGATATTGCTCAAAAAATAAATAAATTACCAATGAACTATTTTGATACTAAAACACATGGAGAAGTATTATCAATAATAACAAATGATATTGATACTTTAAGTATGAACTTAAACCAAAGTATTACACAGATTATTACTTCTGTATGTACAATAATTGGAATATTAATTATGATGCTTTCTATAAGTTGGCAAATGACTTTAATATCACTTGTAATTTTACCAATAGCAGGAGTGTTAGTAAAAATTATTGTTAGTAAATCTCAAAAATACTTCAAAGCTCAACAAGATTATTTAGGACATGTAAATGGTCAAGTTGAAGAAATATATGGAGGACTAAATATTGTAAAAGTATTTAATGCAGAAGGAAAAGTAGACAAAGAATTTGAAAAAGCGAATGACACTTTATATCATTCAGCTTGGAAATCACAATTCTTATCAGGTTTAATACATCCAGTAATGAACTTCATTGGAAATGTTGGTTATGTAGGAGTTGCAGTAGCTGGTGGATATTTAGCAATTAATGGAACAATTACAGTAGGAAATATCCAAAGTTTTATACAATACAATAGACAATTTGTACAACCAATAAACCAAATAGCACAAATTTCTAGTATGTTACAATCTATGGCAGCAGCTGCTGAAAGAATTTTTGAATTCTTAGAACAACCAGAAGAAGCTGACACTGCAAAAGGAAATATTGATACATCCAAACTAGAAGGAAATATAGAATTTGACCATGTTAAATTTGGTTATGACCCAAATAAAACAATTATTAATGATTTTAATTGTAGTGTAAAGAATGGACAAAAAATTGCAATTGTTGGACCAACAGGAGCAGGAAAAACTACAATGGTAAAACTTCTTATGAGATTTTATGATGTAAATAGTGGAGCAATTTTAGTTGACGGTCATAATATTAAAGACTTCGAAAGAGGAGAACTTCGTAAAATGTTTGGAATGGTACTTCAAGATACTTGGCTATTTGGAGGTACTGTAAAAGATAATATTAAATATGGTAAAGAAGATGCAGCAGATGATGAGGTAATCAGAGCAGCAAAAGCAGCACATGTTCATCACTTTATAAAAACTCTGCCAAATGGATATAATTCTCTTTTAAATGAAGAATCAAGCAATGTGTCAGCAGGACAGAAACAATTACTTACAATTGCAAGAGTAATTTTAGCAGACCCCAAGATATTAATATTAGATGAAGCAACATCTTCAATTGATACGAGAACAGAGATACAAATACAAGATGCAATGGATAACCTAATGAAAGGTAGAACAAGTTTTATTATTGCACACAGATTATCAACTATCAAAAATGCAGATTTAATTTTAGTTATGAATCATGGTGACATAGTAGAACAAGGAACACATGAAGCTTTACTTGCTAAAGGTGGATTCTATAGTGAACTTTATAATTCACAATTTGAAGTCGAAGAAGAAGAGTAAATAGTAAAATGTAATTTTTACAAATAATATATTAAAAATAGAGTGTATGAGAAATCATATACTTTATTTTTAATAAAATTAATAATTTCCTTTGAAAAAATGTATAAATATCGACATTTTTCCTTTGAAAAAATGTATAAATAATCAAATTTTCCTTTGAATTTTTGTGATAAATATGGTATAATTAACATATAATAAAAAAGGAGGCTGCTTATGTATCGTGAAAAATTAAGAAAATTAGAAGAATGGAAAAACTCAAAAAGTAGAATGCCTTTAATAATAAGAGGGGCAAGACAGGTTGGTAAGACTTGGTTAATGCAAGAGTTTGGAAAAAAGTATTATAAAAAAGTAGCATATGTTAATTTTGATGGAAATGAAAGAATGGAAAGGTTATTCCAAGGAGACTTTGATATAGAAAGATTAATACAGGGCTTAAAGATTGAAACAGGTGTTGATATAAAAAAAGAAGATACACTATTAATTTTTGATGAAGTACAAGAAGTGCCAAAAGCATTAACTTCATTAAAATATTTTTATGAAAATGCAAGAGAATATAATATTATAGCTGCAGGTTCACTACTTGGAGTGGCCTTGCACGAAGGAACATCATTTCCTGTCGGAAAAGTGGATTTCATGGATTTATATCCATTGAACTTTAAAGAATTTCTATTAGCATTAGGAGAGGAGAAATTAGTAGAGTTACTAGAAAAAAAAGATTGGAAATTAATAGGAATATTTAAAGATAAATTAATAGATTTATTAAGGCAATATTATTTTATTGGAGGAATGCCAGCAGCAGTAGAAAGATATGTTGATACAAAAGATTTAAAACAAGTAAGAAAAATTCAAAATCAATTATTAAAGGCATATGAGGAAGACTTTTCAAAACATGCCCCAAATGAAATAGTACCAAGATTAAGAATGTTGTGGAATAGCATACCATCTCAATTGGCAAAAGAAAATAAAAAATTCATATATGGACTAATAAAAGAAGGCGCAAGAGCAAAAGAATATGAACTTGCCTTATCTTGGTTAGTAGATTGTGGTTTGGTATACAAAGTTGATAGGATAAAGAAACCTAATATTCCATTAATTGCATACCAAGATATAAGTGCATTCAAATTATATATGTTAGATGTTGGTCTTTTAGGTGCAATGGCAAATATTGATGAAAAAATCTTATTAGAGGGAAGTAAAATTTTTACAGAATTTAAGGGTTCACTTACAGAGCAGTTTGTACTAACAGAATTAAAATCTAATAAGGATATATCAGTTTTTTATTGGTCAGCAGAAAGGGCAACTGCAGAGGTGGACTTTATTATACAATTAGGGACTGATGTAATCCCTATAGAAGTAAAAGCAGAACAAAATTTAAAAGCAAAAAGTTTAAAAGAATTTGTAAATAAATATGGAACAACTAAAAATGTAAGAACATCTATGGCAGAATATAAAAAAGATGAATGGCTTACCAATATACCACTATATGCAATTGGAGAAATTGAGAAAATAATTTAAAAAAATAATTCATGGTATTTATTTTTCTAAAAATATGTGGTAAAATATACCAAGTAAAGGAGAGAAATAAAATGACAATGCAGGAGATAACACAATATTTAGATAATAAAATAAATAGTGATGAAAATATAGTAACAATAACTTTTTATGAAGTAAGAATAAAATTTGATTTATCAGAAGAAGAAACACAAGAATTTTTAAGACTTTGTAAAACAAGACTTGAAAACCTTGGATATCAAGTATATTTTACAGGTGCAAAATATATGTATCAAGGGGAAAGTAAAGTAGTACAATCAAATGAACTAATGGTAGCAATAAAGGAAAATTTAGAGTAAAATAAAAAGAAGCGTAAGCTTCTTTTATATTTTTTATTTTAATTTCTTCTTTTCCCAAATATAGAAAGAACACGTAAGAAAATATTTATAAAGTCTAAATATAATTGCATAGCACAGTATACATATATTTTTTCTTGGTTAATATCCGGAACTGTTTGTAGCATTTTTATTTTGTTAATATCATAAATAGTAATTCCACAAAATAAAGCTAAAACAAACCAATCAATAAACAAATCAAGCCCAGAACTTTTTAATATAAATAAATTAATGATACTAAGAACAATCCCAGCAATTAGAAATACTGTTATATAAGGACTCCATGAAGTTAAATCTTTATTTGTTTTGTAGCCAATTAAACCAAGTATAGCAAAAATAATAGCTGAAACAGCAAATAAATATATAATAGAAGAAAGTTCAAAAACTGCAAAAACTGTAGCTAATGTAACGCCATTTAGCATTGCGTACACAAAATAGAGAATTCCTACAATAGTAGCTGGCAATTTTCTAAATAAAAAGCTAAAGAGTAAAACTGCGACAAGTTCTGCAATTAATAAAATATTAAAATATCCTTCTATAATAATATTAAAAAGTAGTCCAGAAGCATAGGTATAATAGGCGATAATTGCTGAACCAAGAAGTCCTAAAAACATCCAGAAGAAAGTCTTACCAAATAATTTGTTTTGAGAAGTTATTTCATTTTCCATATAAATCTCCTTTCAAAATAATATTAAATTAATTATATAGATAAACATATTAAAAAGCAATAAAAATTAAAACAAATTTCTTGTAAAAAATTGACATGAATAATATAATACTATATTATATACATATATAGTATTAAAGGAGGAATTTTTATGGACGAAAACGAAGTAAAACAAGATGAAAATCTTAATACAAATGAAACAAATAGCCAAGAAAAGGCTCTTAACATTTGTGGCTTACTTAGTTTCATTTTTTCACTAGTAGGACTTATAATATTTGGGTTACCATTAGGTATAGCTGCCTTAGTTTTAGGAATAATTGGAATAAACAAATTTGACTCAGAAAAACAAAAATGTAAATGGATGGCAATTACAGGAACAGCTGTTGGAGCTGTTGATGTAGTATTTGTATTATTATTTGCATCAATGTTATAATATAAATTAATATAAAATGATATTTAGAGGATATAACTTGTTAGTTATATCCTCGTTTGTTCTATTGAAAAAGTATATTACAAATGATAGAATATCAAAAAAGAGAAAAAGGAGAAAAATATAAATGGAGTGGACCAAGGAACAAGTACAAGCAATAAGCCAAAAAGGTTCTAATATATTAGTTGCAGCAGCAGCCGGAAGTGGAAAAACCGCTGTACTAGTAGAAAGAATAATAAAAAAAGTAGTAGAAGAAGGAATAGATATAGATAAATTACTAGTAGTAACATTTACAAATGCAGCAGCATCAGAAATGAGAGAAAGAGTTTTAGATGCAATATATAAAAAGTTAGATGAAAATCCAAATGATGAAAAACTATTAAGACAAATAACATTGCTAAATAAAGCAAGTATATGTACAATAGACTCTTTTTGTTTAGAATTAGTAAGAAACAATTTTTATGAATTAGAAAATGTAGCACCTAATTTTAGGATAGCAGATACAACAGAAATAGAATTACTAAAACAAGAAGTAATAGAAGATATGTTTGAAAAAAAATATGAAGAAGATGACGAAGACTTTTCAAAACTAATTCATACATATACAAGCTATAGAGATGATAGTC
Source organism: uncultured Clostridia bacterium (assembly GCA_944387435.1). Taxonomy (GTDB): domain Bacteria; phylum Bacillota; class Clostridia; order TANB77; family CAG-508; genus CAG-269. The sequence continues at coordinate 46,867 of CALXEW010000011.1, read as the reverse complement.
CTTTAAAAGATTTAATATTAAAAATTTATAACTATATTCAAAGTAATCCTTTTCCTGAAAAATGGCTTGAAGAAAAGGTAGAAATGTTTAATATAAAAGATTTAGATGAAGATTTTTCTACTACACCTTGGGGAAGTGTTTTATTAAAAGAAATAGAAGATGAATTAGTAGACGGGATATCTTTTTTACAAAGTGCAGCAAAAATCCTTGAGTTTAATCCTGATTTAGAAAAATTTTTTCAAACAATTAGAAATGATATAAACATATTAGAAAAATTAAAAGACAACTTAGATAATTGGGATAAGGCATATGAGATAAATACTAATTTAAAATTTGTAACATGGCCAAGAAATAAAGTAGATTCGTTAGAAAAGGACGAGGCTAAGAGTATAAGAGATTCAGTAAAAGAAAATTTGAAAATCTTAAATAATATTTTAGTTTGTGATTCTAAGACAGCAAACCAAGACATTTTTGATATGTATTCAATATTATCAAAATTAAAGAATATAATTTTAGAATTTGAAAAAGAATTTTCAAAAAGAAAAAGGGAAAAGAATATTGTAGACTTTCATGATGTAGAGCATTTCGCATTAAATATATTAATCAAAGAAGAAGAAGGAAAGATTGTTTCCTCTGATATTGCAAAAAAATATCAAGAAAAATATCAAGAAATTGCAATTGACGAATATCAAGATAGTAATTTAGTACAAGAATATATACTAAATTCTGTATCAAAAGGAAACAACATCTTTATGGTAGGAGACGTAAAACAAAGTATATACAAATTTCGTCAAGCAATGCCAGAATTGTTTATTAGTAAGTATAAAAGTTATAAAAATAAAGAAGAAAGATTAAAAGAAGATGGTCTAAAAATACAATTATTTAAGAATTTTAGAAGTAGAGAAAATGTTTTATATTTTACAAATTTAATATTTCAAGATATTATGAGTGATAATCTAGGTGATATAGAATATAACGAAGATGAATATTTAAACTTAGGAGCAGATTATCCAGATGAAAAACAAGACTTAAATACAGAAATAGATATAATTGATTTATCGGATGAAGAGATTGAATTAGATAGTGAAGAAAATGGAGAAGAAAAATTAGAAGAAGAGGATAGAATAGAAAATGTAGAACTAGAAGCAAGGTTTGTTGCAAATAAAATAAAAAAATTAATAGAAAGCAAATTTCAAGTATGGGATAGAAAAAAAGAAAAATATAGAGATATTTCATATAAAGATATAGTAATATTACTTAGGTCTACTTCTAGTCCAGCACCTGTATATGAACAAGAATTATTAAATATAGAAATACCAGTATTTTCTGATAGTTCACAAGAATATCTAGACTCTATTGAAATACAGACAATAATGTCTTTATTGAAAATAATAGATAACCCAATGCAAGATATTTCATTAGTGTGTGTGCTAAGGTCATATATAGGAAAGTTTACAGATAATGAATTAGTGAAAATACGTTTAACAGATTCCTATGACAATTTCTATACTTGCATGCAAAAAGCTATTATAGATGTAGATAATGAATTAAAGAATAAAATACATAACTTTTTTGAAAGTTTAGACAATTGGAGAAAAGAAAAAGAATATCTTGCTTTGGACGAACTTATTTGGAAGATTTATAGTGATACAGGTTATTATAATTATGTAGGCCTTATGCCAAATGGAGATTTAAGACAAGCAAATTTAAAAATGTTATTCCAAAAAGCAAAAGACTATGAAAGTAGCAATTTTAAAGGACTATATAATTTTATAAACTTTATAGATAAATTAAAGATAGCTAGTGGAGATATGGGCTCTGCAAAACTTATTGGAGAAAATGATGATGTTGTAAGAATAATGAGTATTCATAAGAGCAAAGGATTAGAATTTCCAGTTGTATTTTTATCAAGTACAGGAAAACAATTTAATTTAAATGATTTAAAAGAAGATGTATTGCTTCACCAAGAGATGGGAATAGGCGCAAAATATATAGATTATGACAAACAAGTAAAATATGATACTTTAAGTAAACAAGCTATTAAGAATAAAATCTTATTAGAAACACTTTCAGAAGAAATGAGAATATTATATGTTGCTCTAACTAGAGCAAAAGAAAAATTATTCATAACAGGTGTGACAAGAGATTTTAAGAAAGACTTAGAAAAGATAGATTCTAGAATAGAACGATATCCAAAACAAAATGGTAAGATTAATTCTATTTTAATTAAAAAATGTAAAAAATATTTAGATTGGATTTTACTTGTTTACCAATATGAGAAAAAAATATGTTGTGATAAGGTAGAATTAAATACTTATAAAAAGAAAGCTTTACTAAAAACATTAAAGAAAGTAGATAACGAAGAAATAGATGTTTTAGAAGAGTTAGAAAGTAGAAAAATAAACGAAGAAGAGTTAAATGAAATAAGTAGTATATTAAATTATGAATATCCTAATATGTTAGATACGACAATACCAACAAAGACATCAGTTACAACTTTGAAACAATTGGAAAATGGAGAAAAAATATTAGTAGAAAAAGAAATAAATCTTCCAAAACCAAAGTTTTTAAAAAATGGAAAAGAAGAAAAGATAACAGCAGCTATGAAAGGAACTTTAGTACATTTATGTTTACAAAAGTTAAATGAAAAGGATGATTATGATATTGTAAAAGTAAAAGCCTTAATTGAAGAATTGGAAGCAAAAAAGATTATAACAACCAAAGAAAAAGAGGCTATTAATCCAAATAAAATTTTAGAGTTTACTAAATCAAATATTTGGAATGAATTGAAGATTGCAAAAAAAGTAGAAAGAGAAAAGCCTTTTTATATAAATATTCCAGCAAAAGAGATTTACAAGGAAGAAACCAAAGAAAATATATTAGTTCAGGGGATTATCGATCTTTATTATATAGATAAAGATGATAACTTAAATCTTGTAGACTATAAAACAGATTATGTTGAATTGGGAAATGAACAAGAATTAGTTATAAAATATAAAAAACAATTGGAGTTATATAAAAAAGCATTAGAAAAAACATATAAAAAACAAGTTAAAAATATTTATATATATTCAGTTTACTTGAATAAAGCAATAGATTTATAAAAGTAGACCGCAGTTCTTACAGGTGAACTGCGGTCTTCAACAACTGTGGTCTGAAGCCAACCTAGGATAGAACACAGAAAACAAAAGCAGAAAAGACCGTAGCTGTTATAAAGAATACAAGTCTAAACTTAGATGTTCCCCATGCTAAACTGAGTCCAAGACCAATCCCTGAGTTGATTGCCGAAAAAAGGTAAAGCATTTCCTGAATTCTGTACAGAATGTTAGCCTTGAAATAAGGCAACCGCAATCCCATTGGCTTTAGACGATGGGTCGAGGTTGCCAAAAGTATATTTTCTGTGTTATACTATCGGTATTAATAAATCAAAAAACAGAAAAAAATATTTACTACAATGTCATATTATTTTTTTATGTAAGTATAGAAAAAAGGAGGTGACAGCTAAAATGTTAAAAGCATATAGATATAGAATATATCCCAATAAAGAGCAGAAAGAACAGATAGTAAAAACATTTGGCTGTTGCCGTTTTGTGTATAATCAAACTTTAGCATATCGAAAAGAAAGTTATGAGAAAGAGAAAAAGTCTATCAGTAAAATAGGCTGCAACAATTATTGTAACAGAAAGTTAAAGAAAGAATACGAATGGTTAAAAGATGTAGATAAGTTTGCTCTTACGAATGCAATATATAATATGGATACTGCCTATCAGAAATTTTTCAAAGAAAATGCAGGGTATCCGAAGTTTAAAAGTAAGCATGATAACCATAAATCATATACGACCAATTATACGAATGGAAATATAGTAATAGATTATAAGAGTGGAAAAATAAAATTACCAAAATTAAAGAGAGTAAAAGCAAAACTACACAGAAAATTTAATGGACAGATAAAATCAGCAACAGTATCGCAAGTTCCAAGTGGGAAATACTATGTGTCAATATTAGTAGAAACAGAGCGTGAAGAATTGCTACATACAAAACAAAATATAGGATTAGATTTAGGAATTAAGGATTTATGTATTACATCAGAAGGAGAGAAGTATGAAAATCCAAAGACAATAAAGAAATACGAAAGAAAACTTGCAAGGAAACAAAGAGAGTTAGCGCATAAGGAAAAAGGAAGTAAAAATTACCAAAAGAAGAAAAAAGAAATAGCAATATGCCATGAAAAAATAAGTAACATTAGAAAAGATTATCTACATAAAGTTTCTAATAAGATTATCAGCGAAAACCAAGTGATAGTTACAGAAAATTTACAGATAAAGAATATGGTAAAAAATCATCATTTAGCAAAATCAATAATAGATGCATCATGGTATGAGCTTATAAGACAAATAGAATATAAGGCTAAATGGAATGGAAGAAAGTATATTAAAATAGATACTTTTTATGCTAGTAGTCAGCTATGTTCTGTATGTGGATATCAGAATGTAGATACAAAAGATTTATCAGTTAGGGAATGGACATGTCCTAAGTGCAAAATAAAACATGACAGGGATATAAATGCTGCGACAAATATCCTAATGGAAGGATTAAGAAAAATAGCATAGAGAAAAAATATAGGGCAGGGACTGCCCGAATTAACGCCTGTGGAGATAGTAGGTTACGAGGTCTATGAAGCAGGAAGCCCATTGGCTTTAGACAATGGGTAGTTCACCAGGCCCAGGAGATGAAATAGCATATCGCTAATAATAATAATAGAAATTGTTATTAGCATAAAGATGTAGAGGACTTTTTCTCGGTCAATGTTGAGTTTGTTGTTGTTCATAGTGTTCTCCTAAACTAATAAATAGTTAACAGGTATATGCAAAGGCGATTTGCCTATACACATATTAATTATACTACAAATTAACATAATTTTCAAACTTGGTTGAAAATAAATTTTTTATTTGGTATAATATATGTATTAAGTAAAAAAGGTGGAAAAAAATATGGCAAGAATGAAAACGTTTTTAATATATGCATTATTAATAGTTGTTTTTTTTATATTTTCAGAATTTATAATTTCTGTTGGGTTGAACTCTTCATATAATGATATTGAAAGAAAAGATAATACATCACAAGTACAGATATCAGAAGCACAAGCAACATTAGTAAATGGAAAAATAAAAGGGACAATAATAGATTCTGAACAAGACAATTTAACAGGTAAATATGTGGAAATAGATTTATATTCTTCAAGAGATAATATGGTAGGAAGAAGATATGTAGAGATAGAGACGACTGATGTAAATAGAACTCAAGATTTTCATATCTATTTTGAAGCAGAAGATATAGAATCTTATTCAGTTGCAATAGTTAATGAAAAACAAGGGGGAGAACTTGAAATTATACCAGAGGAATGGACAAGACCAGAAATAATTGTAGCAACAATGTTTACGTTATTAATTTTCTGGGGCTAAAATTTAGAAGAATAAATTAAAATTTTATTAAAATGGTTGTAAAAATCTAAGAAAATTGATATACTTATGTGGAAATATAAGTATATCTTTTTTTAAGGAGGAAATTATTATGAGTGAAGAAAATAAAGAAGAGAAAAAAGAAGAGATAGTAGAACTAGAAGATGAAATAAAAACAGAAAACGACGGGATAAAAATATCAGATGATGTAGTTGCAGTTATTGCAGGAGTTGCAGTTTCAGAAGTTCCAGGAGTTTCTGGAATGGCAGGAGGATTTGCAGGAGGAATATCAGAAGTATTTAGTGGTAAGAAGAATCTAGCAAAAGGAATTAAGGCGGAAATAAATGAGGGAAAAGCAAAAATAGATGTAAATATCATTGTTGAATACGGTTCTAGAATACCTGATGTAGCATTTGAAATTCAAAATAGAGTAAAAAAAGCTGTAGAAAGTATGACAGGACTAAAAGTAGAGGAAGTAAATGTACATGTACAAGGTGTGAATACAGATACAGCAGTAAATGAAAAAACAGACGAAAATGAAGAATAATACATGGAAGAATGAAAAATCTAATAATAAAAAAGGAGAATAAAAGAAATGAAAACTTTAGAAAAAATTACATTAATTATATATTCTAATATTATATTAATATTATCAATAGTATTATGCTTATTAATATTTGGATGGCTAGATATGGATTTAGTTGGAAATATGGTTTACAGACTTATAGTAGGAGAAACATCAAGTAAGATATTACTTGGAGTATCAATAATATTTATTTTACTTTCAATAAAATGTATTTTCTTTGATGCGACATCAAAAGAACAAATAAAAGAAAGACAAGGGGTTTTATTAGAAAATGAAAGTGGAAAGCTTATGATTTCTAAGGAAACAATAGAGAATTTAGTAAATTCAGTAGCATTAAATTTCCAAAGTGCAGAAGATGTTACAACAAGAGTTGAATTAGATAAAGAAAATAATGTAAAAGTGTATGTAAATTTAATAATAAGTTCAGATGCAGTTATTAAAGATTTATCAGCAAATCTTCAAACTAAAATAAAAGAAAAAATAAAAAGAGCCACTGATTTAGAAGTAAAAGAAGTAAATATAACTGTAAAGAAAGTTGCAGCAAAAGAACAAGAAGCTTAAAAAACAGAAAGGAATGATAATATGAATGGATTTAAGGACTTTTGGGAGCATTATAAAGGTGCAATTATTGGTATAGTTATAGCCATTTTAATATTAATAACAAGATTACAAGATTTAATATTAGCAATAGTTGTTATAATACTTGGAGCTATAATTGGAAATTATGTACAACAAAATAAAGAAGATGTAAAAACAAAATTAAAGAATTTTATCGATAAAATGTAGGAAGGAATAGAAATGAATCGTTCAGAAATAAGAGAACAGGCTTTTAAGTTAATATATAGTTTAGAAATACAAAAAGATGTAAACCTTAAAGAGCAAGTAGATCTTTATTTGGAAAGCAATGAAATAGAAAATGGAAATGCAATAGATTATATAAAAGATGTAATATTTGGAATTGATAACAATGAAAAAGAAATATTAAGTGAGATTGAAAAGTATTTAAAATCTGATTGGAAAATTGATCGTATTTCTAAAATAGATTTAAGCATATTAAAATTAGCTATATATGAAATAAAGTATAAAGAATTACCTTTTAAGGTAGCAATAAATGAAGCAGTAGAACTAGCAAAAAAATATGGAGAAGAGAGCTCTAAAAAATTTGTTAATGGAGTTTTAGCAAATGTAGTAAAAGAATAGAAAAGGATGAATATTATGAGATATGGAGACTTAGCAGTTACTGTTTCTGATTTAAACAGATATATAAAAGATAAATTTGCAAATGATGAAAATTTGAGTCAGATTTTAGTTAAAGGAGAAATATCAAATTTTAAAAATCATTATACCGGACATATGTATTTTACATTAAAAGATGAGAATTCTTTGATTAAGTGTGTATGTTTTAAGACATATGCTGAAAAATTAACTTTCATGCCAAAAGATGGTATGAAAGTTATAGTTTTGGGAAGTGTTTCTGTTTTTGAAAGAGACGGAATTTATCAAATATATGTAAAGATAATGGAAGAAGATGGCTTAGGTGATTTATATACTAAATATAAAGAATTAAAAGAAAAATTAGAAAAAGAAGGATTGTTTTCCGAAGCACATAAACAAAAAATACCTCTTATACCAAAAGTGATTGGAGTTTTAACCTCACAAACAGGTTCTGTAATTAGAGATATTATAAATGTTTCAACAAGGAGAAATCCAAATGTATATATAAGGCTACTTCCTGTTCCTGTGCAAGGTGAGGGAGCTGCTGAAAAGATAGCTTCTGGAATCAAATTTATGAATGAAAATAAACTAGCAGATGTTTTGATTTTAGCACGTGGTGGAGGCTCATTGGAAGATTTATGGCCTTTTAATGAAGAAATTGTTGCAAGAGCTATATATGATTCAAAAATACCAATAATATCAGCAGTAGGGCATGAGACAGATTTTTCAATATCAGACTTTGTAGCAGATTTAAGAGCACCAACACCATCAGCTGCTGCAGAGCTTGCAGTTCCTGATGTGTATGAGGTTAAGAAAAAAATAGAAAGCTACCAAGATAGGTTAAGAATGGCTTTGCTAAAAAAAGTTGAAGTAATGAAGCTTAGATATGATAAATGTATGGCAAGCATTGTGTTTAAAGAGCCATTAAGAAAGGTTAATGATAGCTATTTATTAATTGATAATTTATCAAAAAGATTAGAAGCTTCTATAAAGATAAAACAAGAAAAAGAGAAGAGTAAATATATTGAATTGATATCTAAGTTAGATGCTTTAAGTCCTTTAAAGACATTATCTAGAGGATATTCATTAACCCAAAAAAACGGAAAAATAATAAGAAGTAAAGAAGAATTACAAAAAGGAGATAAAGTAGAACTAAGATTTACAGATGGAAATAAAAATGCTGTGATTGATTAAAAAAGATAGGAGAAAGTATTATGAGTAAAAGTTTTGAAGAACAAATGGAAAACTTAGAAAAAATTGTTTCTGAATTAGAAAAAGGAGAGTTAAATCTTGATGATTCTGTAGCAAAATTTGAAGAAGGAATTAGAATTTCAAAAGAATGTAATAAAACGTTACAAGAAGCTGAGAAGAAGATTACTATGCTAGTAAATGAAAATGGTGAAACCAGGGAAGAAAACTTCGAAACAGAAGAATAGTTAAAGGGGAGAATTTTTTACAATGGATAATAATTTTATGACATTTATTCAAAACAAATATGTATATGTTCCATTTTTATTATGGTTTGGAATACAATTATTTAAATTAATATATGATTTAGTTACAACCAAAAAATTTAATTTTAAAAGAATTTTAGGAGCTGGGGGAATGCCAAGTTCACATTCAGCTGTTGTAACAAGTTTATGTACTTTGATTGGAATAAATGAAGGAGTAGGAACTCCATTATTTGCTTTATCACTTGCATTTGCATTTGTCGTAATGTATGATGCATGTGGAGTAAGAAGAGCCGCAGGAAAACAAGCAGCCTTATTAAATAAATTAATAGAAACTCCAGGACTTACAGGTGTTCAAGTTTCAGAAAAGCTTGTAGAAGTATTAGGACATACTCCAACACAAGTATTTGTAGGTGCATTAATAGGAATAGTTGCAGGATTTATTGTATAAGTAAGAGGTGATTTATATGACAGATATAGAAATCGCAAGAAATACTAAATTAGAAGAAATAGCAAAGATTACTAAAAAAATAAATATAGAAAATGAGGATTTAGAATTATATGGAAAATATAAGGCTAAAATTTCAGAAGCTGTTTATGAGAAAAGAAAAGATAAAGAAAATGGAAAATTAGTTTTAGTGACAGCAATAAGCCCAACACCTCTAGGGGAAGGAAAAACAACAGTGTCTATTGCAATTGCAGATGGGTTAAGAAAAATAGGTAAAAACTCTATTTTAGCACTAAGAGAACCATCCCTACGGTCCTGTTTTTGGAATAAAAGGAGGAGCAACAGGTGGAGGAAAAGTTCAAGTGGCTCCTATGGAAGATATTAACCTTCATTTTACAGGTGATTTACATGCAATGACTGCTGCAAATAATTTACTTTCAAGTATGATAGATAACCATATTTATTTTGGAAATGAATTAGGATTTAAAAAGGTAGTTTGGAAAAGATGTATGGATTTAAATGATAGACAATTAAGAAAAGTGGAAACAGGTTTATCAGGTGAAAAGAAACTAGTTCCAAGAGAAGATAGTTTTGATATAACAGTTGCATCAGAGATAATGGCAATTGTATGTTTATCAAAAGATTTAAAAGATTTAAAAGAAAAATTAGGAAACATAATTGTTGGATACAATAATGAGGATAAACCAATATTTGCAAGAGATTTAAAAGCAAATGGAGCAATGGCAGTTCTTCTAAAAGATGCTATAAAACCTAATTTAGTGCAAACTTTAGAACATACGCCAGCAATTGTTCATGGAGGACCTTTTGCAAATATAGCACATGGATGTAATAGCATTATTGCAACTAAAATGGCAATGAAGCTTTCAGATTATGTAATAACAGAAGCAGGATTTGGGGCAGACTTAGGAGCAGAAAAATTTCTAGATATAAAATGTAGAAAAGCGGGATTAAAGCCAGATGCAGTAGTTCTAGTTGCAACAATAAAAGCACTTAAATATCATGGTGGAGTAGAAAAAGATAAAATACAAGAAGAAAATATAGAAGGACTAGAAAAAGGAATAGATAATTTATATCGTCATATTGATAATTTAAAAAATAAATTTGGTTTAAATGTAATTGTTGCACTAAATAGATATACATCTGATACTGAAGAAGAAATTCAATGGCTAGAAAATAGGCTAAACGAAAAGAAGATACCTGTTAGTTTAGTTGAAGGATGGGCAAAAGGAGGAGAAGGTGCAACAGATATTGCAAATAAATTAGTAGAATTAGTAGATAAGCCAGAAGATTTTAAATTTATGTATGATGATAATGAAGAAATAAAAGAAAAGATATTAAAGGTAGCAAATAAAATTTATGGAGCAAAAGATGTAGAATATTCAAATGAAGCAATAGAAAATATAAAAAGAATAGAAGATTTAGGATATGGAAAATTACCTGTATGTATTGCAAAAACACAATACTCATTTTCAGATGACCCTAAAAATTTGGAATGCAATAATGAATATAATATACATGTAAGAGATGTAGAACTAAAAGCAGGAGCTGGATTTATTGTAGTGTTAGCAGGTAAAATAATGACTATGCCAGGGCTTCCAAAAGTTCCAGCAGCTGAAAGTATTGATATAGATGAAAAAGAAAATATAGTAGGAATTTTCTAATTTGTGAATGATATTAAAGGAGGTAGAAATATCTTCTTTAATTTTTTTTATTAAATTTCAACTTTTATATTGCCTGAACTATAATAAGGTGATACAATGTTTTTGTAGTATAGGAAAACTATCTATTAGAAAAGGAGTTACTTTATGGGTAGAAAAGAGCGGTTTTACGCAGATATTATGTCTGTGCACCCAGAGGTTACCGGTTCTTGTAACATTGTAACTGTGAGGCTTCCAGATGGTGAGAAGTTCCATTTCATTGTCGATTGTGGACTGTTCCAAGGGAGTAAAGAAGAAGAAGAACGCAATAATGAGCTGATGTTTAATCCATACAATATTGATTTTTGCCTTGTTACTCATGGCCACGCAGACCATATTGGTCGATTGCCTCTATTGATAAAGAAGGGGTATAGAAAATACATCTATACAACAGATGTTACAAGAAACATAATGGCGCCGGCATTGAAAGATAGTGCTAGGATAATACAAAGTAAAGCCAAACGGCGTAGAGAAAAAGCTATCTATGATGATAGTGATGCTGAACATACAATGCAGTATGTCAGGGGGTGTGATTGCAATCAATGGATTCACGTAAGGAATAACGTTGATGTAATGTTCTTTGAAAATAGCCATTTGTATGGTGCAGCTATGATTCTTGTAAGAATAAGCTATCCTCAAGAAAGGGATATCAACATACTTTTCACGGGAGACTACAACAACAAAAATCTTTTCTTCGATTCAGAATCTATACCGGATTGGGTATATGAATTGCCACTTACAGTTGTACAAGAGTCTACATATGGATATATGAATTCTCAAGAGATTAAGGAGACTTTTGTAGACAATATTATTAAGTGTATAAGTAAAGGCGGAACGGTTGTAATTCCAGCTTTTGCTCTTGGCCGTATGCAAGAAGTTCTCTATAAGCTTAAAGTCCTACAGGACTTGGGAACTCTTCCTTTGGATGTTACTATATATGTTGATGGAAAACTCGGCATCATGTACACAGGAATGTGTAAAAATGGCATGCTGGGGGTCAAGAAAGAGATGAGAGAGTTCCTTCCTAGTAATGTTGTCTTTGTTGATAAGACAGCTAGAGGCATGATTTTGCAAGATAATGCTTCTAAGATTATCGTGACAACTTCTGGAATGGGGTCTCATGGCCCAGCTGAAACCTATATCCCTAGTTATATAACTAAGAAGAATGCACTTATTCAGTTTACTGGTTATGTAGCGGAAGGAACATTAGGAAGAGAGCTGAAGGAAGCACCGAAGGGCGAGACTGTAAAAATACGTGGGGTTCTTTACACGAAGCAGGCAGAAATCGAATATACCAATGAATTTTCTGCACATGCGAAAGCTGACGAAATAATTAGCTTCTTGCAAAGGTTTGAAAAACTCAATCTGGTGCTTGTAAATCACGGTGAGGAACATGTTAAGGACCTTTTTGCTAGGCGCATTCTAAGAGAAGTTAATGCAAAGAATGTCGCAATACTTGGTCAATATTTCCATAGAGTTAATCCATATGGCTTAGTCACGAGTAAGTCAGCTAAGTTTTTGTAATTCCATAGGAAGCACCCATAGTGGGTGCTTCCTTATTTTAACAGATTTGAAGATTATGTGAATTTATAGTATAATATTTATATGACAGATTTCTGTCATACATGTTGGACTATGGTCAAAGGAGAACTATGGAAGCGACTAATGTTGTGATTTACTTTACAGGCATTGGGAAGAAACCATATATCGGAATCACTCTCTCAAATTCAAAGGCATATCTTGAGACACAGTGCTTGTGTTATGCTGACAATGCTTTGAGCTTGAGGAAAATATCTGGCTATTATGGAAGTAGTAGTTGGATTAGTAAAGAAGAGATAAGCGAGCTTATGCTAGGTTGTTTTGAGGAAGGGTCTAACTTTGAAAGGGAGATGGAGAAGTTTTTTAGAGGACGACCATACGAACGAGTAAAGGGGATTATGATGAACATATATGGTGAGCTTGTTCTTGTAACACGCCCAAAAGATGTTGCTTTTAGTAGTAGAAGGGAGCTTTGAAAATTTGGTACAAGACACGTAGGATAATTCCTACAATCAGGAAGAAGTCTCGAAAGAGACTTTTTTCTGATAATGAAATAGAAAAATAAGTGAACCAAATTCAGAAAAAGTAGACCAAACTCTTGTTTTTATTATTGGTTTATAGTATAATGGGGCGGGGGGAAAAGATGAACGATAAAATAGTAATAAAAGGTGCAAAAGAACATAATTTAAAAAATATAAGCTTAGAAATACCAAGAGATAAATTAGTAGTAATAACAGGACTTTCTGGTTCTGGAAAGTCTAGTTTAGCATTTGATACATTATATGCAGAAGGACAAAGAAGATATGTAGAAAGTTTATCTTCATATGCAAGACAATTCCTAGGTTTAATGGAAAAACCAAATGTAGAAAGAATAGACGGGTTATCTCCTGCTATTTCAATAGACCAAAAAACAACATCTAAAAATCCTCGTTCTACTGTAGGAACAGTTACAGAAATATATGATTATATTCGTTTATTGTATGCTAGAATTGGAGTTCCTTATTGCCCTAACTGTGGTAAGAAAATAGAAAAACAGAGTATAGATCAAATAATAGATAATATAATGAGTCTTCCAGAAGGAACGAAAATACAAGTATTGGCACCAGTAGTACGTGCGCGTAAAGGCGAATATACAAAGCAATTAGAAGGATATCAAAAAGAAGGATTTGTAAGAGTTAGAATAGATGGAGAAACTTATGAGTTATCAGATGATATAGAATTAGATAGAAAGAAAAAACATAATATTGAATTAGTGGTAGATAGACTAGTAATAAAGCCGGATATTATAAGTAGATTAACAGAATCAGTAGAAATAGCATTAAAACACGCAGATAAACTTGCTTTAATAGATATAAGAGGAAAAGAGCCTATACTTTATAGTTGTAATTATGCATGTCCCGATTGTGGATTTAGTTTTCCAGAACTTACACCTAGAATGTTTTCATTTAATAACCCTTTTGGTGCATGTCCAGTATGTACAGGTATAGGATATTTAATGAAAATGGATGAGGATTTAATTGTACCAGATAAAAATAAAACTCTTTACGACGGAATAAAAGCTTTTGGTTCTAGTACTATGAAAAAAGGCGATACAATGGCAAAAATGTATTTTGAAGCTATAGGAAAGCATTATGGAATAGATATAAGAAATAAAAAAATAAAAGACTTGCCACGTTGGTTTATGGAAAAAATACTTTATGGTACAGGTGATGAAGAAATAGATTTTGAATATTCATCATATGCAGGAGTAAGAAAGTTTACAGCACCATTTGAAGGGGTCTTACCAACTTTAGACAGACGTCATAGTGAAACAAAGTCACAAGGAATGAGAGAATTTTACGAAATGTATATGACAAATTCAGAATGTTATGCTTGTCATGGTGCAAGGTTAAAGCCAGAAATTCTATCAATTAAAGTTGGAGATAAAAATATTAATGAATTGACAGCAATGTCAATAAACAAGATAAAAGATTATTTAAATAATTTAGAGTTAAACAAAACAGAGACCATGATTTCAGAAATGATTTTGAAGGAAATAGACCAAAGATTACAATTTTTAATGGATGTAGGTTTAGAATATTTAACTTTATCTAGAAATGCAGGAACATTGTCAGGTGGAGAAGCACAAAGAATACGTCTTGCTACACAAATAGGTTCTGGATTAACAGGGGTTCTTTATATATTAGACGAGCCAAGCATTGGGCTTCACCAAAGAGATAATGACAAGTTATTAGCGACACTTAAAAAATTAAGAGATTTAGGAAATACTTTGCTTGTTGTTGAACATGACGAAGACACTATGTATGCAGCAGACCAAATAATTGATATTGGTCCAGGTGCAGGAACACATGGAGGAAGAGTTATGGCACAGCGGAACAGCTGAAGAAGTAAAAAAAGTAGAAGATTCTGTAACTGGACAGTATTTGAGTGGAAGAAAAAAAATAGAAATACCTAAGAAAAGAAGAAAAGCTTTAAAAACAAAGGTGATTGAAGTACAAGGAGCTACTGAGAATAACTTAAAAAATATAAGTGTAAAATTTCCACTTGGAGTGTTTAACTGTGTTACTGGTGTATCAGGTTCAGGAAAATCAACATTAGTAAACGAGGTTCTATATAAAACAATTGCTAAGGAATTAAATGGTTCTAATGAAAAACCTGGCAAGTGTAAAAGTGTTAAAGGCTTACAAAATATAGATAAAATAATAAATATAGACCAATCACCAATTGGAAGAACTCCTAGGTCAAATCCTGCAACATATACTGGAGTATTTGACCTAATAAGAGATATTTTTGCTTCAACTGAAGAAGCAAAATTAAGAGGATACCAAAAAGGTAGATTTAGCTTTAATGTGTCTGGTGGTAGATGTGAGAGTTGTAATGGTGATGGAGTTCATAAAATAGAGATGCATTTCTTACCAGATATATATGTGCCTTGTGAAGTATGTAAAGGAAAACGTTATAATCGTGAAACTTTAGAGGTTAGATATAAAGGTAAAAATATTGCTGATGTATTAGACATGACAGTAGAAGAAGCATTAAAATTCTTTGATAAAATACCTAAAATAAAGAATAAAATACAAACTTTATACGATGTAGGTTTAGGTTATATAAAGCTTGGACAACCTTCAACAACGTTATCAGGAGGAGAAGCTCAAAGAGTTAAACTTGCAACTGAATTATCTAAAAGAGCAACTGGAAAAACATTGTATATTCTAGATGAACCAACAACAGGTCTTCATATTGCAGATGTTCATAAATTAGTAAATATTTTACAAAGATTGGTTGATACAGGGAATACTATTATAGTAATTGAACATAATTTGGATTTAATTAAAACTTGTGACCATATTATCGATTTGGGGCCAGAAGGTGGAGATAATGGAGGAGAAGTTATTGCAGTTGGAACTCCTGAACAAATTTGTAAAAATGAGAGAAGCTACACAGGAAAATTTTTAAAAAAATATTTGGAATAGGGAAAATAAAAGGTGATTACTAGAAGTAATTACCTTTTATTTAGGTATTCTCTTGAAAAATAAACAAAAACATGATAAAATAATTATGTTAATTTTAAGGAGATGATTTAATGGACAACTATATAATAAATGAATTTATGAATTTAGATTCTCAAAGAGAGCCCAAAAAAGCAGTAATAAAAAATGATGCTGACTCTAGGAGAAGAGCAAAAGCAATAGAGATATTTGAACAATCCAATGGTTTTATAGGACCAGAGGAAATCGCAGATATATTAGAAATTGATATAAAAAGAGTAGAAGGATATTTAGGAAAAACAAGAATACAAAGATATGAAAGAATAAAAGCGGGTGAAGATATAGTAGTTGGTGATAAAAAACAAACTAAAGGCAAAAAAAGTAGAACGCCACAAGTTTCTAATACATCAGTTGATAAAGCAGAAAAGTTAACTCAAGGAAAAGTAAAAAAACTGGCTATTGAAAGAAATTTTAGGATAATAGCTATGCATGAAGAAGGATTAAGCATGGAAGAAATAGCTAGTAAAGAAAAGTTAACACCTGACCAACTAAAAGAAATTTTTTTAGCATTAGGATTAAGTATATATACAAGGGAAGAACTTTTAGAAATGCAAAGACAAGAAGCAGAGGAAAGAAAAAGTAGAGAGGAAGAAGAAAGATTAGAAAGAACGAGAAAAAGAAAAAGAGAATGGATTAGAAATAAAAGAGCAAGAATTAGGAAAGAAAAGGAAAGACAAAGAAGAAAACAAGAAGGAGCAGAACATGAAGATGTAATAAGAAATTATAGTGATATAAGAAGAAAAATGAGAGAGTTAATAAGTCAAAGAAATTCAAAAGGAGCAATAGAATTTGCAGAGAGATATCTTGATGATCCAAATTTCTTGACAAAAGAAGAAAAAAGTGAATTATTCATGTTGATAGAATATATTAAGGAAATAAGAAGAAGTTATAAAGAACAACAAACAAGTAGTCATGGAAATGTAGAAGATAATGAAGAAAGATAGTTAAAAGTTTTAATATAGAAACAATAAACTATGTAGAAATAGATAATTTGGAGAAAATATTTTTAAATATATTTTAAAAGTATTTTCTTTTATTTTGTATAAAATTTTAAAAAATATTAAAAACTAAGAAAAAATGGAGGGATTTTAATGTATAATTTTAGAACTGATTTAGCAACTGAAAGAAGAGACATTTATCAAAAAGTAAGTAAGCAGGAAGGAGAAATTGATGGAATTGAAAGTACAAAAGAAGAAATAAATGAAAATATAAAAGTAGAAAGAGTAAAAATAACAAATGAAAATGGAGAAAAAGCAATTGGAAAACCAATAGGAAGCTATATAACAATAGATATAAAAAAATTAAAAATTGCCCAAGAAGAAGAAATAGAACAAGCAGCAAATACATTATCAAATGAACTAAGAAAGATTTTGGATGAACATGTAGATAAACAAGGAGAAATATTAGTTGTAGGGCTTGGAAATATATATGTAACACCAGATAGCTTAGGGCCAAAAGTAATTAATGAAATAGATGTAACTAGACACATTATTAATTATTTACCTCAGTATGTAGAAGAGGGAACTAGAATGGTAAGTGCTATTGCACCAGGAGTTTTGGGAACAACAGGAATAGAAACAGTTGAAATATTAAAGGGAATAGTAGATAATATTCATCCAAAACTTGTAATAGTAATAGACGCATTAGCTTCAAGAAGTATTGAAAGAATTAGTAGCACAGTGCAGTTATCAGATACAGGAATAGTACCTGGCGCGGGAGTTGGAAATACAAGAAGCGAAATAAGTATAAAAACCTTAGGAATACCAGTAATTGCAATAGGAATACCAACAGTAGTAGAAACAGCAGTGCTTGTAAATGATAGCTTAGATTTGTTTATTGGAAAATTACAAGATGAAGCAAAATCGAATGATTATTTAAATAAGTTAAAAGAAGAAGATAATTATGAAGAGATAAAAGAAGCTTTAATTCCAAAAGACTACAATTTAATTGTAACGCCAAAAGAAATAGACGAATTAATTGAAAATATGAAAGACATTGTTGCTTTAGGAATAAATAAAAGTCTTTAAATAAATTGTAAAATTTCTTGATTTTTTATATCATAAGAAATATAATAAGAAAAAATAGTAAAAAAGGAAAATAAAATGGGGAAAATTATAGAAAAAGAAAATATTGAAAAAAGCAAAGAAAAAAATTTAGAAAGTGCAAAAAATAAAAAGGGAATAGAAGAACTATTGGTAGAATTAAGAACTAAAAAAGGCTTTTCTAGAGTTGAGCTATTAGAAAAGCTAGATAATAGTAATCTTACAGAAAAAGATATAAAAAAATGGGAGATTGGTTTAAAATATCCTGACTTAGATACTATATATAAATTATCAGAAATATATAGAGTTCCAAGTACAGAATTTGTAATAGCAAAAAATAATAGTTATGAAAAGGGGCTAGCTGGAATAAATAAAAAGATTATCAGGTGGTTTGTGTATACACTAAATGTATCATTCTATATAGGCGTGGTCCTTACTATTCTTTTATATGTTTTAACATTCATATTTGCATTATGGTTTTTTGTAACAATGGCATCACAGGTAAAAAAACCTTAATAAAGAATATAAAATTTAAATTAAGAAAAAAATAAAAAAATGTTGAAAAAACAGAATAGTTAATATATAATTTAAATATAGTAATAGAAATGATAAGGGAGAGGGTATTATGGAAGAAAAGAATAAAGATTTAAAAGAGAAAGATAAAAAAGAAGAAATAAAAAAAGAAATAAAAAAGGAAGAACCAAAATTTAAAAAAGTAGATAAAAAAGAAGCGGAAAAAGTAGAAAAGCAAGTAAAGAAAAAAGATAGTAAAAAAGAAAATAATAAAAAAGCTCCATGGATACCAACAGTTATAACAGTGGTGATTGTATTACTAGTTGCAACTTTATTGACAGTTATGATAATAACATCAAGTGCACCAAAAAAATCTTTAGATTCTTTATTAACAAACTTAAAAGCTGGAGATTTTGAAAAAGCACAAGAATATGTAAAAGGTGACCTTACACTTCCTATAGATAACCTAGATGAGGAAACACAAAAACTATTATTTGATAAATTAGAGTGGAGAATAGATAAAGTAACAGAAAGTGACGATAATACAGCAACAATTGAAGTAGAGATTACTACAAAAGATTTTCAAACAATTGTAAATAGCTATATGCAAAAAGCATTAGAAGCAGTAAAAGGAGCAATCACAGGAGGAAATAGTACAGAAAGTTTTTCACGTGCGGATTTTGCAAATTATTTTGCTGAAGAACTTAAAAATGAAGATATAGAGACAACGACAATAAGTACTACAATAGATGCAGTTAAAGAAGATAAACAATGGAAGATAGTTTTTGACGATATATTAGAAAAAGCTATACTTCCAGGATTAGAAGAAACTTTAAATTCATTATAATATATAAAAGAAATCCCATTTATATAGTATTGGGATTTCTTTCTTCTTTAGAAGGCTTATATAATTTACAAATATTACAATCAGTACAAATGTGAATTCTATTTTCAAATATAGCTTGAAGTGTATTTATAAAATCGTCTATATAATTGTCTATTAAATGAATATATATCTTTTTAGGAAGAAGTGTTAGTAAAGAGTTTAAGGTATAATCATTAGATGAAAAAGATATATCACTTAAATATTTTGTGTTTAGATTATCTTCAGAAATATCTATAATTTGTTTATTTTCATTTAGCAAAATAGTGTTTGAATTAGAGTAAACAACGTGTACTAATTCACAATTAGAGTTTTGGGAATTAATGTATAATTTCAATAGTGAAATAAATTCCAAATATTCTTTTTCTATAACATAGTTATTAACAGCTTTAGTGACAATATCATCTAGAACGTTAAAGTAATCTTTAAGTCTAAAAGTAATAAATCCATTTAAGTATAAATTTCTATTAATTAATAAGAAGTTATAAAAAGAAGAATAAATACTTTCAAACTTTTTATCGAAATTATTTGAAAAATCTTCAGCCATAATGTCGAAACATAAATTTGAAATTTCTTTTCTTTCTTGTACGTCAAAATAAAAATAATTTTGAACTAATATTTTATTTATAAAATCATCTTCTAATTCATCAATAACTAGAAGAGATAGTATACTTGAAATTTTATCTAAAAATATATAGTTCTTTTCACCTTTATAATGAATTATTATATTTTTATAGTGTTTGAATTTCTGCAGTGAAAAACAAATATCTTCTAATTCTAAATATTTTAATTCATTTAGTAGATATTCTATTAAATCAGGATTATTTGTTTTTATACATAATGACTTCATAGAAGAATCTCCTTTCTAAAAAATAGTATCTACTAAATGGTTAAAACTTATACATTATAGTATGCTTAATAGAAAAAAATGTACCTTGTATAGAAATTAAATAAAAAATAAGATGAAGAAAATCTCCATCTTAAATAAATTATTTATAAATATTATAGTCAATATCAGGAAATAGGCAGTCTTTTTTATTAATGTCTTTTAAAAAATTTTCATCAATTTTATTATCTTTTATTTGATAATACAATTTAGTAAATCGTCCAATGTGGTCTTTTATTCTTTTTTTAGCATAATCGACCATTGTACCATTTGTAATAATAAACAACCAGTCACTACTTTGAGCAAGTAAAAGCTCTCTTGCACATTGATTTAATGCTTTTTTCTTTAATCCTTTTGCATTTGGATATGTTTTAGCTAGTTCACACATTCTATCACCCGCAACATGAAGGTGTCTATGAACATAATCATTTGTTTGATTAAGCCATACTTCGCTGTAACCATTAGCACCCCAACTAGAGCGACATGGTGAAGCTACTTGAATGTCTGGATATTTATCAATATATTCAGATGGTGTAATTAATTTAAAACTACAATCATCATAATAGATTTTCTTAAATAAAATATATAACCAATATGGGCCTTCATACCACCAATGACCATAAAGTTCAGCATCATAAGGGCAAAGAATAATTGGAGGTTTGTCCATAAATGAAGATAGATGATTTATTTGAGAAGTCCTACAATCTAAGAAATGTCCAGCTTGTTTTTCAGCTGAGTCTCTAGCCCATTGTACATTATAATAATCCTTAAACTCAGTTTTACCTGTAATTCTATAATATTTAATACCTGTGTGTACCCTAACTCCGTTATGAGCAATGTAAGGTTTTATATAATCATAATCAGCATCATAACCAATATCACGATAAAATTCACGGTAGTTAAAATCTCCAGGATAGCCATCGATTGAACTCCAAACTTGTCTTGAAGATTCTATATCACGCCCAAATGCAACAACTCCCCCCGGAGAAACTATAGGAGCAAAAGTGCCATAAATAGGAGTAGGGTCAGCATATAAAATACCATGTGATTCAGTTATGATGTATTCAATTCCGAATTCTTTTAAATATTTATCTGCCTCTGGAACATAACCACATTCAGGAAGCCAAATACCACGAGGCTTTCTTCCAAAATACTTCTCATATGTTTGAACTCCAACAGCTATTTGAGCTTTAACAGTTTTTTCATTAACATATAGGATAGGGAAATAACCATGTGTTGCACCACATGTAATTATTTCTAGTTTGCCAATATCTTGGAAATGCTTAAAAGCTTCTATTAAATTACATTTATAAACATCTTTATAAAGTCTCAAATCATTAGAATATCTATCAAAATAGTAATGAGAAAGTTTATTTAAACGTTCATCACCAGCTGTTCTTTTTATTTCTTTTGATGACAGTTCAATTTGTCTTTTCAAATACTTAATATATTTTCTTTGTAATAATTTATTGTCAAGCATTGAAAGTAGAGGAGGAGTAATAGACATTGTGATTCTAAAATCAACACCTTCGTCTACCAATTTTTGAAAATTTGTAAGTAATGGTATATATGTCTCTGAAATTGCTTCATAAAGCCAAGATTCTTCTAAGTAGTCATCACTTTCCGGGTGATGGATAAATGGAAGATGTGCATGTAAAACAAAACTTACATATCCTTTTTTCTCTTGCATAATTTATAATCTCCTTTGTGAGACAAAGAGGGACAGGCCTTTTTTGTCTCAAATTTTTTGTCGGTTTTTGTCTATAGTATAAACAAAAAAGAATGAGACACGTAAGACCCGTTTCCCAGTGTCTCATATATTTATGATGATGGATGTGAAGAAGGATTTTTTAAATCATAAATGCCTTCTACATTTTCATTTTGATATATTTCTTTATATAAATCATAAATATCATAAATTTTGCCTATATTTGTAATAAATGATAAAGTATTTATTGGTTTTTCTGTAATAGATCCAGTCTTAACATTCTTATAATAAACCATTTTTTGTTCTTTATTGAATAAAATTCTATCATTTGGTGCTTCCATTTCATTAGATGTTGCAACATATATGTAATCATTTTTTAGTTTTTCTGTTTTTACAATAGGACGTCTACCAAGTTCGATTCTATAATCACATTTACTATCAGCAACATGTAAATACCAACTGTTTGCAAAATCGTTAATTTCTACTTCGAATTTGTAACCTAAAGTATCATTATAAACAATCAAAACAGGTTTTGAATTTTGGAAAAAGTCTTCACCAAATTCTTCTTCATATTTTTTTCTATCGTCATCAGAAATATCCCAATAAATAAATAGAGTACTAGGTGTTTGTGCTAATACTTTTACAACTGTTTGATTATAACGATATGGTAAATCATAATATTCTACTGGTTCAATTGTTATTTTTTTACTTGCTGTTGTTTTTCTAGTAGTAGATTTTTTAGTAGTAGAGCTAGTTTTTGATGCTTTTTTCTTTGAAGTAGCTCTTTTAGAAGTAGAAGAAGTAGTAGCCTTTTTTCTTGTGGACGTTCCTGACTTTTTTGTGGTAGTTTTTGCTACTTTTTTCGTAGGATTTTCTTCTTTACTTTTAGTAGTTCTTTTTGTTGTAGTACTTTTTTTACTAGAAGTAGTTTTTACTTTTTTTGCTTCTTTTTCTTTATTTTCTGATTCAATTTGTTCTTTTGTTCTTCTTGGCATTTTTATCCTCCTATGTAATCTCTTAACTTTCTTTTATATATTATACTAAAAATAGAAGAAATTCAAGAGAAAAAAGTAACTTTTTAAAAATATATTAAAGAAAAAATGAAAATATTACAAAAAGAGATAAAAATAAAAAGTATAGCTTAAAAACTATACCTTTTAATCAACATCTTTTTTTGGTATACCATGTTCTTCTAAAAGTTCAGGGTGGTTAAGGAATCTTATAAAAGACCTGAAAGAAGAGGCATAATAATATCCATCACATATTCTTTCATCACCAACAAATGCTATAGTTATACATTTTTCTTTTTTTATTTCATCATCTTCATAAATATAACTTTTTTTCTTTTTTCCCATAGCAAAAAACATGCTAGTAGTACCAAAATTGTAAAGGTGATGGTATATTGTATCAATTCCAAGGGAACCTACATTAGTAAGAAAGGCACTTGTGTGAAACGGACTAGCGTTAATTATAGCGCTTGGTAAAAGTCCGTGTTTATCTAAAAATCTAAAAAGATTTACAGCAAATTTTACAACTATTGTAGGAGTTTTTGATAATACTCCAGCCATGTTATCTGTATTGTTAGAAGTTGCGGTATCCTTGTTTTGCTTTATTGCAGCTTCTAGTTTGTCTTTTATTTCAAAAATATTTTCTTTACCAGTATATCTAATTTTTAAAGTTGTTTCTTGTCCATTATCAGATAAACTCTTCTTTATTGCTAAAGAAAGGTAAATTCCATCTCTTGCATATAGTCTGCCGTTCATAGCAAATCTATTTAAAGATGGTCTTTCAGCTATAATTCTTACAACTGTAGCATAAATAATATCCATATAAGATAACTTAATTCCTTCTTCGGCTTTTTTTGAAATATATTCATCCATTCCATTTAAAACTATATCTTGTTTAAAATATACTTGTGAGTCATTTCTAGTAATCATGATATTTGGAATTATTTTAAAGAATGGAGGAACATTCTTTATTTTTCTTCCATCTGATCTGTGCCCAAACATTTACATACCCCTTTATTTAATATATATTGAAAAAATATTATAAAAAAACTATTTTATAAAACTTTTCTATAAGAATTTTATATGCTTTTTATGTAAAATGTCAAGAAGAAGAAAGAAAAATGTCGAAAAAACAAGATAAGAAATGTTTTTATTGACCGCCTATTCTAGTTGCAAAAATGCAAAATAAAATATATAATAGCAAATATAAAAAACATATTGCTGTGAAGGAGGTTAAACCCTTGATAATCGATAAAGTAAAAAAGTTAAATGGAGAAGAAGCAGTAAGAACAAAAAATGAAAGTGCATCAGATAGAATGATTGGTAAATGGGTTAAATGTGATAATTGTAAAGAAATAATCTACAAAGAAGATTTTCACAAAAATTTAAGTGTATGTCCTAATTGTGGTAAACACTTTAGATTATCAGCAAGAAGAAGAATAAAACAAATAGCAGATGAAGGAACATTTAAAGAAATAGGTGGAGACATATTAACAAAAGACCCATTACATTTTGAAGGCTACTTAAAAAAAGTTGAAATGTTAAAGGAAAAGACTAAAATAGAAGAAGCAGTAAAATGTGGAACATGCGAAATTGAAGGACAAAAAGCAGTCTTAGGAGTAATGGATGGAAACTTCCTTATGGGAAGTATGGGCTCAGCTGTTGGAGAAAGAATAACCTTGGCAATAGAAACGGCAATAAAGAAAAAGTTACCACTAATAATGTTTTGTGTATCAGGTGGAGCAAGAATGCAAGAAGGAATAGTATCATTAATGCAAATGGCAAAGACATCATCAGCAATAGCTAAATTAAATGAAGAAGGACTTCTTTATATATCAGTATTTACAGATCCGACAACAGGGGGAGTAACAGCAAGCTTTGCAAGTCTAGGAGATATTATATTAGCAGAACCAAAAGCATTAATAGGATTTGCAGGACCAAGAGTTATAGAACAAACAATAAAACAAAAATTACCAGATGGATTCCAACGTTCAGAATTTTTACTAGAACATGGTTTTATAGATAAAATAGTAGAAAGAAAAGATATGAAAGAAACTTTGGCAAAACTTATTAGATTACATATTAAGAAATTAAGGTAAAAAAGATAGAAAAATAGAAGTAAGTAAAAATTTCTAAGGAGGAAGAAATATGTCAAAAATAACAGCATGGGATAAAGTACAACTTGCAAGAGAACTAGATAGACCAAAAGCTTTAGATTATATAAATTCTTTATTTGAAGAATTTATTGAGCTTCACGGAGATAGATGTTTTGGAGATGATAAATCAATTGTTGGTGGAATAGCAACATTAGAAGGAAAACCAGTAACAGTAATTGGAGAACAAAAAGGAAAAAACGTAAAAGAAAATATGGAAAGAAACTTTGGTATGCCAGAGCCAGAAGGATATAGAAAAGCATTAAGATTAATGAAACAAGCAGAAAAATTTAAAAGACCAATAATAACATTTATTGATACACCAGGAGCATATCCAGGAATGGGTGCAGAAGAAAGAGGACAAGGAGAAGCAATAGCAAGAAACTTAATGGAAATGTCAAGAATAAAAGTTCCTATAATATGTATTGTAATTGGTGAAGGCTCAAGTGGAGGAGCATTAGCAATTGGAGTTGGAGATAGAGTAGTAATGCTTGAAAATGCAGTATATTCTATACTTTCACCAGAAGGATTTGCAAGTATATTATATAAAGATTCAAGTAAAGCAAAAGAAGCAGCAGAAAATATGAAATTAACAGCAAATGATTTGAAAAAATTAGGAATAATTGATAAAATAATCAAAGAACCAGAAAATGGTGCACAAAATGATTTTGAAACAGTAATAAATGACATAAAAAAATATTTAGTTCAAAACATAAAGAAATTAGAAGAGTTAACAGAAAAGAAACTAATAGAACAAAGATATGAAAAGTTTAGAAATATGTAATTTCGCGTTAGGGACGTTTCCGATGCGAAAGAAAAGTCGCAAAGGAAACGTCCCTATTTAGACCTTTTTTTCGCAAAAGGGACACATCTTTAATAAATTTGTTAAAATTAAATTATATAAATAAAAATTTCAAGGAGGATTTTAAAATGATTTTAAAAGGAAAAAAAGTAGTAATTATGGGGGTAAGAAACAAATGGAGTATAGCCTGGGGAGCTGCTAAATCAGCTTATGACCAAGGTGCAGAAGTTATTTGTACTTGTGCAGAAGAAAATTTAGAAAAAGTAAATAAAATGCTAGAAGAATTACCAGGAGCAAAAGCTTATGTTCTAGGAGATGTAAGTGCTGATGAAAATATTGAAAAATGCTTAGATGAAATAAATAAGAACCATGGTAAAGTAGATGGAGTTTTACATGCAATAGCACATGCCAACACAGAAGATTTAAGAAATGACTTTATTTTAACTTCAAGAAATGGATTTGCTCATGCAAATGATGTAAGCGCATATTCATTAGTTGCAATAGTTAGAATGCTTAGAGAAAAAGACATGTTAAATGAAGGAGCAAGTATTGTTGCTTATACATATTATGGTTCTGAAAAAGCAATTGAAGGATATAATGTAATGGGTGTTGCGAAAGCAGCATTAGAAGCAAGTATTAGATATTTAGCAAAAGATTTAGGAAAAGATGGTATGAGAATAAATGGAATTTCAGCAGGACCAATTAAAACATTATCAGCAAAAGGAATTAAAGATTTCAATTCTATATTAGATGTAGTAGAAGAAAGAGCTCCATTACATGAAAATGTAACTCCATCACAAGTAGGTGACGCAACAGCATTTTTATTTAGTAATTTATCAAGTGCTATCACAGGAGAAATTATCCATGTAGATAATGGTTTTTCAATAGTTGGTGTGTAATAAAATAATTTAGAGATAACGAAAAGTATTAAACTTATATTAAATGTATTAGTTTGATACTTTTTTTGAGCTTTTTGTCGAATTTTGAGATGAAAAGTTAGACAAATTTAAAAAGTGCTATTGATATAACGAGCGTAAAAAGTAGTATTATGTATGTACTTTAATTCAAATTTTATAAATCTAGGGTAAGCTATCCAAAATTCCCATTAAATTTTAATAAGAAACAGAAAAAAGCAGGAAGAAGCTAAAAAGAAGAGAAAAGCAAAGAAAACTATAGAAAAATCGACTTATTTACTTATCAAGAAAGTTGGTTTTAAGAGTAAAAGAAATTAAAATGAAAGGAGAATGCTAGTGGAAAGATTTACAAAAGGAGATTATGAAAAATACAATACATTATATCCACTAAAAATAGAGAAAGAATTGGAAGAATTAAAAAAATTAGAATTTCAAACTGCATAATGAAGTTATGGTAGTATGAAAGTATTTAAGGATTTTATGAAAATAGTGAGAATGCTTGTGACTTTATTTGTAAGCTAAATTGGATAAAGTTTTTAAATTATTATAAATATATTGTAACAAAAATGTAATATTTAAATTTCTAATAATATATTTACAAAAAAATCATTTTTGTATATACTTTAAATGTATGCAAAATGATAAAACAAAAGAGAAAGGAAAATAGAAGATGAATAGAATAGTAGCTGAAAGCCTTGCAGGAGTACACACACACACACACACACACAAGTAGGTTATTAATAAATAAAAAAATAGGAAAAACAGATAAAAAAGATAGTGATAAAACCTAAAAATAGGTTTTGTTGCTGTCTTTTTTGCGTTTAAAAATAGTTATTAAATTTAAAAAAATATATAAATAAACAAAATAGGAGGTAAAACAAATGAAAGAAAACAAGAAAATAATGCAACAAAAGGAAAAAGGAATAACATTAATTGCACTTGTAATTACAATTATAGTGTTACTGATACTTGCAGGAGTATCAATAGCAATGTTAACAGGAGAAAATGGGATACTTTCGCAAGCACAAAAAGCAAAAACAGAAACGGCTGAATCTCAAGAGGAGGAATTAAGAAGATTAACATCATTAGAAGCAGCAACCAATTTGGAAAATACAACATTTAAAGATAAAAATGGACAAACAGCACCAATACCGGCAGGATTTGCAGTATCACAAGTAAATGGAGAAAACATAATAGAAAATGGATTAGTAATAATAGATTCTAAAGGAAATGAATTTGTATGGATACCAGTAGATGGAGTAAACTTAAAATATGAAAAGCATATTTATCAAAATTCAGAAATAGATGATACAGATACAGTAATAGATACAGAAAATGGCAATTGGATTACTCAAAGATATAGAAAATATACTAATTGGGAAGATGATGGAGGAAATGAAGAAAGTGTTGCAAAATATGGAGGATTCTATGTGGCACGATATGAAGCAGGAATACCAGAGAATGCTGACTTTTATGCAAGTAGTGATGGAGATACATACTACACATCGAATACAAGTCCATCAAAGAATGTAACAACGTATAATCCAGTAAGCAAGCGCGGAGTACCAGTGTGGAATTGTATAAGCCAAGAAAATGCAAAAAAAGTAGCAAATGGAATGTATGCAAATAGCACTTCAGTAACAAGTAGTTTAATAGATGGAAGAGCATGGGATACTGTAACACAATGGTTATATAATTCTGGATATAATGTGACAGATAGTAGAGAATGGGGAAGCTACTACTCAGTTTCTTTTGATTTTTTTGGATTATATGCTATTCATGGACAAGAAACAGAGTTGGGAGCGCCAATAATAGCTCAGATGTATAATAAAGGAAATTGTGTAAAAAATGAAAATGTTTATTTAGAAACTGCAACAGGAGTAACAGAAAGAAATAAAGCAAATAATATATTTGATTTCGCAGGAAATTTTTTTGAAATGTCAACAGAAACAGTAAAAGTAGAAAATAATGTATATACAGTATATAGGGGAGGTGGTTTTAATTCAAGCGATTTGCATGCAGCGGCTTGTTTAAGAGTTGGTAATCAAGCAGGTGCAGGTGTGTTTGTAGGTTATAGAGTAGTTTTATATTTAAATACTTAAAAATTCATTTTAATGAAAGATCTGATAGTAAAAATTGTTTACAACTAAAGATAATAAAAAATTTATTCCGGGTTAGTCTTAGATTAACCCATTTTTATTTTTTAAAAAAATTTTAATTTGAATTTAAAAATGAAAGGAATTATTATAATCTTTATTTTATTTAACCTTGTTCTTATAGGTTAAATGGTTTTACTTTTTTTTACTTTTTTTGAAATAAAATGGAAAAAGACTTTAAAAAAATGTAAAAATGGTATACAATAGTATAAAAGTGATTTTAGGAGAGGTATATGAATAAAAAGTGGCAAATATATGAAACTGATACTAATAAAGTAGAAAAGCTCAAAAAAGAATATAAAATAAATACATTACTTGCTACAATATTAGTAAATAGAGGTATAGATAGTGAAGAAAAAATAAAAAAGTTTTTAGAACCGACAAGGCAAGATTTTTATGACCCATATTTAATGAAAGATATGGAAATTGCAGTAGAAAGAATAATAAAAGCAATTGAAAGAGGGGAAAAAGTTATAATCTATGGCGATTATGATGTAGACGGAATAACAAGTACAACGGTTTTGAAAAAATTCTTAAAAGATTTAGGTCTAGAAGTTTCTTATTATATCCCAAACAGATTAAATGAAGGATATGGTTTAAATAAAAACGCAATTGAGAAAATTGTAAATGAAGGTTTTTCACTAATGATAACAGTAGACTGTGGAATATCAGGAATAGAAGAAATTGATTATGCAAATTCTTTAGGATTAGAAGTAATAGTAACAGACCATCATGAACCAGGAGAAATTTTACCAAAGGCGTTAGCAGTAATCGATAATAAGAGAAAAGATAGTACATATCCATTTAGAGATTTGGCAGGAGTAGGTGTAGCTTTTAAAGTATGTCAAGCATTAGGAATAAGGTTGGAATTAAAAGAAGAAGCATATTTAAAATATTTAGATATAGTATGTGTAGGTACAATATCAGATATAGTGCCACTAGTTGATGAAAATAGAGTAATAACAAAACTAGGTTTGTTGTTAGTAAAACAAACAAAGAATATAGGATTAAAATCAATAATAAATTCATCTGGTTATAGCAAAATAGACTCAAATACAATATCATTTGGAGTAGCACCTAGAATAAATGCTTGTGGAAGAATGGGAAAGGCAGAAGAAGCATTGGAGTTATTGTTATCAACCGACATATATAAAGTAAATGAATTAACAAAAAAGTTAAACGAGCATAATAGGGAAAGACAAGAAATAGAGAAAGCCATATATGAAAGTGCAATAAAAAAGATAGAAGAAAAACATTTAGATGAAAATAGAACAATAATAGTAGGAGGAGAGAATTGGCATCATGGTGTAATTGGAATAGTTTCATCTAAAATTACAGATATGTATTTTAAGCCAAGTATATTACTTTGTTTTGAAGATGAAATAGGAAAAGGATCAGGAAGAAGTATACCAGGATTTGATTTACATCAAGCTTTGACAAAATGTCAGGATACTTTAGAAAAATTCGGCGGACATAGTATGGCAGTCGGGATTACAATAAGAAAAGACGAGTTAGAAAAATTTAGTAAAGAATTTGAAAAAGTTGCAGAAGAAGAGAAAATAGAAGAAATTGTTCCAGTTTTAAATATTGATAGCAAAATAGAATTGGATTTTGTAGATAAAGATGTAATAGAAAGTCTAAAAAAATTAGAACCATTTGGAGAAGCAAATAAAATGCCAATATTTGCATTCAAAAACTTAAGAATAGACTCAATAAGAGCATTGTCAGAGGGAAAACATTTAAAACTTACATTAAAAGAAGATAATAGAATAATAAATGCGATTGGGTTCAATATGGGAAAACTAGCTGAAGAATATAGAATTGGAGACAAAATAGATGTAGCAGGAGTTTTGGAAATAAATACATTTAATGGAGTGGATAACTTGCAAATAAATATAAAAGATATAATGAAATCAATTTAGAAAGAATAAAAAGGGGTGAGAGAATGCAAGAACAAAAGAACAAAACAATTCAAGACGTAGTTTCTAAAAGAAAAGAGCATTCAAGAAGAGTAGATAGTAAATTAATAATGAAAGCATATAACTTTGCAAAGAGTCATCATGGAGACCAACTTAGAAAATCAGGAGAGCCATATATAATACATCCTCTTAATGTAGCATATATTTTGGCAGATATAGGTTTAGATGATAGTACAATTGCAGCTGCACTTTTACATGATGTTGTAGAAGATACAGAAGTAACTGAAAACGATATAACAAAAGAATTTGGACAAGAAATATCAGATATGGTAGCTGGTGTAACAAAACTTGGAAACATTTCTTTTGCATCTGTAGAAGAACAACAAGTAGAAGATTACAGAAAAATGTTTTTAGCAATGGGAAAAGATATAAGAGTAATACTTATAAAATTAGCAGATAGACTTCATAATATGAGAACATTAAAATTTTTAAAAAGAGATAGACAAATAGCAATTAGTAAAGAAACAATGGACCTTTATGCACCACTTGCAAATAGACTTGGTTTATATTCTTTAAAGTGGGAATTAGAAGATTTGTCATTTAAGTACTTATATCCAGAAGAATATCATGAAGTAGTAGAAGGAATTAATAAGAAAAGAGAAGAAAGGTTAAAGTTTATAGAAAAGATAATGGCCGATATAAGAGTGGCTTTAAAAAAGCATAGGATAAATGCTGAAGTAACAGGAAGAGCAAAACACTTATATAGTATTTATAGAAAAATGAAAAGAGATAATAAAACATTAGACCAAATTTATGATTTATTTGCTCTAAGAATACTTGTTAATTCTGTTAAAGACTGTTATGCAGCATTAGGAGTAGTTCATGAATTATATAATCCTATGCCTGGAAGGTTTAAAGATTACATAGCAGTTCCAAAACCTAATATGTATCAATCAATACATACAACATTATTAGGAGAAAATGGAACACCATTTGAAGTACAAATACGTACTTGGGAAATGCATCATATAGCAGAATATGGTATTGCTGCACACTGGGCATATAAAGAAGCAAGTTATTTTGGAAAAAAGCAATCTGTAAAAGTTACAGATGATAAATTAGCGTGGCTTCGTGAAACATTAGAATGGCAAAAAGATATGCAAGATCCTCAAGAATTTCTAGATACACTAAAAACAGAATTATTTGAAGATGAAGTATATGTATTTACACCAAAAGGAAAAATCATAGTACTTCCTAGAGGAGCGACTCCAATTGATTTTGCATATAGTATACATCAAGAAATTGGAAACAAAATGACAGGATGTAAGATAAACAGTAAAATGATGCCAATTATAACACCTTTGAAAAATGGAGACATAGTAGATATCATAACATCAGATAATTCTAAAGGACCAAGTAGAGATTGGCTAAAATTTGTAAAAAGTTCAAGTGCTAAAAATAAAATAAAATCTTGGTTTAAAAAAGCTTTAAAGTCAGAAAATATCGAAAAAGGAAAGGACTTAATAGAAAAAGAATTGAAAAGAATAGGTTTTTCTCATGCGGATTTATTTAAAAGCCAATATGAAGAGCCTATGATGAAGAAATATAACTACAAGAATTTAGATGAGATGTATTTAGCCGTTGGTTTTGGTGCGAATTCAGCAGGTAAAGTAATTGCAAGACTATTACAAGAATATAGAAAAGAACATCAAGAAGAAGAAGTTGAAGAAAAAATAAAAGAGCTTTCAAAGGCAAAACAAAGAAAACCAAAAGCTTCAAGTTCTGGAATTGTGGTAAAAGGAATTGATAATTGTTTAGTAAAATTATCAAAATGTTGTAATCCACTTCCAGGCGACGAAATAGTAGGATATATTACTAAAGGAAGAGGAGTATCAGTACATAGAAAAGATTGCCCTAATATTAAAAGTTTAATATCTGAAGAAAATAGAATGATAGATGTAGAATGGTATGTAGAAAATAAGGAAAACTATCAAGCAGACGTAGAAATACATTCAAATGATAGAGGAGGATTGTTATTAGATATATTAAAAGAAATAGGGACAACTAAGGCGACAATATTAGGAGTAAAAACAAAAACAACAAGAGAAAGACTTGCCATTATTAATATAACTTTGGAAGTTCAAAGTTTAGAAGAACTAAATAAAGCAATAAAAGCAATAAGGAAAGTTGATAGTGTATATGATGTAAGACGTGCTTAAAAATAGATGTTTTTTGGGACGGGGTCAAAAAACAGCATATAAAATTAGAAAGGAACGAAAAATGATACTAAAAGAACTAAAGATTAATACTTGGGTAGGTGACCCAACAAATTGTTATATTGTTTTTGATGAAGAGTCAAAAGAAACTATGGTAATAGACCCAGCAGGTGATGTGGAAAAACAAGAAGAACTAATTAATATATTAGGAGGAAAGTTAAAATATATTTATCTAACACATTGCCATGGAGATCACATATTAGGTGTGCCAGATTTGAAACAAAGATGTGGAGGAAAAATATTAATTCACTTTGAAGATAGCGACGGATTAAATAATTCGGAAATAAATTTGACACCATATATTGTAGAAAAACAAATAGAATTAGAAGCGGATTCAAGAATAACAGATGGAGATTTAATACATTTAGGAGACTTAGAGTTTAAAGTAATACATACTCCTGGACATACTAAAGGAGGATCCTCTCTTTATTGTGAAAAAGAGGGGTGCGTATTTACAGGAGATACATTATTTAGAGGAACATGGGGAAGAACAGATTGCCCAACTGGAAGTTTAGAAGATATAATGAATTCAATTATAAATAAACTACTTGTACTTCCAGATGATACTATATGCTATCCTGGTCATGGATTAAGTACAAAGATAATAGATGAAAAGCCGATTTATTTAGAATTAAAACCAAAATTAATATAAAGAATAAGAAAGGAGAAAAAGAAATGGCAAAAACAGAACCAAGAACATTATCAGGTTTTATGGAATTGTTACCAAATGACCAAATTCTATTTAACCAAATGATGAATACAATTGAAGAAACTTACCAAAGATTTGGTTTTCTACCATTGGATACTCCTATAATAGAATTATCAGAAGTGCTACTTGCAAAAGCAGGAGGAGAAACAGAAAAACAAATATATAGATTTAACAGAGGAGATAATGATTTATCATTAAGATTTGATTTAACTGTTCCTCTTGCAAAATATGTAGCAAAAAATTATGGAAATTTAAGCTTTCCTTTTAGAAGATATCAAATAGGAAAAGTATATCGTGGTGAAAGAACACAAAAAGGAAGATTTAGAGAATTTTATCAATGTGATATAGATATTATAGGTGATGGAGAATTAGATTTGATTAATGATGCGGAACTTCCAAGTGTTATTTATATGATTTTTACTAAACTTGGATTTTCTAATTTTACTATTAGAATTAATAATAGAAAAATATTAAATGGATTATTTGAAAGTATTGGTCAAAAAGATAATTCTGTAGAAATTTTAAGAATTATAGATAAAATAGATAAAATTGGAAAAGAAGCGGTAATAGAAGAATTAGAAAAAATAAATATAGGAAAAGAAAAAATAGATAAAATAATTAATTTTATAGAAATTAACGGTAGCAACGATGAAAAAATAGAAAAATTAAAAAAACTAAAAATTGAAAACGAACTATTCAATAAAGGATTAAGTGAACTTGCATTTGTTGTTAAAAATATGAGATTATTTGGTATTCCTGAGTCAAATATAATGGTAGATTTAACAATTGCAAGAGGACTTGATTATTATACAGGAACAGTTTATGAAACTTTCTTAAATGATTATAGAGAACTAGGAAGTGTATGTTCAGGTGGAAGATATGAAAATCTAGCTGAAAACTATACTGATAAAAAACTACCAGGAGTTGGAATTTCAATTGGATTAACACGCCTTTTCTATAAATTACAAGAACTTAATTTAATAAAAGCAGATAAAAAATCAATATCAGATGTACTAATAATTCCAATGATAGAGGATTTAAGTATTCCAATTAAAATTGCAAATACATTAAGAAATAATGGAGTAAATACAGAAATATATTTAAATAATAGGAAATTGAAAGCTAAATTTAAGTATGCTGATAAATTAGAAATTCCATATGTAATTGTAATTGGTGAAGATGAAATAGAAAAACAAGTTGTTAAATTAAAGAACATGCAAACGGGAGAAGAAAAAGAAATTTCAATAGATAAAATAGATAGTTTGAAGTTTTAAAATAAAAAGACAGGAAACAATTTTTAAACGTTTCCTGTCTTTTTATCTATTTGTATAATAAAGTAATCATTTTACCATTTTTCTTAATAAAATTTTCTTCTTTTAATAGTTTTAATTCTCTCATCATAGCACTTCTATCAACGCTTAAATAGTCGGCAAGGTCTGTAAGAGAAAAAGGTAGTTTAAATGTTTTACTTAAAGTTCTTGTGGATAAAAGATTAAAGTAACCAAGAAGTTTATCTCTGGTAGATCTTTTAGTAAGCAATTCAACTCTCATATTTAAACTTGTTACTTTGTCTAGTATTAGTTCAGGTAAATATTCAGAAAGTTTTTGGTGAAATTTGCAGTTTTGTTTGCATTTATAATGTATATTTTGATAACTATATATTAAAACTTCACATTTTGATTTGGCTTCAACTAATAGTTCATTATTAGTTGTAACATTATAAAAAACTTCCCCAAAAACATCATTATTTGTAAAATGGTCTATTATAGTTCTATTACCATTTAAATCATAACGAACTAAATCTGCATTACCAGAAATTAATATGCAAAATTGATTTCTTTTTTGAATATAAGACGTAATTACTTCATTTTTTTCAAAAGTCTTTTTTTGTACCTTATTACAGCTATTTTCAAACTCTTTTATAAATTCTTCTACGTCAAAGCTAAGGTTCATTGCGGTCTCCTTCTAGTTTTTATTTATTATTTTATAAAAAGATTATAATATATTATAGTTGCAAATGCAACAAAAATATAAAATATTTTGCTTTAAAATATACATAAAAAATAACAATAAAAGAAATTTGATTGTAATATTTCTGTAATATAAATGTAATATTTTTGCTAAGTCTTAGAACAATGCAAGGTATAAAATTCGACAAACTATTTTGTTGCTTTTGCAACAGAAAAACAAAAATGTTGATATATAATAAGACCATAAATTTACTTAAGGGGGAAATGTAAAATGAAAGTTATCAAAAGAGATGGAAGAGCTGTAGACTTTGATAGAGAAAAGATTAGAGTCGCAATCTCTAAAGCAAACAAAGAGGTAAAGCCTAAAGAAAGAGCTACAAAAGAAGATATGAATGAAATAATTACTTATATTGAGGATTTAGGCAAAAAAAGAATTTTAGTAGAGGATATTCAAGATATTATTGAACAAAAACTTATGGAATTACAAAAATATGAATTATCTAAAAAATATATTGTATATCGTTATACAAGAGCGTTAGTTAGAAAACAAAATACAACTGATGAATCAATTTTAGGATTAATTAGAAATGAAAACAAAGAATTGGCAGAAGAAAATTCAAACAAAAACACAATGCTTGCATCAACTCAAAGAGATTATATAGCAGGAGAAGTATCAAGAGATTTAACAAAGAGAAT
The DNA here is from genome assembly GCA_944387435.1 of uncultured Clostridia bacterium. GTDB lineage: Bacteria > Bacillota > Clostridia > TANB77 > CAG-508 > CAG-269. The sequence goes on along the minus strand of CALXEW010000011.1, from coordinate 10,269 downwards.
GTTATTACCAGAGAAAATTTCAAAAGCACATGAAGACGGTATTTTACATTTCCATGATGCGGATTATTTTATTCAACCAATATTTAATTGCTGTTTAATAAATATATCAGATATGTTAGATAATGGAACAGTAATGAATGGTAAAATGATAGAAAGTCCAAAAAGTTTCCAAGTTGCATGTACAGTAACAACCCAAATAATAGCAGCAGTCGCAAGTAACCAATATGGTGGACAATCAGTAGATTTAATTCACTTAGGAAAATATTTAAGAAAGAGTTATAATAAATTCAAAAAGGAAATCGAAAGCAAGTATAAAGGAAAAATACCAGATGATATAATAGAAGGAATAGTACAAGATAGATTAAAAGCAGAATTAAAAGCAGGTGTACAAACAATTCAATATCAAATAAATACTTTAATGACAACAAATGGGCAATCACCTTTCGTAACATTATTCTTACATTTAGAAAAAGATGACCCATATATCAAAGAAAATGCTATGATAATCGAAGAGGTATTAAGACAAAGATATGAAGGAATTAAAAATGAGGCGGGTGTATATGTAACGCCAGCATTCCCAAAACTAGTATATGTTTTAGATGAATTTAACTGCTTAAAAGGTGGAGAATATGATTATCTAACAAAACTTGCTGTCAAATGTTCAGCAAAAAGAATGTATCCAGATTATATTTCGGCAAAGAAGATGCGTGAAAATTATGAAGGAAACGTATTTAGTCCAATGGGATGCAGAAGTTTCTTGTCTCCTTGGAAAGATGAAAATGGAAATTATAAATTTGAAGGAAGATTTAATCAAGGTGTGGTAAGTATTAACTTACCACAAATAGGAATAATTGCTGATGGAGATGAAGATAAATTCTGGAAATTATTAGATGAAAGACTAGAACTTTGTAAAGAAGCTTTAATGTGTAGACATTATGCTTTACTTGGAACACATTCAGATATAAGTCCAATTCACTGGCAATACGGAGCTTTAGCAAGACTTAAAAAAGGTGAAAAAATAGATAAATTATTATACGGAGGATATTCAACAATATCTCTTGGATATATAGGAATATATGAATTAACAAAATTAATGAAAGGTGTTTCTCATACAACTCCAGATGGACATGATTTTGCAGTAAAAGTTATGAAGCATTTAAAAGAAACAGTTACAAGATGGAAAAAAGAAACAAATATTGGTTTTGCTTTATATGGTACACCAGCAGAAAGTTTATGTTATAGATTTGCAAGAATAGATAAAGAAAAATTCGGAACAATAAAAGATGTAACAGATAAAGGATATTATACAAACTCTTATCATGTAGATGTAAGAGAAAAAATAGATGCTTTTGATAAATTAAAATTTGAAAGTGAGTTCCAAGGAATTTCAACAGGTGGATGTATCTCATATATAGAAATACCAAATATGGCTAAAAATATAGATGCTTTAGAGTCTGTAGTACAATTTATTTATGATAATATTCAATATGCAGAATTCAATACAAAATCAGATTACTGCCATGTATGTGGATTTGATGGAGAAATTATTATAAACAAAGATAATGAGTGGGAATGTCCAAATTGTGGAAACAAAGACCATAGTAAAATGACAGTAGTAAGAAGAACATGTGGTTACTTAGGAGAGAATTTCTGGAATGTTGGAAAAACTAAAGAAATTAAACAAAGAGTAATGCACTTATAATAGAAAAGGGACAAGTTATATAGCTTGTCCTTTTTTGTTGAAGAAATTAAATAAATATGTTATAATTTAAGACAACATGTAGGAATACATATTTTAGGAGGAACAATGAAGAACGCTGCGGAAGTAAGAAGCAATAATATGTTGTGTGATGCCAAGTGCGTTGCTATTGCTGCTTATGCAATAGAGAATCAAGCAACTAGGGTTCAATATGATATTAACTACTCATTACAAATGGAGGGAAGGTTAAGGATTGATAAACAGTTGCTTGATGATATGACAGCAGAGATTCAAAATCTTACTCGCTACTTTGAAAGATTGAAAAAGAAATATAGAGAGTATAATAACGGGGAAGGTTAGTTCCACAAAATAGAGCAGGTACTTAAACTGCTCTTCTTTTAGTTTTGTTGAAAGTTTCCATAAAATATGGTATAATTAATATGTGTAGCAAAAGCTATACGGTAGTAAAGTGCAATCTAGTGAAAGGAATTGCCATGAGTCACGACAATGGGTATCTCGGCGCGAAGTATGTCGAGGCAACGCTTTCAAGTGAAGCTAAGCTTCCTGAGGGCTATGAGAACCTGGGTTTCGTTTTTAATCCAGATCTCGAAGAGTGCTTCGACGTGTTCGGTCCCAAGGATCCCAAGAGCAACCAGGGAAGGCTTGAGTACATCCTGCGCAAGAAGAAGCACTAAGTCGGCCCCCCCTTTATGGGGGCCTTCTTTTATTTATTGACTTTTTTAAAGATGTGAGATATATTATGAATGAAGTTTTAGTTAAGGAGAAGAATATAAAATGAAATTATATGTAGAAAAAAGTGTATGGACTGGAAAACTAAGAAATCCAGATGATTCACCAATAGTAGAACAGAAAAATTTTAAATTTGAACCAGAAAAAGGGAAAAAATATGTTTTGGATTATATTGAATGTAAAAGTATTTTTGGAAAGCCTAAAATGAAAGAAAAATTTTATTTTACTATAATAGATATTCAAGATGATTATATTATTATAAAGACAAATAAGGTAATGGGAGAAAATAATGTGTCTCCAACTCGTGCTGTAGAAGAAGGAAAAAAAGAATTCAAAATTGAAGTAGGTGTTAAAAAAATTCTAGATGAACCTATTTACGATGTGGGAAAGACATATGTTTTTGAACTTAAATAAGAAGAAAATTAAAAGAAAAGTCTTAAAAAAGTATAAAAAATTCTTAGCTTAAAAACTAAGAATTTTTTTCTTGGCTATTTGTTAAAAATCTATTTAGTAATTGTTCTCTACACAAGTTTTCAAAAGTATCATCTAAAGGTTCTAAAATAGTATCTTCATTATATTTTCTGTCTAGACAATATTTAATAATATAATCAGCAAGTTCAGGATTTTTAGAAAGTAGTGGGCCATGTAAATATGTTGCAATAACATTCTTTAAGAAAAATCCTTCCATTTCATCACCAAATTTATTTCCATTACCAAAAAGAACTTTACCAAAAGGAATTGTAACATCATAAGTTTGACCACCATGATTTCCAAAACCAATTACTTTAGTTTCTTTACCATTTAAATTGGCACTTATTACAACATTACCAATACATCTTTTCTTTCTATCATTAATAGCTTCAGTATAATACTCAAATATATCAAGTCCGGGAATTATATTTCCTTCTACACCTTTATAATATTTACCAAATAATTGATATGCTCCACATATAAGCAAGAAAAATACACCTGAACCTATAGCTTCTTTTATATTATCCTTATATTTTATTAAGTCTTTTGCTAAAATGCTTTGCTCTTGGTCAGCACCGCCACCTGCAAATACTAAATCATATTCTTTGAAGTTAGGAATGTCATCTCCGATAGAATAAGGAACAACTGTAGCTTTAATTCCACGTTTCTCTAGACGATATTGTAGTACTTGTATGTTACCATAATCCCCATATAATTCTAGTATATCAGGATATAAATATAATATTTTTAATTCTTTCATAATTAATCTCCTATAATTTTAATTCTCTTCTTGTTGGTTGCAAAGCTGTATAGTTTGCAATAACATATTTTTTTACATTTGTTTTGTATAAACTTTCAACAGCATCGTGTAGATTTAAATAAGGTTCTATTTTACTTGCTTCAAATCCAGATGTTTTTATTCTAATTGCTATATCATAAGCTCTAGTTCCTGAAGTTACTATTCTTGAAACATTATTTAAATTATCAAAATTAATATCCCAAATCCAAGAAACGTCAAAACCATCTGCAATATTATCATTTAAAACAAATAATAATTCTTTTTCTTCATCATCTTCATTCAAAATTCTAAGACTTACATTACTACCAGTAGGGTTTTTAGCTAAGTTTATAATTGTTGGAACACCTTTAACAGTTACTTCCTCTAATCTACCGTTATTTAATACAAATTTAGATAAAGCATCTTTTATAATTTTTGTATCTATATTATATAAGCTGACACAAGCTATAACAGCAACAAGGTTATATATATTATAAATACTATTAAATCTTATTTTATAAGTAACATCATCAACATTAAAGGTTCTATTTTTTAAATCAACTTTTGTTGCAAATTTGTAAATAGGATTATCACCATAACCACAATTTGGACACTTAAATTTACCAATGTGAGAATATTGGTAATATTCATATTCTAATCTAGTTTTACAGAAAGGACAGAATTTTCCTTCACCTGCTTCTTTTTGTTCATCTGTTGCAAAATTATATTTTTCAACGCTGAAATAATAAATATTGTGATTATCTGAATTAGCTAAACCAAGTCTTGCAACATTGGGGTCATCATTGTTTAGTACTAGATTTCCTTGATAAGTTTTTAGAAAATCATTAATCTTCAAAATTAAAGATTCTACTTCGCCATTTCTATCTAATTGATCACGGAAGAAGTCTAAAACAACAAGAGTATTTAATGGAAAATCTTTAAATACTATAGGAACATAACCTTCATCAACCTCAAAAACTAAATAATCTGCTTTTATTTTTCCAGTTAAAGTACAATTTTTAAGTATAGTTGACAAAATTCCCGTTTCCATATTATTTCCTTCTGTATTGCTTATAACTTTTTTACCAGCGGTTTTTAGAACATAACCAATGGCATTGTTTGTCATGGTTTTTCCATTTGTTGCAGTAACTGCAATAACAGGAGAGTTCACTTTAAAGTATTTGAAAATATTTGGATTCCATTTGAAAGCTATTTTTCCTAAAAAATTACCTCCATGTTTACCACAAATTTTTAATCCTATATTTAATATTTTCATCATTAAAACAATTAAAAAGTTTCTCATAATTTTTCTCCATATTTAATTTTTTTGTAATTATATCACAAGGAGAATATAAGGACAATAAAATATTTGTTAAAAATTTATTGATATTTTTATGTCCATATAGTAGAATTCAAATGAGGAGAGAAACTATGGAATATATAAAAGAAGAAAGAGTAAAAAGTATAGAATTGACAAAAGAAAATGTGTATGTATTATTAGATTTTGATAAAACAATAACTAGTTATGATAGTTTGGATTCATGGGGAGTTGCTGGAATGGCAGCAGATGAAGGTTGTGAAGTAGAAGTAAACAAATTATACGAAAAATATAGACCAATTGAAATGGATTATAATATTTCTTATGAAGAAAAATATAAACAGATGGAAACTTGGTATAATTCATGTATGAATTTGTATTATAAATACCATTTAAATAAATATAAATTACAAGAAGCAGTAAAGAACAGTGGATTAATATTTAGAAAAGGTGCTAGGGAGTTTTTACAATATACTTATGAAAATAATATTCCAGTAATAATTTTATCAGCAGGAATAGGAAGTGTAATAAAAGAATTCTTAAAAGAAAAAAATTGCTTTTTTGATAATATTTTTTTGATTAGTAACACATTTATTTATGATGAAAATGGAAATGCCTATGGGTTAGAAAATTCATTAATACATACAATGAATAAAACAGTAGAAGGGCATTTATTGGGTATGTGGAAAGAAGAATTTAATAAAAGACCATATAAATTATTATTTGGAGATACTATAGAAGATATAAATATGACACCAAAAAAAGATTTAGAAAAAACTATTAAAGTAGGTTTCTTAGATAAAAAGTTGGAAAATTTATCTACATATAGAAAAAAATTTGATATAGTACTTACAAAAGAAGATGCAACTTTTGATAATGCAAGAAAAATAATAAAAATAATATAAAAATGAAAGGGGAAAATTTTATGAAAAGATTTGGAAATATTATATGGGGAGTAGTAATACTTGCAATTGGAGTAATATGGGGACTAAATGCATTAGGAATTACTAATATTAATATGTTTTTTAATGGATGGTGGACTTTATTTATTATTATTCCAAGTTTAATATGTCTGATTACTAAGGAAAGTAAAATGTGGAGTTTTATATGGCTTGTTATAGGAATAGTTTTACTTTTATGCTCACAAGGAATACTTACATTTTCATTAATTGCTAAGCTAATTATTCCATTCATATTGGTAGTAATTGGTTTAAGTCTTATATTTAAAGGTTCTATTGATAAAAGATTAAAAGAAAGAATAAAAACATTAAATGAAAATAAAGAAAAACAAGTAGAATATTGTGCAACTTTTGGAGGAGAAGAAGCAAGATATGACAAAGAAGAATTTAAAGGTGCAAATATAGATGCTATATTTGGAAGTGTTGATTTAGATTTAAAAAATGCCACTATAACAAAAGATCAAATAATAAATGCAAATGCAATATTTGGGGGAATTGATATAATTGTACCACCAAATGTTAATGTAAAAGTAAAATCAACACCTATATTTGGAGGAACTTCTAATAAGGTAAAAACTACATTTAATGAAAATTTACCAACTATATATATTAATAGTCTTGCTATGTTTGGAGGTGTTGAGATAAAATGAAACCTTTTCAAAAAGTAATAAAATATGGTGCAATGGCATTTGCAATATATTTAGCAGTTATGATTATTAGTATAATTATTTTTGGATTAACAGCTATATTTGGAATTGGAGTAGGAATAGAGAAAATAAGTAATAATATTGGAAATAGTACAAATAACAGCGAACTTCTAACATATACAGAGGAATATACTGGTATTGAAAGTTTAGATATAGACTTAAGCAAAAGTAGATTGGAAATAAGAACAGGAAATAGTTTTAAGGTAGAATTTATAAATGTATCTAAAGATTTATCTACTAAATTAAATGATTCAGGTAAAGAATTAAAAATAGAAGATGGAACTTTTAAATTATTTGAAAATGTTAATGAAGATTCTAAAGTAATAGTATATATACCAAAAGATTATGAACTAAGAAGTGTTAAGTTAGATTTAGTAGGAGTAAGCGGAGCATATATTGAAGGTTTTAAAGCTGAAAAGTTAGAAGTAGATATAGGTGCTGGAAAATATGAAATTAACAATGTTCAATCTGTAAACGCTAAAGTTGATAGTGGAGCAGGAGAGACATATATAAATAATTCTACATTTGATAATTTTGAATTTAACGCAGGAGTAGGGAAAGCAAGTATTAATTGTAAAATAAATAACAAAGGAGAGTTAGGAGCAGGAATAGGAAAATTAGAAGTTAATTTAATAGGAACAAAAGATAATTATAAAGTACGTGCAGAATCAGGAATAGGAAATTTAATTGTAGATGGAAATGAAGCAAGAGATGGAGAAATTGTAGGAAATGGAAGTACAAATATTAATGTAGAAGCGGGAATAGGAGAAACAGCTATTAATTTTGTAGAAAAAACAATTTAAGAAAATAAAGTATAAAATGAAGGAGATAAATTTTTATCTCCTTTTACTTTTATGGTTCTTCTATCAAATCTTTCCAGTATCTTTTAGGCATAAATTGTATTTGGCATCTAGGATTAGTACGCTCTTTAATTGCAATTGTATTAAAGAATAATTTCCACAATTCTTGGTATGTAATTTCATCATTAGAAACAGAAGGAATTTTTATATCTTTACTATTTATTATTCTATATTCTTTGCAATTATAAATAAAACATAAATCTCTATTTTTATCATGAATTATAAATTGCATAGTAGGCATACGGTTAATAAAATGCTTACCAAGAGGTTCTAATATATTGTTATCTGGATGAATACTTGCATAGCATAAGTTGTCACCAACTTCTCTAAAACGTAGGAGACCTTTTAGTTTATGACATTCTGATAAAGCTTTTCTTCTTAAATTAATTACTTTGAAAACATAAGAAATAGTAACTTTATTATTTATTTCAGGACCTATATCAAAGCCATTGCATAAATATTTTAAGATGTTTATTTCTTTTTGTTTATCGTTTGATAAAAAAGCATAATAAGAGTTATATAAGGCATCTTTACAAATATTGTTTACTATTCCGTAAAATATTCTTTGTGACTTTTCATAATCTGTTTTTATAGTTGTAGTATTATCTAAAAAATTATCTATATAGTTATTAGAAGCAACTATTTTTTGTGGTAAGGTTTTACTTACATAACAATCAAATACTATTGAGAGCAATCCCTCAAAGCTACCATCATAAATATATGTTTTATTTATAAGTTTCCAGTTAGACATTTTATTTTATCCTCCTTTGTAGGTTGTAATTTATCAAAAAGTGATAATTGGTGAAATTCTAGATTTGGTAAATAATTTCTTTCTTGATATACAAGATTTGTTTCTATAAAATTTTCATTAAATTTATAAACCTTTTCAAAGTATTTACCTTTGCAAGTTATAAAATATTTTGCTCTTTTTAATGTGATTCCTAATTTCTTTAAACTCTCAAAATCAAGAGAACAATTTCTTCTAGCTCTTATTATTTTTTTTGCAGATATAACACCAATACCTGGAATTTTAAGTAAAGTGTAGTAATCAGCTTTATTTATTTCTACAGGAAATTTATCTAGGTTTCGAAGTGCCCAGTCACACTTAGGGTCTAGAATAGTATTAAAATTAGGATGTTTTTTATCCAGTAATTCATCCACTTTAAAACCGTAAAATCTAAGCAACCAATCTGCTTGATATAGTCTATTTTCACGAAGTAGGGGAGGTTGTTCTAAAGTGGGTAAATTTTTATCATTATTGATGCTTATATATGCTGAATAATAAACTCTTTTTAAACTTAATTTATTATATAAACTTTCAGATAGTTTTAATATTTTTAAGTCACTTTCAGGAGTAGCTCCAATAATTAACTGTGTTGTTTGACCTGCTGGTACGAAGTTTTCTTTAAACCTGTTTTTATCTAATTTATTCATTTTAATATTATTTGAAACATAAGTCATAGGAGTAAGAATTCCTGCTTTTTCTTTTTGTGGTGCTAAGAGTTTTAAACTATCATTAGAAGGAAGCTCGATATTAATGCTCATTCTATCAACTAATTTTCCGAAGTTTATCAATTAAATCTTTACTACAACCAGGAATAGTTTTACAGTGAATGTAACCATTAAAATTATATTCATTACGAAGAATGGTAACTGTTTTTACTAATAATTCCATTGTATAGTCAGGATTTTTTATAACAGCTGAACTTAAAAATAAACCTTCTATGTAGTTTCTTTTGTAAAAGTTAATAGTTAAATCAGCTACTTCTTGTGGGGTAAAGGTTGCACGTTTTACACTATTGCTTCTACGATTAATACAGTATTTACAATCATATATACATGCATTTGTAAATAATATTTTAAGTAGTGAAATACATCTTCCATCAACACCCCAGCTATGACATATTCCTGATACATGACCATTTCCAATTCCTTTGTTTGTATTTTTTCTGTTGCTACCACTAGAACTGCAAGAAGCATCGTATTTTGCGGCATCTGATAATATTTCTAGTTTTTCAAATATATCCAAATTTATCACCTTTTGCGAATATTTGTTCTTATTTTATCACAAAAAAATAAAAAGTCAAACATTTATTTGACTTTTTTAAATCTAAAAATACACTTTTTCTTTAAAAACTTAGAAAAATCAGCAGGTTTGCCAATTAAAAAATTTTCTTTATTTATAATAAAAGCATGAGTTTTATCAATGTATAGATAAAAGAAATTTTCTGTTTCAAAAATTTTACGAAGTTTATAATACTTCATAATATCTGTTTGTAATTTATCTTGTATTTTAAAGTTTTTTTCATAAAATTTAAATATAAAAGATTTTTCTTCTTGAAGAGTTTTGCTTTTCAATTCTTTAGTTACAACAGAAATTGGGTGAAAATAGCGGTATAAGCAAAAACAAGTAAATATAATACAAGTAAGAATAGCAAGCAAATAATATCTATAAGATATTTGTAACACAATACAAAATATGATAAGAAAAACTATTATTGCTGTAAATAAAGTGTATGTGAAATGATATTTTTTGCTATGAAATTCAATAAATTGTTTGTAAGTTTCTTTGCTATATTTAGTTTCATTTTTAAATAATACTTTCAAATTTATCACCATAAAAAGTATATCAATAATTTTTATAAAAGAACAGTAAAAAAGAGTAAAGATTTTTCGCAATAAAAATGTATAAAAATGAACAAAAAACATCGTAAATTTGATAAAATG
>CALXEW010000010.1 GCA_944387435.1 uncultured Clostridia bacterium | reverse complement strand
AGACAAACTACTTCAACTTCATCTTTCAAAACCTTTCTAACTTCTCCTAAGCAAAAATCATTACAAACAACTTTAAATCTAGTATTACTAAAAGGACTACTATCTACCGTATCATTAATCCAATCCATAATACTAAAATCAGCAAAGGGCATTGAAAAAATATATGTATATAAATCATCTTCCTTTTTGCAATATATTTCATATATGTATCCTTTTACTCTATGAAAATCTTCTCCAAACATATTAATTATTCTATTTTTTCATATAATCTTCATCTTGTATTTTTTTAAGAGCTCCCATATTTCTTTTTGATATAGAATTATATAATTCTCACTAAAATTTATAGTTGTAAATTTTGGATGGTTAGGAGCCATTCATCTTCTATAAATATAATTGCACCTCTAAAATTATTTTTATTTCTATCTAATTCCTTATCCATATACTTAGTTCTCTTGGTATAATATCTTTATGCAGAAAATAAACTATATAAGATCTTTGGTAAAAATCCTCATCAGTTTCTTGCCACCATCTTTTTTCTATTGACATGACACCAAAAAATCTATTACATCTTTTAGTATAAGTATTTACACTACACCTCCAACTTGGCTCAAAATACCATCCAGATAATTGTACCTTACAAGAAACATCACTAATCCTTTCCATTCTCTTTTTATAAGTTTCATTTCTATTTATATTTCTATAACCTAATCCTATTTTATTTAAACAACTTTTTCCTTTCCTTCCTAATACAACTTTTCCATATAATCGTTATATAAACTCACCTTTTGCTAAACTTGCCAATCTGTTTTTGTAATAGTATTTTGAATCATAAAATAATTTAATATTTTCATTTGTGATAATTCCATATTCTGCTAAATACATTATAAAATTAAAATCTCTATTCCTTAAACATATCCTCTTTTCTTTTTCCACTTAAATCACCTCCTATCACTTTTACATTTCTACCTATCTTCCAACTTACTTTTATGCGACAGAAGACACAAGATTCCCATCTTGTGCCTCCAGTCGCCCTTACATGTATTTATATGTTTTTTCTGTTACGTACTCCCTACTATGTACAATTTTCAAACACAAAAAATGTCTATTTTGCTTTATTTTTAGGTATTTCTATATTTATTAAAAAATGTGATTTTTTGAAAGCCTCAAAAGTGTGACTAATTGCATATTTTAAACTTTGAGAACAATCACACTTTTTCAAAATATTCTTTAGGATTTATATTACAAATATCTTAAATATTTCTTTTTTCTCCAATAAATATTTTTATATAGTTTTCTCTGTCATTAATTCCTTCTAACATATAGCTTACATACTTAATATTATCATCTGTAATAAGTCCACCATAAACAAATCCATTAAAAATATATCTTAGATCTCTATTATCTATATCACAATTATTTCTTGCATAACTTTGATAACTTTAAATTATTTTTATCTTAGTAAAGTCAATCTTATTTATAAAGTTATAATAGTCTATCATATATATACATAAAAATTCTGCTTCGTTCTTTTCCATTATACTATTAGCATGTGCATAAGTTTTATTATTTCTTGCATCGTCGAAATCCTTCATTATTTTTTTAGTAGCTGATAAAATACTAAACGTTGTCTTTTCTTTAAACACTTCATTTTGTCTTAAAATATTATTCAGTTCACCTGCCATAGAATCTAATGTTTTTCCTTTAATTTCTCTATTTATGGATTTAAATATATCTTCATACTTATATTTTAATAACGTATGCAATCTATCTATAGCAAATTCATATTGATATCTTGATATTTTTTCTTTTATTTCCTTTAATAGTAGTTCTTCTTCTTTTTTGTTTTTTATAGTACTATCTTTAATTTGTATTGTTTTTTCATATTTTTTTAGTTCCTTTATAATTTTATTAATTTGTGGAATATAAGTTTTTAACAAAAAATTCCTTCTTACTCCATAATCAAGAAGTTCTTCCAAAAGTAAAATAACTCTAGAATTTTCCTCAACTATAAGGAACTGCCTTAATCTCTTTTCTTTAGAGGTACCATTTTCTTTATATTTTTCACTATTAATATCACACCCTGTACATCCTTGTATGAATTCTTGAAATGTTGTATCATTAAAATCCCAAACATAGCCTGCTCCTTTTTTAGTTTTCTTTCTTATATATCTTATAATTTCCTGAATATCTGCCGGTTTTAAATCTGACATTCTAATCTCTACTTTACATATCAATAAGTTCCATACAAACAATCATATATAGGTTCATCCATAGTGTTTTATTTCTACCTGTAGCATTAGGGTTGTTTCCTAACTCTCTACTCATATTTACAGTACTTGAAACTAATTCTGTTCCTATTTTATCCATTGTCATAAATGGATCCTTTTTCCATTCGTAAAAATGCTCATTGTTTTCCTTTAATAATGCCCTAAATGCTCCTAATATAGGATATATGAATCCATTAGATGTTAAATAATCTATATTTTCTTTATAGAACTTCGTTTTAAATGCTTCTTTTCCATCCTTTTTAGGAGTAACCCCTGTTACTGCACCATATTTCTTGTTAGATATTCCATTGCTATAAAATTTTCTCATATTTCTTTCTAAATGATCATATAATTTAAAAATATCCGGAATAACATATTTCATTTTTACATATGGATTTTCAATTGTATTCCCTAATTCTTTATGAATATTTATATAATTTTTATGCATTGTCCCTTACCAGAATATGAAATTATAGGATTCTCATTTTTATTAGGATATCGTTCAATATTAAACAAATTTAGTATTGCTATTATATCTGTTACATCAATATCCCCCACATCATTTTCTTTGAAATAAATATTATTTGAATAAGGCTCATTTTAATGGCCTCCTTTACTATTCCAAATCTATCCTCTAATTCCGCTATTGATTTATCTTGTACTTGTACAGAAGTATTTCTAGCAGCAGCTAATTCCTGAAATATATCTTCCACTCCTGTCAATACTTCAATCTTGACGAATTGCTTTCCATAATCTAAATTTTCCTGTTCTTCAAGAATTATTTTATACGTATGTCCACCATCAATGTCTCCATGTACTTCCTTATCTTCAAATTCAATTGTTACCAAGTCATTCTTGTTATCATACTTTACTGATTTAGCGGATATTGTTAAACCACGATTTAAAAGATAAAAATTGTTACTTCCTTCATTTATTAATGAAGCCCTTATTTTTTTTGCGACAGCTGTAGTAAGCTTTTGCTCCCTTGGATTAGTATCCATAGGAATGTCCTTAGGAATGTCCTTCACATCACAAATCATTATATACATCTCTGAATTATCCATATAATTATCAATGTTATAAAAAGGATTTGGAATCTTCCTAAAAGATTTTGTTTTTAAATTTAATTTTTTCATATTTTCCTCCTTTTCACATTCGAGTGATATTATTTTTGAATACGCAATATCCATTGCCATTTTTTTTGCATTTTATCATTAAAAATTCTTGATGTAAACGCTATATATAACGTTAATATATAAAAAGGAGAAAATATGAATATAAATGAAAAAGTAGGTTTAAATATAAGGAAATTTAGGGAAAGTCAGGGATATACCCAAAATGATTTTGCTGAAGAATGTCAAATAAGCAGGGCTTATTATGGAAGAATAGAAAGAGGAGAACATAGTATAACCCTTGAAACTTGTGAAAAAATTTCAAAAACACTTGGTATTCCAATTAAGGAGTTTTTCAATGATGTTTACTAAATACAAATACATATTCATGTGCTAGTAGATAAAAATCCATATTCTTATTTTTCCAATAATCTGTCATCTTACAATTATGTTGTTCTTTTATAATTATTTCTTTTAATGTAAAACCTGTTTGAATAAAAATATCCATGATATAAAAACCTAATGGAATAACATTCTTGTTTTTTCTAATATCTCCTATTAAGATTGAACAAATCTTATCTTTTTTTAGAACTCTAAAACACTCTTTTGAAAATAAATTTATTTGATTTAAAAAATCTTTAAGATTTAATCTTGATATATCTCCATCTATATCTTTACTATATTTTATTATATCTGCATAAGGTGGATGTGCAAATATAAAATCTATTTTTTCATTTGGTATTATTTCTTGCAAATTAGTTGAATCGGCCCTTATTAATTTAGGTTTATATATAGTATTATATTCAAAATCTAATCTGCTTTTTGCTAACTTTAAAGCTTCTACATTTACATCAATTCCTATTCCTTTCCTGTTTAATAACTTGCATTCTATCATCGTCGTGCCACTACCACAAAATGGATCTAAGACTATATCTTGTTCTTTTGTATACTTTAATATTAAATTTCTTGGCACTTGTGGTGGACAATTTCCCCTATAATCACCTTTATGAGTTGCCCATTTTCCTCTTTCTTCAAAATTCCATATAGTCGTTTTTTCTAATTTAAAATTATTTGGATTATATACCATTATTTATTCCTCCTTAAACAAAAAGAGCAACCTTAATAAAAGTTGCCCCTATTTTACATATTTAATTAAAATATTTTATTCATTATGTCATTTTTCATTTCTTTAATATTATAAATGTCTTCCATTTCATTAAAAGTTTCTTCTAAGTTACCTTTTGCAGTATTCCAACCTTTTCCATCTGTAAACCATATAAACTTTATTCCCTCTATTTTTTTCAACTCTTCATTTAACATTTTATAACTTCTAGCAGTCTCATTCAATTTAGAACCTTGAGAGCCATAAAAGTTTGTTTCTATTAAATACAATATACCATTGTTTTCTATAACAAAATCAAATCTTTTTTCAGCCATTTTTACTTTTTTGTTATTAGTTGATGCATCTATATTTTTCAATATTTCTTTCAAATCTATATTCCATTTTTCCTTTAATTTTGTAGATGTTACTTCTTTATAATAATTATGATCCTTTACAAAACCTGCTTTTACTATGTAACTTTCCACCAAATCTTCCATAGCATCGCCTGTTCTATTTTTCCTTGCATTTGTATCCATTCCGACTTCAACACCAGTAACATAGTCATATAAATTTGATATAAGATGATTTTCTAATAGATCGAATAGCCCTGTCTTTCTCATGAACAATATGTAATCTTCTATTGTATAATTCATTTTATTAAAATTATAATAATAATCTTGTATTGCATCTTTAATAATAACTATCTTTTCTCTTTTAGCAATTAAAATCGGTATAGCTTTTAATACATTAGGATATTCATTTATTAAATTTCTAAATTCTACTTCAATATTTTTACTTCCTATTAGTCCATTTAATAAATTAAGTTCATTTTTTATTTTATTGACGTTTGCATATACTTTTTCAAAATCGGTATAATATTTCCAACTAGCAATACTATCCTCAAATTCCGATAACCAATCTTCAAAATTTCTAGGCATCTTTTTCCTCCTTTAATTCTTCATATCTTCTTATAGATAAGCTTAAATATTCTTCCGAATTATCAATTCCTATATATCTTCTTTTAAGTTTATTTGCAGCTATTCCTGTTGTACTACTTCCACAAAAGGGATCTAAAATCAGGTCATTTTCCACTGTTGATGCTAATATTATTCTTTCTAATAATTCTAATGGTTTCTGTGTTGGATGTTTCCCTTGTCTCTTTTCAGATGGCTTTGTTAATGATGTAGTCCAAACATCTTTCATTTGTTTATTATTATTTATTTTTTTCATTAATTCATAATTAAACTTATATTTAACTTTAGGTATATTTTTTCTAGCCCATAAAATTGTTTCTGTAGAATGCGTAAATGTTTTACAAGCTAGATTAGGAGGTGGATTAGTTTTTTGCCATGTTATATTATTCAATATTTTAAACCCTTCTTCTTCCAAAGCCATCCCTATTGAATATATATTATGTAGAGTTCCACTTATCCAAATAGTTCCTTCATCTTTTAGGATTCTATAACATTCATGAATCCATTTTCTATTAAATTTATATTTTTTCGTTGCCGTTAAACTCCCATCCCAACTCCCTTTATTTACACTTACCATTTTTCCGCCACTACATGTTATTCCTCCATTTGACAAGAAATATGGTGGATCTGCAAATATTATATCTATTGCTTTATCCTCAAATTTTCTTAACGTCTTAAATGTATCTCCTTTTATTAATTTAAAATGTTCTTCATCAAAATAATATTTGATTATCTTCTTAGATTCTTGCACTTTTTTATTTAAAACCCTCTTTCAATGCACAGTTTATCTATTTCTCTCCATTTCATTCCTTTCATAAAAACTGCTGACTCTTCTATATTTCTGTTCTCTTTTAACAAAGAATAAATTCCTAATCTTTTTATTCTTTTTCCCAATTTTGAATATTCTTTATTTTCTTCAGATATCATTGCTAAATATAATATTGAAAACATTATATCTACTTCCAACACATCTTGTTCTTCATATTCATTTGCAATCTGTGTTATATATACTAATACATCTTTATCCACTATTTTTTCAGTTCTATCATATATTTTTACATAATCAGAATACACTCTATTGGCTCCATATTTTAAAGAAAAATTATATAAAGTTTCAAAATAATCTACATCCTTTGGTGCTTTTTTCTTTCCTTCCATATTAGTGTAATATACACACCATTCATCAAAACTTCCTCTGTTATACTCTAAAAATGAACCATCTATAAATTCTTTTATTTTTCCCATTTGTATCTCCATTTTTATATTATATATTATAGTTTGTTACTAATATTTCAGATATCTTTCCTCTTTCATTTGATTTTGCATTTATCATTCTGTTTGCATATATTTCATTTATATTAAACCCTTGATATATATTATCAAAAAAATCATCTTCTTTATTTGTGTTTTTAGGATTTGAATTACTTAGCATTAATTTTGCATTTCTTTCGTTTAGTTCTCTATAAAATGTTGCTAATTCTGTTTGATTATCATCATTAAAGTCCTCTTTTGTATATGATGTAAATCCTGATGTTACATTCAATGGCCTGTACGGTGGATCAAAATACACAAAAGTATTTTCTGTTACATATTTCAAACTTTTTTTATAATCTCCATATTGGAATTGTACATTTTGTATTAAATTTGATAAATTTCTTAAATTTTGTTCATCACATATTGTAGGATTCTTATATTTCCCGACAGGAACATTAAATCTTCCATTTTTATTTACTCTATATAAACCATTAAAGCACGTTCTATTTAAGTATATAAATTGTGCTGCTCTCTGAATATTTTGTTCATTTTCTTTCAAGTTATAATTGTTATATTCATCTCTCTTATTGTAAAAATAAGTTTTTCTTCCTTCTTGCTCCAATTTTAAATATTCTGATTCCATTCGTTTTAAGTTTGTAATCAATTCTTGCACATTATTTTTTATAACATTATATGAATTTATTAAATCCATATTTATATCAAATGCATATGCCTGTCTAACATCATATTTTTGCAATATATCTATTAATACTGCTCCTCCTCCTACAAATGGCTCTATATATCTTTCTATTATTCCGTTTTTTAATTCATATGGGTAGAACTTATTTAGCTGTGGTATTAAACTGCCTTTTCCCCCTGCCCATTTTACAAATGGTCTTATTTTTTCTGACATTTTCATACCTCTTTATTGTATTTTCTGTAATTTTATCACATTCGTTATAATTTATCTACAATTTTTAGAAATATTAAATATTTTTATCTTTCAATGAATATTAAACCAATTTTTTCCTAAGTAAATTATTTTATCTCTATTATCATAAATCCAATAATATTTTCTCTTTAACTATAAGCATTATTTGTTTTATAATAAACATATCTACAATGGGAGAGATCTATGATTGGTAAACATGTTAATTATGATAAAAGATACAAAGATGAATTCCCAATATTTGAGGCCAAATTGGATTGTAAATTTAAAAAAGTTTAGACATTTGTAGAAACAAACTAAATTTAGTACAAAGTGATATTGGAACTTTTAACATAACTATTAAAGCACTTATATAACAAGTATCTATCTTTCCTCATCTTCTACTCCTCTAACTAAAACCGTTTTCATATTGTTTCTTTTCCCTCCATGTATATCGTCAAGTAAATCATTTCCTATAACAAGTACTTTATCTGGAGGTAAATTCATCTTTTCAAAAGCCTTTCTAAAGTTTCTCTTTAATGGTTTTAGAGCAAAACCTATATAATCTATTCCTCTTGTTCTAAAATACTCTTCTATTTCTTTATCTACACCATTACTCAATACTATAATTTTAAATTTTCCTCTCAAACTTTCAATCCAATCTTGATTGCACTTTGGAATATTTTTCATTTCTTTTCTTAGAGTATCATCAACATCTAGAATTATCCCTTCTATTCCATATTCTTGCTTTATTCTTTCAACTTCATCTTCAATCAATTCTGTAACTTTATCTATTGTTATATCTGGTTTTACAATTTTTGATAATACATAATGTGCTAAATCAATTATTTTGTCACCTATAATTTCTTCTATTCTTCTCATGCAACTCTCTCCAATTAATTATATTTCTCACCATATTATATCATATTTTCAAGAAATTTTCAGGTTAGAAATAAGTAATGTTTAGACTTTTTATCCTTTTATTGTATTATTAGTATAGAAGTAAAATATGGAAGAAGATAAAAAATTATATAAAGAATTCTTAGCTGAAAATAGTGAAGCTTTTAATGCAATAATAAGTAAATATGAGAAAAATCTTATTTACTTTATAACACGACACGTAAAAGATATAGATGTAGCACAAGATATTTACCAAGATACGGTAATGTATTTATTAGAACATAAAGAAAAATATGATGATAAATATTCTCTAAAATCTTATCTGTATCTAATTGCTAAATCACGTACTATAAACTATTTGAACAGTAAAAAAGAACTATCCCAATAAAAAATTATGAGAATACATTACGAGAAGTGATACAAGTGATGGAGGAACACGTATCTATAGATATCCACCCGCTTCTCCTGAAGGTTATTCTATAATAAAACACCACACACTTGATGGAAATAGAGATTTATATATTGGTGTTCCATATATGGATTTAAATGATATAAAAAATTAAGGCAGGATTTATTCCTGTCTTCTATTCTTCATAATCCCATAACCCTAATTTTCCCTTTACATCTATTGGTTTATCAAACTTTTCTTTTAATTCAACTTGCCATGCGTAGTCCTCTTTAAATATGCTTTTTGTATAAATATCTTTATTTTCTTTTAATCTCTCTTCAAAGAATTCAGGAGTTGTTTTTATACAATCTGTAAGTTCTACCTTCCCAATAATCTTTCCTAAAGGCATATCCTTTAAATAGCCTTTTAGTCTTTCATAAGCTTCTTTATCAACAGATTTTCCTGCATGAATTAATAATTCTCCTCTATATTTTGTTTTCCAACTCCTAAACTCAAATCTTTTATAACCTTCAATTATCAAGCTTGCCCATGGTTGTTTTATTGTTAATACTTTCATTATATTTCTCCTACTTTTTATATTTTTATAAAACAAAAACGAGTATTAAAACTCGTCTTCATTAGTCTCCATCTTCTTATCTTCTTGTTCTAATTTTTCTAGTTCTTCTAATTCTTGTTTGTGTTCTATTTCTTCTTCATCAACCTTTTCAGCCTTATTATCTTTAATTATAGTAATTTCACTTGCTGGATATTTCTTTGATACTATATTATCTCCATCTTTTACTTTTACTCTAATAATTTCTCTTAAAGTTTCTATATTATCAACTTCACCTTCACCATCTGGTGTTTTAACAATTGCTCCAATGCTTGGAAGTCTTTCCAATTTTTCCTCATAAACACCACTTTCATATTTTAAGCAGCACATAAGCCTACCACAATTTCCTGATATTTTACTTGGATTAAGAGATAAATTTTGTTCTTTCGCCATCTTTATTGACACTGCTTCAAAATCTCTTAAGAATGTACAACAGCAAAGTTCTCTTCCACAAACACCATTTCCTCCTATTCTTTTTACTTCATCTCTTACGCCTATTTGTCTTAACTCAATTCTAGTTTTATAAATTGCTGCTAAGTCTTTTACTAACTCTCTAAAGTCTATTCTTCCATCAGCTGTAAAATAGAATAAGATTTTGCTATCATCAAATTTATATTCTACATCTGTTAATGTCATAGCTAATCCATGTTCTTTTATTTTCTTTTGGCATGTTTTAAAAGCTTCTTTTTCTTTTCTCCTACACTCTTCAAAATGTTTATGGTCTCTTCCATTTGCAATTCTAATAACCTTTTTTAAAGGTGCAATTATTTTTTCATCTTCAACAAATCGATTAGGAATTACAACTTCACCATATTCTTCACCTTGAGCCGTCTCAACTATTACTTTTACTCCCTTTTTTACTTTTAAATTTTTAGGATTAAAGAAATATATTTTACCTAATTTTTTAAATCTAACTCCTATTATATTTTTCAAACTACTTCCTCCCAAATATTAAATAACATATTGTCTATACTCATATCATAATTTGCATTTTGATTAATTCTTCTTTTGGTATCTTCCACAATTTTTATACAATCTGTGTAATTTACATTTTGTTTCGATTTTTTTAATAGGATTATATTTATATAATCTAACATATCTAATATTTCTTCTTTTGAAGTATATAATATATCTAATTTTTTTATTAAATCTATTAAATCTTCTTTTTCCAAATTCTCAATTGCTTGTTCTATTAATAAGTATGTCTCTTGCTTGTCCTTAATCTCTATCGCTTTTCCAATACTTCCGTGAAATACATCTAACATATTGGATGTAACATTCATATGATAATTATCTTCTAAATACTTTTTCATGTCTAAATTAGAAATAGAGTTAAAATGTAATATCATACATCTTGATTTTATTGTAGCAAGAAATGCATTTTCATTTTCTCCAATTAAAATAATTGTTACGAACTCTGGTGGCTCTTCTAATGTCTTTAACAAAGCATTTTGAGCTTCTTGCGTCATAAGATCTGCATTATCTATTATATAAATTTTTTTACCTGATATAATTGGTTTTTCTTGTACTTTCCTTTGCATATTTCTAATTTGCTCTATTTTTATATTATTTCCTTCTGGTTCAATTAATACAAAATCAGGATTATTTTGACTGTCAAATTCTAGGCATGATTTACATGTATCACAACACTTATTATTTTCTAAACAAAGTACTGCTTTTGCAAATTCTTTTGCTAACATTTTCTTACCAATACCTGCTTGACCTATAAACAAATAACTATGTGAAACCTTTTCATTTTTAATTGTTTCTTGTAATAGTTCTTTTATTTTATCATTTCCTAGAATATCTTGAAACATCAGTATTCTCCTTTTATTCTATTTTTCCCCATTTATCTAGTGGCCAAATTCTAATCGCAACTGTACTTTCTATTTCTTCTAATGGAATACAACCAAAGGATCTGCAGTCTGTACTATGACTTCTATTATCACCCATTGCAAATACACAATTTTCGGGAACAACAAAATCATCAAAAGGAGCTCCTCGTACACCTAATACATCTGTTACTATTCCATCCTGCAAATATGGTTCATCCAGCTCTTCACCATTAATATATACTTTTCCATCTTTTATCTGGACATGCTCTCCCGGAAGTGCTATTACTCTTTTAATATAACTTCTCTTTCCTATTTCTAAAAAGTTTTTAACAAACCATTCCCAAGCATTTCTTTCTTCATACTGCGCTACTGGATTTGATAAATCTCTTTCAGATTCTGAATATTCAGTTTTTGCTGGTTCTTCGAAAGTTATTATCTCTCCTCTTTCCGGTAAAGTCTTTGTTGTTCTTCCCCATCTGTTTAACCATAACCTTTGGTCTGGTTCTAACGTTGGATACATAGAATTCATCTGCACAATAGTTGGCGTTCCTATAAAATAACGAAATAACATTGCAAGTACAAGTGCAATTATAATACAATATACCCATTCTAATATTTCTTTAACTGTTGAATTCAAATCTATCTCTCCCTTATTTTAACTTTTGTTTTTGACTTTTCTATTATACATTATTTTTCAGAATTTATCAACTTAAAATTCTCCTTTTGTTGGAATTCTAATTACAACTTCAGTTCCCTGTCCTACTACACTTTTAATATCTATATTTCCGCCATTTTTATCTAAGATTTCTTTTGCAATAGAAAGTCCAAGGCCTGTTCCTCCCATTTCTCTCGTACGAGCTTTATCTACACGATAAAATCTTTCAAAAATTCTTCCCAAATCTTCCTCTGGAATTCCTATTCCATTATCAAACACTTTAATATATGCATCATTATAAACAAACCCCACATATATCTTTATCTCTCCACAATCTTGCGTATATTTTATACTATTTGATAATATATTTAAAACTACTCTTTCTATATCATCTTTATTTGCATAAACTGGTGGTACATCTGCTGTTACAAAGCAATTTACTTTATGATTTTTTTTCTTTATTTCTATTCCTAGCTTGTCCTGGCATTTTTTTACTAAATCACCTAAATCAAAAGATTCTTTAGTTACTGATTTATTATTATTATCATATCTTGAAAGTGTTAATAAATCTGTAACTAATCTTGCCATTCGTCTTGCTTCTGTTGCAATTACATTTAAGAATTTACTTTGTGTTTCTTTATCGTATTCACCTTCTAATAAAGTATCTGCATATCCCATAATTGAAGTTATTGGTGTTTTCAATTCATGTGATACATCCGCAACTAATTCTTTTTGCATGTTATCTAATTTTACATGTTCTGTAATATCTTGAATAACGGCAATTACACCATCTGGCCTTTCTGTATCATTTTTAAATGGTGCAAAAAATACATTTACATAGTTATCATCAACCTTTATTCTTTGTTCTGTTGATGTCCAATTTTCCAAATAAATGATTTTTTCCATATTTATACTTACATCAAATTTTTTAAATATATCATCAAAAGTTTCATCTTCTGGTCTTATACTCAAAAACTTCTTAGCTGCTGGATTTATTAAAATAACATCACCTTGTCTATTAAATGCAATAATCCCATCAGTCATATGCAGAAGTATTGTTTCTATTTGATTTTTCTGCGTCGATACTTCACTTAATTTTTCCTTTAATTCAGTAGTCATAAGACCAAGTACATTTTCTAAATTATCCATCTCGGTTTTCTTTCTTGACTTAGTCTTCTTTGTTCCATCTTTTGAATCTTCCTCTGTTATTTTTTCAGCACTTTTTATTAATTTATTTATTGGATAAATTACAAACTTTGATAAAAATACAAAAATTAAAATTCCTACAACTATAAAAACAGCCGTACATACTATTAATGCTAAAAATGTATTAGATTTTATATTGTTTATAATATTAATAACTTGCCCCAAGCCTTCTAATGTTCCACTATTTATACTATCATTTAACACATTTAATGAATAAATATAAAAACATCCAAGACCTCCTATTAAAATTATTCCTACTAAGAAAAATACTAAAATTATTTTAAATTGTACATTTTTAATCATTGTTTTCCCTCTATTTAACTAACTTTCTTATTTCTTCATATATCTTATCTTCTGCATCAGCTGTCGATATTTTTAAAGCATTTTCTTCCATTGTTTTAACATTTTCTTTATTTAATACAATTTCTTCTATTGTATTATTTAACTTATTTCCATCAATTTCATCATTTAATATTATTCTAGCTGCTCCTATTTTTTCTAGCACTTTTGCATTATATAATTGATGATTATGACTCACATTTGGAAGTGGAATAAGTATTGATGGTTTTCCTAAATTTGATATTTCTGTAATTGTCATTGCTCCGCTTCTTGCGACTATTACATCTACAACATTCATAATCTCTTCCATATTATATATATATGGTAATATTTTAATATTTGAAATATTATTTATATTTAAACCTAATTCTTCTAATTCTTCTTTTATATTATCGAATTGTTTTGGTCCCGTTGCCCAAATCATTTGGTATTCTTTATTTAGTTTGTTCTTTATTATTTCTATTATTGTGTCGTTAATTTTTTTAGCTCCTTGACTTCCACCAAATACTAATACTATTGGCTTGTTTACTTCTAAGTCTACGCCATATATTATTCTATTTCTCTCTTCAGTAGAATAATTTTGTTTTCTTATTTTTACAGGTGTTCCGGTAAACACTACATTTTTACAATTTTTTATTCTTGGAACCGCATCCTCAAAAGAAACAAGTATTGTATCAGCCTTTTTCGCAAGCATTTTTACAGCTTTTCCTGGAAAAGCATTGCTTTCATGTAATAATGTTGGAATCTTTAAGCTATGTGCTGCTGTAATTGTCGCACCACAAATATATCCACCTGTTCCTATTACTATATCTGGTTTAAATTCTTTTATTATCTTTTTTGCCTCGCCAAATCCTTTTAACGTCTTATACATTTTCTTTAAATTATCTATTGATATTTCTTTACTCAATCCATAAGCATCTATAGTTTTTAATTTGTATCCTGCTCTTGGAACCAAATCATTTTCTAAACCTCTCGTTGTTCCAATAAATATAATTTCTGAGCCACTTTGTTCTTTTTTTATTTTATTTGCTATCGCAAGACCTGGATTTATATGTCCTGCTGTTCCAGCTGCCGCAATTATTACTCTCATTTTTTATCCTCCTAATATTTTTATCAAATAAGAGACACTTTTATTAAATATTTCCCAAAGTGTCTCAAAACTTTTATTCTTTTGCAGAAGCTCTTGATATGTTTAATAAAATTCCCATTTCACACAATAATATAAATAACGCTGTACCGCCGGTAGCTAAAGAAAGGAAGTGGCATACCTGTTGCTGGCATTGATGAAGTAACAACTGCTATATTTATTATTACTTGTATTGCTACTAATGCCGTTATACCAATTGCTAGTAAACTTCCGAACATATCCGGGGCTTTCATTGCAATTAGTATTCCTCTCCATATTAATATTGCAAATAATATTATTACTACTGCGCATCCAATAAATCCCAATTCTTCTCCTAAAATTGAAAATATAAAATCATTATGAGGCTCTGGTATGTATAAATATTTTTGTTTGCTTTCACCTAATCCTGCACCAAATAATCCTCCTGAACCAATTGCATATAGACTCTGAATAACTTGCCATCCATCTCCTGTCGCATCCTTCCATGGATCCAAAAAAGTTGTTACCCTTTGTAGACGATAAGGAGATGTCACAATTAAAGCTATTATTGCTGGTATTCCAACAACTGCCCCCGTTGCTATAAAGTGCCAAAATTTACAACCTGCCATAATCATCATAATTGCACAAATTCCTATTATTACAATCGATGCACTAAAATGTGGTTCTAATAAAAGTAATAGAATAATTGGCGCCAAAAAAATCAAATGTTTTATAAAGCCTTTTCCATATTTTGAAAGTTCATCTCTATTTTTTACTAATATTCCTGCATAAAAAATAATCATTAATATTTTTACAACTTCAGAAGGTTGAATTGACAATGTTTCTGTAACATATATCCATCTTTTAGCTCCATTTATTGTTCTTCCAGCTACAAGTACTAGCACCAATAAGATAAATGCTATTACCCATGCATGTTTATAAAACTTTTGGTAAAATCTATAATCTATTTTTGAAATAAATAACATCGCAATTATTCCTAATACCCCAAAAATAAGTTGTTTAGTAAAATATGAATAACTGTTTCCATCTTCTGCTAATGCTGATGGTGAACTTGCAGAAAGTACCATGATTAGCCCTATTGATAATAATAAAAGAATTGTTATTACCAATGTAAAATCTATTGGATTATTTACAAAGCTTGAAAAAGTTTTGTTTTTCTTTTTTGCCATATAAATTCTTCCTTCCTTAACTTTTGTTTATATTTTAATTTTATATTATTACAAGTCCAATTATGCATAATACTAATGTAACTAAACTAAATACTATTACAACTTTATTTTCTTTCCACCCTGATAACTCAAAATGGTGATGTATTGGTGTCATTTTAAATACTCTATTTCCCGTCTTTTTGAAGTATGCAACTTGAATAATTACCGATAAAGTTTCAATTACTGGTACTAATGCTATCACTATTAATAATAATGGCATTTTTAAATAAAGCGCCATTGCCGAAATAACTCCACCTAAAAGAAGTGAACCTGTATCTCCCATAAATACCTTTGCTGGATGCAAATTGAACATTAAAAATCCTAGAACAGCACCTATAACAACACTTCCAAAGACAGATATTTCTGGATGACCAAATAATATTCCTATGATAGTAAGACATGTAATTATAATTGCACTTACACTAGATGCTAATCCATCAATTCCATCAGTTAGATTAACAGCATTTGTTGTTCCAAGTATTACAATAATTGCAAATGGAATATATAAATAAACTGGTATTGTTACATATTCTTTCATGAATGGAATGTAAGTATCTGTTCCTATATGCAATCCATATACTAAATAAATAACATATGCAACTGATATAATTAATAATCCCAACATTTTATAACTTGGTTTTAGTCCCTTTGTATTTTTTAATACTAATTTCTTGAAGTCATCTATAAAACCAATCAATCCAAATCCTATTGTAAGCAATAATATTGGTAGCAAATTATTCGCTAGTTCTCCTTGATTATTTACACTTAAATAAACATATGCGCCTGTTACTATAAGTATCATTGTAACAATCATCATAATCCCACCCATTGTTGGTGTTCCTTGCTTTTTTAAGTGAGATTTTGGTCCTTCATCTCTTTCTATCTGTCCTACTTTTAATTTTTTTAGTATTGGAATAATAATCATCCCTAATATAACTGTTAAAAAAAACGATATAATTAATAGCGATGTTTCTATTTTCATTGTTTTAACCTTTCCAAAGACAGAAAATATAAGTCTATCTTTATTTTATTTCCTTTATTATTTCTTTTACAATTTTTCTTTCATCAAATGGTATTTTTTCACCATTTATTTCTTGATACATTTCATGACCTTTTCCTGCAATTACAACAATATCTATTTTAGTTGCCATTTTAATTGCTTCTTTTATTGCTTCTTTCCTGTCTAAAACAACAGAATATTTCCCTTTTGTTTTCTTTATTCCATCTTCTATTTGATTAGCAATATCTTGAGGGTTCTCATTTCTTGCATTATCTGTTGTAATAAATGTATAGTCAGAAACTCTTCCTGCTATTTCCCCCATAATAGGTCTTTTCCCTGTGTCCCTATTTCCACCACATCCAAATACGCAAATAACTTTTCCTCTTGTATAAACTTTAACAGCCTGCAATATACTTTCTAAGCTTTCTGGAGTATGTGCATAGTCTATCATAATAGGTATTTCTAATTTATTATCTACCATTTCTGATCTTCCTGGCACTCTTACTTCTAATAAAGATTCCTTTATAACTTCAGGAGATACATTAAATTTTTTCGCTACGCAAATTGATGCTAGTGAATTATATACACTAAACCTTCCTGGTATTCCGACTTTTACTCTTTCGTTTCTATCTGTTAATTTAACTTTAAAATCTGCATAAGTATTAGTTACTGTAACATCTCTTGCCATTACATTTGCAAAATTATCTATTCCAAATGTAGTAATAGAACTTTCCGGAAATAACCTTGATATTTTTGCTCCTTGAACATCATCACTATTTACTATTCCTACTTTACACATCTCAAATAATTTTAACTTTGACTGCAAATAATCTTCCATTGTAGGATGTTCTGTTCTACTTATATGATCTTCTGAAAAATTAGTAAATACTACAATATCAAAATCACATCCATCCACTCTATGAAGTTTCAAGCTTTGTGAAGATACTTCCATTACAACAACTTCTACTTTTTCTTCTACCATTTTACTAAACAACTCCTGAAGCTCTAAACTTTCTGGGGTCGTTCTATCATTTGTCTTTAGCTTTTTTCCATTAATTAATGTTTCTAACGTTCCAATTAATCCAACTTTCTTCCCTGCTTTTTCTAAAATTTCTTTTACCATATATGAAGTAGTTGTCTTTCCTTTTGTACCCGTTATTCCTACCAATTTAAATTTTTTAGAAGGGTGATTATAGAAATTACATGAAACTATTGCTAAGGCTTTTCTTGTATCTTTTGCCATAACAACACTGGTTTCTTCTTTTACTTTAAAAGACTTTAAATCACATCCCTCTTCTATTAAAATTGCCGTTGCACCTTTTTCTATTGCTTCGTCTATAAATTTGTGACCATCATATTCAAATCCTTTTATCGCAACAAATAAATCTCCTTCTTCTACCTTATTAGAATTACAGGCAATTCCTTTTATATTAATATCTAAATTTCCTCTTGCTTTCAAACCTTCTAAACCAATTAATAAATCTTTTAATTTCATGTTCTTAATCCTTTCAATTGAGTAATTAATAATTCTATTAGTTAATTTTGCTCACAATTTCCGCTATATTATACATCTTTTATGCTTTTTTGTATAGACCCTTTTTTGCTTTTATAGCAACTATTATTCCTCCGCTTGCTATTGCTGCTATCGTAGCCGTAATTAATTGATTTATTCCCATAGACAATTGTAAAGCTTCAAATATTTTTCCTTGTTCTGGTATCACATTAGCCCAAATAAGTAAATTAAATCCCAAAAATATAATTGCTACTTTAACTATAATTGATACAATAGATGCTAACACATAATTTTTCTTTTTTTCAACATATATTTTTCTATACAAATAAACAAGTATAAAATTTCCAAACCAAATTGCTGGTATCATATAAACTGTATATATAGATGCCGTTTTAAAAATAAATCCACTACAAATCGCTGATATACTAGGAAGCGTTATAATCC
The DNA here is from genome assembly GCA_944387435.1 of uncultured Clostridia bacterium. Lineage (GTDB taxonomy): Bacteria > Bacillota > Clostridia > TANB77 > CAG-508 > CAG-269. The sequence goes on along the minus strand of CALXEW010000010.1, from coordinate 39,351 downwards.
CTAGTATTTTCCCATAACCTTTAATATTAACTGCAGCAATTATTAATGCTATATTCACAATACTTCCTACTACATATTGTGAATTAATTGCAATAAGACTAGTTTTTCCGAAAATCAATTGTAACAGTTGTGGAATTATAAAAGGTGTAAACAAAGTTCCTATTGCTATCAAAACAGTTTCTACAATCTCGGCCCTTTTACTAAAATCTATTAAATTTAAATTAAAACAATTTTCTTTTCCCATTTTATTTTCCTTCTTTCTTACATACTATAACATATTTTTACAAAAAAATCTATCTTATTTTAGATATATTTTACTTCCCTTATTAACCTTGATTCCAGCTTTAGGTGTTTGCTCTTCTATATAAGTATTTTCTTTATCTATTCCTTCATTATCTGTTTCAAACACTGCCTCTAAACCATTTTCTTTCAATATATTTTCTGCTTCTTTCAAGCTTTTCCCTAAAACATCTGGAGTTTGAACCTCTTCTATTACTTCCGCGTCTCCCCCAGTCTTATTAACCTCTAAATAAGGTAATATTTCACTGAATATTTGGCCTCCTACAGGTGCTGCAACACCCCCTCCTTGATGTCCCCCTTCTCCTGTTGGATTGTAAAGTGTAACTAGCACGACCGCTTGCGGATTATCTATCGGCGCAACTCCTAAAAACGAAGTTACATACTTATTTGTATTAACTCCATCTTCTGATGTTCCTGTTTTTCCTCCTATTCTATATCCGGCAACTTTTGCATTTTTTCCTGTCCCTTCTGAAACAACTGATTCCATCATACTAAGTACCTTTTCCGAGGTTTCTTTAGATATAACTGTTTCATCTTTTTCTACAGGGATATCTGTTATTTCATTTGTCTTACTGTTTATTATTTGTTTTACAACCCTTGGCTTTACAGATGTACCTCCATTTGCAATAGTTGATACTGCTGTTACTAATTGTATTGGTGTTATTTCAAATCTTTGTCCAAAACTAATTGTTGCAAGTTCTACTGGCCCTACTTTGTCCTTTGCTAAAAATATGCTTCCTGCTTCTCCTGGTAAATCTATTCCTGTTATTTCAAGTAATTTGAACTTCTCTAAGTATTTATAATATGTTTCTACTCCTAATTTTTGTCCTAACCCAATAAAAACGGGATTACAAGAATTCATCAATGCTTGTCTTAAACTTTCACTTCCATGCGGTCTATAGTATCTCCAACATTTTATTCTAACTCCTGCAACTTCAATTCCTCCATTGCAACTAAACTCACCTTCATTATCTGTATCAGTAATTCCTTCTTCCAAAGCCGCTGATGCCGTAATTAATTTAAAAACTGACCCCGGCTCATATGTATCCGCAATAGCTTTATTTCTCCATACAGCTTGAAGAGCAGTTGTTTTATCTTGCTGATACATACCATCCCAATTCTGTTTTAGTTCATCTGTATAAGGTTCAAATGGCTCATTTAAATTATAAGAAGGATACGTTGCCATTGCTAATATATCTCCATTTTGTGGATTCATCACTATCACATTTCCACCATCTGTACACTTATTATCTATACAAGCCTCTTCTAGATATTTTTCTACGATTGACTGTATGTTTAAATCTATTGTTAACACTAAATCATTCCCATCAATTGCTGGCACATAGTTTTCTCCTTCTTCCCCAATCTCTCCACCTTTTGCATCAGTATGTCTTTGAATACTTCCCTTCTCCCCTTTTAGTTCATCATCATACTTTGCTTCTATTCCATCTAATCCTTGATTATCACTTCCACAAAAGCCTATTATCTGTGATGCTAAAGTAGAATTTGGATAATATCTTTTTGTATCTTCATCAATATTTATTCCTGTAAGTATCTCATTTTGTTCCATCCAATTTCTTAGCTCATCTGTCTTTTCTTTTTCGACTTGTTTTACTATTGTTTCTATTGAACTTCTTTTAGTAACTTTTTTTAATACTGTTTCATAATCCAAATCAAATAGTTCAGATAATTTTTTCGCTACTTTTTCTTTATCCTCTTTTGCAATATTTCCAGGATTAACAGTTACGGTTTCAACACTACTACTAATTGCCAAAATATTCTTTCCAGTGCTATCATAAATAGTCCCTCTTTTAGGATTTATACTTCTATCTAATGTTTGTTGCATATACGCTAATTCCTTTAATTCACTTCCTTCCACAAATTGAATAAATCCTATTCTACCGAGCCAGACAAATTAAAATTAAGAAACAAATGAATAACATATTTCTCATTTTCCTCTTGTTAGATAATTTAGTTTCAACCATAAAAAAACCTCCTATTAAATTCTATTAGGAAGTTTTTTAATTATTCTTCTGTTCTATCTAATCACTAGCTTCAATTTATATAAAACTAAAAATATCTCTAGACAAAAAGCTCTTTATAAAAAACTCTTCCTTTATCTATTAAATATTTTATCTACAAATTCTTGAAACCAATTCTTATTTTCTTCTATTATAACCTCTTCTGATGCTGATTCTACATAATCTTTTTTTGGCAGACTTACATATTTTGTTTGTTTATTGGTTAATTTTTGCATACCTAACTTCTCTTTTGCTAGTTTTTCTATGTTACTTAAGTTTAATCCATTTTCTATACTAACTCTTAATTGTTCATTTTCTTTTTGTAAAGAAGCTAATTCTTGTTTTAGATTTTGCATCTCTGTAAATTCTTCATTTATCTGAGAGTTTCGGTAACTTATTGTAAGTAGTATTCCAAAGATAGCAATAACAAATAATGTTAACTTAAATTGATTCTTTTTCTGTTCTTTAGAAATTCTTACTTTTTGCCTTGGCACATTCTCAACTACTTTTAATTTTTTCTTTTGTTTATTTTGTTTATATTCTGTATCTATTTTTCTTGGATTTGTAGTATACTGATATTCATTTCTTGCCATAAGTTACCTCACCTCCTTTTCTTTTGCTACTCTTTTTTTTCAAAAATTCTAAGTTTAGCACTTTTACTTCTTGAATTTCTTTCCTTTTCTTCATCTGTGGCTATAATTGGCTTTTTAGTTATTATCTCTCCTAAAGATTTCGCACCACATACACAATACGGTAAATCTTTTGGACATATACATTTTCCTTTCGCTTCTACATAAGCATTTTTAACAGCTCTATCTTCCAATGAATGAAATGTTATTATACAAAGTCTTCCTCCTGAATTCAAACATTCTATACAATCTCTTACAGTTTTATATAATGGATTTATTTCATTATTTACTTCAATTCTTATTGCTTGGAATGTTCTTTTTGCTGGATGTCCATCATTTTGGAATTTCTTAGGTATTGACTTTTCTATTATATCCACTAATTCTTTTGTTGTTTCTATTGATTTTTCTTTCCTATATTCACAAATATTTTTAGCAATTTTTCTAGAAAACCTTTCTTCTCCATATTGATAGATTATATTAGCCAAATCTTCTTCTTTGTATTTGTTTACTACATCTTTAGCTGTAAGCTTTTGTGATTTATCCATTCTCATATCTAATTCATTTTCACCAAGATAACTAAATCCTCTATTTCTTTCGTCTAATTGATATGAAGAAACACCTAAATCTAGTAAAATTCCATCTACTTTATCTATTTTTAAATATTCTAATATATTTTTTATATTATCATGGTTATCATGTACATAGATAATGTTATTGAACTCTTTTAATTTTTCCTTTGCAGCATTTAATGCCTCTTCATCTCTATCTATTCCAATTAGTTTTCCATTTTTAGATAATCTCTTTAAGATTTCTTTACTATGTCCTGCACCACCAAGAGTTCCATCTACATATACACCATCTTTTTTTATATTCAAACCTTTGATGCATTCTTCTAACATAACTGGTTCATGTTTAAATTCCAATTTTACACCTCTGAACTTTTATAATGCAATTTCAGCTGGCAATTATAAACTACCAGCTGTTTTTCTTTATATGTACTTTCTTTTGGTTTTTCTTACGTATAAAATGTTTAATTTAATTTCTTTTGTACATTTGTCTTTTGTACAACTTCATCTTTTGTATATTTTTCTTTTGTTTTTTATCTTTTGTATATTAATATTCTTTTGATATTTTTTCTTTTGTAACTTGATTTTTTTCTTTTGTATATTTTTCTTCTGTATCTATATAAACTTTTTATAAAAAGTTATATACCAAGCATTGTCATATTTTCTGCAATTTCATCTGCTGAAATATTTTCGTCACATTTATCCCATATAGCTTTATCCCAAATTTCAAGTCTTGTTCCAACTCCTATAATAACAGTTTCTTTTTCCAAATTTGCTGCTATTCTTAAATTATTAGGAATTAAAAATCTCCCTTGCTTATCTATTTCACATTCTGTTGCTCCTGACAAGAAAAATCTTACAAAGTTTCTAGCATTTCTATCTGATAGAGGTAATGATTTTAATTTTGTTTCGAAATTTAACCACTCATTTTGTGAAAACGCAAATAAACATCCATCTAATCCTTTTGTTACGATGAATTTGTCACCCATATCTTGTCTCAATTTTGCTGGCATTATTAATCTTCCTTTTGTATCTAGAGAATGCTCGTATTCACCAATTAGCAATTAAGTTTCACCTCTTTCCACTTTCTCTCCACTTCGTACCACTTCTCTCCACTTCTCCTAAATTTTAATATAAGTTTTTATAATTTGCAATACTTTTTTAAAAATTTTTTAACATTTTTTATTGTTTTGATATTTTTTATTATAAAAAATGTAATAAATTTATTAAAATAGAAAAAAGAAGGCTTTTATTGCCTCCTTTTTATTGTGCTCCTCCTTTTATGGTCTGCTGTAATGTAACTCTTATAATTGTCCCTTCTTGTACTTGTTCATTTGCCATATAATCTTGTGAAATTACTGTACCTTTTCCTTCTATACTAATATTTAGATTTTTCTCTCTTAAAGCTGCTGTTGCTTGTGATGCATTCATACCTTTTAAGTCAGGTACTGCAACAGAAGTTGAAACTTCACTACCTTCTCCATAAAGAACTATAATAGAATTTTTAGATAAACTTGCTCCCGGTTTTGGGGTTTGGTCTGAAACTAATGTAGTATTTGCATCTCCCTCAACATGTGTCTTTACCTTGAATCCACTGCTTTCAAGTGTCTTTTGTGCTTCCGCAACAGTTTTATTTCTAACATCTGGTACGGTTATTAAATCACTTGTATCTTCTGTTTCTATGTCTGTTGATGGTATTCCTAAATAAGGTAATATTTCTGTTAACATTTGTGAAACTACTGGAGCTACTAATGTTCCACCTTGATGATTATTTTTTGGCGGATCATAAAGTGTTACTAATATCACTACTTGCGTATCTTCAATTGGTGATATTGCAATAAATGAAGCTACATACCCAGCGTCTGTATTTGTATAAATTGGTTCTGATGTTCCTGATTTTCCTCCTACTGAATACCCTGCAACTGCTGCATGTCTACCAGTTCCTTCTGTTACTACTGATTCCATCATAGATTTTATTTGATCTGCTGTCTGTTTTGAAACAACTTGCCTTACTTCTGTTACAGGAGTTTCAGTTACTGCTCCTGTTTCTGTATTTGTTATTTGTTTTACTATTCTTGGTTGTAACAATACTCCATCATTTGCTATTGCACAAACTGCTGTTGCCATTTGAAGTGGAGTTATATTTAATCTTTGTCCAAATGACATTGTAGCAAGTTCAACTGGACCTACATTTTCTAATTTTTGGAATATACTACTTTGTTCTCCATATAATCCTGAATTAGTAGAATCAAATAGTCCAAATGCTTCATAATATTTATATAAAGTCGAAGCTCCTATTCTCTTTCCTAATTGCATAAATGAAGGATTGCATGATTTCTCTAATGCTTGTCTTAAAGTTAACTCTCCATGAGGACTAGTCCAGCATGATATTCTAACAGGCTTATCAGAAGAAGCATCCTCAAATTCCTCATATCCTCTGCATACGAAGTCTCCCGGTTTATCTGTAGTTGTTATATTTTCTTCTAGTGCTACAGAAGCTGTTATAAGCTTAAATACTGAACCTGGTTCATATGTTTCTGCTACTGACTTATTTGCCCACATTTTATATAATGATTCACTTTTTTCTTCAGAAGATAAAGAATCATAAGTTTCTGCTAATACTGAATTTGGTGTGTATGGTTCATTTAAGTTGTAATCTGGATAACATGCCATTGCCAATATATCTCCATTTTGTGGATTCATTACTATTGCGTTTCCACCTTTTTCACAATTATTTTCCTCCACTGCTTGTTTTAAATATTTTTCAACTATTGTTTGAATTTGAAAATCTATTGTAAGAGTTATATCACTACCATTTTCTGCTGATATATATGTCTCTTCAGAATCTGGAATTTCTTGTTGATCACTACCTTTTGAACTTACTATTTTCCCTGGTGTTCCTGTTAATATTGAATCCCATTGATACTCAATACCACTCAATCCCTGATTATCACTCCCACAAAATCCTATTACATTTGATGCCACATTATCATATGGATAATATCTTTTTGTGTCTTCATCAATATTAATTCCAACAGATATTTCATTATCTTTCATCCATTGCTCTAGTTCATCTACTTTATCTTGTTCAACCTTTTTTGCAATAGTTTCTACCTGTGAAGTACTACTTACTTTCTCTAAAGTCTCATTATAATCCAATTCAAAAATATCAGATAAACCTTTTGCGACTTTCTCTTTTATTTCTTTTGTTTCTTTTTCATCATCTCCTACTATTTTTGCCGGATTAATTGTAATTGTATCTACTTGTGCACTTATCGCTAATGCTACTTTTCCCGTTGAATCATATATATTTCCACGTTTTGGACTTATTATTTGATTTATTGCTTGTTGATTATATGCTGCTTCTTTTAAAGTACTTCCCTCTACAAATTGTAGAAAACCAATCCTGCCTAATAGAAGTACAAATATTAAAACAGTAGCAATTAAAGACACTCTCAATTTTTTAGATTGAATCATATTTTTAGAATCAAATGATGTTTTCATTTTTATGACATTATCATTTGATTTAGTAGTTTTTTTACTATTTTTCACCTTACTTTTTACATGGTTTTTACTATTATCTTTTTTATTTTTCATCGGCATGCCTCTTTTGTTAAAATTTTATACAATTATTTTAAGTAAAAATATGTAAAAAGTCAAGAAAATTCACACAATAATCACCTTTTACCCTTTTTATATAAAAATCCAGAAGGCCGATGGAACTAAATCCACCGACCTTCTAGCTAGTTCTCAGAGATTAGGTTTACGCTTCCTGGTAGGTGTTAGTAAACACCAATCCGTTCACCACCCATCTGTCTGAAGAATCAGGATGACCTTCTTTGTTGGCACTTACGATAAAATCACCGTCGCCATGAGGAATGCCATCACGATTGGCTGTGAGGATTTCTCCCCAACTGGTGGCAACCTGAACCTGCTCTGTGGTCTGCTCAACAAAGATAGTCTCTGCATCATCACCAATGATGGTTGCGATGTCGAACACGCCATCAGGAATGTTCTCCGAAGTAATCGGAGTTTCGTCGATAAACGTGTAGGTCTTTGCAAGCTTCTCGATGGTAACAGGCCACTCCTCACCCACTGTGCCAATGAGCTTGATGCACTTGTCATCAGTCGTGACGTAGTGGCAGTCCTCCAGATAGTTGTAGAGCTTAGTTCCAGCTGCTACCTTTTCTGCCTTCATCGTGTAGTTCTTCTTCCGGTATTCCTTCATCATGCTTTTCCTTTCCGCCCTCTCGGACTTGACAATTTTACCAATTGCCCATTTTCTCTAAGCTTTCTTTGCGGAGGTAACCCTCTCGCATACTATTATTATATCATATTTTATGTAAAATTTCAATCTGAACATCTCTTGAAAAAGTCCCATATTTGTTATAAAATATAATAAATTTTTAATTTGAGAGGTAAAAAATGAATAATATTTTAGAAGATACTAGATTTATTATGAAAAAATATCATATTAAGGCAAATAAGTCTTTAGGTCAAAATTTTTTAATTGATGATAAGGTAGTAGAAAAAATAGTTGAAGGAAGTAATGTAAATGAAAATGATTTAGTAATAGAAATCGGTCCAGGGCTTGGCACTCTTACTAAATTTTTATTAGAAAGGGCTAATAAAGTTATCTGTGTTGAATTAGATAAAAGAATGATGAAAATACTAGAAGATAGATTTAAATTATATAATAATTTTGAAATTTTAAATGCAGATATTTTGAAGGTCGATTTAAAATCTATCATAAAAACGGAAAAAGAAAACTCTAATATAAAAAACATAAAAGTAGTTGCAAATCTTCCTTACTATATAACAACACCTATCATAATGAAATTATTAGAAGATAAATTAGACTTAGACTCTATAACTGTTATGGTTCAAAAAGAAGTTGCTGAAAGATTAATTGCAACACCTGGAGATAAGGATACAGGAGCTATCACTTATTCTGTTTATTACTATGCAACATCTGAATCTATTCTTGAAGTTCCAAAAGACTCTTTTATACCAGAACCAGAAGTTACTTCTGAAGTTATAAAATTACAAATAAGGTCTACTCCTCCAGTGGAAGTAAAAAGTAAAAAAGTTATGTTTAAAATTATAAAATCTGCTTTTATGCAAAGAAGAAAAACTTTGTTAAACGCTCTTACTAACACTAAAGTTTTTCTAAATAAAGAAGAAGGTCTAGAAATACTAAAAAAACTTAACCTTCCTGAAGATGTTAGAGCTGAAAAACTTACTCTTCAAGATTTTGCAAATATAACAAATGAATTTTTAAAGGAATGATTTCTCATTCCTTTTTCTTTACTATAAACTTTCATGATAGGCCTTAGACTTTTGAAAATTATCCATTACTTCATCACTACTTAATGCATGATTATACAATCTCAATGTGTATGCATTCATTTTACTATAATGCCTCCAACCTTCGTTTCTCAATGATGACCTTCCTATGCAAAAAGTATTTAAAGTCATTAAATTATTATTTATAAAATAATCCCAAGTCTTTTTATTATATCCACCTTCATATAATACTTCACCATCCATATATACTGTTTGCTTATAATATTCTTCTCCATCTTTTTCATAACTATTTGTTGTATCTAATGTAACTGTATAATATATTTCTTCACCCATATTATAGTTAATAGGATATATAATATTCCATGGGGCATTATCTGTTAATGAAAAGTCTGACACTACATTTGTACCTGCTAACCAACCAGCATTCCATTCTAGAAATTTTGAATTACTACCAATTCCACCCCCAAATCTAAATGTTGCTTGTTAACTTTCAATTCCATTCCAATAACAAACTATCCCTGTGTAATTTATAATTTCATCCATATTATAAGAATTTCCTTTATCTATAGTTCATGCTAATATTTATAAATCAATAAGATTTCCAACAGAAATAAACGAGCAAATAAATAATATAGTTAATGAAGCTAATAAAGGAAAATCAAAAAAAGAATATAGTTTTAATGGTTTTGTAATTTCTGCTTGTGAATTTGCTTTAAAACATATGTAATATTTATTTAATTTTATTAAAAAGTATTTTAAAAAATATAGTTTCATGTTATAATAGAAAGGAAGTATAAAATAGGGAGAAATATATGAATCAGATATTAGTAACTAAGAAACTGTATATCACGCCCGAGTTAAAAAGAAAAAAGAAAATTTATAAATTCTATTTCTTTTTATCTGTTTTTTTGGTGTTTGCATTAATATCTGTATATATTTATGCTGAAGTAGATAGAAGTAAAAGTGAGGAAGCCTCACAGGCAATTATGGACGAATTCAATCAAGGTGTAGAAGATACCACTCTAGCAGACGGTGATGTTTTAATTGCAGTTTTGAATGATACCTCTGAAGAAGATAATACTTCATCTTCTACAAGTTCTTCCCAAAACCAACCTCAAACTACTATAAGCAGAAGTAGAGTTCAAACAACTAATGATGGATTTGATTACTCAACAATAGCAACCATAAATATCCCAAAAATTAATATTACTTATCCAATATTAGATGGTAAAACAGATTCTGTTGAAGAAACAGAGGCTCTTCTAAAAATATCTCCAACCAAATTCTGGGGACCTAATCCAAATGAAGTAGGAAATTTTTGTATAGTTGGGCACAATTATAGAGATACAAGATTTTTTAGTAAAGTACCAACTCTAGAAAATGGAGATTACATAGAAATAACAGACGAATCCGGAAAAACAGTAAGGTATTCTGTATATGATAAATATGAAGTAAATCCTGATGATGTAAGTTGTACTTCACAACTTACAAATGGAAGAAAAGAAATAACATTAATTACCTGTACTAATGATAGTAAAATGAGAGTAATTGTAAAAGCAAGAGCAGTTTAAGAGAACTGATTTTAGTTCTCTTATTTTTAATAAAAAATTTAAATATATAGTAACAAAAATATAATTTTCTCATAATATATTACAAAGTATATGTGGGAGGATTGTTTTAATGGCAAAGATACTTGTTTTTAATAATGATACTGATAGAATGGAAACTTATTATAGAGGAGAATCAGAACCTATGCCATATAACACAAATGGAACTTTAAGGGTACGAGAATTTAGAGGTTCTAGTAAAAGTAATATATTGTGGACAACAAAAAGATGTATGCAAAGTTGGAATAGTCAAAGATATATTTTTGGCGCACCAATTCCAGTAGGCTTTGCTTTTAAAAGACCATATGAAGGAGGACATGGAAATCAAAGTCAACATTATGCTGGAGTCGCCTTTGATGTAGGTCAAACATTATCCGCTTCAAGAAGAATACAATTATGGAATTCAGCAAATAATTCTGGTGTATGGTATTATGTTGAACCAATATCCTTAACACCAACTTGGGTTCATTTTGATAAAAGATTTGGTAAACCTGCTTGTCCTTCAGGAGGTTTCCCTACTCTTAGAAGAGGAAGTTTAAGTAATTATGTTTTAATTGCACAAGATGATTTAAACACTTTAGGATATAGAACAAATGGATTAGATGGCATTTTTGGCTCTGCCACCCAAAACGCTGTAATAAGCTATCAACAATCAAAAGGGTTAACTGCTGACGGAATTGTTGGTTGCAATACATGGAGAGCTCTTCAAGAAGACGTTGTAGGAACTGGTGCAACAAGTACAACAATCAACTAACAAACTAAAATAAAACTGGAAATTCCAGTTTTATTTTAATGTTTCTACAACTTCTTTTATTAGTTCTTGTGGAGTTGAAGCTCCTGCCATAACTCCTACTTTTTTATATTTACTTATAATATTTAAATCTAATTCCTTGGCTGTTTCTATGCATACGCAATTCTCACAGTTCGACTTTCCTATTTCATATAATTTTTTAGTATTAGAACTATTTGCTCCTCCAATAATTATCATATATTGGACTTTTTTTGCAATTTCTTCTGTCTCCATTTGTCTTAATTCTGTAGCTCTACAAATAGTATTTTTAATTACTAATTTTATATTTTCAGGAATTCTTTCTTTTATCATTTTCTCTATTTTTTTAAATCTTTCTACACTATAAGTTGTTTGTAAGATTACCAATAATTTTCTAATTCTACTTCTTCTTAACAACTCTATTGCAGACGGCACATCTTCTTCTGTTTCTATTACAGCTACATTTTCACCACAAAAACTCAAGGTTCCTATATTTTCAGGATGATTCTTACTTCCACATAAAAATATACAATAACCTCTTTTTGCATGTTCTTCTGCTATTTTATGTATTCTTAGCACATTAGGACATGTAAAATCTTTAATTTCGATTTTTGCTTTTTTAGCCAAATTATATATATCCTTCTTTATTCCATGAGCTCTAATTATTGTTTCACCTTTTGCTTCTTTTATATCTTCAATAAAAACTAAACCTCTTTCTTTTAATTCTTTTATTACTTGCTTATTATGTACAATTTCTCCCAAACAATATAAGGTTTTTCCTTTTGCTTTTTTTAATTCATTTTTTGCACCGTCAACTGCTTTTCTTACTCCATAGCAAAATCCTGCACTTTTACCTAAAATTATTTCCATATTTATACCCCTAGCAATTTTCTATAATTATTTTACCATATTCAAAATTTCTTCTTTTAGTACATCTACTATATTCTCTTGTTTTACTTTTTTAACAATTTCACCTTTTTTGAATAATAAACCTTCCTTGATACCACCTGCTATCCCAATATCTGCCTCTCTTGCTTCTCCTGGTCCATTAACACTACATCCCATAACAGCAACAGTAATATCTGCTTCTATCGTTTGTAAAAATTCCTCTACTTTTTTTGCAATAGGTATTAAATCTATTTGTGTTCTACCACAAGTAGGACACGCAATTAAAGTTGGTGACTTTTTATATAAATTACAATCCTTCAATATTTCTTTTGCAACTTTAATTTCCTTTACAGGGTCATCTGATAATGATACTCTCATTGTATCCCCTATTCCATTTCTTAACATATATCCAAGCCCTATACTTGATTTAACTGTTCCGCTAAATTCCGTTCCACTTTCTGTTATTCCTAAATGAAGAGGGCAATTAAATTCTCTTGAAGCTTCTTCATATGCCTCAATACATAAATCTAAATTACTTGCTTTTAATGATAAAATATAGTCATGGAAATCTAATTCTTCTAAAATATCTATATGTCTTTTTGCACTTTCTACCATCGCCTTTGCTGTTGGCTTTCCATATTTTTCTAACAAATCTTTTTCTAAAGATCCTCCATTTACACCTATTCTTATAGGAATATTATTTTCTTTACATTTATCTACTACAGCTTTTACTCTATCTTTAGAACCAATATTTCCTGGGTTTATTCTAACCTTATCTACTCCCGCTTTAATTGCCTCTAAAGCTATTCTATAGTCATAATGTATATCTGCAACTATTGGAATATGTATTTTTTTCTTTATTTCCTTTATTGCTTTCGCATCTTCTATATCTAAACATGCAACTCTTATAATTTCACATCCTGCTGCCTCCAGTTTTAATGTTTGATTTACAGTAGCTTCCACATCTTTTGTTTTCGTATTACACATTGATTGTATCACTACTTTATTTTGTCCACCTATTTGAACATTTCCTACCATTACTTTTCTTGTTTTAATTCTTTCCATATTTATTTTCCCTTTATTCCTTTTTTACATATTTAATCACATTTTTGAATTTTTATCAAGAAAAAAAGAACCTATTTGTTAATTTATTTAACAATAAGTTCTAAATAGTCCAAATTTTCTATTTTGACGCAATATAGTAACCTACACCTCTTTTTGTTATTAGTATTTTAGGGGCTGATGTATCTTTTTCTATTTTCTCTCTTATTCTTCTTACTGTAACATCAACAGTTCTTATATCACCATAATATTCATATCCCCAAACTTTTTCAAGTAAAGTTTCTCTTGTTACTACTTGTTCTGGTTGAGAAGCTAAAAATTTTAATACCTCAAATTCTCTTAATGTTAAATCAATAACTTCTCCTCTTACTTTAACTTCAAATTTATCTAAGTCTAATTCCAAATCTCCAACAACAATTTTACTTTCTTTTTTCTTATCATCTTTTCTATCTATAGATTGAACATTTGAAACAACTTCTACTTTTCTTAAATTTGCTTTTACTCTTGCTACTAATTCTCTTACACTAAATGGTTTAGTGATATAGTCGTCAGCTCCAAGCTCTAAGCCTAATATTTTATCTATTTCACCATCTTTTGCTGTTAACATTATTATTGGTACATTTAATGAATTTTTAACTCTTTTGCAAACTGATAATCCATCCATTTTAGGAAGCATTATGTCTAATATGATTAGGTCAGGTTTTTTATCTAAAGCCATATCAACAGCTGTAACACCATCACCAGCTTCTATAGTATTATATCCTTCTTTTTTTAAATTATATACCAATATATCTCTAATTGGTTGTTCATCATCAACAATTAAAATGGTTTTTGCATCTTTCATTAATTCTTCTTCCACAAAAATTCCGCCTTTCTACACTTAGCATTATTTTTATAGTATATTTATATCACAAAACCTAAGTTTATACAAGTTTTTTTATAAAATTATCTTTATGAAATTACTCCTCCTCCTAGAACAATTCCCTCTTCGTCATAAAAAACTACTGACTGTCCTTTTGTAATTGCTCTTTGTGGTTCCGTAAATTCTACTTCTACTCTATCTCCTATTCTTTTTGCAATTGCTTTTGCTTCCCTTGCTCTATAGCGAATTTTAGCATAACATTCAAATTCTTCATTTACTTCAACTTGGAAATTTAAGTCTTTTGCAATCAATTTATTACTATATAAGTCTTCTTCTTTTCCAACTATTACCTCATTATTTCTATAATCTAAATCAACAACATAAAGTGGATATGAATAAGAAATTCCTATACCTTTCCTTTGCCCTATTGTGTAATTTATAAGCCCTTTATGTTTTCCCAAAGCTTCTCCTGTTTTTAGTTTAATATTTCCTTGTTTTGGTTTTCCCTCCATATGTTCTAATAAAAATCTTTGATAATCATTATCTTTAATAAAACATATCTCTTGACTATCTTTCTTTTTTGCAACTTCCAAATTATTCTTTTTTGCCAGTTCTCTTATTTCTTCTTTGTTTTTATATTTTTGGAGTGGAAATATTATATGCTCTAGTTCTTCTTTTGGAATATTATATAAAAAATATGTTTGATCTTTTCTTTCTTCTTCTGATTTTCTTAAAACAAATTGATTGTACTTTTCTGAAAATTCTATTCTTGCATAATGCCCAGTTGCAATATATTCACATCCTAACTCTTTGGCCTTTTCATAAAATATTCCAAACTTCATTTTTTTATTACATTCAACACATGGATTTGGAGTTCTTGCTTTTTCATATTCATTAATAAATTTTTGAATAACATAACAATTAAATTCTTGTTTTAAATCAAAAGTATAATGTGGTATTCCTAAAGTTTTACATACTTTCTTTGCATCTTCTATTGCTTTTCCTTCTTCCCCATAAAGTAGCATTGTACATCCTATTACATCATACCCCTGTTCTTGTAATAAAACTGCTGATACTGAACTATCTACTCCTCCACTCATTCCTAATAATACTTTCATTATTACTCCTTCTAGTTTCCAATTGGTGAATAGTGATCTGTAACTACTTCTCTATTGCTTGAAAAATCTATTACTTCCATTGATAATAATCTTTCATATTCTTCATATTTTTCTTCATTAATATTTTCACCATTTTTAAATCCTACTAATATTAAATTCTGTCTTTCATTTTCTCCCACATTTCTTACTCTAAATACTTTAACTTCTGGAAATACTTCTTTATATGTTGCATATTCATATTTTATAAAGTCATCTCCAACCCCTTCTAGGGTAGATATTATATTTGTAATTACCATTCCATTATCATTTAAAGCCTCTTTTGCTCTTTGTAAGGCTTCATAAGTTGTTAATTCAAATGGAACATTTAATCCTTTAAATGCATCTATTAAAATAGTATCATATTTATTTTTCGTAGTATTTAAAAAACTTCTTCCATCTTGATGGTATATTTTAAGTCTTGGATTTTCTACATTTAATCCAAATTCAGATTTAGCTAGTTCCGTCATTTTCTCATCAATTTCTACAACATCTATTGTCTTATCTTCATATTTATTCAAGTAATATGTTGGATATGTATAAGCTGCTCCACCTATCATTAAAGTTGATTTTGCATCTTTGTTATAATAATCAAACAAATCATAATAGTAAAGATAATCTGCTCCCATCTCATTAGTTTCTTGATTTATATACGACTCTAGTCCTGTATCTACTTGCATAGTTTTATAATTTATATCCCCTACAAATAAATTCTTAATCCATATTCTACTATATTGTGAATCAACATCTTCAATTATATCTGGATTATCTTTTTCAAACATAATTTTTCCATAATAATTTAATCCTATTAATGATATTAGGCAAACAAACATACAAACACAATACTTTATATCTTTTTTATCAAATATTACAAATGATAATATAAATAAAACCAATGTTATTATCAATATAAGTATTCTAACGCCTAGATTTGGTATTAATAAAAAACCTGCAACAAATGTACCTACTATGCTTCCTATTGTTGATAATGAAGATATCCTTCCTGAAGTTTTTCCTATATCTTCATGCGTTTTATCTTCCAATTTCACTGCAAATGGAGATACCATTGCTAAAATAAAACTTGGTACTCCAAACACTAACGTAGAACATACTATTGCAACAAATATTAATTGGTCAAAAACTTCTGACAGTGGTTTTACAAGCAATGTTTCTGCAATTGGTATTAAACTTGTAAAAAACGCTCCACATAGTATAAATAGTGATAATAAATTCATATCTGGTTTCTTGTCAGCTATTTTTCCTCCTAACCAATATCCTATACTCATACTAGTTAGCATTATTCCTATAATAGTTGTCCAGATTAGATTAGTACTACCTACATATGGAGATAATATCCTTGCTGCAACTAATTCCAAAACCATCCCCAATGCACCACATAAAAACACCGTTATTTTCATTTTATATTTTTTCATAAGTTTCTCCTTTTTATATCTTATTATTTATCTAAGTCTAATTTTATATGAACATCTTTTAATTGTTTATCGGCAACAACTGATGGTGCTTGCATAAGTAAATCTCTTGCTCTTTTATTTTTTGGAAATGCTATTACTTCTCTTATGTTTTGGGAATCAGCAATTAACATTACCATTCTATCAAGTCCTGGTGCGGCACCTGCATGTGGTGGAGCTCCATATTGGAACGCTTTATATAATGCTCCAAACCTATTTTTCACATCTTCTTCAGCATATCCTGCTATTTCAAATGCTTTTACCATAATTTCTGGATTATGATTTCTAACAGCTCCTGATGCCATTTCATATCCATTACATACCAAATCATATTGATATGCTAAAACATCTAATGGGTCTTTTCCATCTAATGCTTCTAAACCTCCTTGTGGCATTGAAAATGGATTATGATTAAAATCTATTGTCCCTTCATCTGATAATTCATACATTGGGAAGTCTACTATAAAGCAGAATCTATATGTATCTTTTTCTAATAAATCTAGCCTATTTCCAAGTTCAATTCTTACTAATCCTGCTATTTTTTGAGCTTGTTTTAGTTCATCTCCTATAAAGAATATCGCGTCATCATTTTTTAATCCATATTCTTTTTCTAACATTTCTTTCATTTCTTCTGTTATAAATTTTGCAATTCCTCCAGTTAAAGTACCTTCTTCTAATTTTGTCCAAGCTAAACCTTTTGCTCCTACTTCTTCTGTTTTTGCAAAATCAGTCATCTTATCAAAGAATTTTCTTCCTTGTTTTGCTCCATCAGGAACCACAATTGCTTTTACTGTTTTTCCTTCAAATGCTTTAAAATCTGACTTTTCAAATACTTTAGTTACATCTTGAATTATTAATGGATTTCTTAGATCTGGTTTATCTATTCCGTATTTTTCCATCGCTTCTTTATATGGAATACGAATAAATGGACCTTCATCTACTTTCCAATTTGTAAACTTTTTAAATGTATATGGTACCACTTCTTCTATTACTTTAAATACATCTTCTTGGCTAGCAAAACTCATTTCAAAGTCTAATTGATAAAACTCTCCTGGTGCTCTATCTGCTCTTGGATCTTCATCCCTAAAACATGGTGCTATTTGATAGTATTTATTAAATCCTGCAAGCATTAATAATTGCTTAAATTGTTGTGGTGCTTGTGGAAGTGCATAAAATTCTCCTGGATTTAATCTACTTGGTACTAAATAATCTCTTGCACCTTCCGGTGATGAATTTGCTAAAATTGGTGTCTGAATTTCTGTAAATCCCAATTCGTCCATTTTATCCCTTAATGTTTTCATTATTTTTGAACGAAGTAAGATATTTTCATGTAATTTTTCATTTCTTAAATCTAAAAATCTATATTCCAATCTTAAATCTTCTCTTACTTCTTGTTCTGTATTTATCTCAAAAGGAAGTACATTTTTACATTTTCCAAGCATCTCTATTTTTTTAGCTACTACTTCAATTTCTCCTGTTGGAATTTTGGGATTTTTACTACTTCTTTCCACAACTTTTCCATTTATGTGGATACAGCTTTCTGTAGAATATGTTTTTATTTGCTCTTCTAATTTTTCATTATTTATAACTATTTGTGTTATTCCAAATTCATCTCTTAAATCAATAAAAACCATTCCACCTAAATTTCTTATTTTTTGTATCCATCCTGATAGTTCTACTTCTTCATTTACATTACTTATATTTAATTCTCCACATGTTTTTGTTCTATACATTTTCTTCTCCTTCTTTTTCCATTTTAACTCTTATATAATACCATAATTTAAGCCTAATATCAATGTTTTGCTACTTATTTTACTACAAAATTATTTTTTATTTATCTCTTATATTGTTTTTTAGCATTATTAATGTTATCATATTATTAGTTTTAGTACAGGAGATAAAAATATGTATAAAGAGACTTTTGATTTTTATGATAGAACAAGTTTAAAATCTTATAATTTAGACCAAACAATGAGATATCAACTTAATATGCTAGATAGATTAGATGCTTTTACAAGGAAGCACTGTGAAAACGTTGGTGATTTAACATGTAGGTTATGTGAGCATTTACATTGTAATAAAGGATTTACTGAGTATTGTACAATTTGTGGTTATCTACATGATATAGGTAAGCAATTTATTCCTCCTGAAATTTTGCAAAAGCCTGCAAAACTTACAGATGAAGA
The DNA here is from genome assembly GCA_944387435.1 of uncultured Clostridia bacterium. Lineage (GTDB taxonomy): Bacteria > Bacillota > Clostridia > TANB77 > CAG-508 > CAG-269. The sequence goes on along the minus strand of CALXEW010000010.1, from coordinate 20,531 downwards.
ATATAAAATCATGAAAACCCATACCACCATTGGTTATGATATGTGTATGAAAGATATAAAATTACAGCCTTATGCTGCGGGGCCATATTACCATCACGAAGCTTTAGACGGAAGTGGATATCCACAAGGATTAACAAAAAAAGATATTCCTTATGAAGCTCAAATCATACGTGTTGCAGATGAATATGACGCAATTGTTAGTAAGAGGCAGTATAAATCCCATATAGGCATTTCAGATACTTTAAAAATTTTAATTGAAAATACCAAACCTCATCAGCAAATACACAAATCGGATGCATTATCTGTTGTTGCTGAAAATACAAAACTTGGTAAAAATAATCCTGCAATTGTACGTGTATTATTTAAAGTTGTTATTGAAGATATTGAATATGAAATTTTTCTTACTCAAAGTTATGTTGAAGAATTAAAAGAAGAATTAAAAAGACTAAAACAAGTAGAAAAATATAAAATTGCTATGGACAAAGCTAAAAAAGAAAAAGACAAAAATTATTATTTGGAAGGTATGAAAGTATTACTTAAAAATGATGAAACTCCAGAAAATTTTCAATCTACTTATGAAGAATATAAAAAAGCTTATGAAACTAGAAAAGCTATTATAGAAAACTTATATCACGAAATTAAAATAATAAAAAAATTGAGAGTATAATAGGGTGAATAAACTCACCCTATTCTTATTCATCTAGTCCAAAACTTACACCTAAAGCATTATTTACTTTATCAATTATTTTTTCATCATCAATATGACCTATTCTTTCTTTTAGTCTACTTTTGTCAATAGTTCTTATTTGTTCTGCTAAAACTACAGAATTACTTTTTAATCCACACAAATTCGAATCAATTTCTATATGTGTTGGTAATTTTGCTTTTCCTGTTTGAGACGTTATCGCTGCTGCAATGACTGTTGGACTATACTTGTTTCCTAGGTCATTTTGAATAATTAAAACAGGTCTAATTCCTCCTTGTTCTGACCCTACTACTGGACTTAAATCTGCATAAAACATATCGCCTCTTCTTATTTGCATATTCTTCACTCCTAATATTACTAGATTGTCAAGTATGGCTATTTTAGAAGCAAGAAATAGTCTATTTACTATTTACATTTACCTCTCTATATAATATGTAAACAGCAGTTCTTTTGTTAGTATCCTCTATCTCCAATTTTGTTGGTTCTCCTGTTTTTCTATCTATGTACAATGATTTTTCTATTTTAGAATTAATTTCCATTATGATTTCATTTTGTGTTTCTACATATTTTGAATTATCATTTTGTTTATATTCATTAATAAAACTATTTAAATCTAAATGATTTTCTGATAGATACTGATAATCATCAAAAATAGATACTAAATTCAACTTTGTATTTTCTAGTTTTAACTGATTCTCTGTTTTTGTTATTTTTACACCTTTAATATTACTAGGTTCTATTACTTCTTGGATATTGTTATTTTCTCCATCATATATTTGTTTTATTACATATTTGTTTTGATTTTTATTACTTTTTACTTCTACTTCTATTACAGCATCATAAGATTTCATATTTAAGATATTTTCTACCACTTCTTGACTACTTTTATTATTTCCAATTTTTAAATTTTTAACCATGTAAAAGTAACAAAATAAAACAATAATTATTATCAAACAAATAGAAAAACAAGCAATTATAATTTTTTTCTCTTTACTTTTCAAAAAATTTCCTCCTAAAAAAAATGTAATGGATAGTTTAATCCACTACATTTTTATTCTATAAAGTTTCAAAATATTCTTCTAAAATATTTTCAAGTTCTTTCTTAGTTTCTATTTTGTTCATCCTATTTCTAAATTCACTAGAATTTTTTAAATTTTTAGTATACCATGAAATGTGTTTTCTAAGTTCCTTAATTGCTATTTCTTCTCCTTTTTCCTCTATTGCCAAATTTATATGCTTTTTTATTACTTCCAATTTTTCTTCGTTTGTTGGAGGCTCTAATTTTTCTTTTGTTTCTAAATAATATTTTATATTTCTAAAAATCCAAGGATTTCCAAAACTGCCTCTTCCTATCATGATTCCGTCTACTCCTGTTTTTTCAAACATTTCATATGCTGTTTCTTCATCTACAACATCCCCATTACCTATTACAGGTATATTCACAGATTCTTTCACTTTTTTTATTATCTCCCAATCTGATTTTCCTGTATAAAATTCTGTTCTTGTTCTACCATGAACTGTAATTGCTGATACTCCTACTTCTTCTGCAATCTTTGCTACTTCTACTGCTACTATATGGTCTTTATCCCAACCTTTTCTAATTTTAACAGTTACAGGAACTTTAGATGCTTTTACTACTGTTTCCATCACACTCTTTACTTTGTCTAAATCTAATAGTAACTTACTTCCATCTCCATTTTTAACAACTTTAGGAGCAGGACATCCCATGTTTATATCTATTATATCTGCAAAATCATTCATATATTTAGTCGCATATTCCATACTTTCTTCATCACTTCCAAAAACTTGAAAGCTTATTGGTCTTTTTTCTCCTTCAGTATTAAATAATCTCTTTGTCTTCTGGTCATTGTGAAACATCGCTCTAGAACTTGCCATTTCTGTACATACCATTCCTGGTCCAAACTCCTTACAAATAACACGAAAAGGCAGGTTTGTAACACCTGCCATAGGAGCTAATATTAAGTTATTTTCTAATTTTACATTTCCTATTTTTAATTGATGTATAAACATCTTTTTCTCCTTTACAATAACTATACTTTAAAATTTTCATAAGAAGTATCCCTCATTGGACATTATTTTACAAATATAGTTTTTTGCCTTTTACTACTAATATTTAATAATATTCCTATTAATATAAAATTTGTAATTAATGAACTTCCTCCATAACTTATAAACGGAAGTGGTACCCCTGTTATTGGCAATAATCCCATTACCATTCCTATATTTTCTACAACGTGAAATAAAAATATGCCCGTTATACCGGTTGCAATTAATGTTCCCGTCTCATCTTTTGCTGTTTTTGCCACATACAAGCTCTTGGTTATCAGTAATACATATAATATAACAACTATACCTGCAACTATAAAGCCCATTTCTTCTCCAATTACAGCAAAGATAAAGTCTGTTGATTTTGGATATAAGTAACCTAGTTGTGTTTGATTACCTCTAAGTAATCCCATTCCTGTTAGTCCACCTGCACCTATTGCTATTTTTGATTGTATAATATTATAACCTGCACCTCTTGGATCTGACTCTGGATTTAAGAATATGTCTATTCTTGCTTTTGCATGCTCGGGTAAAATAAAATTATATACAACTGGTACTGATACAATTATTAAAATAATTGTTGCTATTATATATTTTTTATCTATTCCTGCTGCAATTATCATAAGTGCTGCTGCTATAACAAAAGCTGCAGCTGTTCCAAAGTCTGGTTGTTTTATTATTAATAATACTGGCACACCTAAAATAGCAAGTAATATTAATAATCTTGTTGGTCTGTTAATCTCATTTTTCCCTTTTCCTTGAATTCTATTAATAGCCATTGCTAAAAAAAGAATTACAAATATTTTTGCAAACTCTCCTGGTTGGAAAGAGAAAAATCCTATATCAAACCAGCTTGTTGCTCCATTTATCTCTGGTGTAAATAATACGGCTATTAACAAAATAATAAACAATCCATAAAGAATAGGTGATATCTTTACTAATGTTTCATAATCTATTATCATTACGCCAATCATTATTATTATACTTACAATAAACCATATACATTGCTTATTAAATTCATCATGTTCTGTACTCTCTGTTGCTGAATAAAGTGCCACTAAACCTACAATACACAAGATAATTGCACATATTAATATTGTCCACTCTACATTCTTTAATTCTCTCTTTCTCATTAAACCACTCTTTTTCCTAATTATTTTCTGATTTAATTTCTTCTTTTGTTTCTGTTTCTTCTTGTTCTTCTTTTACTTTTTCTTGTTTTTTCTCTTCTTTTTCAGCCTTTGCTTCTTCTATTATTATTTCTGCTTGTTCTACTTTTTCTTCTGCTTCTTCTTCTTTTATTTCTTCACCTTTTTTCTCTTGCTTTGCTTTTGGTTTATTTTCTTCCATTTTTTCTTCATTCTTTTCGCTTCTTACATTTATTTTTCTCGCTTCATTTTTTATATTTAAAATTGGAATATTTGCATATAATGCTGGAGCTCCATTTGTACCATCGCTATTTTCTTTATTTGTTAGTCTTACATCTATTGCACTTTCATCTACATCTATATACTTTTTTATTACTTCTATAATTTCTTGTTTCATTAACTCTAAAAAATCTGCTGAAACATTTGCTCTATCCTGCATTAAAACCAGATGAAGTCTTTCTTTAGCAGTATCTCTTGAGTTATTATCGTTTTTATTTTCTTTCTTTTTCCAGTTTTTAAAAAATTTTGTTATGTTTTCAAACATACTTTCCACTTACCCCCAACGTTTATTGTTTTTTAAATATTCTTTTTAGCTTTGCAAAAAATCCTTTTTCTCTTCCTGGAATAGTTACTTCTATTTTTTCTCCTAGTACTCTTTTGGCAATCTCTAGATATGCCTTTCCTGATGGTGCCTTCTTATTTTGTATTACTGGTTCTCCTTTATTTGTTTGTGTAATAATATATTCATCATCCGGAACTACGCCTATTAAATCTATTGATAAAAGATCAACAATATCGTCAACATCCATCATTTCACCTTTTTTTACCATATTAGGTCTTATTCTATTGATTACTAATTCTGGATTTTTTATATCTGATGATTCTAAAAGTCCTATAATTCTATCAGCATCTCTTATTGCTGATATTTCTGCTGTTGTTACAACAATTGCACGGTCTGCACCTGCAATAGCATTTTTAAATCCTTGTTCAATTCCTGCTGGGCAATCAATTAATATATAGTCAAACTCTTCCTTTAGTTTGCCTACTAAATCTCTCATTTGTTCTTCATTTACTGCGCTTTTATCTCTTGTTTGGGCTGCTGGTAGTAGGTATAACTCTTTAAATCTTTTATCCTTAATTAAGGCTTGTCTTAATTTACATTTTTCTTCTACAACATCAACTATGTCATATACTATTCTGTTCTCTAATCCCATTACTACATCTAGGTTACGTAGTCCTATATCTGTATCTACTAATGCTACTTTTTTTCCTTCTAAAGCTAAGCTTGAGCCTAAATTTGCTGTTGTTGTTGTTTTTCCTACTCCACCCTTACCTGATGTTATTACTATTACTTCTCCCATAATTTTCCTCCTTAGGATTTTAAAAACACATTTTTCAATATTTATATAATATAACGAAAATGGCAAAAAGTCAATTAATTTCACATAAAAATAACAAAAATATTTCTAAAATATTACAAAAAGATTACAAGCTTATAAAAACACGCAAAAATATAGGGAAACTTAACTTTCCCTACATTTTCAAAATTAATATTTTATCTTTTTATACTAGTCAACCACATACAATGTAATACGTGAACCATAATAAGTACTATTATCAACTGGATAAGTATCATTTCCTCTATAAATAAGTGAATTAGTAGTATTATCATAATATCCTGTACGATAAATTCGATTTGAATCGCTATTTGCTTCTAATGTCCATTCATAATGGCATCCATATAAGTCAAATATATTTTTTATTACATCTAATTGATTACTACCGGTTCCTTCTAACGTATTTGTTCTTATAGCATTTGCTTCTGTAATATTTTCTCCTTGTTTTAACATCCAATTCATCATTGCATCATATTGACTTCCCCACATCATACTACTTACTACTTTTCCGCTTTCTTCTGAAAAGCTCTTACATTTACTATATAATCCATACCACAAATTAGTATTTGTATGATTTGAATTTGCAGTAGTTACACTTGAATCAGATTTTTTACTTACTGCTGTTGTTCCTTCAAGACCTAGTTCATACCTTCCTACATAAAATCCCTTATATTTATCAACACTTTCTATCATATTGTTATATTCTTGTTGCAATGTATCTTTAGAAAATAATCCCGTATTATAACTTGTATTATTATCATAACTAGCTAATAAATCTGGTTCTCTGTATGAATCCATCGTTGTTGTACAGCCACTTATTACCGTTGATGTAGTCCCTGTAAAATTATATAATAATCCTTTATAATTATTTCCTGATTTTATAGCCATTGCTTTATTCTGAGTTGCTTCTGCTTCTGTATCAGAAATCACTGTTGCTACTGGTATCCATACAAATTCACTTCCATCTGATGCTTTTACTACTAATCCATCATTTATTGTTCTTTCATTTGGTCTTCTACTTACTGAAAATCCTTGTGGTATTGTGGCTGTGTCTCCATTTCTATCTGTATAAGTTGTTGTTTCATCATATGTTGGTGTCCAATTATCACGAGGTATTACATAAAGAACAAAACGAAATGTATGAATTGGACTAGCAGCCCCATTATTATAATATCGATTTGATGATGCAGAAATATTTTCACTATCTCCTGAACCACCTCTTTGATTAAACGGCCTTTCTACATTAAAAGTATTTTTTTCTGATATATATTCTACGTAATTTCCCTCTAAATCATAAATATTACATACTTTATCTGACTCATTCTTTCCAGAAACACCTTCACCAGTATGTCTATTAACATCAGTTTCTGCCACATTAAATGAATTTCCATTTCCGTCTTCTTTGCCATCCACGAAGTCCATAACCATATCCCACTGTATACCAGAACATAATGCACTTTTTACGCTTTCAGTATTTTTAAAGTTTTTAGCTGTTGTTTTGCTTGCTTCTTGCGAAATATTTGTCCATACTGTTTCACCTTTTTTACTTACTAGCGTATTTGTACCTTCTTTTCCTGCTTCAAATCTTGAAACAAAGAATCCTCCAGCATTTATTACAGCTTGTCTTTCAGCTTCTTCGTTATATTTTCCAGCATCTTGCTCTCCTGTACCATCTGGTATTGTTGGTTGCAAATCATTTGGTAAATATCCTGTGTCAGTATATGCTGTTGTCGAAACATTTACATCTTCATAACTTGTATTTCTAACATAGTTTTTTCCATCTTCTACTGGTATCCATACAAACTGATTTCCTTGTTTTGAATTATCTAAATCATCACCTTGAACATCTGAAATGACGATACCAGTCTCTTTTGTTCCCCCTACATAATAAAAGCCATCTGGAATTTCTACTCCGTCATAATAGCGAATATTTACTATAGCCGTATCTGCTGCTTCAGCTGAATAATCTGTATAATATTTTCTTCCATTATAATCTATTCCGTTTACATAGAAAACATTATGACTGTTTTCATTTATAATATATATATCTGTTAATTGGTTAATGTCTTCTTGCGTTGTTACTTCCCCTGTCCTTATCCTTTCATAGTCCCTACCATAGTTTAATGTTACATTTTCCATCGCTGATAAGTCTATTACATAAAAATTTCCTGTATCTACATCTTCACTAATAGAATCAATACTATTAACATTCGTATACTCAATTTTTGTATCTGCTGGAATTTTACCATATTGAACATAATATGTAGATACTCTATCACGCAAATTTTCTATATCTGCCTGCATATTACTTAACTTAGTGTTTCTTAAATTATCTGCCGCATTATAAATAATAACATTAGTTAAAATCAAAATAACTGCAACAGTAATTACTAAAGAAATCAAGCTAATACCTTTACTTCCTTTAATCAATTTTTTCATCCTTTGCATTTCTCCTTTTTTATCTATAGTATTAGTTTACTATTAATTGGCTTTTATTTCAATAGTTTTTTCTATTAAATTATAAATTTTATTTCTCCTCCTATATACAATATCTTCTTTTATATAGAGTATCCATAAAAAAACAATTATTAAAAAAATTGCAATATTTTGTATGTAAAAAATAGTTATACTTGCTATAAAAGTAATTACAATTAAAGTAACAAAAGAAACATGATTAGTATAAATTTCAGCCCTTCTTCTTCCACAAATTATATGCAAAATACTTCCTAAAATTCTTCCTCCATCTAATGGATAAAAAGGTAATAAATTAAATAAAATGAGCAATAGGTTTGAATAAACTATCTGTAACCCTAAAAACATATTAATATTACATTGTAATGTTATCAAAATTATAATTAAGTTAGTAATTGGTCCAGCTAAAGCAACTATTATTTTTTTTATTTCTAAAAAATTCCCTTTGACAATTTTTCTATTATAATCTTTGGGATTTAATTTAAAAGATATACTTAATCCATATGGCTTTAAATTCATTTTGTTTGGTTTCATTCCTAATAATAGTCCACAAATAAGATGTCCTAACTCATGTAAAACAGCAAATGCAAGTATTAAAATATATGTACTTATTTGATTTGTAAAATAAAATAATATTATAAACAAGAAGATTTTTAAATCTATTTTAAATCTCATACTTTCCCCCTATAACTCTAAAATACTTTGTGGATCTACTTTTCTTTCTTGATATCTTATTTCAAAATGTAAGTGTGGTCCTGTTGAATTACCTGTTGATCCAACCTCCGCTATTTCTTGTCCTTGAGTTACAATATCTCCTTGTTTTACATATAAATTATTACAATGTGCATAAATAATACTTACTTCCCCTATTTGTATTTTTAAATGTTTTCCATAATCTCCTTCTTCTGATGAAAGTACAACTTCTCCATTAGTAGCAGACCTTATTTTCGTTCCTAAATTTGCTGCAATATCTGTTCCTGTATGATTTTTAGGTACAGTTCCTGTTGCTGTGTCTCTTTGGCCAAATTTTGAAGAGATGACACCTTCTATTGGTTTTATAAATGTTGTTGTGTTTTTTACATTCTCTATATCTTGTTCTGTCTGAGACAATTCTTTTTCTTGCTCTGGCTCTGCTACATCTATACCTTCAGTTGTTACATTTTCTTCTACAGCCCCTCCTATTGCATTTTGTACTATATTATTTTGTTCTTCACTATTATTTTCTTTAGTAGTAGAAAAAAGACTTAAAATACTATTTTTTACATTATTATATAATTCCATAAAATTTGTATCATATGATAATATTTCATTAATTTTATTTGTAAAATCTTCTGAAAAAACATATTGATTATTTTGAACAGCATATATAACTAAATATATAATAGTACATATTAATATTTGAATAAGCATTTTCTTTAATAATTTCAAATCTTTTTTTTCTCTTTCTCCCACCTTAATCGTTGCTACTGGTCTTGTATTACCTTGTCTTTTTTCATATATTGCTTCAGCTCGTCTAATTTTTTCCTCTACTGATAGAGTCCTCTCCATAAAAAAGCACCTCTTCCTTAGTTTCTTTGTAAACTATATGTCAGGAAGTGGTGTTTTATTCCTTTATCTTATTATTAAAAATATTGTCTCAATCAGAATAATAATTCCCATAATTATTATAGCCTTTTTCATTCTTTTACATTTATTATTTATTTTCTTTTGTATTTCTATTTTTTCTTTTTTCTTTTTCTCTAATTTTGTAATATAATTTGAAACTAACATTTCTGCTTCTTTTAAAATATAATCATTTTTTTTATTATTGTCCCTTTTTATTTTATCAGTATCTATCTTTTTGTTCTCCACTTTCTCATCTTGCCTTATTTTACTATTCGCCTTTAGAACAATAATTGCTTCTTCTACTATATTAGATGGCAAATTTTTTAATACAACCATATTTTTTACTCCACTTTGATTCATTTGTATACCTCCAAACTTTATGTATTACTATTATTGTTTCCATATTTTCTATGCTTATACAAAAATTTGTAATACTAAATATAAAAGTAGAAGAGATTGAATCAAATCTCTTCTACTTTTATATTTGAAGTCTTTATCTTACCACCATTCTCATAATGTAAGTTAATATAGAACTTGTTAAAATTTCTTTTTCATTTTCTTCCTTTCCTGTTGGCGGTATTACTATTACTTCGTTTGAGCTTTCATTTGAATAATCTTTATTTTGGCTATCTCCTGGATAAGCTGCTGCATATTGATGTGCTACATTTGCTCCTACAGTATATGTCATCCTTCTATTAGATTGGTTTCCATATTTTAATACTTCTGATGCTATTCCAAAATCTGGGTTTTCAATATCATCTAAGCTACTTATCATTCTAGATACTACATATTTTATATGATATTCTCCACCAGGAGCTATATAGAATCCGTTTTCTCCTTGTCCATTATTATCTAGTGTAAGTTTTAATGCTACACAATCTTTATACTTTTCAAAGGTTTCATCTGTTACCATTCCTTGATTGTATAATTCTTCTAAATCTGCATATTCCCATTTTGAACTTTCATTTGTTCCCTCTTCAGTAATCAGAGATATACTTGAATCATATATAAATTTTTCAGGTAAGTAATTTATCATTTCTAAATGTTCACATTGTATAGATGAATCATTTTTTATAGCTACTGTATATTCAATTTGTATTTGTGCTCCATACGCCAATTCATTATCTAATGTTTCCAATATTGGAAAATCTGAACCTGGCTCTCTTATTTGAGTATCTAATACTTGTCCACTTTGTAATATAACTCTTAATCCTGTAGCTGTTATTTTAGTAGCCAATTCGAAGCCTCTTCTCCTTGTTAAAACTAAATCTTGTCCTGTATAGTCTTGCACAACATGTACCTCTCTATGTATTACTTCTCCCGTTTCCGGGTCTTTTGTTTCTATCACAGATGGATTAGGAGGATATGAGATATTATAACTTTCTTCACTTCTAACTACCATGTAAGTTTTATTGCTCAATTCTTGTGCTGTATCCACTGAATTATAATTATCTATTTGGTCAAACATTATAGTATTATTATAATCCATTAAGTCAAATTGTGAATCTACTTCTTGTCTTCTTCCCTCATCTTCATGTCCCTCTTTAATAGTATGACTTGTACTATAATATTTCTCCTCTGTACTTGAAATTAAGAAATCTTTTAATTCTCCTTTTATTAAGTCCACTGTTTTATAACCATCTTCTATATTCCAGAATTTTGTTGAATGCTCACCAAATATTCTTTGTACATATGCACTTTCCTCTTCGTCATCAGTTTTTGTAATTAATGATATTACATTTACTCCATTGCCTCTAATTTCATCTAATTTTGCTATTGTACTTTCTGCTATTGTATCCATTTTACTATAGAATACTGATGGGTCAGTATCTGTATTATATATTTGTGTATTGCCATCTGATGTTGGAACACCATCTGATAGTATTGTTAAATATCTATTTGAATCTTCTGTATTGTTATAAAATGATTCATATGACTTGTCTAATGCTCCTGCTACATTAGTATTAGCTGTTTGCCAACCATTATTTTGTATATCATCTAACGCTGTATTTAGCTGTGTCAAATCCTTTGTTAATGATACCGCTCTATAATTAGTTCCTGAGAAAAATACTAATCCTATGTATATATTATCTCCACTTTCAACCAATTCTCTACATAAATCTTTTGCAGCTTCAACAGCTATCTCAAGTCTAGTTTTTAGTTCTCCATTATATTCTATTAAGTATTGTTCTTCATTTGGTCCTCTACCTCTACGCATACTGTATGAACAGTCAAGTGCTATAAATAGTTGTAATGCACCTTTTCCACTTTGTATAACCTCTATTTCCTGTGAATCAAAATATTCTCCGGCTCCTGGTACACTTGCTGCCGAATAATCATGTCCATTATATTTTAATATATTTTTAACGGTTTCACTATCATTTGGATCTACATCTCCTTCAAGTGCTCCATAATAAAACTCTAGAGAATATGTACCTGCTGGCATGCCACTAAGTGTATAATTACCATCTTTGTCACTTCTAGTAGAATAATTTGTCCCCGCTAGTTTTACTAATACTCCTTCTACTGGAATCGTCTCTTTTTCACTATCTGTTCCTGCTGTTCCTACAGAATATCCTAAATCCTCTTTTACATTACCTGAAATTTTAGTATGATGTATGATTGTTGTTGTTGGTATTGTCGGTCCTGAAGGAGTTGTTGTTGATGATGATGGTGGACTAGTTTGAGGTGAATCTGGTGGTGTTGGTGGCGATGGTGCTGGACCACTCTCTCCTAAAGCCCCATCCATAAACCCTGCAAATGATGCTGTACATAACATTTCTATTACAAATATAAACATAATCACTATTGCAACTATTCTTTTATTTTTCATCTTCATTTAGAACTCCCTCCTCTCATAGTTAATTATAACACATTTCTCCAAAAAATTCAATTTATGTTAATATTTTATGCATTTTTGTAATTTTTTAGTATTTTATAACTATTACATTGTATAAAAAATAAAATACCCCTTAGTAGGAATAACATATACTTATGGGGTATAAAACTTTAATTAAGCTTTTTTAACTTTTCTTTTCTTGCTTATAAAAAATATTATCAATATTAATCCAACCAATACGGTAACAATTCCAAAAACAATATAATTTTTTCCAGTTGGTGGAATAATTATTACATATTCTGATTGAACGTCTCTTCTGAATATTGTTGCACTACTTTGTCCTACTCCATATGAAGCTGTGCTACATCGTGCAGTATTTACATATGCATTTTCATCATTATTTGAAATAATTTTTGATAACACAATTTTTTTACTTAAACCAGATGGCATATTTCCTCCATTTTCATCAGGAGAAAAAGATGTTTCAACTCCTTCTTCACAAGTTGTCCAGCCAAGTTCTTCATTTGTTTTGTCTTCTGTTAACAATTTTTCTTTAGGATCAAATCCTAATCCAGTATCTGCAACAAAATCAGTTATTGTTAGTCCTGCTATTCCATTTAATGCATATGCCATTATTTCATATTCAATTTCTATTTTAGCTCCATTTAATAATTCGTTATCTACTATTATATATATATCATCCGTTTCTTGTACATTGGAATTTCCAGGAACTGATAATTGTAAATCAACATTTAATATTAATTGATCAGCTATATCAGTATATATTTGTCCGACCATTTTTATTAAATAAGTAAACAGAATCATTAAAAGAATAACTATACAAATAATTTCCTAGCATATCTCTAAAAACTCTATCTTCGCCATTTGGAAATATTCCAAAAACGAATGCCATGTTAATCTCCATAAAATTCTTTAGCATTGTATATGTAGTCTGGCAATCACTATCTGATAAATCAAAACCATCAGAAATAACAACTACTGCTTGTAATGTTTCTGCCGAATCGGCATTATTAATATCCATATTTTTATTAGCTAATTCTATTGCTTGTTTAAGATTTCCGCATAGATGATAAATTGTTTAATTCTTCTTCTATCTCTGACAAATTATCTTTATAATTTTTTAAGTTATAATTAAAATCATCATCATTATCATAATTTTTATATTCGTCATTAAATCCTATAATACCAATTGATAATTTACTTGTATCTTTTTCATAAAAAGTTGCAAAGTTTGAAATTGCATTTTCTATAATTGCTTTTTCTGCGTCCAAATCACTAGTATTAGTATCAATAACAAATATTAATTCAAGCTTTTTTGCCTCTTGAGTTTGTAAATAATCTAAAGTTCCATTTTCAGAAATAATATCATTTCTATCAACAGTAAAATCATTCAAAACTTGACCATTTCCTAACGTTAATCTAACTGCTGAAACTCTTTTATAAGTTCTTAAAGTATTACATATTCCATAACTAACATTTATCAGCAGCGTATTTACAATTATAAATACTATTAAAATTATTTTAACATACTTTTTCATTATATTTCCCTCCTTTTGTCTAATATGCTATACTATTCTATTATTAAAGTGCATCTAAACCCATGGTCTCCTCCTGAATGCCCGCTATGTATTGAATATGAAAATAACCCCGCAAATTCTCCTTCACTAAATGTTCCTCCTCTTAAAAAGAATGGTGATTTTCTAGTTAAATAATAAGATGTTTCTCCATCCCAACTTTCATACGTTCCATTACCAGATGAAGTTTCTATCGTTGCATCTCCATATATATTTTTGTTACTTTCATATGTTGCTTTACCTTCTTCATATTTAAATATTGTAAAATATTTATTACTTTGGGTTTCATCTCCAAAATCATTCTTATATGCTTCATTTTCCATTTCCATATTATCAAGATAACCAGCTACATATTCTGTAGCTCCTCCTGACATATCGAACACACCATATTCATTTCCTGTTGTACTAGCCAATCCCCCCTCTTTTGAATACCAAATAAATGATTTATCGTTATAATTTCCAAGATTTCCGCTATACTCAATATAATTAGTAGAGTAATCATCACTCTTACTAGAATACCCTGTAATTGTTTCTATTGTGTTGACATTTGTTACAGCCACATTATTTATAGAAATAGGTGTTGCATTTCTTCCATATGCACTATATGCTAAATAAGCAACGGCTCCCCACTCACTATTTTTCATTAAGTGTATATCTTCGCTTTCTTTGTTTACTCCATATGGATTATTAACAGCATTTAAATTTTGACAAAGTATATACATTTCTCCAATATCAATACCACTATATGAAAAAGCTCCACCTACAAATACTGGATATTTCATTTTTGTTTTTCCCATTTCAATTTTTCCATATATGTTTTCACCTGATGTTACTTTATGTATAACTTCTGTGTCTTGAGCTTCAATATCACTTGAAGCTGTATTTTCTACTCCTGCAAATCCTGCCTCAAATTTAGAAACCCATATTCCAACAATTTCTTCATCCCATTCTCCATTAGTATATCCTCTCTTCTCCCCATTTCTAAATGCTGGATGTACTATATATCCTTGTTTCGTTACATCATTGTTGTCACTATCTAAATTTGTATTTCCTTTTAAAAACTTTACGTTTATTGTTCCGCCTTTTTCCTTATTCTCACTATCAACATAATTTATTTTATACGCAAATCTAGGTATCCATACCCATTTGCTACCATCTTTTGTTTGTGCATTTGCCCATCTGCTACTTCCTCCATTTTCTGTTCTTCCTTCTTGCTTTTGATAACAATACCAATCCTCATTATTATCAACAATAACCGCGTCTCCACTTTCATTGTATATTATAGGAGACATCCCTTCAGATAATTTTGGAACATTTACTAATTCTTCTTCGTTCCATCCACTTATACTTTCTTCTTCTATCTTACTTATATTTCTTCTTATTAAAATTACTATAATAATCACCATTATAACTACAATTATTCCAATATACAAAAACTTCTTTTTCTTCATACTTTTCCCCTTTCAGTTTAATATAATAGCCTTTAAATTTTTCTAACTACAAAATAAAATACTATTATTTATACTCTATCATAAAAAGCTTTAGATTTCAACAAATTTCTACTTATACATCGTATTTTTACAACGATTTTAGATATAAAATTTATTCATTTTCTAAATCAAAAATCTAATAACTAACAAAAAACATAAAAAAAACAGTTCACCCTAGACATATAATTAAATCTATATTATACTAAATGATACAAAATTTATAAAAAGGAGGAGTGTTCATGAAAGAAATCGAAAAATTATTTCAGCTAACAAGTATAAAAGAAATCGAAAAATCATTAAGAGAACTAATTAAAAAAATTGAAACAACAGATAAAGAACAGCAAGAAGAACTATTACAAGAAATAGTGTCAAAAGCAAAAGAAAAAATGAAGGAATTAGAGAAAAAATATGCACTGTTTGATACGGTTTTCATATATCCTAAAGATATTTCAGCACTTGCTCTATTAGTAGAAGAAATTTGTAATGATGCAGATAATAATGAAGATATTTTAAAAGTATTAAAATTTAATTTAAATAATTATTTTAGTCATTTTGAAAAGCCTGAAGAAGATGACTCTTATGTAGATGTAGAAGAATTTAAACATATACTAATTATATTGGAACAAGAATGTAATTTCTTAAATGTCTTAAAAAATAATGGTATTCACTTTAGTATTATGATTTTACATGCAAAATCTAAAAGAGCCAAAATGGAAATTCTAAATTATAATTCAACCAAAAATACTAATTTTTCACTTCACAGTTATTATGGTAATTCATCTTTATTAGATGAAGATAGTCTATTTGAGTTAGAATTAGAACAATTCGGATACTTACTAAAAGGTATTATTGTAGGAGAGTCACAAAAAGCTCCAGATAATTTTTTAGATATATTCGATAGTATCGATATGCCTCAAATAGACGAAGAATCTAAGGATTTAACGGCTTTGTTTGCAAACTCTTTTGCACATTATATAATAGAAAAAATAGAACAAAGGGTTGTAGAAAAGCTTGGACCTGATAAGATAAAACACTTAGAATCAAGAAATGAAGATTTTGTTAAAAAATTGCTTTCGTATTTTGATAATTTAATAAACAACTTATTAAAAAAAGAGGAAGAATGGGATGATAATGAAAAATGTCCATGTGGTAGTGGAAAACCTTATAAAAAATGTTGCAAAAAAAAGAAACTAAAATACTACAAAGGAAAAGATAAAAATACATATACAAGAGCAATTCCAATACACCCTGACTTAGATCCAATATTTAAACACGAAAAAATTAGATTTAAAAAAATATTCGGAAGAATGCCTGGAAATGATGATTATATACTAGGTGGTGTATTATTAAAAGATTTAAAAAGAGAATATAAATTAATAAAAAGAGAAAATGTTATAAACCAAGCCTGGTTATATGCTTCACATAAAACTGGTATTATGCTTACAGAAGAAAATAGAGATTCATTTCCTGAAAGAGATATAAAAGAATTTACTAAATATACTCAAGAATATAAAAGATTAATGAAAAGCAAAATAAAAAACAAAACTTGCAACATTTTACAAGCAGTGGAGGCTACTAATTTCTTTTTAGAATCTATGTTATCAGACGACATTCCTAACATGGTATATGTTCTTAATTTGTGTGTGAATTTTTATAGTAAAGATTCTCAGGACAAAGAAAAATTTATTATTCACAATATAAAAGACTTCTTAGTATTTTGTGCTTATAAAGCAAGTCTTCACTTAACCGTATTACTGGAACTAGTAAACAATGAATATTATGATACAGCAATGGCAGAGGTTAGAATAATTTTTGAAATTCTAATTACTATGAGAGCTTATAAAAAAGATTATGCTTTTTTTGAAAAGAAAATATTATCTGTAATGGGAGTAGAACTAGGTACACATAGAAAATTAGAAAACAAACACATAGTTGAAAATATACAAACTGGTAGACAATATAAATATGATGTACAAAAAAAGCAATTAGCTGAAAGAGCCGGAAAGAATTTTGAAGCATTATATAATACTTTATATAGTGATTTATCAGAATTTTTACATCTAGATACAGAATCGGCCACAAAAATATTTCAAGATAAAGATTTGTTTTTAGATATCGATGAATGTTTAATAGCCGGATTTTTAGGTATGGTATTAGAATTGGAAATCATTATGGAACTTATGGATTTTGAAGGAAGCAATAAAAAGCTTAATAATGATATAAAATACTTTTCAAATATTCTATTAAAAAACTTCTTAGATATATTTCCTACAATTATTGCTATTGAGGATAAAAAAGTATACCATATTTTAGAAGATACTTTAAAAGAATATAAAACAGACTATAAAATCAACTATCAAAGAAATAACAATTGTGAAATATATTAAAGGGGAATCAAATTCCCCTTTTACATTTCATTTTCTATTATTTTTTCTTTTAAAATCTCTTCAGTAGGTTTTCCTATATTTTTAATTTCTTCTAAATATATAACAATTATATTTTTATTTGTTTCTTGTAATTTTTTTATTTCTTCTAGTGCTGGCTTCGTTAAAACTGATGTAGTAATCAAAATCGAAGATTCAATTCCTTTTAATTCCATAACACAACTTAAATCTCTTATTGTTTTTACTGAAATTTTATCTTTATGATTTTTACATTCTACTAACACAACCGAACCTAGCTTCCAAAGAATAGAATCCTTAGAATAATTACAAAGGCATAAATCAATTTCCTCAGTAAGATATCTAATGTTCCTTCCTGTTATCTTTATTCCTTTCACAGAACTAAAAAAGTAATTCGCTAAATCTTCTAATGATTTTCCTTTATCAAAACTATTAGTAGCGTTTGTTTTTTCTACTAATATATTCCATTTCTGATTATCAAACTTTGTTATTCTATAAAGTTCTTCAATTTCTTTCTCATAAACTTGTTTCAAAACATCTAAAACTTGTTCTAAATAAATCCACCTATTTTTTATATTTAAAACAAAATTTTTAGAAATCTCCGCTTCTTCTCTTCCGTCTTATAAATTCTTTTATATTTTTTATATTTATTTTTAAAACATTAAAAAACAAATCTTCTTCTATAATAGTTCCATCAGCATAAATTTTCTCACATATATGATTATTTATAAAATCTAGAAAAGTCATGTATGATAATTTTATTTTTTCTAAATCTTCCAAATCTACATCTAATATTGCCATTACATATAAATAAATATCAAACCAATCTAAAAAATTTATCTCAGGTTCAAATGTATATCCCAATGCATAAACAGGATTATATGATATTTTTTGAATATCAGTTGCATTAAATCTAATATTATCGTGATAATCTAACATACTAACTGTGGAATAATCTAATTCAACTTTTATATTTCCTTCTAACAATAAATATAAATTATTATCATTATAGCTAGGAATAATATTAAGAGTTTTTCTATTTATAAGTTTTTTATAAAAAAATGGTTTTGTTAATATCTGTTTTCCAAAAAGAATTGGTTCTTCCTTTTCATACCAATTTTTTAAAATCTCCATAATCATTTCTGGTGGTTTTTCAAGATATTTTTTGCTTCCTATTAGTAAATATACAATTACACCTCCAAATTCAATAGGAAATATTAGTGGAGACAAACAATTATCTATTAAATAATTTACATATGTATCAATATATTTATTATACATATCCGAGAAAAAATTACTATTATCTTCATTATCAGTAGGTATATCTAATCGTCTTAGAATATCTTCTAACAGTGATTCCTTTACATCTTTTTCCCTATCCTTAGACACACATAAAGCAAAAAATTGAACAACCTCTAATCCTTCATTAAAATCATTTTCCATTAATTCATATTCTACTTTCTCAAAGAAATCATTTTTAGAATATTTCAAAGAATCTATGACACTCATAACATAATCTTTTTCCTCTGATATTATCGTTTTAATATATGTATACAAAAATTCAAAATCCATAAACCATCTACCTTAATATTTTTTATTATTAATTCAAATAATATATTTGTTTTACCCTCTCATCTCTTTTAACACTCTCTTCTGCTCTTCTTGTACTATTGAGATTTGCTTTTCTAGCTTTTTCAATTTGTCATTATCTTCATCATAAATTTCTAAGTATATTTCTAAATATAATCTAACATAGTCTAAATACATTTTTATATACATCAAAACATGGTCATAGAAATACACATTATTAAACATTTTCTGAACCATTTCATTACTGTGTACAGTGGAACTTAAGTATTCAAAATCTTTATAAATTTCATCCAATTGCAAACTTCTACATATATTTTTAAAATTTAGCCTTTTATTATATGGTATTAGTTCATAACACCATCCATATCCACTTCTATATATTTGTTGTTTCAGCTTACTAATTCTCTCTTCTGTTAGCCCTTGTTGTTTTAAGTTTCTTTCTATATTTGTTTCAAGCTCAATTTTTACTTTTTCTAATCCTTCATTTTCAAAAGAATTTATCTTTAGACTATCCCATAATAAATATCTCTTTGCAATGTTTTGTTCACTTATAAAAATATAGTAAAGCAATACATAATTTTCCACTATATTTCTTAATATAACAGCTGTTGATATTCTGCTACATAGCAAAATGGATACTAAAAACTCTTTTGACCTTTTTGAAAAATCTAAAAAGTACTGCATAATTACTTTGTCCTTTTCACTTTCTTCTTTATTTTTCTTAAATATCAATTCATTTAAAAATATATCTTCAACATCGTAAATTAATTCTATAACTGAAGTTATTAATTTCTTTGATTCATATATTTCTTCTTCTATTTTATTAGAAATTTCTTTTATATATCTTTCTACAATTTTGTCTTCCATAAACTACTCCTATTTTTATAAAAATCAGCATCCGCAAAAATTATTTGACAAATCCATTTAATCTGTGTATAATAATTATAGGAAATGGAGAAACCACAAACGTGGCTCACCTCAAATTAAATGGTTTAAAACACATCTAACTCGGGAAAGTTTTACAGATGTGTTTTTATTGGTTATTTGCTCTTACGAAGTAGTATTACAAGTGCTATTATCGAAGTAATAGCTATGATAGTTACCCCAATTAATGAATAATATAATATGTATATTGTTGCAATTAATGTTTGTATTTCTACCATAAGCCTCACCTCCTTGTTGGAGGCAAACCACATCTGCTTATTCTCATTTCCTATGTT
>CALXEW010000009.1 GCA_944387435.1 uncultured Clostridia bacterium | reverse complement strand
AAATGGCTAAAAGAAGTAGATAAGTTTGCTTTAAGTAATGCAATATATAATATGGATACTGCCTATCAGAAATTTTTCAAAGAAAATGCAGGATATCCAAAGTTTAAAAGTAAGCATGATAACCATAAATCATATACGACCAATTATACGAATGGAAATATAGTAATAGATTATAAGAGTGGAAAAATAAAATTACCAAAATTAAAGAGAGTAAAAGCAAAACTACACAGAAAATTTAATGGACAGATAAAATCAGCAACAGTATCGCAAGTTCCAAGTGGGAAATACTATGTGTCAATATTAGTAGAAACAGAGCGTGAAGAATTGCTACATACAAAACAAAATATAGGATTAGATTTAGGAATTAAGGATTTATGTATTACATCAGAAGGAGAGAAGTATGAAAATCCAAAGACAATAAAGAAATACGAAAGAAAACTTGCAAGGAAACAAAGAGAGTTAGCGCATAAGGAAAAAGGAAGTAAAAATTACCAAAAGAAGAAAAAAGAAATAGCAATATGCCATGAAAAAATAAGTAACATTAGAAAAGATTATCTACATAAAGTTTCTAATAAGATTATCAGCGAAAACCAAGTGATAGTTACAGAAAATTTACAGATAAAGAATATGGTAAAAAATCATCATTTAGCAAAATCAATAATAGATGCATCATGGTATGAGCTTATAAGACAAATAGAATATAAGGCTAAATGGAATGGAAGAAAGTATATTAAAATAGATACTTTTTATGCTAGTAGTCAGCTATGTTCTGTATGTGGATATCAGAATGTAGATACAAAAGATTTATCAGTTAGGGAATGGACATGTCCTAAGTGCAAAATAAAACATGACAGGGATATAAATGCTGCGACAAATATCCTAATGGAAGGATTAAGAAAAATAGCATAGAGAAAAAATATAGGGCAGGGACTGCCCGAGATTTACGCCTGTGGAGATAGTAGGTTACGAGGTCTATGAAGCAGGAAGCCCATTGGCTTTAGACAATGGGTAGTTCACCAAGTGTTCAAAATGACATAAAAGTATTGCAATGTTGAATAAAAATATATATAATAGTAAATATAGTTATCACAGATTGAAAGGTGGTAAAAGATGAACAAGACAAAAAGAAAAATATTTGAGACTTCTATGAAACTATTTGCTGAAAAGGGATATGATGCTACAAGTATTGAAGAAATAACAGCAACAGTAGGAGTAGCAAAAGGAACACTTTATTATCATTTTTCAAGTAAGGAAGAGATATTTAATTTCTTAATTGAAGAAGGAATAAAGCTTTTACAAAATAGTATTGATATAAAAACAGCAAAATTTTCTAATTATATTGATAAAATAAAAGCAATTGTTTTAATTCAAATAAAAATTGTTGTTAAATATGAAGATTTAATTACAATTTTACTTACTCAGTTCTGGGGAAAAGAAGCAAGAAACCAAACATGTAAAAAATATATTTTATCATATATCTATAAAATAGAACAGATTGTTAAAGATGGAATTGAAAGAGGAGAAGTGAAAAAAGGGAGCCCACAGGCAATTGCTTCTGAAATTTATGGATTAATAGGTTCGAGTTTGGTTTATAAAATAAGAAAACAAGAAGAAATAGATATTATGAAACTATACAAAGAGTTTGAAAATACAGTTATAGAAGGATTAAGAGCAAAGTAAAGGGGAAGAAAAGATGAGAAAGCCAATTTATAAGTTTGAAGAATATAAAGATTTAAAAGATATGCTAAAAAAATCAGGAGAAAAATATGGAGATAGACCAGCATATTTATTTAGAACTGATGTAGAAGGAAAATTTAGACAAATTACACATAAAGAATTTAGAGATGAGGTAAATGCTTTAGGTACTAAATTAATAGAAATGGGATTAAAAGATAAAAGAGTAGCGGTAATATCAGAAAACAGATATGAATGGGGAGTAGATTATTTAGCAGTTGCAGCAGGAACTGGAGTGATAGTGCCATTAGATAAAGCACTTCCAGATAATGAAATAGAAAGTTTAATAATTCGTTCAGAAGTAGATGCAATTTTTTATTCTAAGAAATATGATGAAGTAATGGACAGAATAAGGGCACAAGGAAATACAAATCTTAAATATTATATTTCTATGGATTTAGAAAAAGAAGAAAATGGAGTAAAATCACAAAAAGAATTAACAGAAGAAGGTAGAAAATTACTAGAAGAAGGAAATAGAGACTTCTTGGATAGTGAAATTGATAATGAAAAAATGGGAATAATGTTATTCACTTCAGGAACGACAGCAATATCAAAAGCAGTAATGTTATCACATAAAAATATATGTAGCAATTTACAAGATATTACATCAGTAATTAAATTAGTTCCAGAAGATAGATTTTTGTCATTCTTGCCATTACACCATACATTTGAATGCACAGTAGGATTCTTATATCCATTATCTACAGGTGGTTCAATTGCATTTTGCGATGGAATACGTCATATCGCAGAAAATATAAAAGAATATCAAATTACAGCAATGATATCTGTTCCAATTCTTTTTGAAGCTATGTACAAAAAAGTAATGAAAAGTATAGAAAAAAAAGGTAAACTTGAAACTGTAAAAAAAGGAATTAAAATAAGTAATTTCTTATTAAAATTTGGGATTGATATTAGGAAAAAGTTATTTAAAGAAATACATGATACATTAGGAGGAAAAGTAAGATTATTTGTAGCAGGTGGAGCAGCTTTAGATACAGAAACAGAAAAAGGATTTAATGATTTAGGTTTTACAATGTATCAAGGATATGGACTAACAGAAAGTTCACCAGTGATAGCAGCAGAAGACGATAAGTATAGAAGAATAGGTTCAATAGGGAAAGCATTCCCAAGTTTAGATGTAAAAATAGATAATCCAAATGAAGAAGGAATAGGAGAACTTCTTGCAAAAGGACCTTCAATAATGCTTGGTTACTATAATAATGATGAAGCAAATAAAGAAACATTAGAAGACGGTTGGCTACATACAGGTGATTTAGCAAAAATAGATAAAGATGGATTTATATTTATATCTGGAAGAAAGAAATTTGTAATTGTACAAAAAAATGGAAAAAATATTTATCCAGAAGAATTAGAAATTTTAATAAATAAAATAGAAGGTGTAAAAGAGAGTTTTGTATATGGAAAACCAGAAGATGATGGAGATTTTAAAATAGCAGCTAAAATTGTTTATGATAAAGATAACGCAAAAGAAATCTTTGGAACAACAGATGAAGAAAAAATCAAAGAAGATATTTGGAAAGAAGTAAAGAAGGTAAATAAAACAATGCCAGCTTATAAATATGTAAGAGATATTATTGTGACAGATAAAGAATTAATAAAAACAACTACACAAAAAGTAAAAAGAGCAGAAGAAATAAAAACAGTTTTATAGAAAAAGAATAGTTAGGGAAAAGCTAAAAAATGCTTTTCCCTAATAATTTTGAAAAGTTTGTAATATTTTTGTAATATTTCTGTAATTAAAACTTAACACAAAAATTAATAGTATTATCTTGTAGTTTTTTGTAGGTTAATGTATAATAATAAAGAAAGCAAAGGTAAATACGCGTAAGATAAAGGAGGTAATTTACAATGTCTAAATCTGGCATAGTAAATGTGAGAATGGTTATCACAGAAGAAAAAATATTAATGAATATAGATAAAGTACAAAAATTGATAAATCCGAAGAGTAAGAAGCAAATAGTTCAACTAGAAGATGATACATATTTTAAAGATTTGGTTGAATCTATAAAAACTTATTTAATTGAATATCCAAAAAAGAAAAACTTTCCAGCAAGTGTTTATAAAGCAGCTTATGGGTTAGTTGAATTTGCAACAAATCAATTTGAAGAAAATACTAAGAAAATAGAGGAATTGATTAGACAAAGAGAACAAAATATAGCTTTAGCAGGTAGATTGAAAGAGGTATTAGAAGCAGTAGAAGAAAAACAAGAAGATTGGAAAGAACAGGTAAAAAAAGCAGAAGAAGATTTTTCTGAAGATATAATAGAAACATTAAATATTGTGGGAAAATCAAAAAGTACAAAATCACAAAATTACCAAGATGCAATGAAACTATTGAATGCTAGAGTAAATAACTTAGAGTCTAATTTACATATTGAAATAGATATGGAAAGAATTGAAGATAGATCAAAAGCATTAAGTTATATTGGAATAGAAATTGCTGATGCATTAAAATCAATACCAACACCAGTAGAAGAAGTACAAGAACAACAAATAGTAGAAGAACCACAAGAGGTTTCAGTCCAAGAAGAGCAACAACAATATACACAAGAAATGACATTTGAGGCTAAACCAAGTTTATGGCAAAGAATAAAAAACAGTAAATTTGTAAGAGCAATTAAAGCAATTACAAGAATAAGAATAGTACTTGATTATTCA
This sequence comes from uncultured Clostridia bacterium, assembly GCA_944387435.1. GTDB lineage: Bacteria > Bacillota > Clostridia > TANB77 > CAG-508 > CAG-269. Next base: position 56,328 of record CALXEW010000009.1, on the reverse strand, counting down.
GATGCGCTTCCAGAGGGAAGGGGAGAAAATAATCAAAATCAATAAATAATATATAAATAAACCAGATTTTAATTTCTGGTTTATTTTATTTTACCGCAAGCAATTTTAGTCCCTGAATTTCCACTTGGCCCGAGTAGTAAAATCATCAGGAAAATCATGTATTATTAGAATTTTGCCAAGTATTTCTTCAATTTTAAATTTATTTATTAAAACACTCATATATGCAAAGCCATTGTTTTCAAGTAAAGGTGGTAAATCACCACTGTGAAATGGGTGAGAACAATTAGTTGGATTATAGTGACTTTTACTATTTGCAAATTCGTCTTCACTATTTCCAGTACAAGATGTTCCTTCATGTACATGGAAACCAAAGAATCTTCCCTTGCAATTATTATTAGATGTAGGTAATCCGTTAATTTTAACAGTAACAAGGACACCTAATTTTGTTTCTTTAAAAAATACTTCACCATTAATATTTGGATATTTTTTTCCACCTTTTATATTAGCTTTAGCATTATAGAAAATAGGTTCATACATTTTTATACCTCGCTTTTTTATTATATTATATTCTAAAAAAAAATTTTGTTGAAAACGATTAAATTTTTCAGGCTTTCATATTTACATAAATTCAATTTGACTTTTTTACTCAAATATAGTATAATAAAAAACAGTTGATAGCAGTAAATAGCTATAATATGAGATTTTATTAAAATTTTAAACCTAAAAATATGTATAAAAAATAAGTTTAGGTAAATAATATTTTTGAGCGGAAAACTAAATAATAAAAAATAGTTTATAAAATGGTGGAAATCATTTTCTATAAACTTAATTTTTGTGTACATAGATATTTTAGGTACTAGACGTAGTCTAGTTTATTAAATGATTAATAAGATTTAAAATGTTTATTATAAGAAAGGAGAATTTATGTCAAAAGAAAAATTAGAGAATAACAATGAGAAAAAAGTGAGAAATAGGAAAACAAACTCACAAGCAAAAAGAACGAATACAAAAAGAGTAAATAGAAAAGAGGTAGATAAAAATACCAATAAAAAGACTGCAAAAGTAGGAAAAAGAAATATTCAAAAAGAAATATTCAAGGCTTCAAAATTGAAAATAATTCCACTTGGAGGATTACACGAGATAGGTAAAAATATCACAGTTTTTGAATATGAAAATGAAATGATTGTAGTAGACTGTGGATTATCATTCCCAGAAGATGATATGTTAGGGGTAGACTTAGTAATACCGGATATAACATATCTTGAACAAAATGTAAATAGAATAAAAGGTTTAGTAATAACACATGGTCATGAAGATCATATTGGTTCAGTTCCATATTTATTGAAGAAAATAAATATACCAATTTATGCAACTAAATTAACAGCCGGATTAATAAAAAATAAATTAGAGGAACATAAATTAGTTGCTTCCACCAAATTAATAGAAGTAAATCAAGGACAAACAATAAGTTTAGGAAAGAATTTTAAAGTAGAGTTTATAAGAAGTTCACACAGTATTCCTGATTCAGTTATGCTAGCTATTACAACACCAGCAGGAACAGTTTTACATACAGGAGACTTTAAAGTTGATTTTACACCAATAGATGGAAAATTAATGGATTTAGGTAGAATTGCAGAACTTGGACACCAAGGTATTTTAGCACTAATGTCAGATAGTACTAATAGTGAAAGAAAAGGATTTACGATGTCAGAAAGTTCTGTTGGAGAAGTATTTGATAAATTATTTTTGCATTGTACTAAAAGAATTGTGGTTGCGACATTTGCATCAAATGTTCATAGGGTACAACAAATAGTAAATTGTGCAATAAAATATGGAAGAAAAATTGCTGTATGTGGTAGAAGTATGATTAATATGATTACTACAGCAAGAGAACTTGGATTTATTAAATGCCCAGAAAATTTATTTATAGATATAGATATGATTAAAAATTATCCAGATGAACAGTTAGTAATAATAACAACAGGAAGTCAAGGAGAAACTATGTCAGCATTAACAAGAATGGCAAATGGAGAACATAGAAAAGTAAAAATTACTCCAAATGATTTAATAATAATTTCAGCGACACCAATACCAGGTAATGAAAAATATGTATCAAAAGTAATTGATGATTTAATGCAAATTGGGGCAGAAGTTGTATATAGCTCTTTAGAAGATGTGCACGTATCAGGACATGCGTGTCAAGAAGAACAAAAATTAATTATAGCTTTAGCAAAACCTAAATACTTTATACCAGTACATGGCGAATATAGACAATTAATTGCCCATAGTGAAACCGCTCAAAGTATGGGAATAGCAAAAGAAAATATTATTATGATGCAAAATGGTAAAGTATTAGAAATAGGAGAAGATGGAGTAGAGTTCACAGGAGTGGTACCTAACGGAAGAGTTTTGGTTGACGGATTGGGAGTTGGAGATGTTGGAAATATAGTACTTCGCGATAGACAACATTTATCACAAGATGGTTTAATAATAATTGTATTAACAATGGATTCAGGGACAGGAGAAGTTGTAGCAGGTCCAGATGTAATTTCAAGAGGATTTGTTTATGTAAGAGAATCAGAGAACTTGATGGATGAAGTAAAGGCGGTTGTAAGAAAAGAAATTAAAAAATGCGAAGAAAACGGAGTTCGTGATTGGTCAACTATAAAAACATCAGTAAGGGATAACTTAAAAGATTATGTATTTGCTAAAACTAAGAGAAACCCTATGATTATTCCGATAATAATGGAGGTATAGTAAGAAAAAATGGGACAGTTTTAAACTGTCTCATTTTTAATGAGAAAATAAATGGTATAAGTTTCAATGATATATTTAGGATAAAATGCTATAATCGATTTAGAGGTGATAAATATGGAATTAACGTTAAAAAGATTACAAGAATATTTAAAAGAAAAATATACTATAAGAAAGCCTAAGGAGTTAAAAAATACGCAAAGATATTTTTTAAAATTAGTAGAAGAGGTAGGAGAATTAGCAGAAGCAATAAGAAAAAATGAAAGGATGACTGATGATAATATAAAAGGAACAATAGAAGAAGAATTATCAGATGTTTTATATTATACAGCGATGATTGCAAATACATATAATATTGATTTAGAAACAGCTTTTAGAGAAAAAGAAAAGTATAATAATAAAAGATATGACAATAAGTTCACTATTGATAAGAAATAAACTTTGATTTTTAGCTAATTTTATGTTATAATTGCAATTGTTAAAATTAAGAGATAGGAGAGAATAAAATGGATTATAAAGATTTAGCAAACTTAATATTTCCGGATAGCAAGGACATATCATATTATGAAGAAAAATATCCAAGAAGAGATTTAAAAGAAGGAGCAATAGTTACAAGATTTGCACCAAGTCCAACAGGATTTGTACATATTGGAGGATTATATCAAAGTTTAATAGCTAAAAAAGTAGCAGAACAAACAGAGGGAGTATTTTTCTTAAGAATAGAAGATACAGACCAAAAAAGAGAAGTAGAAAATGGAATTACAGATATAGTAAATTCATTAAAAGATTTTGGGTTAGAACCAGATGAAGGAATGATTTCCGAAACTGAAGAAAAGGGTGAATATGGACCATACAAGCAATCAAAAAGAAAAGATATATATCAAGCTTATGCAAAATATTTAATAGAACAAGGTAAAGCATACCCATGTTTTTGTACTCCAGAAGAAGTAGAGGAAATAAGACAAAAACAAGAGGCAGCAAAAATAAGACCAGGTTATTATGGAGTATGGGCAAAATGTAGGCATCTTACAGTTGAAGAAATGGCTGAAAAAATTAAAAATGGAGAAAATTATATAGTAAGATTTAAATCACCAGGAAGAGAAGATAGAAAAATAAAACATAAAGATGTTATTAAAGGAAATGTAGAGTTCCCAGAAAATGACCAAGATATAGTAATAATAAAAGCAGATGGACTTCCTACATATCACTTTGCACATGCAGTAGATGACCATCTAATGGGAACAACTCATGTAATACGTGGAGATGAATGGTTATCTTCAGTACCTTTACATTTACAATTATTCCATGAGTTAGGTTTTAAACCACCAAAGTATGCTCATATTGCACCAATAATGAAAAATGATAATGGAAATAAGAGAAAATTAAGTAAAAGAAAAGACCCTGAAGCAGCAGTAAGTTATTATGAGGAAGAAGGAATACCTAAAGAAGCTGTTAAAGAATATTTATTAAATATAGCAAATTCTACATTTGAAAATTGGAGAAGAGCAAATCCTGATAAAGAAATGTCAGAATTTGAGTTAGAATTAAATAAAATGAGTGTAAGTGGTGCACTTTTTGATATGGTAAAATTGTTAGATGTAGGAAAAACAGTAATATCTAAATTTACAGCTGAAAAAGTATATGAAGAAGCTTCAAAATGGGCTAAAAGACATGATGAAGAATTAGAAAAATTATTAGAAGATAAGGAATATTCATTAAAAGTATTTGGTATAGAAAGAGGCAATAAAAAGCCTAGAAAAGATATAGCTAAATGGTCAGATGTAAAAGAAAACATTGAATATATGTATGATGAATTGTTCTATAGTAAGAAACAAGATTATCCATATCAAGTTATAAACAATAAAGAAGAAATAGATAAAATATTAACACTTTATACTGAAAAATATTATAGTGATGAAGATGATAAACAAACATGGTTTGATAAAATAAAAGAATTATCAGGAGAACTAGGTTATGCAAAAGAAGTTAAAGAATTTAAATCAAATCCTGGTAAATATACAGCACATGTTGGAGATGTGAGTACAGTATTAAGAGTTGCATTAACATCTAGAACAAATACACCAGATATGTACGAAATAATGAAAATATTAGGAAAAGATAGAATAATTGAAAGATTTAAAAAGGCTATGGAAAGCTAATTTCCATAATTGAAAGGAACGAAATAATTATGGAATACCAAATAGGAGATATAGTAAGAACAAAAAAGCAACATCCATGTGGAAGTAAACTTTGGGAAATTATTAGAATAGGAGTAGACTTTAAATTAAAATGCCAAGGTTGTGGACATGTTGTGACCTTAGAAAGAGAAAAAGCAAAAAAAATAATAACAAAAATAGAGAAAAAGGCATAGGATAAAGAAAGTAACCGATTTTTAAAATTCGACATATAATACAATATAGTATAAAAACTATATTGGAGGTTTATACAATGGAATCAAAAGAAACGATTTATTGTTTTGAGAATAAAGAAAGAAAATGCCAAGAAAATAAAAGTTGTTTAGGTATTATAGCAGTTATATTACTTACAGCATTTACTTTCACAATCGGATTACTAATAGGTGCCGCTTTAGCTTTAGTTATATTAATTTCTTTACCTGCTATAATAGTTTTAGCAATTATACTTGGTTTACTTTTGTTATTAACAGTAATTTTAATGCTTTGCAATAAAAAGAAAGATAAAAAAGATAAATGTTGTTGCAAGTGCTAAATAAAATATAGATAAATTAAAATAGTCATATGGAAAATATGGCTATTTTAATTTTTGATGTTTTTTGAGCCCGCCTAAAAAACATCATACTATTGTACCACCATTTACATGAATAATTTGTCCGGTTATATATCTAGAATCATCACTTGCAAGATACAAGTAAGTAGGAGCAAGTTCAAATGGCTGACCCGCTCTTTTTAGAGGAGTTTCTGTTCCAAATATTTCTACTTCTTTTTTATTAAATGAAGAAGAAATAAGAGGTGTCCAAATAGGACCTGGTGCAACAGCATTGACACGAATTGCTTGGTCGGCAAGAGAAAGCGCAAGTGATTTGGTAAAAACAGTTATTGCACCTTTTGTTGCAGAATAGTCAATAAGATTTTTCTTACCAGCAAATGCAGTAACAGAAGTAGTATTAATAATACTACTATTTGCATCTAGGTGAGGAAGAACAGCTTTTGTTAAATAGAAAAATGTAAAAATATTAGTTTCAAAAGTATCTTTTAATTGTTGGGAAGAAATATCTAAAATACTATTTTGAGGAAATTGTATACCGCAATTATTTATTAAAACATCAATTTTGCCAAAAGTTTTTAAAGTGACATCAACGATATAAGAAGATAAGTTTTCGTCTCGAAGGTCACCAGAGATAAGGAGACATTTTCTACCATATTCTTCAATTATCTTTTTAGTATAGTTTGCGTCTTCATGTTCGTTTAGGTAACTAATAACAATGTTAGCACCTTCTTTGGCAAAAAGAACACTTATAGCTCGTCCAATTCCACTATCACCACCAGAAATAATAACAACTTTATCCTTTAATTTGCCAGATGGTACATAGTTTAGATTTTCAAAAATAGGAGTTGGTTTCATTTCATATTCCATTCCTGGTTGAATATTTTGATGTTGTGCAATAAAAGTAATAGGTGTTCTAACATTTTCATCTTTAAAACCCACATAAGGTATAATTGGATAATTATCAAACATATAAATCTCTCCCAAAAAATATTTATATATTATATGCAAAGAAGAATAGAATATTACTATTAAATTAAGAATTTTAGGGACAGCTCTTTTTGTTTCATATAAAATAAGAATTAAAATAGAGATAGAAATAAAAAAGATGCTATCTCAAATGATAACATCTTCGTTCTATCATTTATTGTGCATTTAAAAAATCATCTATAAATTTCCAAACATCATCTTTATATATCTTTCTTTCAGAAGAAAAAGCAAATGTTGGAATATCTCCAATAGGATTTAATTCTTTTTGCAGAATTTTTACAGTATCATCTACTTTAGTAATAGCGATTTTATCAGCTTTATTAGCTAAAATAATAAAAGGTAATCCTGATGAAATAATATAATTATACATAAGCATATCATTTGCAGTAGGGGAATGTCTAATATCTATTAGAAATATTATTAATATAATTTCATGCCTATTAACTAAATATTCTTCTATAAATTTTCCCACTTGTTCTTGTTCCTTTTTTGACATTTTACTAAATCCATATCCTGGTAAATCAACAAAATAAAATGAATTATCTATATTATAGAAGTTTATTTGTCTAGTCTTTCCAGGAGTACTGCTTGTTCTTGCTAATTTTTTTCTATTAATCATTGTATTTATAAAACTTGATTTACCAACATTAGATTTGCCAACTAGAACGATTTCAGGTAATCCATTTTTAGGATATTGTTTTGGACTTACAGCTGATATTTCAAATTTTGGATTTTTTACTATCATAGTTATTGTCTCCTTCATTTATTAATTAAAATGTCGCATATTATGTGCGACATTTTTATACATCTTCTCTTACAATTAAATCATCATTTGCAGGGCCTGTACCTAAATATTTAACAGGTATTCCAGAAGAGCTTTCTACAATTTCAATAAATTCCTTTGCTAAAGATGGAAGTTCTGAATAATTTGTACAACTTGAATCAATAGTCCATCCTCCATTTAATGTTTCATAAATAGGTTCAGGTATTTCACCGCTTAAATTAATGTCATCAGGATAGTAATTTATAATTTTACCTTTATATTTATAAGAAGTACATACTTTTATATATCCTAATTTTAAACCAATTTCTCCAAGAGTATCTAAATGATTTAAGCAAAGATAATCTATACCAGATGTGTATTTAGCAGAGCGTAAAATAGGACAGTCCATCCAACCACATCTTCTTGGTCTTTTTGTAGTTGTTCCATATTCATGGCCTAAGTCACGAACTATATCACCTTCCAAAGGATTGGCGTTTTTTATAACATTTCCATTTTCATCTATAGAAGCAGGTAACTCAGTTGGAAAAGGTCCATTTCCAACACGACTGTTATATGCTTTATCAACTCCGATTACAATATTCAAGGCTTGTGGAGGAAGTGCAGATCCACAAAGTGTTCCAGAGACTACTGGATTTGAACTTGTAACCATTGGGTAATCTCCATGGTCTAAATCCAAGCGAAAGGCTTGAGCACCTTCAACAACAATTTTATCGTTATTATCTATTGCATCTGAAATAATTGGACTTATATCAGTAATATATTCTTCTAATTTTTTACCTAATAAATGATATTCTTCTGCTAAAGATTTAGCATTTACTATTGCATCTTCCATATGGTTTGCTTTAAATAATTGATTATGTGGTTTTATTGCTTCTTCAATTTTTTCTTCTAACTTATCAGTAGGTAGTAGTATGTCATACATTCTTATTCCAGTACGATTATTTTTATCTGCATAAGATGGACCAATACCTCTTTTAGTAGTTCCTACTGGGTGTTTTTTCATGTTTTCATATAAAACATCTAACTCTTTATGATATGGTAAGATAACATGTGCACGACCACTAATTTTTAATCTTTTATCAATATTTGGAATACCAGTATTTTTTAAAAGTTCAATTTCTGATAAAAGAACTTCTAAATCAAGTACTACTCCTGGTCCTATAATACAAATAGTATTTGGATTTGAAACTCCACCAGGTATTAAGTGAAGTGGTAGTTTAGTTCCTTTATAAATTACAGTGTGTCCTGCATTATTTCCTCCAGTTGCTCTAATAACTAATTTTGCATTTTCAGCTTCACGTGAAGCAATTTTTCCTTTTCCTTCATCGCCCCATTTTGTTCCTACGATAACTGTTACATTTTTGTTCATGGTACTTTCAACCCTTTCTTTGAATAATTTTACATATTTTATTAAATTAACAACTACATATTTTTACAAATTGTTTAATTATTATTTATTAGCAGCTTTTGGCTCTATTTTTTCAAGTCCACCCATATAAGGCCTTAATACTTCAGGAATTGTTACACTTCCATCAGGGTTATAATTATTTTCCATAATAGAAATGAGCATTCTAGGTGGAGCAACAACTGTATTATTCAAAGTATGAGCAAAATAAGTTCCGTTTTCACCTTTAATTCTAATACCAAGTCTACGAGATTGTGCGTCTGTTAAGTTAGAACAACTTCCAACTTCAAAATATTTCTTTTGTCTTGGACTCCATGCTTCTACATCGCAAGATTTTGCTTTTAAATCTGCTAAATCTCCACTACAACATTCTAAAGTTCTTACAGGTATGTTCATGCTTCTAAAGAATTCAACTGTGTATGACCACATCTTGTCATACCAATTCCAACTATCTTCAGGTTCGCAAACAACTATCATTTCTTGTTTTTCGAATTGGTGTATTCTGTAAACACCACGTTCTTCAATACCGTGAGCTCCTTTTTCTTTTCTAAAACAAGGAGAGTATGAAGTCATAGTATATGGCATATCTTCTTTTCTTAAAATTTGGTCTTTAAATTTACCAATCATTGAATGTTCAGAAGTACCAATTAAGTATAAATCTTCACCTTCAATTTTATACATCATAGCATCCATTTCTTCAAAACTCATAACACCAGTTACAACATCAGATCTTATCATAAAAGGTGGGATACAATAAGTAAATCCTTTGTTTATCATAAAATCTCTAGCATAAGTTAGTACTGCTGAATGTAGTCTTGCAACATCACCCATTAGATAGTAGAAACCTTGTCCGGAAACTCTTCTTGCACTATCTAAATCAAGTCCACCTAAAGCCTCCATAATTTCACCATGATAAGGAATTTCATAATCTGGAACTACAGGTTCTCCAAATTTTTCGATTTCAACATTTTCGCTATCATCTTTACCAATAGGAACAGACTCATGCATTATATTTGGTATTTTCATCATTTTCAATTTTATATCTTCGGAATATTCATTCTCTAGCTTTTCATTTTCTTCTAGTTTAGTATTTATCTCATTTACTTGAGATTTTACTTTCTCAGCTTCTTCTTTTTTACCTTCTCGCATAAGAGAACCTATTTGGTTACTTAAAGATTTCCTTTCAGATCTTAAGTTATCTCCATTTAATTTAGCTTCTCTGTTTTTAACATCTAGTTCTAAAACTTCATCAACTAAAACAAGTTTATTATCTTGAAATTTCTTTTTAATATTTTCCTTAACTAATTCAGGATTTTCACGTAATAATTTAATATCAATCATAATTAACCTCCTATTTCGCGTTGGGGACGTTTCCTTCGCGTAAAAAAATTCGCATCTGGGACACATCTTGCCAATTTATTTTAAATAATCTTTTTCAATATCTTTTACTAATTCAAATCTTACCTTTTGACCTGTTATATTATCTGGTCTTTCTGGTATTTTTTCTAAAAACATTTTCTCAGGTCTAACCCAAATTGAGCGACCATCTTCTCTTGGATAAAGTGGTTTATATACAACCATTCTTTCATAAGTTTCCGAGTCATAAGCTATATTTTCTACAAAATAATAATTGCCTTTAAAGTGCCTATAAACTCTTCCGATTTTAACTTCTTCCATAAAAGTGTCTCCTTTTCTAAAAATACGTAAACATTATACCTTATTTTCTAATAAATGGCAACAAAATAGGGAAAAATTAATTATTATATAAAGTATTTGCAAAGCTTTTTTTAAAAATGAAAGATTAGTCTATTATCTTTGACTTTCATTGACAATGAATAAGAACAAAGTTAAAATAGATATATAAAATAATTTGAAAAATTAGGGATGGGATGAAAATGAGAGAAAATAAAAAGGGAGTTTTATTAATAGGTATATTAATTGTAGTAATAGTAGTTGCTATAGGAATTTTTTTGTGGATGAATATAAATAACGAAGAAAAAAGTGATAATACTTATGAAAATAATTTAAGCTTAAATTATGAAAATATAGAACAAGTGGCAGAACAAGAAAAATCATCTACTTATGATTTATTTAATAAAAAAATAACTTACAATTTTGGTAATGGGGCTGCATATGAAATTGATGTTTCACAAATAATAAATGACTATGATGAAATTGTTATAAGAAATAATCACCTACTTTTGCATAGAGATGAAGGTGGAATTTCTATAAGTAAAAATGAAACTATGTTTGAGAATTTACCACCAAATGAGATTCTAACATCGGGTGAGTCAAAAAATTATACAATAATATATGAAGATGAATCTACTAAATTATATGAAGTAACTAACCGTTTTTCATATAACACTCCTAATGGAGGAGACCACAACGAAAGTATAAGTTATGAATTATATAGAAAGGAAGATATTTGTACTCTTGAAATAACAGGCAGTGATAAAGATGAAGTTTTAAAAATATCAAGTCTTATTATATTATCTAATGAGCAAAAAACTTTAGAAGAGCAATTTTATGGAATTACTGTACTAGATGGAAGAATTATAGATACTAGCAAAATAACTATAGATGAAATATATAATGTAGATGCTTTTTTAGATATAGGAATTAATATGGATGATGGGATGATTAATGTTCGTTTTTTATCTGAAGAAGACCAAACTTATCTCCCTAGAATAAAAAGGATAGACAATTGGGAATTAGTAGCCAAAAAAAATGATTATGAAATTTATCATGGAAATTCTTCTGGAGTAGAATCAGATGCGTTAAAAATAGTAAAGAATGGTGAAGAATATTTTATTGACTTATCAGCGCGGAGAGTTTTGTGAAACTAAAAGTGAAATAAATGCTGATGGTGGTACTACAACATATATGTATTTATCTCAAGAAACTATAGAAAGAATTGTTGATGCAATATTTAATATTTTAGAATAAATGTTGGTAAAAAATAATTTTTTCATCGTATTATAAAAAAGAGAGTGACTATATATGCTCTCTATTCTTATAATTAATGAGAAATAAGCATAAGAAAATTTTAAAAATTACTTGACAAATGTTGTTTGGATAGTATATAATATTATACGTTACAAGAAGAAGTAAAACTTCTCACCTTATCTTAATGGAAAAAGGTTAGGATTAAATAAGGTTTAGTATGTTTACTAAATTTGTGTTTTAATTTGACTTGTAACAAAAGTCAAATTTTTTTATTATTGGAGGTGTTTTTTATAAAACAAGAATTACCTATCAACAGACAAATTAAAGCAAAGGAAGTTCAATTAATTGGAGAAACAGGTGAAAAACTAGGAGTAATGTCATTAAATGAGGCTTTAGAAAAAGCTGAAGACAAAAACTTAGACTTAGTATTAGTTGCACCGAATGCAAATCCAGTAGTTTGTAAAATAATGAACTATGGAAAATACAAATTTGAACAAGCTAAAAAAGAAAAAGAAGCAAAAAAGAAACAAAGAGTATTAGAAGTAAAAGAAATAAGAGTAACTCCAAATATTGAAGAACATGACTTTGGCTTTAAATTAAAAAATGCAAAGAAATTTTTAGCAGATGGCAACAAAGTAAGAATAACTGTAAGATTTAGAGGAAGAGAAATCAATAACTCTAAAGCAGGTGAAGTTGTTTTAAATAAGTTTATAGAGAACTTAGAAGATGTTGCGACTGTTGAAAAAAAGCCTAAATTAGAAGGTAGAAATATGTTTATAATTTTAGCTAAAAAAGCAGAAAAATAAATTCTGTTAAAAATATAAATAAGCGAAAGGAGTTTTAATTATGCCAAAATTAAAAACAAATAAAGCAGCTAAAAAGAGATATTCTTTAACAGCTACAGGAAAAGTAAAAAGAACAAAATCAAACAGAAGACATTTGCTTGCAAATAAAACAAGAAGACAAAAGAAATCAGGAAAAATTCAAAACGCATATGCAGATAAGACATGCGAAAAAACAATCAAAAAATTATTACCATATGGAAACTAATAAGAAATCAAAGGAAGGTGAATTATAATGGCAAGAGTAAAAACAGCAAGAACAACAAGAGCAAGACATAAAAAAGTATTGAAACAAGCTAAAGGATATTATGGAGCAAAAAGTTATAGATTTAGAAATGCTAACCAAGCAGTAATGAAATCATTAGTATATGCTTATGTAGGAAGAAAGAAGAAAAAGAGTGATTTTAGAAAATTATGGATAGCAAGAATAAACGCAGCAGCAAGAATGAATGGAACAACATATAGCAAAATGATAGCAGGACTTAAAAAAGCAAATGTTACAATAAATAGAAAGATGCTTGCAGAAATTGCTGTATCAGATCCAAAAGCTTTTACAGAAATAGCTGAAATGTCTAAAAAAGCATAAAGAATTAATCAAGAAGATAAAGTTATTTAGTATTATAAATAGCTTTATTTTTTTATATTACAAAAATATTACAAATGTGTTAAATTTTTTAAAAAACATAAAGAATATTGAAAAAATAATGCAAAAATGATAATCTAAAAATAGGATTAAAAATTAAGGAGATAAGTAAGATGAAAAATAATTTAGTAAAATTATTTGGTATATTTATTATTATAACAATTGTATTTTCTTTTGGAATAGTATATGCGGAAGAAACTTTTACAATAAATGCAACGAAAGAAGAATATTCAGAAGCATATAAAAAATGGTTAGAATTAGACGAAGAAGAAAAAGAAAATTCAGTAGAACCAAGAAAATATGATATAGTAACAAATAATGAGGATAACAGTTCTTACTTAAAAAATATGAATAATGTATTTAAAGCACAACAACTGTTAAGAGCATCGATACCTACACAATATAATTTAAGAACTATAATACCTGATAATGTAAAAATAAGAAATCAAATGGCAACTAATTCTTGTTGGGCGTTTGCAACAATAGGAGTGTTGGAATCAAGTTTGGGATTAAGAGACAGAAATAATTCGTTACCTACAGTAGCATATGATTTTTCAGAAAGACATATGAATTATGCTTCAACAAGATCAGCCTTTTTAAATAATAAAATTAATGAATATGGTTTTACTAGGAATTTAGAAGATGGTGGGAATTTCTGGATGGCATCAGCATATTTAACAAATGGTCTTGGAGCAGTAGACGAAGACAATTTACCATTTGAGAATAATGAAGATAATATAGATATTTCACAAATACAAAACAAAGAAGTAAAAACTACTTTATATGATACAAAAGAATTTCCTTCAGTAACAGCAGAAGAAAGAGGACAAGTAATGCAAAGTATGAAGGAACATATTGTAAATTATGGTGGCATATATGCAAATGTTCACGGAGCACAAATAGGTGGAGCAGGATATAATAAAGAAACAGGAGCAATGTATAGTAAAAATTCAGGAACAGAACCAATAGATCATGCAGTAGTAATAATAGGATGGGATGATAATTATAGTATACAAAATTTTAATGAACAACAAAGACCATCACAAAATGGTGCATGGATAGTAAAAAATTCATGGGGAGATAATTTTACATATACTTTAGCAGAGGCAAAACAGATGTTATTTGATTCTGATAGAGAAGGATGTGAAGGAAATGGCTGGTATTCTCCAGAACAAATACCAAATAATGTTCTTTTAAAATCTTTCCAGAACACATATGGAGAAACTAAGGTAACATTAAACGAACAAGAAGAAACTCTTTCAATAGAAAGAGGAGACGAAGGATATATGTATATTTCATACGAAGACTGTAATGTATATACAAATATGGCAGGAATAGAAAAAGCAACATATAGTAAAGATTATGACAATATATATCAAAATGATTTTTTAGGACCAAGTATTAATATAAAAGTGACTACTTCAGGAGTATTGAATATAGCTAATGTATTTAAAAGAGATTCTAGTATTCAAGAAGAATTGAACAAAATAAGCGTATTTTCATATCAAGGATTTGAATATAAAGTGTATGTAAATCCAAATGGAAATAGCAAAGCACAAAACGATTTGCTAGAAGTAAAATTGAAAGAAGGAGATACAGCTACAGTAGAAGCAGGATACCACATATTAGAATTTGCAGAACCAATAAAACTCACAGGGGACACATTTACAGTTGTTTTACAAATAGTTAATACTGAAGGAGAAAAATTGATAGCAATGGAAAGTGCTGTAGATGGTACAGCTTGGGAAGACGCTATTATAGATGAAGGGGAAAGCTATTGGGCTACAGAATCTGGATTTATAGCTAATGTATGGGAGGATTTAGGAACAAAAGAAGAGTTCCAAGGAAATCTATGTATAAAAGCATTTACAAATGAAATAGAAGAACAAGAAGTTGAATTATCAGAAATATATATAGATACTGAACCTACAAAAACTATATATGAAGAAGGAGAAAACTTTGAACGCACAGGAATGAAAGTAATGGCAAGATATACTGATGGTTCAACTAAAGAGGTAACAGGTTATGAAATAATAGGAGGAAATAACTTAGCAATAGGAACAACAAGTGTAACTATTAGATATACAGAAGGAGGAATAGTAAAAACAACAACTCAAGAAATAACTGTAAACAAAAAAGTAATAGAATTAACAGAAATAAATATACAAAATGGTCCAACTAAAACTATATATGAAGAAGGAGAAAATTTTGATACTACAGGAATGAGAGTAATTGCAAAATATAGTGATGGTTCTAGTAAAGAGATAACTAATTATGAAGTAATAGGAGGAAATGATTTACAAGAAGGAACAACAGAAGTAACTATTAGTTATTCAGAAAATGGGATAACAAAGACCGCTACTCAATCTATAACTGTAAATAAGAAACCGGTAGTGTTAACAGAAATATATATAGAACAATCGCCAAATAAAATATCTTATAAAGAAGGAGAAAATTTTGATATTACAGGAATGAAGGTAATGGCAAGATATAGTGATGGGTCAAGCAAAGAAGTAACTAATTATGAGGTAATAGGAGGAGATAATTTACAAGAAGGAACAACAGAAGTAACTATTAGTTATTCTGAAAATGAAATAACAAAAACAGCCACACAAAAAATAACTGTAAATAAAGAAGAACAAGAAGTGGTATTATCAGAAATATATATAGATACTGAACCTGAAAAAACAGATTATAAAGAAGGAGAAAACTTTGATAGCACAGGGATGAAAGTAATTGCAAGATATAGTGATGGGTCAACTAAAGAAATAACAGAATATGAGATAATAGGTGGAAATAGTTTGACAGCAAATACAACAAATGTAACTATTAGATATACAGAAAATGGTGTAACAAGAAGTACTGTTCAAAATATAAAAGTAAATAAGGAGGAACAAAAACCAGATCCAGAACCTTCAAAAGAACCAGTACCATCAGACTTTAACGACGCAGAAGCTAAAATAACAGAAACAAAATTATATTTTAATTCAGCAGATTTATCAAATTCAACAGGAGAGATAACAATAAAAGTAGAAGGAATAAAATTAGGAGATGAAAGTAATACATACGAATATTATTATTATCTTTCAGGAACACAAGGAGATAGTGATATAAACGACTGGAGAAAAACAGAAATAAAAAAAGAAAGTGATGGAACATATTCTATAACTATAAATGTGAAATCAGAAGAATTAAGTAATTATGAAGAAATGATAGAGTCTGATAAATTATATTTGTATATTAGAGAAATAGCTAGTGTAGATGAAAATGAAATAGAAAATGTTACAACATTGGCTGTTGATAATCAAACAGATCCACAATGCTATATAGATGGTAAATATGTTGGTGGGATTGATGATGTTTTGAACTATAATAAAAACAACGGAAATAATTCTAACAATGATAATGGAGATAACACAATAGCATCAGGAATATTACCTTATGCAGGAAGAACAATATTGATAGTAGTAGCAATATTAATGTTAGTGACATCTGGAGTATTTGCTTATCATAGATATAAAAATATAGATAGATAGAAAAATATAAAA
This sequence comes from uncultured Clostridia bacterium, assembly GCA_944387435.1. Lineage (GTDB taxonomy): Bacteria > Bacillota > Clostridia > TANB77 > CAG-508 > CAG-269. The sequence continues at coordinate 39,671 of CALXEW010000009.1, read as the reverse complement.
AGGAAAATGGAAAGTATTGATTTTTACTTTCCATTTTCTATTGTATAAAATCATACTTTATTGTTTTTTCATTTTGGGTTTTGAAATAAGAGCAGCAATATAACCAAAGAAAATTGCAGCAGCAATGCCTCCGGCAGCAGCTTTAACTCCACCTGTAAATGCACCAACCAGACCAGTCTCTTTGACAGCTTCTATTGCACCTTTTGCTAGGTTATATCCAAATCCAGTAAGAGGGACAGTTGCTCCAGCTCCAGCAAAATCAACTAAGTATTGATATATTCCAAGGCCTCCTAAAACAGCACCAGTTGTAACAAAGATAACAAGAATCCTTGCTGGGGTAAGTTTTGTTTTATCAATTAGTATTTGACCAATAATACATATAATTCCACCAACTAAAAAACATTTTAACAAAGAAGAAATTTCAAAAACGTTAGCCCAATTTATATTCATGAATAAACCTCCTTAAATTATTAGTGTTTATAATTCAATACTGATTGCATGAGCAATACCAGGAATACTTTCGCCTTGTTGAGAACTTGTTGAATTCATTAGTGCACCAGTTGCAATTAATAATATTTTTTTCAATTTTTTTTCTCTTAATTGTTTAAACAAATATCCAGAAAATACGGTAGCACAACATGCGCATCCACTACCGCCTGAATGAGTATCTTGAGAGTTTTTATCAAAAATAAGAACTCCGACAATCATTGTAATTTGATTTGATATTGTAACCTTTTGATTTTGCAATATCAATTGCAATATCTTTACCAATATAACCTAAGTCGCCACTAATAATTGCGTCATAATAATTAGGACTTCTACCAGTATCAGTAAAGTGGGTTATTAAAGTGTCAGCAAAAGCTGGAGCCATTGCTGCCCCCATATTATTTGCATCTTTAATTCCCATATCAACGATTTTTCCTGGAGTAATATGAGTAATATAAGGACCATTTCCATCTTTTGACAAAATAGCAGCTCCACTTCCTGTTACAGTCCATTGACTACTAGGAGGTCTTTGGTTTCCTAATTCCAAAGGGAATCTAAATTGTTTTTCAGCGCTACAAAAATGACTAGAAGTAGCACACAAAACATGATTTGCAAAACTTTCAGTTGCTATAGAACCTAAACATAAAGATTCAACAAAAGTAGAACAAGCACCGAATACTCCAAAAAAAGGAATATTTATTTCTCTTAAGCCAAAACTAGAAGAAATGCATTGATTTAATAAATCACCTGCAAAGACACAATCTATATCTTGGGAAGAAATTCCGGATTTTGCAATAACCATGTTTGTTGTTTCTTTTATAATTTTACTTTCAGCCTTTTCCCAAGATTTTTCACCCCAAAATTCATCTTCTAAAGTCTGGTCGAAATATTTTGCAAGAGGTCCTTGAGCTTCTTTTGGACCAACAATACTACCACATTCTAAAATTGTTGGAGGGTTATCAAATTTTATAGTTTGTTTACCTAATTTTTTCAAAAAATCATCTCCTAACTTGAGACATATTGGGGACGGGGAAATTCTGTCTCAAAATTGCAAAAAGATATAAACTGAGACAAAAAAGGCCCGTCCCTAAAATGTCTCAAACTAAAGTTACACTTTGAGTGTTGAAAATCAAGAAAATAATACCAACTAGAATTGAAGCAGAAATTCCAAAAACTAATACAGGACCTGCAACTGTAAACATTTTTCCACCAACACCCATAACATATCCTTCTGATTTATATTCCATAGCAGGAGAAACAACTGAATTTGCAAATCCAGTAATTGGAATAAGAGAACCTGCTCCTGCAAATTTCCCTATTTTATTAAATAAATTTAATCCTGTTAAAAAGGCAGAAATACCAATTAATAAAATGGAAACAATTGTACCAGAAGTTTGTGTATCAAAACCACGTTCTTTACATATATTAAGAATAACTTGTCCTATTGTACAAATTAGTCCGCCAACCCAAAATGCATTAAAGCAATTTTTCAATATTTTTGAGTTAGGAGATTTTTTATCAACATAGTCTTGATAAGTTTTTTTACTTTCTAAGGGATTCATAAAAATACCTCCTTAACCATTTTTGCGATTTAAATCTATTACAAAGCTTAAATCTAAATCTACAAAATATTCAGAGATTTTACCTCCGTCAATTATAGCTCTTTGCTCTATAATTTTTACTTCTGATAAGTAATCGATACTTTTTGATGCTTCAGCTATAGCTTTTACAATAGCATCTTTCCAAGAAACAGTAGAATTTCCTGTAATCATTAAATGTTTTTTTATATCCATATTAAACCTCCAAAACAAGAACTTTTAAAAATATCTTTTCCAAATAAAAGAAAAAATATACAAAATAGTAGAAAATAAAATATAAAAATTATATAATGAAGAAAATTTGAAAGAAAAATAAGAAATTGACGGAGGATATTATGATTGATAAGGCAAGAGAAATAGCATTAAAAGTATTGTATAAAATAGATAAAGATGAAGCATATTCCAATATTATTTTAAATGAAATGATAAACAAAAATAGTGACATGTTAAGTAAGAAAGATATAGGGTTGATTTCAGAGATTGTTTATGGAGTAACCACTTGGAGATTTACTATTGACGAAATTATAAAAAAACATTCAAAAATTAGAATAAAAAAAATATCACCATGGATATTAAATATATTAAGAGAAGCGATTTATCAAATTATATTTTTAGATAAAATACCAAAATCAGCAGCTGTAAATGAAGGTGTAAATTTAGCAAAAAAATATGGAAACAAGGGAAGTATTGGCTTTACCAATGCAATCTTAAGAAATATAGACGAAAAAGATTATAAAGACCTTTTCAACGAAAAAGATGAATTAAATAGAATTTCAAAAACAATGTCTATGCCAAAATGGATAATAGAAGAGTTAAAAGAAGATGGACTAGATAATAACAAAATACTAGATATTTGTAAAAATTCTAATATAAGACCTAATATTTCTATTAGAGTAAATAATTTGAAAACTAATAAGAATGAACTAAAAGATATATTAAATAAGGAAGGAATAGATGTAAAAGAAGGGATATTAAGTGATTTCTTAGTTTTAGAAAAAGCAAGAGGTATAGAGAATTTAAAAAGTTTTAAAGAAGGATTGTTTACTGTTCAAGACGAAGTTGCAGGACTAACGGCTTTAGTTTTAAATCCAAAAGAAGGGGAGAATATTTTAGATGCTTGTAGTAGCCCTGGTGGAAAGACTACATACCTAGCTGAAATAATGAAAAATAAAGGGTATATAGAGGCCTGGGATATACATGAACATAGAGTGGAATTGGTTAAACAAAATTCAAAAAGATTAGGAATAGCTATAATAAATGAAAAAGTAGAAGATGCAAGTATATATAATGAAAATTATAAAAATAAATTTGATAAAATACTTTTAGATGTTCCTTGCTTGGGAATTGGAGTGTTAAAAAGAAAACCAGATATAAAATGGCAAAAGAAAAAAGAAGAAATAGATACAATATCAAAAACACAATTTAATATATTAGATACATGTTCTAAATATTTAAAAGATGAAGGAGAATTAGTCTATTCTACATGTAGTATTTTTAAAAGTGAAAATAGAAATTTAATAGAAAAATTTTTAAATAGCAATTCTGAATTTGAATTAGAAACATTAAATTTTAATGAAAAATTTTTCTTAAACTACTTAAGTGAAGGGAAATATTTAGAAGTATATCAAAATGAAAAAACAGATGGCTTTTTTATCTGCAAACTGGCAAAAAAAGGAAAAAAATAACATTGTTACAATTATATTACATTTGTATTACGGTTACATTAAATATATTGACTTTTCCCTAAAAAATTATAAAATATAACTGTATTTGAGTTTTAGTGACAAGAAAAAAATAGAATAATGTAAAATATATTCTAGGTATGTTTTTTTATAAAAATACAAAAAATAAAAATAAATAAAAAAAGGAGAAAAAAATGTCAAGTTGTCTAGGGCTATATATAGAAGAACATTTAATTAAATATGCAAAAGTATCAAAAGATCATGACAATATAAAAGTAGAAGCATTTGGAATAAAGTTCTATGAAAAAATAGGTGATGCAATATCACAAGTGATTGAAGAGACATACAGTCAAAGAACACCAATTAGTATAAATATGTCAGAAGAAATGTATAATTATTTTGATATGTTTGCGTTACTTACAAAGAATGACCTTCAAAAAGCAATAAAAACAGAATTTGAATCTTACTGTGTAGATAAGGGGTATAATCCAAATGTATTTGAAACAAGGTATGCAGTTGTAGATAGTCAATTAGACAAGGATAAAATTAGGATTATTCATATTGCTGATAATAAGATAGAATTGAATAAAAGAATGCAAGAAGTAGACGGATATCATTTAGCAAATATTTCTCCTATTTCTATGTCAATTCCAAACTTAATTCAAGTAAGAAAAGATGAAAATTGTTTAATAGTTAATATAGAAGAAGATACTACAGTAACAACCATTATGGGTGGAAAAATTTTCAATATTGATATAATAGAAGAAGGAAGCACAGATATATTAACGAAAATAAACCTTAAAGAAAATTCTTATTCAAAGTCATATGAAATATGTAAAAATACTACTATATATACGTCAGAAGGAAGAGAGTTGCAATCAGAACAACAAGCATATTTAGAAGATATAATGCCAACTTTATATAATATAGTAGGTCAAGTAAATAAAATAATAAATTCATATACTGATAAAATAGAAAAAGTATATATTACAGGTACAGGAGCACTTATAAATAATGTAGATTTGTATTTTCAAGAGTATTTATCAAATACAGAATGTGAAATATTAAAACCATATTTTATAGAAAAAGTAAGAGATATAAGCATTAAAGATTATATTGAAGTCAACTCAGCTATTTCTATAGCTTTAATGGGACTTGGAGAAGGCGTAAGTGGAATGAACTTTAAGAAAAAGACATTTGCAGACCAAATACCAAGTTGGATGAAAATAGAAGTTAATCCAGATGAAAATAAAAAAGATAGAAAAAATCTAGGTGGATTTTTTACATGGGATTTAGGACAAAAATTAGATAAAACAGAAACAAGTTTAATAAGAGTAGCTGTAGGATTGTTCTTGCTAGTTGTGATTTATAGTGGTTTTTCAGGATTACTTAATTACCAAATAGAACAAAAAGACAAAGAAGCTGATGATTCAATTGCACAGACTAATAGTCAAATTCAATTGGCAAATAGCGATAATGAACAAATAAAAACAAAAACAAATGAATATACAACAATGATTCAAAATTTACAAGATGCAAATGATAGAATAACAGATAGAAATAGAACTAGAAATGCCATTCCTAATTTATTGAATCAAATAATGTCAGTGATTCCTGAAAATGTACAATTAACATCTATTGAAAATGCAACAGGAACACATGTAGTTATTAATGCACAATCAAACAGATATGAACAATTAGGATATTTTGTAGCAAGATTAAAAACAGACGTTATCTTAACAAATGTAGTATCTACTTCAGGACAAAAAGATGGCGGAGTTGTTACTATAGTAATAGAAGGAGACTTACCATGAAAAAATTATTAATTTTAATTCTTATTGGTTTACTATTAGCACTTTCTATTTTCATTGTTATGCAAGGTGTGAACATAGGTAGTGTAGAAATTCTTGGTATTAAAGGAATACAAGATAAAAGTGCAGCACTTGATGAGAAAATCCAAGAAGCAGCAAGATTAGTAGAAAAAACTTATGCACAAGCTGTAAATGATGTGGATACAAATGCTAAAAAACTAGAAGAAGAAAAGAAGAATTACGAAGACATGACTGCTATTAGTGAAGATAGTGATGTGGAAGCTGCAAATCAATTAGAAAGATATGAAATTGAAACATTGTGGGTAAGATTAGGAAATCATGCAACTAGTCAAGGTGTAGTAATGCAAATGGATGTATTACCAAGTACTAGTGGGGCAGCAAATACTTACAATTTAAGATTTACAGCAACAGGCAGCTATATTTCAATAACAGATTTTATATCAGCAATTGAAAATGATAGTACGTTAGGATTTAAAATAGAAGAATTTAAAATGGTTCCATCAGGATCAGATTTACAAGCAACATTTGTATGTAAAGATATTGCAATAACAGAAGTGTCATCAGCAAAAGCAACTACAACTAATACAAACTCAGCAAATAATTCAGCTAATAATACAAATAACACAAACAATACATCTAATACATCTAATACAAATGCGGCACAATAGTAAATGGAAAGGGAGAGAAAGATGGCAAAATCAATTATAAAAGAAATAATTATTGCGTTATTGCTATGTTTGGCTATTATATTAGTTTTGGGAATACTACTATATGAATATGTTCCTATAACTAAGACAATACCAAATGAAGTATCATATACTACACCAGAGAATGTAAAGGAAGAATTGCTTTCAAGTAGTGATGTAGATGATAGTCAAATAATTATGACATATGAGATTAATTCAGATGACTTAAGTAACTATAGAAGAGTACAAGATTATGTACCAGGAAAAGCAAATCCATTTTCATCTTATGAAAGTTCATCAGGAACTACAACAGGTGATAGTTCTTCAACAGGTGGAAGCTCAAATGGAGGTTCAACATCAGGTAGTACATCAGGAAGTAATTCTAGTACTGGAACAACCACAAATGACGACTCTTCAAGTGGAGGACATTTCTTCCAAAATACAGGTACTAAATAATTAAGTTATTAACGTTATATCTATTTATATAGATATGATACAAATATAAATTTATTCCAAAGAGGAAAGGGGGAAAAACAAATGAGAAATAACAAAGGTATAACACTTATTGCTTTAGTAATTACTATCATTGTTCTATTAATATTAGCAGGTGTGTCTATAGCAATGCTTACAGGAGAAAATGGAATACTTACTCAAGCACAAAGAGCAGATGATAATACAGGAGATGCAGAGATAGCTGATAAAATCAATATGGCTCTTAACGCAGAATTTACAAATCTTTTAGCTGATGGATATTTCTCAGGGGGAGCAAAAGGAGCAGATGGAGCAGTAACAACTGCAGGAGACCCAACAGATATAGCAACAGCTAATGGTATTACTGGTGCTGATGATACAACAACAGGAGATTTCAGAATAACAGTTAATGCTGATTTAACACCAGATACTCCAACTTCAGGAACAGCTGTTTTAACAATAACATCAAATGCTGAAGGAAAATCTTCAATTACTGGAAATATAACATATGTTCCAGCAACAGCTGATGCAGCAGCAACATATAAGATTAATCCAGCTAGCTATCCACAATAATAATAACTAAATGATTTAGGAGGAATTTATAATGTTAAAAAATAATAAAGGTATTACTTTAATTGCTTTAGTTATAACAATTATCGTATTATTAATATTAGCAGGTGTATCTATAGCTATGCTTACAGGACAAAATGGAATACTTACACAAGCACAAAAAGCAGATGACAATACATCAGATGCTGAGATAGCTGATAGAATTAATATGGCATTAAATGCAGAATTTACAAATCTTTTAGCAGATAACAAATTTTCAGGTACTGGAATTGGTACCGCAGAAAGTATAGCTACTGCTAATGGTATAACAGGTGCTAATGATGAAACAACTGGAGAATTTAAAATAACAGTTAATACTACTTTAATACCTAATAGTGAAGAGGCAGTTTTAACAATAAGATCAAATGTAAATAAGAGTATTACTGGAAATATAACATATGTTCCAGCTAAACCAGCAGATGCAACAAATGGAACACAAGCTACAGCAGCAACATATAAAATAAATCCAGCTAGCTATCCACAATAATAATTAACTATGGGAGGAATTATAATGTTAAAGAATAATAAAGGTATTACTTTAATTGCTTTAGTTATAACAATTATCGTATTATTAATATTAGCAGGTGTATCAATTGCAATGCTAACAGGTGAAAATGGAATACTTACACAAGCACAAAAAGCAGATGATAATACTGCAATTGCAGAAGCTGCTGATAAAATTAATATGGCTCTTAATGGAGAATTTACTAATCTTTTAGCAAATGGATATATGTCAGGAATGACTTCAGCAACAGGAACAATAAGTACAGCACAACAAATTGCTAATGCAAACGGATTAAATACAACTGATTTTAGTTTTGAATTTGGAGACTCAGTTACAGATACTGCAGACCCAGTTTTAAAAATAGAGTCTACTAAGTATGATGGTGTATATGGACAAATAACATATACTGCTGCATCAGGTGATCAACCTGCAAAATATTCAATAACAAGAGCAACTTATCCAGGAGAATAATAAAGAACAAAATTAAAGTAAAACTAATATAAAAGCCATACGCACACTAAGTGTGTATGGCTAAATTAATAAAAGGGATTAAAATGGAAATTTATTTTTATATCATAATATTTATAATAGGAAGCTTGTTTGGAAGTTTTTATACTCTTGCAGTATATAGAATACCAAAAAGACAAGACATAACTCATACACATTCTTATTGTCCTAATTGTAACCATAAATTAGGATTATTAGACTTGTTTCCAATAATTAGTTATATATTTTTAAGAGGAAAATGTAGATATTGCGGAGAAAAAATAAGACCAAGATACTTAATATTAGAATTGTTATCAGGAGTGTTATTTGTAATAATTGCATATTTTATGGGCTTAAATTTTCAAAATTTAAGTTTTATGAAAGTATCTGAATTTTGTTTTACAGTATTATACTTAACATATATAGTATTAATATGTGGAATAGATAAAGAAAATAGAAAGATAAATAAATTTGTAAATATCTATGGAATAGCAATATCAATTATGTATATGTCATATCTATGCATAGTAGAAGGAGCTAATATATATAGATATGGTATATATCTAGTTTTTTACATACTAATTTTACTATTTGATACGATAACATTAAAGAAATTTGCTAAAAGTACTTATACAATTGGAATACTATTTATGATTTTAACAATGATAGTATTTACTAATGAATATATAACAATAAGTACGATAATATTTACGTTTTTAGCAATGGCTATATATATATTATTATATAAGTTAAAAAATAAATTAAATAAAAATGTAAAAACTGACAGACAAATATCAGGTGAAATTAGTATAGGATTCTTCTTGGGAGTAACAAACATTATAATATTTATACTAATGCTAATTTATAATTATTATATTTTATAAAGGAGAAAAGCATGAAGGTACGTAGTGAAAAGGGATTTACAGGTATAGATATATCAGTTTCAGTAATTATTGCATTTATATTTGTAACAATTATAGCTATGCTAATATACCGTGTAAATAGTACTTCAAGAGAAATATATCTTAAAAGTGATGCAACATATCTTGCAATAAATGAAATAGAACAAGTAAAGAGTGATGGAATTGAAGCATATTTAGGAAAAGGAAATAATACTGTAGTTGGAACAGAAAATCAAGAGGTATCAGGCTTTGAAGGCTTTTATAAAACAATTACAGTACAAGATTATGCAGATGGGAAAACTGGTATAATTTCAGATGTTGTAAAAAGAGTAACTGTAAAAATATCATATATGTTTCAAGGAAAACAACAAACAGTTGAACTATCAACAATACTTTCAAAGGAGAGCTAAGAATGAAGTCAGAAAAAGGTGTAACTTTAATTACATTAACTATATATATTCTTGTTATGACAGTTGTAGTAGGGATAATTGTAGTAGTTTCTGGAGTATTTATGAAAAGTCTTACTGATGCTGATTTCTACAATGACCCTATAGCAGAGTATACTGCATTTAATAGTTATTTTTCAAACCAAGTAAATCATTCAGGAATAAAAATTTTAGAATGCAATGAAAACTATATAGCTTTTGATGATGGTGTTCAATATACTTTTGTACAAGAAAATCGAGGAGTATATAGAAATCAAGAAAAAATATGCTGGGACATAGATAAATGTACATTTTCTGAAACAATAGAAAATGGAAAAGTAATAATAACAGTATATTTTAAAGCCGGTGGACAAGAAAGAACAACAAAGTATACATTAGATTAAAATATTAGATAATAAATAAAATTCTAATACAAAAGAAAGGAAGAAAGCTTATGGAAATGAGAAGAAGACAGCCTTTAGGGGTTGAATTGGTAAAAAAGGGAATTGTAACAGAAAATGACATTGAAAGAGCTTTAGAATATCAAAAGCAACATCCAAGTAAAAAAATAGGTGATATTTTATATATATTGGATGTGTGTGATTCTAACAAATTAATACAAGCTATGGGAGAAATTCTGGGAACAAAAGGTATTTTATTAAACAATCGAACGTTAAAATTAAATGTAACAGATTATATATCATTAGATGTGGCAAAGAAAAACAAAGCAATTCCTTTTGAAGTCGAAGCAGGTAAAGTGAAAGTGTGTTTTGCTAACACTGTAAATACTAGAGCAATGGAAACAGTGCGTTTGCTCATGTTAAATAAAGGTTTAGTAATGGAGGAATTTATTACATTTGAACCTGAAATTGATAGAATATTAAAATCATATGAAGGAACAGTAACAGATAATTTAACAAGTACAGGCAGAAATGACACTATAACATCTTTAGTAGATAGTATAATAAAAACAGGAATGGAAAGAAGAGCCAGTGATATTCATATCGAACCTATGCAAAATAAAGTAAGAGTAAGATATAGAATAGATGGAGAGTTATTTACAGCGGCCAATATTGATAAAGCTAAACAAAGTCAATTAATAGGAAGATTAAAGGCAATATCAAATATGCACCAAGAAAAACAAGAGTCACAAGATGGAAGAATTTTGATGTATGATGATTATAATATTCGTGTATCTTCACAACCAAATGTATATGGTGAAAAATTCGTTTTAAGATTATTAAAGAAAAATATTAATATAAGAAATATATTTGATTTGGGATTGCCAGCGACAGAAAAAGAATTAGAAAAAAGTATAAATAAGAGAAATAGTATAACTATAATGGCAGCGCCAACTGGTGAAGGAAAAACAACAAGCTTATATAGTATTATAGATTATCTAAATAAGCCAGAAATAAATATTACAACAATTGAAGACCCTGTAGAAATAAGAATAGAAGGATTAAACCAAATAGAAGTAGACCCAAGAGTAACTTTTGCGGATTCCTTAAGAACAGTATTAAGACAAGACCCTGATATTATACTAGTTGGAGAAATACGTGATAAAGAAACAGGAGAAATTGCAATACAAGCAGGACAAACAGGTCATTATGTATTGTCAACAATTCACACAATAGATAGCTTAGAGGTAATTACAAGACTTAGAAAAATGGGATTGTCTGACTATGATATTTCAAGTACATTAGCGACAGTAATTTCACAAAGATTAGTAAGAAGATTATGCCCTGAATGTAGACATGCAAGAAAGTTTAGTAATGAAGAGAAAAAAGTAATAGAGAAGATAGGAAATAAATATGGAGTTGAATTTGATACTTCTGGAGATACTTATGATGCAATAGGATGTAAGCATTGTAATAATACAGGATATTATGATAGACTTCGGAATATTTGAAATATTAAATGTAACAGATGAAATAAAATCAGAAATAATGAATGGAGAATCAAGTATTCAGATAAAAAAGGAAGCTATAGAACAAGGATATAAGCCATTAATAGTAGACGGAATTAGAAAAGTAATCCAAGGACATACAACTTTGGAAGAATTGAATAAAAAATTATTATTTATTTAATAATTACGAAGGAGGAAAGAAAATATGAATTTAGATAAAATATTGGATGAGGCAATTAGACTTGATGCTTCTGATGTTCATTTAATACCTGGAAATAAACCTATGTTAAGAATTGCAAGAGATTTAGTTCCTGTAAATGGAAGTAAAATATTAAGACCAGAAGATATGTACGAAATATATGACTATTTAGTTAAAGGAAATGTAGATAAAGATGAAGTATTTAATACGACTAGAAAACTAGACATGTCATATGTATATAGAGATATACGTTTAAGGGTAAATATATCGCTATCAGATGAAGTTCCAATATGTACACTAAGATTAATAAAGAATGAATTACCAAGTTACGAGTCTTTAGGAGTACCAGATATAGTAAGAAGAATGACTTATCAACCACAAGGACTAATACTAGTTACAGGTAAAACAAACTCTGGTAAAACAACAACGCTAAATGCTTTAATAAATTATATAAATGAAAACCAAAATAAGAAAATTCTTACTCTAGAAAATCCGGTAGAATATAAACATCATTCCAAAAAATCTTTAATAGTGCAAAAAGAAGTTGGAAAAGGAAGAGATAGTTTAACATTTAGTGATGGTGTTAAGAACTCATTAAGAGAGGACTGTGATATTCTAGTAATAGGAGAGATTCGTGATAAAATAACCATGGAAGCAGCAATAGAAATGGCAGAATCAGGACACTTAGTAATCGGAACACTTCATACAAAATCTTGTGCTGAAACAATAGATAGAATGATAAACTTCTATGAAGTAAGAGACCAAGCAAGTATAAAATATTTATTATCAGCATTATTAAAATTAGTTGTATCTCAAAGACTATTAAAAGGAACAGATGGAAAATTGGTATTAGTACCAGAAGTAATGGTGGTAGATAATATAGTTGCAGGTATAATACGTAAAGAAAAGTTAAGTGTATCTGAAATAGAAGACGCTATACAAAGTAATTTGGAAAAAGGAAGTATTGGTTTGATAAATTCTTTAGCAGAATTATTTGTTGACGATAGAATTACTTTAGAACAAGCAAAAGCTCAAATAGAAGAAAAGAACATAGAAACTTTAAATAGAACTATTATGCAACTTAAAATAAAAAAAGGAAAATAAACTAAAGGAGGAAAATACTCATGCCAACATATATGTATAAGGCAATGACAAAAACAGGGGTAATCGTAAAGAATAAAGTAGAAGCAGCTAGTAAGCAATATCTTATAAAATCTTTAAAAAATAACAATTTACTTCCTATATCAATAGAACAAATGGCATATAGGTCAGGTAAAAATGTTAAAAAACAGAAAAAGAATGTAACAGATATCCAAGAGATTATGAAAAATGTAAATACAACACAGTTAGCAGGTAAAAAGAATACTCTATCAACAAAAGAAAAAATAAACTTATATTTTGCAAAAACAGAAAAAATAACTCCAAGAGATATAGTTGTATTTACTCAAAACTTTTATCTATTGAAGAAAGCTAATTTCAACAATATACATGCTTTAAATACAATAATAGAAAGTACAGAAAATATATCTTTTAGAGGAATACTTGAAGACATATTAGCAGGTGTGGAAGCCGGAGAAAATATGTATACTACAATGGAATATTATTCTAATGTATTTCCATACATTTATATTAATATGATAAAAGTTGGAGAGTTATCTGGCTCACTTACTAATTCATTAGAGCAAGCTGTTAAATATTTGGATGATAGTGAGAATTTGAATAGAAAATTAAGATCAATATTAATACCAAATATCATACAATTTGTTTTATTAATAGTAATGTTAATAGTAGGAACTTTATTTGCAATACCAGCAATTCAAGGTGTTTTTGATGAAGTAGGAACAGAAGAAGAATTACCAGCAATAACTTTATGGTTTGCAGATTTTATGGAAAAAGCTGTCCAGTATTGGTATATACCGGTGTTAATTTTAATTGCTATTGCGGGCTTAATTGTATTCTATGTTAACACACCAAAAGGAAAATATAATTATCATTATTTTAAATATAAAATGCCAATATTTGGTGAGTTAATATTTGCCCTAGATTTTTCAAGATTAATGAAAGCTATGCTTTTAAACTTGAAAAATGGTATGAGAATCCAAGAGTCAATAGAAGTTAGTAAAAACGTAGTAAAAAACTATGTTATGCTATCCATTATAGAAACATCTATAAATAATATTTTAATTGGTCAATCATGGATAGAACCATTTGAAAAATCAGGATTAGCAAAACCAATGATTACAGAGATGCTTAAAATTGGTATGCAAACAGACTTAGCAGAGATGATGGAAAAGTTGGTTGAGTATATGGAAATAGATATAGACAATATTATGACAAAAATCATGAAAGCATTACCACAAGTGGTATACGCAATAGTTGGTGTAGTATTAATATTCTTCGTATTAGTTGTATTAGTACCTTGTGTACAAGTTTATATGGGAAACTTCTTATTCTCAGCTTATGGAGTATAAGAATAATAGAAAAGAAAATAATAAAAGCTAGAGAATTATCTTTAGCTTTTATTGTTTTATTTGTAAAAAAGTGTTAAAGTAGAAATATAAAAAAGAAAAAGGAGAAAAACATGGATTTACAAATAGGAGAATATAATAAAATTGCATATAGAAAAGCTCAAAATATGTTAAAAACAAGTAATATAGCAGCAATAGTACAACCAATGCTTAGTAATATAAGTGACATTGCAGTAAAATTCTTGGGAGATACAGAAAGTAGAACTATATGTGTAGAAGATGATAACAGTAGGATGTATGGAGGAATAAAAGCTAAAGTAAATGCTCTAATAAAACAAGGAAGAATAAGTGAAAGTGAAGCTCAAAGATTTGGAGAAATCGAATATACTACATTTTCTCAGCTAATAAGAAAAATAAAAGAAGGAAGAGAACTAAGTAATTATGAGAATATATTGCTTATGGATCTAGAACATTGTGATGAAAGTATGTGGAAAGATGGAATAGAAGTATTATTAGGTGAAAATAAAGACGCAAAAACACTTGAATTAGTAGAATTTAGTACAATGTCACGAAATGTAAATAATGCAACATTTGGTAGATTAAGAGGGCATGTTGCTTCTTTTATATCAGAAGAAGAAGCAACGAGATTGGGAGTATGTGGACTAATATGTACTAATGAAACAAATATTACAGAAAGTGAATTAAAACAAAAATTAAGAAAAGTAAATAAATTAGAAGATAAAGAATTACAAAAGCAATTAAGAGAAAAGGCTAGACAGATAAGAGAACTTAATAAAAGGATTTTAAATATGTATCAAAAACTAAATGAAGGTATTGATATAGAAGATGTTTGGAGTAGCTTTATAAATGATAATAAAGATGATTCTGATAGATTAACAGAAGAAGAATTTCAACAAGGAGTAGATGAAGAGTTGGAAATGTTCGAGTTACGAAATAGAGTGAGAAAACTTTTAGAAGAAATTGGAGAGCCTGTAGGTGAAGAACCTAAAAAGTCAGAATTAGAAGCATTAAAAGATGAATATCATGCACTTGAAGAAAAAGAAAAAGATGCTAAAGAGTTATTAGGGCGAGCAGAAGCAGTAAATGAAGAAAAAAGCAAATGTGATGAAAGTACAAGATAATAAATGTATTAGAAATTAGGAGTAAATAGAAATGGATGAAGAAACTTTATTAGAATTACAAAGAAAATACGAAGCAGGTTTTGTTGATGAAAAATATTTAAATGAAGAAACAATAGAATTGTTAAAAAATTTATATAGAAAACAAATAGAAGAAAAAAAGGAAAGTTTAAAAGAGTATAAGGAAAAAATATCAAAATATTTAAAAAACTAAATTAATAAAAAGTGAAATAACAAGAAAAGAGGTAAAAATGAAAGAAAAGAATAACTTGTTTTATAAAATAGGAATAGATTTAGGTGGAAGCCATATTGCAATAGGAGTTGTTGATGGTAAAGGTAAAATTTTGGAAAAAGTAGAAAAAAAGCTAAAAGGAATCATTACAAAAGAAGTAAAAAAAGTAATAGAGGATACAATTATAGAAGCGGTTAATAAGTTTAAAGAAGAATATAAGATATTAGAAGTAGGAATAGCAATTCCAGGTACTGTTACAAAAGATGTGGTGGTAAAATCAGTAAATTTAGGATTAAAAAACTATAAAATAATAGAAGAGCTAAAAAGGAAAATAGATTTACCAATAAAAATAAGAAATGATGCAAAATGTGCGGCGATAGCAGAAAGTACATATGGTTCTCTAAAACAATATAATAGAGTTTTATTTTTAACACTAGGAACAGGAATTGGTGGGGCTGTTATTATAAATAATAAACTTTTGGACACAGGAGATTTACCAGGGTGTGAAATAGGTCATATGGTAATTGAGAAAGATGGAATCGATTGTAATTGTGGAAGAAAAGGCTGTTTTGAAAAATATGCTTCAATGAAAGCTTTTAAGAATAATTTGAGAAAAGCTCTAGGTTATGATGAAACATTTAGTGGAAAAGAATTGTTCGCAATGATGAAAAATGCAAAAAAATCAGATAAAGAATATAAGATTATAGAAAAAGTAAAAAAGGAATATATAGAAAATTTAGGATTGGGGATAGCCAATTTAGTAAATATATTTGAACCAGAAGCAATAGGAATAGGAGGAAGCTTTGTTTATTTTGGAGAAGTATTGTTAGAGGATTTAAAGAAAGAACTAGTTTCTAAAAATTTGTTATTTAACCCAAGAAAAGAAATCAATATTCAAACAGCAGTGCTAGGAAATGAAGCAGGAATAATAGGGGCAATTATATAAAAAATCAATTGATATTAATAAAAATTAGAAAGGCGTGAAAAATTATTTTCACGTCTATTTAACTTTGTTACCTATTTCTACAATTAGGAACTCTAATTGTAGTTCCAGCGTAAATCAAATTTGGATTTGAAATACTGTTTAAAGTGGCAATTTCATTTACAGTTGTATCATATTTAGTAGCAATTTCACTTAATGTATCTCCTCTTTTTATAGTATACAAAACTTTCCCACACTCATTACCTAAACTTGTATTAGTACCATTAGATATAATAAGTCTTTGACCAGGATATATTAAATTAGGATTACTAATATTATTATCAGCTACTAATTTAGATACAGTTGTATTATACCTAGTAGCAATTTCGCTTAAAGTATCTCCTTTAACTACAGTATAAACTGTTGAAGAAGAATCATTGCTACTAGAAGAATTTACTCTTATTGTAAATTGCTCACCTGGATAGATTAAATTAGGATTAGTTATAGATGGATTCAATGAAACAATAGTATTTACAGTTGTTCCATACTCTCTTGCAATAGCACTTAAAGTATCACCAGATTTTACAGTATATATTATAGTATTACTTTCTATAGGTATCTCTGGAGTGTTAGGAGTTTCAGGTGTTGGAATTGGAGAAGTACTAGATAGTAAAACACCATCTGTAAACTGATTTCTATCAACATTGCCAGAAATACCAGAAACTCTTCCAGTACTTGTATATTGCCAGCCGACCCAAGTATCCCATTTATCATTTCCACCAGGTTCACTTACACCATAGTTTGCAACCCAAAGTGGATAAATTGCTAAATCTCTACTAAATATAGTTCTTGCAGAATAACTATTACTATAAATTAAAACTTCTTTATTAGTAACATTTTGAAGAGTTTCTAAAAACGCTTTTGATATTTCATTTATTTGGTTAACAGATAAATTACCGAAGGATTCAAAATCCATTGCTAATTTGCAATCTGGTTCTTTTCCACTGATAACTCTTGCAAAAAAGTTTGCTTGTTCTTGTGCTTGCTCTACACTTCTTGCAGTTACATAATGATAAAAGCCCACCTTTAAACCATTTGCTTTTGCATTTTGATAGTTTCTCTCAAAATAAGGGTCAATATAACTTCTTCCTTCACTAGATTTTATATATACAATATCAATTCCAGCATTTTTTACTTGTTCAAAATTAATAGTTCCTTGCCATGAACTAACATCTATTCCTTGATAAATAGTAGAACTAGAAGGTCCAAAAGCAAGAGAAGGAATAGAAATAGAAAGAACAAGAATTGAAACTAAAAAAAATAAAATAATATGACTTTTTATTTTATTAAATAAATTATTATAGCTATATTTGCTGTTCATAAATTTCCTCCTTTCCTAAGGTAAAAAACCTTATATTAACATAATATGCATATTTGCTTATAGAAGGTTCTTTTTAGAAATTAAAGAAATTTAAATATAGGTATTGAAAATAAAATAATAAATATTAAAGAAAAGAATATAAATCAAAATTGACTGTTAACATAAAATGATGTATAATATTTAAGATGCTCGTTTGAGCACAGTTGTAATGGCTCTAGCTAAGAGAAGGAGACAGCGATGAGCAAAGTGTACGAAATTTCAGGGAAGTTCCAAGAAGATGGTCTTTGGAGCAAACGTCCTGAAGATTTCAGAGGTGCCTTTGTCGTAGACGAGAAGACGCATGTTTTTAAAGGCTGCATGGAGGAGAAATATCCTTCTCCATATGATTCACAGTGTTTTATCTGTGGAATTATGAAAGAAACACAAATCGGCTACTTTAAGCTTTTTAATCAAAAAAAGCTCATTCCACTTTTTTATGTCTTCGGTGACTACCAAGAAGAGGGGATGTGGGGAGTAGTACGGCTGATTATGAGCCGGAATTTCATGTTCGCTCGAGGAGCAGCGAAGGTAACTCTCCAGGAAGTTCAGGGCAATGCTAAGCAGTTGGAACAGGATATTGAAAAAAGGTATTCTGAGTTGCAAGGCGGATTCCAGAATTTCAACACTGATGTTGAAAAGTATCTAACAGATTTGGAGAGCTGGCTCGAGACTCGGAGCTAGTTTGTCAAAAGGGGTAACTAATATGGTTGCCCTTTTATTATTTTATAAAGAATATTTCTTGATAGAAAAATTGTTTAATAAGCTTTGATTAAAAAAAAATTGGAAAAAATCTCTAAACCACTTGAAAAATAGAAAAAACTTTGATATAATACTTATCGTGATTAAACACGCTTATAGCAGTTTTACGGGAAGTGCCTAATTTTTTAGGTCCTAAGAAACGAAACTTAAGCGGAAGAATAACAAAAAGGGAGGAATTTAAAATGTCAGTAGTTGCAATGAAACAATTACTAGAAGCAGGTGTTCATTTTGGACATCAAACTAGAAGATGGGATCCAAGAATGGCTGAATATATATTCCAAGCTAGAAATGGTATCCATATTATCGATTTACAAAAGACATCAAAAAAATTAGATGAGGCTTATAACTTTATAAGAGAACAAGCAGAGGAAGGAAAAACAATTCTATTTGTTGGAACAAAAAAGCAAGCCCAAGAGTGCATGAAAGAAGCAGCAGAAAAATGCGGAATGTACTATGTTGATAAAAGATGGTTAGGTGGTATGCTAACGAACTTTGATACAATTCAAAAGAGAATTCAAAGATTAAAAGACTTAGAAGTTATGTCAGAAGACGGAACTTTTGAAGTATTACCTAAAAAGGAAGTAATCTTACTTAAAAAAGAAATGGAAAAACTAGAAAGAAATCTTGGTGGAATCAAAGATATGAATGAATTACCAGGAGTTATATTCTTAGTAGACCCTAAAAAGGAAAGAATAGCTGTATTAGAAGCTAAAAAATTGGGAATACCAACAGTAGGATTAGTAGATACAAATTGTAATCCAAATGATGTTGATTACGTTATTCCAGGAAATGACGATGCAATAAGAGCTGTTAAATTAATAGCAGATGTTATGGCAAATGCAGTTATTGAAGGAAAACAAGGAGAAAGTTTTGATGCAGAAGTAGAAGAACAAGATGTTTCAGAAGAAGAAACAACAATAGAACAAGTTGTTGCAAACGAAGAAGAAACTGAGAGCAAAGAAGAGGAAACAGAATAATAATAATTTATAAAAGAAGAGTAGAGCTTTTCTGCTCTACTCTTTAAAAATATAAAAGGGAGGAAATAGTATGGTAACAGCAAGTCAAGTAAAAGATCTTAGAGAAAAAACAGGTGCAGGTATGATGGACTGCAAAAAAGTTTTAACAGAAACAGATGGAGACATGGAAAAAGCAATTGAATTATTACGTGAAAGAGGAATTGCAAAAGCAGCTAAAAAATCAGGAAGAGTTGCAGCAGAAGGTTTAGTTGAAGCTTATATTTCAGAAGATGGAAAAGTAGGAGCTATAGTAGAAGTAAACGCAGAAACAGACTTCGTTGCTAAAAATGATGAATTTAAATCATTTGTTATGAGTGTTGCAAAACAAGTTGTTGAAAAAAATCCAAAAGATGTAGAAGATTTATTAGCTCAAGAATCAATAGATGAAGCAGGGAAAACAGTAAAAGAAGTATTAACAGATAAAATTGCAAAGATTGGTGAAAACATGAATATTAGAAGATTTGCAAGATTTGAATCAGATGGATTAGTAGAAAAATATATTCACGGAGATGGAAAAATTGCTGTTTTAGTAAATATGAAAGGTGGAGACAATGAAGTTGCAAAAGATGTTTGTATGCAAATTGCAGCTGCAAGACCTGAATATTTAAATGAAACATCAGTTCCAGAAGATAGATTAAACAAAGAAAAAGAAATATTAAAAGCGCAAACAATGAATGAAGGAAAACCAGAAGCAATAGCTGAAAAAATCGTTCAAGGAAGAATTAGAAAATTCTTTGAAGAAGTTTGTCTAGTTGACCAAGCATTTGTTAAAGATCCAAATAAAAAAGTTTCAGATTTATTAAAAGAACATAACGCAGAAGTAACAGAATTTGCAAGATTTGAAAAAGGTGAAGGAATTGAGAAAAAAGAAGAAAATTTTGCAGAGGAAGTTATGAAACAATTAAAATAAAGAAGTTAAAACACTACCATTTAGGTAGTGTTTTTATGATTTAATACATTTTAAGTAATATAAAATAATATGCTTGACAAAAAACATAATTAGTAATATTATTAGTACACTTTTATATCTTAATTTTTAATCATTAGGGAAAATCTTCTCACATTTCATTAGAGTAAAAAAGAGAAATTTAAAGAAAGAAAGTGATATAAAAAGAAAAATATAGTAAAGAATAAAAAAATATCTAATTTTACTAAAAAATAAAAGTTGATTGACAAATAAAAAAAGTAATAAAATGGAGGTAATAGATGGATATTAAAGTTTTTACAGAAAAAGAATATCATAAAGTAAGAAGATTATATCCTAATTTTGGAAAAATAAATTCTTTAAAAGAAAAAGAGGAAGAATACTATTTAGAAACAGAAGATGAATATGAAGTACATAATGAGCATGATAAAATATTTAAAAAGATTTTAGAAAAACCAAAAGAGGCAGAGTTTATAATAAAAAAGGTGTTAAATTTAGATAGAAATAAAAAGTTAGATATAATATCTGTAAGAAATTAATATGTGACAGTAGACTTTAGAGGAAAACAGTTATATAAATTAAAAGACAGAGAAGTATACTTTGTAATAGAACATCAATCAACACAAGACAATGAAATGCCATACAGAATATTGGAATATGAGACCGAAATAATGAGAAGATGTTTTATAGAGAATGAATCTAAAAATAAACTACATGCTAAAGTAATTGCAATAGTAATATATACAGGTCCAGAAAAATGGAAACAACCTCAAAGTATAGTAGAAATACAAGAAAAATTTGGATATAAGGTAAATCTAAATGAAAATTACTCAGGATTAGGTAAATACAATATATTATCTATTGATGAATGTAGCAATGAAGAATTATTAGAAGAAGGAACTTTTATCAGTAAAGCAATGTTACTAGAAAAAGCAAAAGGAGAAGAAGAATTAATAGATGTGCTAGAAAAAATAATACCTATGATAAAAGATAATGAAAAAGCGGATATGATAACAATACTAAGATATATTCTAATGAAAGATTTAGGAAAAGAAAAAGCACAAGAATATATAAAAATATTGGAAGGAGGAATTGATATGTCAGGTTTTGTAAATACATTAAGAGAGGATAGAGAAAGAACAATAAAAAAGGCTAGAAAAGAAGGAAAAGAAGAAGGAAAAGAAGAAGGAAAAATAGAAGAAGCTTTTAGAGTAGCTAAAAGCATGGTGAAAGAAAAAATAGATATAAGCATAGTGGAAAAAATAACAGGCTTAAAAAGAAACCAATTTATGTAATTAAAATATATGGAAATGTTGAAAGGATGAATTAATATGTCAGTTTTTGTAAATTTATTAAGGGAGGATAGAGAAAGGACTATTAAAAAAGCATGGAAAGAAAGTTACGAAATAGGCAGAAAAGAAGTAATAGAAGAGGAAAAGAGAGAAGTAGATATTAGAATTGCTAAAGCTATGTTAAAAGAAAAAATAGATATAGATTTAATAGAAAAAGTAACAGGATTAAAAAGAGATGAATTTATATAGAAATATATAGATAAAATAAAAATACACTACTATAAAGGTGGTGTATTTTTCGTTTTATTAAGAAATTCTTAAAAAAATACTGATTTTTTTCTAAAAGTATGATAGAATAGGCTAGAAAATAAAATCTAAGGAGAGAGGAAGATGTCAGAACCAAAATATAAAAGAGTTTTACTAAAGTTAAGCGGAGAAGCACTGGCAGGAAAAAGAGGAACAGGAGTAGACGTAGAAACAGTAGGTGCTATTTGTGACAAAGTAAAAGAAGTAGTAGAAATGGGAGTACAAGTAGCAATAGTAGTTGGAGGAGGAAACTTCTGGAGAGGTAGAAATGGACATCAAATGGAAAGAACAACAGCAGACTATATGGGAATGCTTGCAACAGCAATGAATGGATTAGCACTTCAAGATGCACTAGAAGCAAGAGGAGTATATACTAGAGTACAAACTGCAATAGAAATGAGAGAAATTGCAGAACCATTTATACAAAGAAAAGCAGAAAAACATTTAGGAAGAGGAAGAGTAGTAGTATTTGCATGCGGCACAGGACATCCATATTTCACAACAGATACAGCAGCAGTATTAAGAGCAACAGAAATAAAAGCAGATGTAATTTTACTTGGAAAATCAGTAGATGCTGTGTACGATTCAGATCCAAAAGAAAATCCTAATGCTAAAAAATATGATGAAGTATCATATATGGAGGCATTAGAAAAGGATTTAAAAGTAATGGATTCAACAGCAATAGCAATGTGTAGGGATAATAATATGCCATTATTAGTATTTGGAATAGAAGATCCAGAAAACATAGTAAGAGCAGTAAAAGGCGAAAAAATAGGTACAATAGTAAAATAGAAGAAATTAAGTAAGATTATAATTTTAAAATATAAATTTAAAGGAGAGATTATTATGGATTATACAAATTTAGAAGAAAAAATGGAAAAAACTATAGAGGTTTTTAGTCAAAAATTATCAGAAGTAAGAGCTGGAAGAGCAAATCCAGCAATATTAAATAAAATAAGAATAGATTATTATGGAACACAAACACCAATTAATCAAGTAGCAGCTATATCAGTTCCAGAAGCAAGATTAATTGTTATTCAACCATGGGATGCAAGTGTATTAAAAGAAATAGAAAAAGCAATATTAGCATCTGATATAGGAATAAACCCAAATAATGATGGAAAAGTAATAAGACTAGCTTTCCCTGAATTAAATGAAGAAAGAAGAAAAGAATTAGTAAAAGATATTAAGAAAATGGGAGAAGAAACAAAAGTAGCAGTAAGAAATGTAAGAAGAGAAGGAATTGACACAGCAAAGTCTATGCAAAAAAATGGTGAGATGACAGAAGACGAATTAAAGCATGCAGAGAATGAAATTCAAAAAATGACAGATAAATACATAGAAGAAATTGATAAAGTATTAGACAAAAAAGAAAAAGAAGTAATGTCAGTATAATAGATAAAATTATTATACAATAAATGTGATTTTATTTATTTGAGGAGATTATTATGGACTTTAAAGAAGAATTAAAACTTTATCAAGAAAAAGTGAATAATGAATTAAAAAAATATTTAAGAACTAAAGAGTGTATAGAAGGCGTGTTAAATGAATCTATGGAATATAGTTTAATGGCGGGAGGAAAACGTTTAAGACCAATCTTAGTTCTTAGTACGTATAGTTTATTTAAAAGTGATTTAGAAAAATGTTTTCCATTTGCAGTAGCAATTGAAATGATACATAACTTTTCTTTAATACATGATGACTTGCCAGGAATTGATAATGATGATTTTAGACACGGAAAATTAACAAATCATAAAAAATTTAATGAAGCTACAGCTATCCTTGCAGGAGATGGCTTGTTAAATAATGCTTATATTGTAATTAGTAATGATTTAAGAAAAATGAGTAAAATCAATAGTAAAGAACTAGAAAAAAAATTGAAAGTGTTTAATGAATTTACATTAGCTGTAGATAGAATGATAGCAGGTGAATATGTAGATACAGAATATGAAGGTAGAGAAATATCTACAGAAGATCTACAATATATTCATGAAAATAAAACAGGAGCATTACTAAAACTATGTGTTAGAATGGGAGCAATATTAGGAGATGCAAACGATGAAGAATTAGAACGTTTAACATCATATGCAGAAAAAATAGGATTAGCATTCCAAATAAAAGATGATATACTATCTGAAGAAGGAGACGAAAAAGTTTTAGGAAAGCCTGTTGGAAATGATAAAAAATTAGAAAAATGTACATATGTTTCTAAATATGGATTAGAAAAATCAAAAGAAATATTAGAGAATATAACGAAAGAAGCAATAGAAAAACTAGAAAGCTTTGGAGATGAAGCTGATTTTTTAAGAGGTTTAGCTTTATACATAGAAAGCAGAAATAAATAAGTAAGGAGAAACATAATGGAATTTAGTAAAGATAGTATGCCTAGACATATTGCAATAATAATGGATGGAAATAGAAGATGGGCAAAAGAAAGAGGAAAAAATGCAAGTTTTGGACATAGAGAAGGAGCAAAAACTTTAGAAAAAATAGTTAGATATGCAAATAAAATAGGACTAGAATATATAACTGTATACGCCTTTTCAACTGAAAATTGGAAGAGAGCAGAAGATGAAGTAAAAGCTTTAATGATGTTACTTCAAAATTATTTAGATGATTATTCAAAAAGAGCAGATACAGAAAATATTAGAGTAAAGGTGCTAGGAGACATAACAGCACTTTCAGACGGGATGCAAAAAAGTATCTTAAAATGTATGGAAAGAACTAAAGACAACACAGGTGTTACTTTTAATATTGCATTAAATTATGGCGGAAGAGATGAAATAATAAAAGCTGTAAAGAAGATAGCGGAAGATGTAAAGGATGGCAAAGTAAATATAGAAGATATAGATGAAGAGATGATGTCTAACAATCTATATACTAAGGGAATGCCAGATCCAGATTTGTTGATTAGAACAAGTGGAGAGTTGAGATTAAGTAACTTCTTACCTTGGCAAGTAGTATATTCTGAATTTTTATTTATAGATAAAAATTGGCCGGACTTTGATGAAGAAGACTTAGATAATGCAATAATGGAATATCAAAAAAGAACAAGAAAATTTGGAGCAAACTAAAAGAAAAGGAATGAAAAAATATGGATATAAAAAGAATAACGTCAGGGCTATTAGGATTCCCATTGGTGTTAATAATTTTAATAATAGGAAATAATATTGTAGTAGGTATAGCTTTGGCAGCAATAGCACTTCTTGCTATGAATGAATACTTTAATGCAATATCAAAGGTAGCAAAACCAGTAAAATGGCTTGGGTATTTAAGTTGCCTAAGTATAGCAATTATAAATTTTATTCCAAAAGAATATTTAGGAATGTGTATTGTTTTATCAATACCAACAGTAGTATTAATATTATTTGTACAAGTAATTGCAACAGAAATGAAAACGAATTTCAAAGATATAGCATTTTCTTTTCTTGGAATATTTTATATAGTATTTTTTATGATATTTGTAGCCTTAATAGATGGTATGGAGAATGGAAAAATATTAATTTGGTATATAATAATAGCATCTTGGGGAACAGATATATGTGCATTCTTTGTGGGAATGAAATTTGGAAAACACAAATTTAGCAAAATAAGTCCTAAGAAATCAATAGAAGGATGTATAGCAGGAACAATAGGCGGAATATTATTGATGATTCTATATACATATATAGTTAATACATTCTTTGGAATGAGTTTTTCATATCTTGAGATTTCAGGAATAGGTTTAATACTAAGTTTAATAGGTCAAATAGGAGATTTTGCGGCATCTAGTATTAAAAGATATGTTGATATTAAAGATTTTAGTAACTTAATACCAGGACATGGTGGGATGCTTGATAGGATAGATAGTTTAATATTCCTAGCACCTTTTGCTTATGTGTTTTTTACAGTAATATAATTATAAGAGGTAGTAGAAATGTTTAGTGATGAAGAAAAAAGAGAAATATACAGAAAATATAAATTATCAGAAGAAGAACATATGGAGTTATATGGTAAAATAAAAAGAATATGGACAATGGATAAAACACCAGTAGATAATCCAGTAGCAGTAATTGTAGGTGGCCAAACAGGTGCAGGAAAAACAGGACTTATTACTTATTCAAAGAAAATGTTTGCAGATGGAAATGTTGTAGTAATAAATAGTGATGAAATAAAACCATTTCATCCTAGAAGTGAAGAAATAGCAAGAGAATATCCAGGAGAATATACATGGATAACAGCACAAGAAAGTGAAGATTGGACTAGTAGATTATTTGGAGAAGTAAGAAATGAAGGCTATAATATTATATTCGAGGTTCCAATGAAAAATAATAGGATAGCAGATGATGCAATAGTAGATTTATTAAGCAAAGGGTATAATGTAATAGTAAGAGGATTAGCAGTATGTGATTTGGAAAGTAGATTATCTATATTAGAAAGATACGAGGCACAGGTAGCAAAAAGAGGATGGGGAAGGTTAGTTCTTCCTGAACATCATGATGCAACATATAATGGAATGCCAAATACAATTAAATATATAGAAGATACAGGAAGATATGATATATTAGAAATATTTAGAAGAGGAGAAGCTCCAGGTGCACCAGAGTTAATTTTTGGAGAAGTAAATCCTAAATCAATAGAAAAAGTTAAAGCAAGTGTTGGGGAAAGGGAGTTTGTAACTAAAAGTAATGGTGAATCTACATATCCAGATGCAAGAGCAGCAATATTAGGTTATAGACAAGATGATTATGATAGAACTCTTAGTAGTTGCTGCGATAGGTTTAGAGAGCTTAAAGGATGTATAGATACTAGAAAAGCATCTGAAAATAGTGTAAGTGAAGAGGAAGAACAAGAAACAGATAGAATATTTTTAGACTTAATGAAATATTATGAACAATTAAAGAAAGACAGAGAAAAAGATGGAAAAGATGTAGAGATGGATTCAACAACTCAAAAACAAGATGAAGAAATATTAGAAAGTGATGGAGGAAAATCAGAAACTGATTCAGATGAAAGATAGTATAATCAAATGAAAAATATTGAATAAAATTAAAATATAAATACAAAGAGGGAAAATATTATGAACGATAATACAAAATTAGAAGTAGCAATAGAAATAATGGCAAGCAAAATTGCTAAAGCAACACAAAAAGGTTATGATGTAGATTCAAAAGAAATGAGAGAACTACTAGAAGAAAAGGAAAAAATGTATAAATGTGATAAAGAGATAATAGATAAAATAATAAATGTATATGGTAAGGAACTAAGAGAAGGGAAAGAGTAATAAAGGATGTTTAGTGAAGAGGAAATAGAAGAAATAAAAAGAAAATATAAATTATCAAGTAAAGAGCATGATGATTTATATGAAATCATTAAAAGGCTTTGGACAGCAGATACTTTTCCTGTTGAAAATCCAATAGCAATAATAATAGGTGGTCAAACAGGTGCAGGAAAAAGTGGAATTATTTCATATTCTAAAAAGATGTTTAGTGATGGAAATGTAGTAACAATAAATAGTGATGAGATAAAACCATTTCATCCAATGAGTGAAGAAATAGCAAGAGATTATCCTGAGTTATATACAGTAATAACAGACCAAGAAAGTAACACATGGACTAGTCAATTATTTCAAGATGTTAGAGATAGTGGATATAATATAATATTTGAAGGAACAATGAAAAATAATAGGATTGCAGATGATGCAATAGTAGATTTACTTAGTAAAGGATATACTGTAATAGTAAGAGGATTAGCAGTATGTGATTTAGAAAGTAGATTATCTACAATCGAAAGATATGAAGCACAAGTTGCTACTAAAGGTTGGGGTAGATTAGTTGTACCAGAACATCATAATCAGACTTATCAA
This sequence comes from uncultured Clostridia bacterium, assembly GCA_944387435.1. Lineage (GTDB taxonomy): Bacteria > Bacillota > Clostridia > TANB77 > CAG-508 > CAG-269. Next base: position 11,557 of record CALXEW010000009.1, on the reverse strand, counting down.
GGAATGCCAAATACCATTAGATATATAGAAGATAATGGAAGATATGATATTTTAGAAATATTTAGAAGAGGAGAGAATCCAGATTCTCCTGAACTTATATATGGAAGAGTTAACGGTGATTCGATAGATAAAGTTAAAAGAAGTGTTTCAGATAAAAGATTTGTATCAAAATCTACACAAAGATTTGGATATCCAAGTGCTAGTCAGGCTGTATTAAAATATAGACAAGAAGATTATGATAGAACATTCGAAACATGTGACGACAGATTTAGAAAAGTAAAACAAAACATAGATAGAAGAAAGAAAAGTAGTAATAGAGTAAGTAAAGAAGAAGAAGTAGCAACAGATAGAATTTTTCTAGACCTAATGAAATATTATGAAAGTTTAAAAAAAGATAGGGAAGTAGAAAGTGGAACACAACAAGGAGAATCTGATTCAGAGGAAAGATAATTAGGAGGATTGATTAACTATTGATTGGAATTTTGATAGTAGTGATAAAAATTATAGTCCTTTTGGGATTTTTAATTTTAATACATGAGTTAGGTCATTTTACAGTTGCAAAACTTTGTAAAGTAAAGGTAAATGAATTTGCAATTGGATTTGGACCAACAATTTGGAAAAAACAAGGAAAAGAAACAAAATATGCTTTAAGATTAATACCACTTGGTGGATTTGTAAGTATGGAAGGCGAAGATGAGCAGTCTAATGATGAAGGCTCTTTTTCTAAGGCAAGTATTCCAAGAAGAATGGCGATTGTAGTAGCAGGGGCAACTGTTAATATTATATTTGCTGCGATTGTATATTTTATTTTAGTTTCTACATCAGGAACATATATATCAAATGAAATAGATACTATTATTGATGGTTATGCAGCTAAAGAAGCGGGATTACAAGTAGGAGATAAAATAATTAGAATAAATGATGAAGAAATAAAGAGTAAATATGACTTAGATGAAGTAATGGATGAAAATAATGGCGAAGAATTAAATGTTCAAGTACAAAGAAACGACGAAATACTTAATTTTAACATAAAGCCAACCGAAGTTAAATCCAAAGTAACAGGGATTTATCTAGATGACGATGCTAAAATAATTACAATGGATAAAGGAAGTAGTGCTGAAAAAGCAGGAATAAAAAATAATGATGAAATATTAAAGATAAATGGGCAAGATGTAAATGGAAGTAGTGATAAAGTAATAGAAATATTAAATCAAAGTAACGACCAAAATGAAAGTCAAGACAAAATAGAAAATATAAGTCAAAATGAAGAAAGTCAGAATAATGATACAATAGAAATAACAGTACAAAGAGGAAATGCAGAAATAACAATAGACTTGGTTCCAGATACAGTATCTACTTACTACTTAGGCGTGAATATGAAATATGCAGAAGACTCGCTTGTAAATAGATGTATAAATGGATGGATGGAAACTAAAGTATTTGTATTTTCAATATTTGATAACTTAAAACAACTATTTACAGGAAATGTTGGATTAGACCAAATGATGGGACCTGTTGGGATTTCAGAAGTTGTTGCAAATACTAATGGATTTAGAGAATTCTTTGAGATGATGGCATTAATATCATTATCACTTGGTGTTACGAACCTTTTGCCAATACCAGCTTTAGATGGAGGAAAATTGTTAATATTATTAATAGAAGCAATTAGAAGAAAACCATTAAAACAGGAAACAGAAATGAATATACAATTGATAGGTTTTGCAATACTAATTGGAATATTCTTAATGGTTACTTATAATGATATTTTAAGAATTTTCTAATATAAAAATAGATGAAGGATTTAACTTCATCTATTTTTCATTTTTTATTTTTTAAAATTTACTAAAAAACATTTGACAAAAGAAAGTATTTAATAGATAATATAAATGTAAAAATATGAAAAAGAAACAAGAGGAAAAATTGTGTTAAGATACAAAGGAGGAACTATATATGTACGTTTTTAATAGAATTACAGTAAATCCACAATTACCAAAAAGGATTGAAAAATTATCAGCAATTGCAAATAACTTATGGTGGTCTTGGAATACAGAATTTTTAAGACTATTTCAAAGAATAGATGGAGACTTATGGGAGAATTCAAATAAAAATCCAATTAAATTTTTAAAACATGTATCACAAGAAAGATTAGAGGATGTAGCAAAAGATGTTACATTTTTAAAGGAATATGACAAAATAGTAGAAGATTTTGAAGGATATATAAATAGTAGAAATACATGGTTTAATAAAATGTATCCAGAGGAAAAAGAAGATTTAATTGCGTATTTTTCTGCTGAATATGGACTAGATCAAACAATTCCTATATATTCAGGAGGACTTGGAATATTATCAGGAGATCATTTGAAATCAGCAAGTGATTTAGGAATTCCTTTAGTTGCTGTGGGACTACTATATAAAAATGGATATTTTAATCAAAAAATAAATGGAAATGGAGATCAAGAGACAGAATATAATGATATAGATTTATATGATTTACCAATAAATCCTGTAAAAAATGATTCTGGCGATGATTTAATAATATTTGTTAAATTTCCAAAAAGGAGATTATATTTAAAAGTTTGGAGTATAAATGTAGGAAGAGTAAAATTATATTTACTAGACTCAGATATTGAAAAAAATAATCCAGAAGATAGAGATGTAACACTAAGATTATATGGCGGAGACCAAGAGATGAGAATACGTCAAGAGATAGTTTTAGGACAAGCTGGAGTAGAGTTATTAACAAAATATTTAAAACTAACTCCAACAGTATATCATATGAATGAAGGTCACTCTGCTTTCTTAACATTAGAACTTATGAAAAATGTTATAAAAGAAAAGCAAGTATCTTTTGATGTTGCAAAGGATATAACAAGTTCAAAAACAGTATTTACAACACATACGCCAGTACCAGCTGGAAATGATATATTCCCACTTGATTTAGTAGAAAAATACTTTAAAGATTTTTGGCCAAGATTAGGATTAGATAGAGAACAATTCTTAAGACTTGGAATGAAGCCAGGAAAAGAATTGGATAATGGGTTTAACATGGGAATATTAGCATTAAAAATTGCAGGAAAGAAAAATGGTGTAAGTAAACTTCACGGAGCAGTATCAAGAGAATTGTTTGGGGAAGTTTGGCCAAATATTGCAGCAAATGAAGCACCAATTGGCTATGTAACAAATGGTATTCATACTTGTTCATGGCTTGCTCCAAGAATGAAGGAATTATTTAATAAATATTTGATACCATATTGGCAAGATAATATGCATAAAGATCAAGTATGGGAAAAAATAAGAAATGTTCCAGATGATAAATTATGGAATATTCATAATGATAGAAAAGTAAAATTATTGAGATTGGTTAAAGATAATACATATGAGAGATTGAGACGTTCAGGATATAGTTATGAAGATATTAATGAGATAACATCAAAGTTAAACCCAAATGCTTTAACAATAGGATTTGCAAGAAGATTTGCAACATATAAAAGAGCAACATTAATTTTTAAAGATTTAGAAAGAATAACACAAATAATTAATAATAGTGAAAGACCAGTACAATTAATATTTGCAGGAAAAGCACACCCAGCAGATAAAGAAGGACAAGACTTAATTAGATACATTCACCAAATATCAATGATGCCACAATTTAAAGGAAAGATATTCTTACTAGAAAACTATAATATAGCAATGTCAAGATATTTAGTAAGTGGCGTAGATGTATGGCTAAATAACCCAAGACGACCAATGGAAGCTTCAGGAACAAGTGGACAAAAAGCTTCTGTAAATGGAGTAATAAACTTTAGTGTACTTGATGGTTGGTGGGCAGAAGGATATACTCAAACCAATGGTTGGACAATAGGAAGTAATCAAGAGTATGATTCATATGAAGCCCAAGACCAAGCAGATAGCCAAAGTTTATATAGAACATTAGAAGAAAAAATAATACCAACATTCTATAACAGAGATAAAAATGGAATGCCAACCAAATGGATTGAACTTATGAAAAATTCTATAATAACAACAGGTGGGAAATATAGTACATCAAGAATGCTTGTAGATTATACTAAGGATTATTATATACCACTTTGTAAATTAACAAAAAAATACTATAGTGATATAGACAATGTAGCATCATTTAACGCTTGGAAAAAAGAACTATACACAAATTGGAAAGATGTAAAAATAAGACAAACAGAAAATGACTTGGACAATATAACAATAGATGCTGGAAACAAAATAGAAGTAGGTTGTGAAATCGAACTTCCAAACATTGATGTAAACAATGTAACTGTTGAAGTTTATTATGGTAAGATATTAGAAAATGGTATAGTTGAAAATGTGAGCATAACACCAATGACTTTAACAGAAGAAGATGAGGAAGCAAGAAAATATTATTTTACAGCAAAAATCGAGTTAACAACTGGTGGAAATTATGGTTATACATTTAGAGTTATGCCAAAACATGAAATGATTTTAGAGCCAGCAAATCTAGATTTAATAAAATGGGTTACTAAGGAATAGGAGATATTCTCCTTTTCCTTTTTATATTTTTAAAGACATTTACAATTTACATAAACTATGATATAATTCCTTCTGTCAGAACTATTGTATTTCTAAAGTATTTTGCATCATAGGGAAAGACAATAGTTAAATAACCTTTAGAAAGGGAGGTAGAATGGAGTAGTAACTTGGTAAGATTGTAAGTCAGAACAAGGAGGAAAATGATGAGTAGAAATGAAATGCAAGGGGTTCCAAGTATGTTTCTTGCGATATCCCCACTAGACGGTCGCTACGCAGAAATCGGTGAGATTTTATCTCCGTATTTTTCTGAGTACGGCCTTGTCAAGAACAGAGTATGGGTCGAGGTTAACTGGCTTGTTTTTATGCTAGAAAACCTCAAGGGTAGCAAGATTTTAGAGGACTTTCCTAAGGAGAGAATTCCAGAGATTCTTAGCATCTACCAAAGCTTCTCTGCTGACTCCTTTGCGAGAGTGAAGGAAATCGAAGCAAGAACAAATCATGATGTGAAGGCTGTAGAGCTCTATATTGATGAAGAGCTTAAGGTTTTAGGAATGGATGAGCTCGTTAGCTATGTCCATATCGGATGCACATCTGAGGATATTACCAACTGTGCTTATGCAAACATCATTAAGACATCACTTCATGATGTTTGGATTCCTGAGGCTGAAAAGCTTATTAGCATTCTCGAAGATTTTGCTATGAGATATGCTGATTTTTCAATGCTTGCTCATACCCATGGTCAGCCTGCAACCCCTACTACTGTTGGGAAGGAGTTCGCTGTTTTTGTACATCGTCTAAGGAAATCTCTGGACTATGTCAAGGCTATTAAGCCAACAGCAAAGTTCAACGGAGCAACGGGAAATTATGCAGCAATTTCTGTTGCATTTCCTAATGAAAACTGGCCGGAGCTTGCTAAGAAGTTCATCGAGGAGACTCTTGGACTAACTTTCAATCCTGTAACTACACAGATTGAGAGTCATGACTACATGTGTCATCTTTTTGACGCTGTTCGTCACTTCAATAATGTCATGCTCGACTTTGATCGTGACATGTGGCTGTACATCAGCATGGAGTACTTCGGACAGAAGGTGGTTAAAAATGAGGTAGGAAGTAGTACCATGCCTCACAAGGTGAACCCCATCAAGTTCGAGAACAGCGAGTCTAACATTGACACATCTAATGGTCTTTTGCTTAGTTTGTCTAACAAGCTTGCTTGTTCACGTATGCAAAGAGACCTTTCAGATTCTTCATCTCAGAGAAATATCGGTGTGGCATTTGGATATTCACTTCAGGCAATTAGGCAAACCATCAGTGGAATGGGAAGAGTGCAAGTAAATAGCCAAAAGATTACCGAAGCTCTTGAGAGTAACTGGGAGGTCTTGGCAGAGCCAATTCAAACTGTGCTTCGTAAGTACGGTATTCCTGATGCTTATGATAGGCTGAAGGAACTTACAAGGGGCAAGAGAATCTCTAAGGAAGACATCCAAGAGTTTATCAAATCTCTTGATGTTCTTTCTGATGAAGACAGGGATAACCTTCTTCGTTTAACCCCTGAAGAGTATGTTGGCTATGCTTGCCAAATCGCAGAGGAGACTGCAAACAAGTAGTTTTTACTTCTGTATCGTTCTACTATAAGGAGCCGCTTACAAAATTGTAAGCGGCTCCTTTCCTTCAACAGTTTTATATAATAAAGAATTAAAAGCAAATGAAAAATTACTATATGCAATAATAACATTTCTTGCTTGCAAAGAAGGATACTGTTTTGTATCTAATAAATACTTAACAAAAAATATGAACAGGCATCTATTAAAAATTGAAAGAAAATAATATAAGAAATAATAATAAAATAAATAAAAAAATTATTTCTAATTATACAAATCCAAGAGAATATTCAGAAGAATTAAAAAAATTCTCTAAGAAGGCTAAAGACGAATGTTAGACAGGAAGAATGATATAGTATTCGAAGCAAATTTTTGTATAAAAAATTTGCTGTTGATAGTATTAATATCGAATGATATAATGATAATGAAAAATAGTAACTTATAACTATAAATTATAGGAGGATTGAAATATGGACTTCTTATATGTAGATTCTAAAAATGATATGTTTTTAGAAGAACAAAAAAATTTAAAAGGCAATATAAAAGAAATTGAAGAAAAGATTGAGAGTAAGAACAATTCAAAAAAAAATTTAGAAAATGAACGTGATAATTATAGAGGAGATTATGAAAATAGAGAATATTTTGTTGAATGCAATGACAAATTGAAATTATTAAATGAAGAAATAGTTTTTTTAAAAAAAGTAATAAATAGCCCATATTTTGGACATATGATATTATCTTTAAATAATGAAGAAATTGATATATTTATTGGAGATAATAGTATATATAATTCTGAATTGAAAAAAATTGTTTATGATTGGAGAGCCCCAGTTTGTAATTTATTTTATGCAAATCAAACAAAATATAAATATAAAAATTTTTTATATGAATTAACATTAAAAAGAAGCCTTATTATAAAAGATAAAAAATTAATAGAATGTGTTGAAACATATAATAACAATAAAGAAGAAAATAATGATATTAACGATTATTTCTTAAGAAAATTGATTAAACAAAAAAAGGGAGAAAAAGGATTTACAGATATTATACAATCTATTCAACAAAAGCAAAATGAAATAATACGTTCTGATTTAAAGACAGATTTATTATGCCAAGGAGTTGCTGGTTCAGGAAAGACGGCAATTATTGTTCATAGGATTTCCTACTTATTATTTAATAATACGAATGTATTGCCGGAACACTTTTTATTCATAGCGCCAAATGATAATTTTAAAAAGGAGTTAAATGAACTAAATAAAAAATTACAGATAGATAGAATTTCTCTAAAAACATTGTATGAATATTACATTGATAAATTAAACTCTTATATAAATGATGATGAAGAAGACCATATCAAAACCATAATAGATGATACTGAAAATGATATAAAAAACATGTATTCACTTGATAATATAGAAAAAAAGTTTAGTATTATAAAAAAGTTATTTTTAGAGCTGATAAACAAATACGAGAACATATTTAATTTGAATTTAAAAGAAGAAGGAAGTTTAGTTGAAAAATCTAAAAAGTTATATCAATGTGTTTTTGAAACTATAGAAAAATTAAAAAAACAAAGGGATGAATTAAAACAAAATATTATCAGATTAGATATAGAATTAAATCATAAAATGAATATAATTTTCACTAACAATAGTGAACCTTTAAGCTTAGAAGGTAATTATTTAGAACAAATAAACAGTAAATTTGACAAACTTAAGCAAGAATATAGTAAAAATGATTTTAAAGATATAAATAAAAAGATAAAAGAAAATAAAGAAAAAATAAGAGAAAATGAACTATTAATTAAACAAAATATAAAAGAAAAAGAAAAAACGAGTCGTAATAAATTTTTTGTAAGATTATTTAATAAAAAAGCATTTAATGAAGGATTAGAGCAAATAGAGAAAATTGACGAAAAAATAAATCTTTTACGTAATGACAATATAAAAATACATAATGAATTAGAAAAATTAGAAAATATTTCAAAACAGCAAGATTATATTGTTATATTAGATAGTTTGAAAAAATTTGCTAAAATAATGAATGAATTTTTTAATGAGTTGAATGATAAATATAAGTATTTAAAGTTAAAGAATCACGAGTATATTGATTTAAAAATACAATATAAAAAAATAATGAATAAAATTTATAATGTAAATTATAATGAAAATTTAAAAGAACTTGAAAAGATTGAATATGAAATTGTAAGCATAAAAAATGAATTTAAGAGTATAGACTGGAATATAATAAAAAATGATAACGAAATACTTTCTAAAGTAAAAAATGAATTTTCACCACGAAATGTTATGATGTTATATTTAAATAACATATGCAAAGGAAAATATGACTTATCTGAAAATTTGTCAAATTTAAAATTTTATAGAAATGATATTTTTCTAATTCTTTCTATAATGAATAAAATTGGATTTGATAATAAAATACAATATCATTACTTATATATTGATGAAGCGCAAGATTATAATGACCAAGAAATAAAGCTTTTAAAAGAATTAGAAAAAAGTAATATTAATATTTTTGGTGATTATAAGCAAAACATATCTTCTAATTCAGTTCAAAGGAAAAATTGGAATGATTTGAAAAAAATTATAAATTTAAAATATTATGAATTGAATGAAAATTATAGAAATACTATTAATGTTGTAGATTATTGCAATGAAAACTTAATGCTTAATATGTTGGCAGTTGGAATAGAGGAAAATACTGTCGAAGTCAAGGAAAATAAAAATATAGAAGATATAATTGAAGATGCAGAAAAAAAGGATGCCGTAGTTATTACAAATAATGAACAGATTATCTCAAAAATTAATAAAAAAAGCAAAATAAGAGTATTTAGAATAAAAGAAGTAAAAGGCTTAGAATTTAAAAATGTTATTGTTATAGATGATAATCTAGATAGTAATTCTAAATATATTGCGTATACAAGAACTTTAAATGATTTACTAATATATAGAGACTTAAAAAAAGATAAAGAAGAAATAATGTTGGAAGTAATTGAAAAGGATAGCTCGGTATTAGCAAAAGCAAGTGATGAATTAAAAAATGATAAAGAATTTATTTTGCAAGCAATTGAAAGGAATAGAGAGTGTTTCCTATATGCAGGTAATAGATTAAAGAATGATAAAGAATTTATGTTGCAATTAATTAAACAGGATAGTTTGTATTTATTATATGCAAGTGATGAGTTAAAAAATGATGAAGAAGTAGTATTAAATGCAATTTATAACAATCCAATGTCATTATTATTTGCAAGTGATGAATTAAAGGATAATAAAAAAATAGTTTTAAAAGCAATCGAAGAAAATCCTTGGACATTAGCATTTGCAAGTGAAGAATTAAAGAATGATAAAGAAATAGTATTAAAATCAATTGAAAAAAATGGATTGTGTTTAGCATATGCAAGTGATGAGTTAAAAAATGATAAACAAGTAGTTTTAAAAGCAGTTGAAAATAATCCTTGGACATTATCAAAAGCAAGCAATGAATTAAAGAATGACAAAGAAATAGTATTGAAAGCTATTGAGGAAAATGGACTAACATTAGCATATGCAAGTAATGAATTAAGAAATGATAAAGAATTTATGTTGCAAGTAATCGAAAAAAATAGCATGTGCTTAATATTTGCGAATATCGAATTAAGAAGAAATAACGAATGGGTTTTAGAAGTTTTACAAAAAATAGGGAATATATCTGTAAAATCAATTGATGAGATAATAACTAATAAAAATATAATGCTGAATATATTATCTAAATCTGGAGAAACCTTAAGATATGCAAATGATGAATTGAAAAATGATAAAGAATTTATGTTGCAAGCAATTGAAAAAGATTGTTGGTGTTTAATCTTTGCAAGCGATGAATTAAAAAATGATAAAGAATTTATGTTACAAGCAATTGAAAAAGATCATTTGTGTCTAGCATATGCAAGTGTAGAATTAAGAAGTAATAAGGAATTTATGTTACAAGCTTTTAAAAAAGCTCGTTGGTGTTTAATCTTTGCAAGTGATGAATTAAAAAATGATAAAGAATTTATACTACAAGTAATTGAAAAAGACAGTTGGTGTTTGGTATTTGCAAGCGAAAAATTAAAGGACGATAAAGAATTTATACTACAAACAATCGAAAGAGATTGTCGTTGTTTAGCATATGCTAGCAGTGAATTAAAGAGTGATAAAGAAATTATACAAAAACTTAATCAAATAAACAGTGCTAAATGCATAATAAACTATGAAAAATTTAAAAACGATAAAAAGTTTATGCTACAAGAAATTGAAAAAGATGATTGGTGTTTACAATACACAAGTCCAGAATTAAGAAATGATAAAGAGTTTATGTTACAAGTAATTGAGAAAAAGGATAGTTTGTGTTTAGCATATGCAAGTGTTGAATTAAGAGATAATAAAGAATTTATGTTACAAGCAATTGAAAGGAATAGTGAGTGTTTTCTATTTGCAAGTGATGAATTAAAAAATGATAAAGAATTTATGTTACAAGCAACTGAAAAAGACCATTTGTGTTTAGAATATGCAAAAAATGCATTAAGGAATGATGAAATTACTTTATAAAAATTTAAAGATTAGATAATCTTGTCTTTTTTATTTATGATGTGCATGTCATAAAAATAGGATAAAAATCTTAGAAAATGTATTTGTCGCTAGTTTATTAGTGACTTGTTGTAAAATTTACGTAAAGATAACTGAATCAATTTATTGTAATAACCTTATCCATAAACTTACAAGTTATAAAGAAGATATAATTTTTAAAACAAGAAATTATATCTTCTTTTTATAGACTTTTATTATATTTAATAATAAAGTATAAAAGTGAGAAAAAATCTCAAAAATATTGATATTTTTTGAAAAATAACATATAATATAGTATGAGAGGAGGAGAATCAAAATGTTAATAAGATTTAGTTTTAAAAATTTCAAATCATTTAAAGATGAAAATGTACTAGATATGGAAGCTACATCACTAAAAGAACATGAATATAATGTTGTAAAAACAGATAATGTTAACCTTTTAAAAGTAGCAGCAATATATGGTGCTAATGCAAGTGGAAAAACTAATGTATTACAAGCTTTTGATTATATGAAAAAAAGAATATTAGTAAGTGACGATTCTAAAAAGAACTCTCCAGTAGATGAAGATAATGTGTACAGTTTTATGATAAATAATGAGCAAATTAGTTTAGAAGTTGAAATATTAGCAGAAAATAATAAAATATATAAATATGGTTTTGATGTATTAAAGGATAGTATAGTTTCAGAATGGCTATATATAAAAAAGATAAACAAATTTTATATGGTTTTTGAAAGAGAAAAAAACAATGTTACAATGAAATCAAATAATAAAATATCAGGACTAGCAAATATTGATGAAAGAACTTTATTTTTAAATATATATAGCAAAAT
>CALXEW010000008.1 GCA_944387435.1 uncultured Clostridia bacterium | reverse complement strand
TTTTTCTATTTTTTTATTTATTAATAACCTACTTGTGTGTGTGTGTGTGTGTGTGTACAGCCTCAAGGCTTACAAGTTCTACTTTTTTCATTTTCTGTTCCTTCTCTTTCGTTTTTGTATTTTTCATTTATACGATGTACCATATATTATGTATGATTAAAGTATATATAAAAACAAGTTATTTGTAAAGAGATTATTAAAATTTTGTAATATTTCTTCTTATATAATTTTAATTTATAGAATATCCCCTTAAGGAGAAATCCTTAAGGGGGAATATTCTAGTCTTCCATGAGCTCCTCGTAGAAACCTACAAGTATCATGGCGACTTCGTAGCAGTTTAACAGTTGCTTCCTCAAAAGGATGAGGAGCTTGTCTTTGCTACTGAGGACCAGCAATGCCTTTGCAACCTTGTCGTTGCTTTCAAGTTCATAGAGCCTATCAGACAGTTTTTCTTCGTCATCGATGCCATTCAACTCTTCTGGCATCTCCACGTCTTCCTCTCCTTGAGTTTCCTCAAGAAAAGTCTTGGCTGCATCAACTAGAAGCCTCTCCACGCTTATGATGTTCAGATTCTCCAAGACATCTGCAAGTCTATCTTGCCCAATCAAGAGGACTGCGTCCTCAGCTTCCCGGCTGGTATCCTTCTTATTGGACACAAGCCATTCTCCCAAGTCGTAATCGTTCATTCTCGCAAACTTTAAAGCAAGCTTGCAGTGTCTTTTACCAATGGTATACTCTACGTCCCAGTCGGGATTACCCGCCATCTGGACAGAAGTATCCAGGTAACTTTCTAGCGACATTGTTAATCCTTTCTACTATGGCAGGGCCCTTCCCTGCATATATATATTATATCAAAAATACTACTATTTTTCAATCTAGGTATACATTTTGATTTTCTACTTCTATTTATTTTTTCTCTTTTTCTTCTCTTCTAAAACTTTTTCTAATCTTTCCAATTCCTTTTTAGTTTCTTCAATCTCCTCTTCTGTTTTAACTACTGGCATAAACTCCTCTGCAAATCTATATTCATCTCTATTTTTAATATATAATAATCCTAATATTGAAAAAACTACAGCTCCTATAAAATTTACAATTAGGTCTTTCATAGTATCATTTATTCCAATATCTAAATACCCTCCATTTATTGTAATTACAGTTTCTTTTCCATTTAAATTTCCATAAATTATTGTTTTTTCTATATCCTTTACGACTTCTTCTTTGTTTTTCCCTTCTTCATTTAATTCTACAGACGAAATTGTAGATAGTACTCTATCTTTTTGCATATCAGTATTAAAAGTTTTATCCATACCATATTCTATAAATTCCCAAAGTACTCCCACAGTCATAGAAAAACAAAAAGCAACTAAAGCAACAAAAGCTGGTGTTAGCATTTTATGAAATTTAGTGCTTCTATTTAATATATCTATCATAGAAAATCCTATTGCTCCACATAAAAAGCCATTTATAGTATGAAGTATTGTATCCCAATATTTAAATATTCCATAGAAATTTTGTACTTCACCTAATATCTGTGCAGAAAAAATAAATAAAAATATTATTATTTCTAATGTATTAGGTAATTTTATATTTAGCTTTCTCTCTATAATAATGGGTATTAAAAACAATATTAATGTTAATGCACACATAAAAACATTTTCATAATTGCCTTCTATAAATTGTAAAACCATTGTTACTATCACTAAAAACCTTAATACAAAATATACTGTTGCTGTCGCCTTCTTATTTTTTCCAAATACTTCTAATCTTTTCAAACGCCTTCTCTCCTTTATAAATCTTTTACATACCAAACGTCACAAGCATAGTGTTCTGTTTTTACTAGTGGTTCATCTAAACTTTTAAATCCATATTTTTTATAAAATTTATTTGCTGCTACCATATTACTTAATGTTTCTATATAACATCTTTTATAATATTTTTTAGCATAAGATAGAGCTAAATCAATTAATTTATGTGATATTCCCGTTCCTCTTATCTCCTTTAGGCAGTACATTTTTTGAAGTTCACAAACCTCGTCTATTCCTTCTAATTTTCCAATTCCACAACCGCCTACAACATTTTCTTCTTCATCTTCTACTACCCAATATTTAAACCCAGCTTTGTTATAAACTTCTGAAAACCTTCCAAGGTCTGGGTCACTCCAAGCTAAACCTTCATGATTTCCTCCAAATTCTATTAAACATGTTCTTATTACATTTTCTACTTGCTTATTATCTCTTTTTTCTATTTCTCTTATTTTATATTCCATTTCTACTCCATTTCTTCTAAATAATTTTTTCTTTCAAATTTATATACAGGAACTAACTCTCTTTTATGTTTTGAACTTTTATATCTTTTTATGATTTCTTCTTTAGCCTGTTCTTCTGTCTCTCCTTTTTCTATCATTTCTGCAATTTGTCTATACTTTATTCCCATTTTTTCTTCATCTGTTTTTCCACCTAATCCATCATTTGGTGCTTTTTCTAATATCTTACTTGGTACACCTAAAATTCTTCCTATTTCTAAAACTTCATCAACTGTAAAATTTCCTATAGGGTTTAAATCTGAGCTATTATCTCCCCACTTAGTTGTATAACCCACCATAGTTTCACAAAGGTTACCTGTTCCTATTACTAGATATCCTAAGCTTTGTGCAATTCCGTATAAAGTAGTCATTCTTAACCTTGGTTTTATATTTATGCAAGCTTCATTAGATAACTCTTTACCTAATGAATTCTCTATCTCCTCTTCCATTTCATTATAAGCTTTGCTCAAATCTACTTTTAAAAACTTTACTCCAAAAGTATCTGCAACTAATTTAGCATCTTCAAAATCATCACTAATAGAATGACAAGGCATTGATACTGCTATGACATTTTCTTTCCCTATAGCTTTCACTGTCATTGCAATTACTGTTGCTGAATCTTTTCCTCCACTATTTCCTATAACCAGTCCCTTCGCACCTACTTTTTCTACATAATCCTTTATCCACTTAATTGCATTTTCCGCTTCTAATATTATTTTTTCTCTTTCTAACAAAATTATCACTCCTATTTTTTATACAAATTATGTTCTTCAATATATTCTATAACCTCATCTGGAGTTAAATACCTAATACTTTTTCCTCTACTTATTTTATCTCTTACAAAAGTAGAACTCATATTACTTCTTATGGTTTTCTTAGCTTTTATAAAAGAAGATTTATTTCTTTTTAAGAATTCGTCATTTTCTATAATTTCATCTACATTATCTTTATCTCTTTCTAATACAAAAACCTTAAAATTCTTAACCAATTCATCTGCTTTCTTCCAAGCACTTAAAGTTTTTAGATTATCACTTCCTGTTGCAAATGCTATTTCATGCCCTATATATTCTTTTTGTAATCTCTCCAACGTTTCAACTGTATATAGTGGTCTTTCACTTTCTATTTCAATTCTTGATACCTCAAACATTTTATTTTTATCACATACTCTTTTCAACATTTGATATCTATCTTCATTACCAATTAAATCAATTTTTTCATATTTACTATTTACTGGTACAAATATTATTTTTTCTATATCTTCATATTCACTCACAATTTGCTCAGCAAGGGAAAAATGTGAATTAAGAGGTGGATTAAAGCATCCTCCAAATACAATTATCTTTTTCTTTTCCATAACTTTCTCCATTTAAAAATTCAAAATAAATTTTTAATATTATAGCATAGTTTTCTTTTGTTTACTATAAATTTATTAGTAACTTACTTAAAATGATACTAGAAAGTTTTTGTCTATAGTTACAATACATATATCAAGTATTCAAATGAAAAAATTGAAGTTCATACAGAAAACTTCAATTCAACATATTTAAACACACTTGATTAATAGCTTTGGGTCTTAATCTTTTTTATTAGTTATTATATATAATACTTATTCTTTTGTGTCAATATATATTACAAGCTTTTCACAATTTTGTAACATTTTTTTCCAACTGTCAATTTTTTATTATTTATTACAAATTCAATTCCACAGATTATTAAAAACCTCACTATTATATATACTTTTTATATACTAATCACCATTTATAATATGGAATTATTTTACATTAAGTATTTTTTTGCTATTTCATAAAATACTTGTGTCCCTATTAATATTGGATTTTCTCCAACTGTAAAATTCTCGTTATGTTGTGGATAAAATTTATCCCTTCTACATCCTACAAAAATCATACAGCCTGGCACTTTTTCTAGGTAATATGAAAAATCTTCTGATGTTGTTGTTTGATAATCAGTTACAACATTATTTACCACTTTTCTTGCTATTTCTTGTACAGCTTCCGATTCTTCTTTAGAATTAACTGTTACAGGGTATTCTACTAAAAATTTAACTTCTGCTCTTCCACCCATTTTACTTGCAATATCTTCTACTGTTTCTACAATTTTCTTTTTCATTTCTTTTCTTACTTCATTATTATTCGTTCTACATATTCCTTTCATATGTACAACATCTGGAATTACATTGTTTGTTTTTCCACCACTGATTGCAGTTGCACCAATAATTGCTTTTTTTTCAGACTCTACATCTATTCTTGCCATTTCTTTTAAAGCTATTCCTATTTTATTTGCAATATATATTGTGTCTATACATTTTTCTGGCATTGCAGCATGACCACCTTTTCCATGCACTATAATATCATATGGGTCTGATGAAGCCATAACAGTTCCTTCTTTTATTGCAATTTCATCTTCTTTAAATTCACTCCATACATGTATTGCAAATGCTTTATCAACTTTTGGATTTTCTAATGCTCCATTTTTAACCATATCTTTAGCTCCAGCATCACCTTCTTCATCTGGTTGAAAAAGTAATTTTACAGTTCCTTTTATTTTATCTTTATTATCCATTAAAATTTTAGCAAGTGAAAGTAAAATAGTCATATGTGCATCATGACCACATGTATGTTTAGTTCTTCCTGTTTCATCCATTACAACAGCGTCCATATCACTTCTAAACAAAATGCAAGGTCCATCTTCTTTTCCCTTTAATGTTGCAATAACTCCTGTTGCATATATATTTGTATTTATATCCTCATATCCCATCTCTTCTAATCTTCGTTTTATATAACTTGATGTTTCAAACTCACATAATCCTTTTTCTGGATGGTTCCAGAAAAACTCTTTATCTTTTTTCATTTGTGGTTTTAAATCTAATATTATTTGTTCAATATTCATAGTTCTTCCTTCCTATTTAAACAATCTAATTATTCTATCTACTGCTTCTTTTGTATCTTCTTTACTAGAAAATGCAGTTAATCTAAAAAATCCTTCTCCTGCCTCTCCAAAACCAACACCTGGTGTTCCAATTACTGCTGCTTCGTTTAATAACTTATCAAAGAACTCCCAAGACTTCATTCCATTTGGTGTTTTAAGCCAGATATATGGTGAACTTTCTCCTCCATATACAGTAAATCCTACTTTTTCTAATTCTTCTTTTATGTATTTTGCATTTTCTTTATAATACCTTATATTTTCTCGTATTTGCTTTTGACCAACATCTGTATATACCGCCTCTGCTGCTCTTTGAGTAATATATGAAGCTGCACCAAATTTTGTGCTTTGTCTTCTTCTAAATAAACTATTTAAATCCACTTCTTTTCCACCTTTTGTGTATACTTTCAATTCTTTTGGAACAACAGCAAAAGAGCATCTAACACCGGTAAAACCTGCAAGTTTTGAGTAGCTTCTAAATTCTATTGCTACTTCTTTTGCTCCTTCAATTTCATATATACTATGTGGAGTATTTTCATCTTCAATAAATATTTCATAGACAGAATCAAAAAATATTATAGCTTCATTTTCTTTAGCATATTTAACCCAATCTTCTAACTGTTTTCTATTTAAAACCGTTCCTGTTGGGTTATTGGGAGAACAAAGATAAATTATATCAACATGCTCTTTGGGAACTTCAGGTGTAAAATTGTTTTCTTCAGTAGCCTTTAAATAAACTATATTATTTCTTCCAAGCATTATATTTGTATCTCTATATGCAGGATATACTGGATCCATTAAAGCAACTCTATTTTCTTCTGAAAACAGCTCTGCTATTCCAGCTAAATCTCCTTTACTTCCTGCTGCAATAAACACTTCGTCTTTGTCTAAACTTACACCTCTTCTTTTATATTCAACATCTAAAATCCTTTCAATTAAAAAATCATATCCTTGTACAATTCCATAACCTTTGAAAGTTTCTTTTTTAGACATCTCATCTACAGCTTTGTGCATTGCTTCTATTACTACTGGAGCAAGAGGTAAAGATACATCTCCTACTCCTAAATTTATAACTTTTTTATTTGGATTATTTTTTTCATATTCACTTCTTTTTTCTGTTATAGTAGAAAATAGATAATCATTTTTTAGATTTAAAAAATTTTCATTTACATTTGCCATTATTTTCTCTTCCTTTCAAAATATCGCATAAGAAGCCTTATGCGATACAATATTATGGTCTTAACAAATCTTCTAAGACTACTTTACTTCCATATTTTATAATCATTGGAACTGATTTTGATAAAGTAACTCCTTCTATATTGGATTTAACATCTCTAGTTCCAGGTATTACAACTGCATCTTTTGGAATTACTATTTGACCATTTTCATTAGGAAGTATTATATTTCCATTTACATTATCATAAACTGGTGTACTTCCTGTAATTGTCACTCCTGCTCCTATTACAGCTCCAGTTCTTACAATTGTTCCTTCTGTTATTTGTGAACCTGCTCCAACAAATACATTATCTTCAATAATTACTGGATATGCACCCACAGGTTCTAATACTCCACCTATTATTACTCCTGCACCTAAATGCACATTTTTTCCTATTTGTGCACAAGAACCAACTAATGCTAAAGAGTCTACCATTGAACCTTCGTCAATATAAGCTCCTATATTTGTATAACAAGGTGGCATAAAAGTAACTCCTTTTCCAATATACACACCATCTCTTATTGATACTGTAGGAGATACCACTCTTGCTTTTTCTTCTAAAGTTACTTTTCTTTCTCCCATAGTATCTTTATCTATAGTTCCATCTTCAAATTTTATTACTTCTCCATATTTAAATCCTAGTAATATAAATTGTTTTACCCATTTATTTACTACCCATTCTCCATTTTCTTTTGATGCTACTCTTACATTTCCTTTATTTAAATCACTTTTAAATTCTTTCCATACTGGCATAAATTCTTCACGAGTCAAATCTTCTTTTTTTAACATTTCAAGATATTTTTTCATAATATCATCTCCTAAAATTTATTTTACTTCTGCCTGCATTATAGCATTTAAGATACTCTTAGTCAAATAAGGCTTTCTTACTTTTATCAACAATTGCTTTTGTAATTGCTTGTCTTATTGGCCATGTTATTCTCTTATCTGCTATTCTTATTTTCCCATCATTTTCAAGTTTCTTTAATATAGAATTAATAACTTTGGTTAAATCTATATATAAGAAGCCCACTTGGGTATACTTTTTTGACATACTACTTACCGTTCTTATAATTAATTCTTCATGTTCTAAATTTATACTATTATCATTATTCTTCTTAGCTATAATAGTCCCATCTTCATTTACTAATAAATCATATTTTTCTTCTTTATAGCTTTTCTCATATATTTTTTGTATCTCACTACTTAAATTAATTAATAATTTATATTTATTTTCCATATAAATCTCCTATCAATTTATTATTTATTAATCTTTTAGCACTTGCATTTTTCTCGCTTTTTAATTACGTTCTTGTTCTTCTTTATTTTTAGTCATTAATTTCTTTTTTTCATAAGCTTTTATAATAATATGTCTTAAATCTTCAGGTATTAATTCTAAAGCTTTATTTCTTAGCTCTCTTGGTATTCCATAATATGCTTCTGAAATTCCACCTACCATACAAGCAATTGTATCTGTATCTCCTCCAATTGATATAGCCTTTCTTATTGAATCTTCAAAATCATTAGATTGTAAAAATATAAATATAGCTTGTGGTACAGTAACTTCACATGTTCCATTAAAAGTATTTTTTTCTTGTAATTCTTCCAAATTATAATTTAAATCATATCCATATTTTTCAGTAACATATTTTTCTATTTTGTCTTTTCCTTCTTTCTTCCTTGCTAAAAATATTGTACCTGCAAGGCATTTTGCTCCTTTTATAGCCTCGATACTATTATGAGAAGGTATAGTCGCTTTTTTAGCCTCTTTTTCAACTGTTTCTAAATCATCAAATAAAAATGCTACTGGTGAAATTCTCATAGCTGCTCCATTTCCTTTACTTATTCCATTTTCATTAGTTCCGGAATTTGCCCATTTTATAAATGATGGAGAAAATGCATTTTTAAAAAATCCTTCTCTTTCTACAGGCCTATTTCCATACTTTTGTCCGCATTTTTTTAAAGCTTCTTCATAGTCTCTATTATAAATTATCGCTTCTGCAATTGCTATTGTTAAAAGGGAATCATCACTAATAAAGCTTTCATCTGTTAATAATTTAGTAGATGGATTAAGTATGCTTCTTCTTCTATCTAAATTTATAACACTATTTCTTGAATCTAAGAATTCTTGATATTCATACCCAGTTCCTGCTAAATCTCCTATTATTCCTCCTAGCATTTTTATTCCTCACTATTAAATTTATTATACAATTTATTTGTTAACTCAATTAAATCATCTAAATTATCTCCATATTTATTTTGAATTTCTCTCATTGTTCTATATGCCATATCAAAATCATCTTTTGTAATATCTTTTTCATTAAGAGCCTCCTCTAATTCATCTTCATCAAGAATTATTTGATTTCCATTTCTTCTTATAACTAAATCTAAATATAAATCATCAATATATGGTATTCCATTTTCTACACCATTTAATTTTACCATGTCAAAATACCATTCAATCAAGTTCTTTTTATCATCATACATTACCGTAATTGCATATTTTTCATTATCAGGATATATTTCTAGCCACTCATAATTCTCATCTAAGATACATCCGCTATAATCTTCATCATTAATAATCCAAGGATGTTTTACATTTTTTATTTTAACTAAACAAATATATCCTTTAAAATAATCTTCATTTATTTGTTTTATAAAATATTCATTTTCTCCCTCTTTTACTCCATTTGCAAATCTTTTTTTCACAATAATTCACCTCATTATTTAAAATCATTTAAGTCTAGATATGTAATTTTTTCTTTTCTCTCAATTTCTAATAATTCTATTATCTTTCCTTCAAGAAAAGCTTCTAAATCAACTTGTTTTCCACTTAAATATAATTTTCCCTTCATAAATGGCTTATATTTTTGATATTCTTCTACTTCATTACACATTCTTTCCTTCTCTACAGTTGGAATCCTCCCTGCATTTCGTATTTTTTGTTTTCTTTTTAAGAAATATGTTAAAGCCGCTTCATATATTGTAGAACTTCTATACTCTATATATGAATTAATTTTTCCTTCAGGTATATTTAAACATTTACAATGCCAATATACTGGACTATTTATATATCTATCATTAAAATATTTGTAAAATGCTTGCGAAAACAATGAAACAATTTCTTGTGCTTTATATTTTCCCTTAGGTACTAATTTTTTTAATTCTTCACTATTTTCAAAAACAAAGCTCACTTCATCCGCACCTGAAATTGCTATACAATTAAATTTTTCTGAAAAAAACTTTATTGTCTGTTCAAAAATATCATTAAATCCTTCCTTACTTTCATCCAACAAATTATGTTTGATACTTTTTGTAATATCCTTTCCATCAAGTAATATCGCTATAGGTTTATTTTTACTCATCTTCAAATCATATTTATTTTGTATATTTATAAAATAATTGTTCCATTCTTTATTATTCATAATATCATCCAATCTATATCGAATTATCAAACTCTATTAAATCAAAAAAATCATTATTATTATTTTTTTTCTCTCTACTTACAATATTTCCATTTAAAAACTCATTTAAATCTATTCTACCTCCATTATAATATAAAACTCCTTCTTTATTATCTGATACATAAGAAAATCCTTCATGAGCTTTACACATCTTTAACTTTTCTTCTAAATTTATACCATAACTATTTATTCCATTTTGCTTTAAGAAAATGTCTGTTATATTATCTAATATTTCTTTACTTTTAAATCTAATATATGATTGTACTTTTTCTTTTGGGATATTAAAACATTTACAATTCCAAAAAACTATATCTCCGACTATATAAATTATTGAAATACTCAAAAAAATATTGTGAAAATACTGATGTAATATCATGTACCCTATACTTTTTATCATTATGTATAGAACCTGCAAAACTTTCTACATCTTCTATAATAAAACTAATTTTATTACTTCCACATATTGCTATACAATTGTATTTAATAGTAAAAAATTTTACAGTCTTTTTCATTGAATCAAAAAAATTATTTTCTTTATTTATTAATAAATCTCTTTCATTTTGTGATAAAAACTTTGCACTCAAAGATACTGTTAACGGTTTTTTTATACTTACTCTAACATCATATTTATTTCTAATATTTCCATAATAATTAAACCATTTTCTTTCTACTTCATTTTCTTCCATTTTCTTCCTCTTTATTATAAAATAATTGAGTAAGCAAGCAAAAGCCTACTTACTCTTGCAATATACTAATAACCAATGTACTAGTTCTACAAATTCCTTCGTGGATTACGTTCCAACACTTAAATATTGCATATTTATTATATAATAATATTTTTCCTTAAACAAGTTTTAGATATTATTTTTTATAAATGCTTCATTTTTATTATTTATTTTCTATTTTTTTAGCCTCTAATAATAATTTATCAAAATCTGATACTATTTTTTGTTTTTTATTAAATTGTTCATATTCCTTTTCTGCTTTTTCTTCCGCTTGTTTTCTTGATATTTTTCCATTATCCTTAAGTATATCATATTTACGAAATTCTAAAAATTCATTTACACTTTTTGCGAATTCCTCCATCGTGAAAATATTTTCTCTTTCTACTAAATCTTCTATATAATCAAAGTAACCTGTAACCGCTCTTTCTAGCCTTTTTATTTGTTTTTCATTTAAATAATTTTTAGCAATCATAGCATCAGATTTTAATATTCTTCCATCAGGTGAATTTTTCCAAGTCTTTAATCCCATATTTTCTTTTTTGTGATCTGCATTTTGATAGATTATTTCTGCTGCTGTATTGCCTGTAATTGCATAATGAAATTTATTTTGTACCATTGCATAAAACTTACGCGTTATCTCTGAATCTTTATCATAATCAATACTGCATTCCGCAAATATATCTGTTATTTGCTGCCATATTCTACGTTCACTTGCTCTAATCGAACGAATACGTTCTAATAATTCTTTAAAATAATCTTTTCCAAATTTAGGTCCGTTTTTTAAAAATTCATCATTTAAAACAAAACCTTTTTTTATATATTCTTTTAAAGTATTTGTAGCCCATATTCTAAAATCTGTTGCCTCTTTTGAATTCACTCTATATCCTACTGCTATTATTGCATCTAGACTATAGAAGTTTGTATTATAATTTTTACCATCATTTGCAGTTATTCGAATTTTTCGAATAACTGATTCTTCTTTTAATTCGTTTGATTTAAAAATTTCTTTTAAATGATAATTAATAGTATTTACTTCGACATTAAATAATTTGGCCATTGATTTTTGCGTAAGCCAAAAATCTTCACTATCATATAAAACTTCAACTGATATGTTTTCATTATTTTGGCTTTGATATATAATTAAATCTCTTAAGTTTTCTATATTATTTATAATAATCACCTCTTTTTACTTATTTTTGTTCATATCTTTTTCAATCTTCTTTTTATATCTATCTTCTTCTGAAAAAATACATCCACAATATTTTTGCATATAAAGTCCTATTTCTCTTGCTTTTGCTTGTCCTTCTCTAAATCCAACTCTAAAATCTCTATATAAAAATTCTACACCATATTTTTTAGCTATCACTTCTCCTAATTCTTTTATTATATCATGCTTTTGATATGGGCTAACTAAAAGAGTTGTTGATATAATATCAAATCCATGTTCTTTTGCATATTTTGCAGTTTGTTCTAAACGAACTGGATAACAATAATCTTGACATCTTGTATCTAATTTATTTGATACATTTTTACAAAAATCATCTAATCCATAATTTTCTTCAAATATAGCTTCTACGTTTATACTTTTAGTATATTCTTTTAAACAATCTCTCCTTGCTTTGTATTCCATATATGGGTGTATATTTGGATTAAACCAATATACAGTTGGTTCTATATTTTCACTTCTTAGTTCATCAATACAATATACACTACATGGTGCACAACAAGTATGTAATAATAATTTCATTTTTTCTACTTCCTTTTATATTATTTATGTATATTACTATATCATATTTTCATTGATTTTTCCAGCCTTAAAACATAATAAAGTAGCAGTTTCTATTCTGCTACTTTATACAATTTATAAATATATATATTATCAAAAGTTTCTACTAATTCATAAGATACATCTATATCGTAATGTTCTTTAATGAATAAAATTATATGTTTCTTATAATCTTCATAATAGTTTCCAGACCATGTAACATCTCCATCTATTAAATAAACATTTTCTTTTAATAAATCTAAGAATGTGCCATCTAAACCATATCTATCTTTAAAGTCATAATAATTCTCAGTATACATATCCCATCCACCCATAACTCTTAAATTTGAAAAAGCTCCTTCAGGTGGCATTTCATATACGGAGTATGTTAAATACCTAAATTGAAGTGCTGGCACTGTATACAAATATACATTTTCCTTATGTGAATTTGTATATTCAATAACATCTTTATAGTTACTATAATCTTCTAAATGATAATTAAATTGATATACCCCTCCTGCAAATATTACTGTTGTAATTGCTATAAATATTGAAATTACTTTTATCACATTAGTCTTTTCATTATCTACCTTTTCTTTATATTTTATAAAATATAAAAACATGGCTGTACCCAAGATATATTCTGGTATTACAACTCTATGCATACTTCTATTCATTACAATAAATATACAATTTACTGCAAGTGTTACAAAAAATATTGATATTATATAACCTCTATTTTTATTATTTGTGTAAATTGCAACTAAGAAACTTCCTAAGAACATTATAGAAATGTATGGATTTGTATTTCTCATTTGGTCTATTAAATCATTTACAATATTATCTAATTTAAACTCATAATTGTAAAGGTCACCTTGACTCTTTTTATAATCTACTATTTTTTGCAAATTTTCTTTACTATAAACGTTCTCATCTCCAAAATTAAAGGTATAGAACAGATAATGATCATTTTCAGACCATCCTATCTCGTCAAAAATCTCTTTGTTTTCTTCATATGAAACATAAGAATTATCTTGCAAAATAGTTCTTAGTTCATTGAATTCATTGTAGTTTTTGTAAGTTTCATTATTATAAAACATATAATTTGACACATATACTACAACAGTCAAAATTCCAAATAATAGATAATTTTTTAGTATTTTTATTATTTTTTCTTTTTCTACTTTTTTTCTTATAAATAAAACTAAATTATGTACAAAGTATAATGCAAAAAATGGTGCTATTATTAATAATGATTGCATTCTTGTCATTATTCCTAATGTAAAAATAATAGCAGAACAAATTATATATTTTCTTCCTTGTTTTTCTCTTTCTATATAATCCATCATCACAAAAAAAGCTGTTAATATTAAAAGTGATGCAACAGATGTATATTGTATCAATTGTAATAATGAAGTATAACATATACTTACAAACAATACATATAATATATAAGAAATTTTACTGTTGTTTTTTCTTATTATTAAAGTTCCTATTATAGTAAAGCAAATAAATTGCATTGCAAGTAAAAACATCGTATGCCAATTTACCATTGGTAGAATTCTAAAAAACATACCTAATATAAAACACAAAGCTGGATGAATATAAACACCATGAACATTATACGTCCCATCTAATCCCGAATATAGATTATATATAATAAAATCATCAACTTGTTCATATTTTATATCAAATATAAGATTTACTACAGCAAATACTAAAACATTAATACCTGCAACAATCATTAACGTTTTATAGTTATTTTTTATCTTCTCTAAAAACATCGATTTCCCTCTAACTCTAAATTATTACTGATGATACATGGAATTCATCACATTTATCTCCTAATAATTTCATTGCTCCTTGCAATACCTTATGATCATCATCTAAAAAGATTGCGTGATCATACCCTTGATTTAATTTTTCTATTATCTTGTCTGCTTTTATGCGATTTCTATTTTCAGTTGTATAATCTCCAGCTTCCTTATTTATTATTATATAGTTATTTTCATCTATAAAGTCTGCATATTTTTTTAGCCATATTTTCTTTTCATCTGCTATTATATAACTTCTTGACATCGATAAAATATATAAATCTATATTTTCTATTTTTTCTATTTTTCTTAACTTATCAAGAACTATTTCCAAAGGCTTATTATTTACAAATAATCCTTTTGCTTCTGGTGTTATAACTCCATCTGGATAAAGATTATATTCTACTATTGTTCCATCCATATCTATGAACATTGCAACCTTTTCATATTTACTACATATTTCCTTTACTCTATCATAAAAACTACTCATTTTACTTTCTCCTTTCACATTCCTAAATATTCATATCCTAAATGCTTGTATGCTGGTGGTAATACTTTTCTTCCTCTTAAAGTTCTTGCGATAAACCCTATTTGTATTAAATAAGGTTCATAAACATCTTCTATTGTATCTATTTCTTCTCCTATAGTTGCTGCTAATGCTTCTATTCCAACTGCTCTACCACCATATTGTACAATCATTGTTTCTAACAATTTTCTATCTATTTCATCTAACCCTAATTCGTCTATTTCTAATTTATTTAATGCATGTTTTGCAATTTTCAAAGTAATATGTCCGTCTCCCAAAACTACTGCATAATCTCTTACTCTTTTTAACAATCTATTAGCAACTCTAGGAGTTCCTCTTGACCTTCTTGCAATTTCTAATGCTGCTTCTTCGTCTATATTTACATCTAATATTTTACTTGACCTTCTTACTATTGTTGCTAAATCTTCTGTTGAATATAGTTCTAATCTATGTATAATACCAAATCTATCACGAAGTGGAGTAGTTAAAGAACCTGCTTTTGTTGTTGCTCCTATAAGAGTAAATTTTGGTAAATCTAATCTAATCGACCTACTACTTGGACCTTTTCCAATCACTATATCTAATGTAAAATCCTCTAAAGCTGGATATAATATTTCCTCTACACTTTTACTAAGTCTATGAATTTCGTCTATAAACAAAACATCAAATTCTGATAAATTAGTAAGCAAAGCTGCTAAATCTCCTGGCTTTTCAATTGCTGGCCCTGATGTAACTTTCAAATTCGAATTCATTTCGTTTGCAATAATATTGGCTAAAGTTGTTTTACCAAGTCCCGGTGGGCCATATAATAAGCAATGGTCTAATGGTTCATTTCTTTTTTTGGCTGATTCTATATATATTTTCATATTTTCTTTTACTTTATCTTGTCCAATATATTCTTCTAAAGTCTTAGGTCTTAAGGAATTTTCTAATCTTTCCTCTGAACTATTTTCTAGCGTTGGACTAATTATTCTATCCTCTTCCATAGCCATTTCCTTTCTATTTAGCTTTTATATTATTTCCAATGCTGTTTTTTAAGCCCGTCCTAAAAAACAGCTTTATTTTAATAAATTATTTATACTTATTGAAGTCGATATATCTAGTTCTCTTTCCATATAATTATAATACTCATCTAATAACTCTTTTTCATCCTCTGGAATCGCTTCTAAATCTACTTCTGTTCCATCAATTCTTCTAAACCATTTTTCGTCATAATAATATCTACTTGTCACAATTCTTTTGTTATTTAAAGAAACAAAGTCTTTTCTTGCAAACATATTAGTTCCAAGACTTACTCCTGCTTGTCCATTTATTAAATATTCAAATGTTGGCTCTATATCTAACTTATTTACTGGTTTTTCTATTGTTAAATTTTTTATACCAGGTATTTTCATGCTACAAGCTACTCTTATATAATTTAATTTTATATCTACATCATTAAGATTAGGATTTGTTTGTTTTAAGAAATCTAATAATTCTTCATTATACATGTCTATTCCATTATGGTCTCCATATATTAAAATAATCGTATCGTCATATAAATTTGCTTTTTTTAATTCTTCTATAAATGTTCCAAAAGCGTAATCTGCATAATTAACAGACTCTAAGTAGTTTCCAAAGAAAGTACCTTTATATTTTCCAACATCTATATTAACTTTACTTCTATCTTCTAAACCATCTAGGGTAAATCCTGTGTGTGATGATGCTGATACTATAAATGAGAAAAATGGCATATCGTATGTTTTTAATTTTTCTACTGCTTGTTTATATAATAATTCATCTGATAAATATCCCATTATATTTTCTGATATATCTTCAAATGCATCTTTTAATTCTAAATGATTAACTTCAAATGACTTATATACATTTCCTCTATTCCAAAAATATCCATAATTTCCATGCATATATGAAGTATCATACCCTACATTTTTAAACATTGTAAATATATCGTCATATTTATTTGAATAATATCTACTATATGACATACCGTTTTCCATAGGATATAAAGACGTTACTGCTGAGAATTCCGAATCTGCAGTTGTTGAATAACTTTGCATGAACATATTCGAAAATTCTATATTTTCATCTATAAATTTATTTAAATTTGGAGTTATTTCTTTACCATTTATTGTTTTATTTATTACAAATTCCTGAATTGATTCTAATTGTAATATTATAACATTTTTATTTTTCGCAATCCCTTCTAAATTATAATTACTTTTTCCATACTTCTCAAAATATTCTGCTTTTAGTTCCTCATAATCTTCTAATAACTCTTCTTTATTATCATATTTTGCACTTTTCTTTATATTAATTAAACTCTCAATATCTGATATATGATACCCATAAATTGTTCCCTTTTTTACTTGTGTATCTTTGTTATACGGATCTTCTCCTGCTTGTTCTACATATTTAGCATCTATTGTAAAAAATAAATAAATAGCTACTATTCCTGATGCAATCCTTAATAAATTTATTTTCCAATTCGCTTTTTTCTTTTTTTCTATTTTTAATATTTTTGTTAATAATAATAATGCAATTAAGATTATATCAACAAAATATAATATTTGACTGAATTCAACTAGCATTGGAATTGTTCCCATTATCTCTTCACCATATTGAAGATTTGTCATTTGAGCAATTGATAATACAGAACTTGAATAAGTATAATATAAATTGTCACTCACAAGTAATATGCTAAGTAGTAAATTCAATACTATTGTAGATATTGTCCTTGCTTTATTAGGTAAAACACATATTATACATATAAATGTTACTATAAATATACTTGTTCCAAAAACAAGATTTTTATCTATGCTCTCTCTTATTGTTATTGTATCATTATAAAAGAATATTGTTTTTAATAATAATATAACTCCTATAAATATTGGAAACCAGATAGAGTTAAAAAATTTATTTACTATTTCTAGAATTTTTTCTTTATTTATTTTTATTTCTTTATTTACTATTTTTTTATTTTCCAAACTATTACTTCCTTATCTTCTATTTTATACTGTCAATAAATTTCTCTATTATTGATAACATTTTTTCATTATTTGCTTTATACTCTTTTGGTATAAATTTTTTTGACCTTTCAATTGCTAAACCTAATTCAGACACATCATGAATTCCTATTATATAGCCATTATTATCAAAAGACTCTATTATTTGTTTTTGATGGTCATTTACATGTTCACCATATTTATGTAGTCTTGGTACTGCAATTACTTTTTTTCCTTTTTTTATTGAACCAATTATTGAACCTACTCCACCATGAGTTATTATTAAATTTGCTTCTTCTTGATATTTTTCTAGCTTTTCTTGTGGAATTAAAGTAAATATTTTCATATTGTTTGATAAATATTTGGTATATCCTGCTTGAACAATTACCTCTTCTTTTATAACCTTTTTTTCTATTAATTTATCTATTTCTTCTAATAATCTATGGAAACTATTATTTTGTGTTCCTAACATAACTAATATCATTGATAAATTGAACCTCCATAAACAGCTTTAGGATAAAGCTTAAGCATTTCCTCCCACTGCACTATAAATAAATCAGCAATTGGATAAATTAGCCTTCCTGTTGCTGTTTTCTTATTTCTATTTGCAAATGTTTCTATATATATTATTTTACTTCCAAATATCTTTCCTATTATACACATTGGTCCAGCTGTATGAGTTCCAGTTGTTATTATCACTTTAGGTTTTAATTTGAAATAAAAATATATTGTTTTTAAGCATAAATAAAAATACTTAAATATATAACTAAATAATTTACTTCTTGTGCCATATGGTAAAAAATCTATTTTATCACCATATTTTTCTTTTAAAGCCTCATTTGCTTTATCTTTTTCTGTTACTATATGATAATCATATTTTTCAAATAAGGAAGATAATTGTAGCATTTCACTTAAATGCCCTCCTGTACTTGATATGAATAATACTTTTTTCTTCATTTTCTACACCCTACTTTTTAATAATCATATTATATCTTTTTTTTCAGTTTATGTCTAGTAAAAACCACAAAAACATAGATAGACCAGCAAATGTTCTTTCAAACACTTACTGGTCTACTTGGAAAAGGCTTAGTTTGGGTTAAAGGTTACCACTCGTTTCCATGATGGTCTCCGTGAGCCTCTGGTATGAACGGAATCCCGTTCGTCTGAGGATTTTCTACCTCGTCAAGACTGGTAAACACATGAGCCGAAAGAAAGGCATAGGCCTTCATTCCTTCCTTCACTGAATCAGTGAACAAGAACTCAGAGACCCTTACCTTTGTGTTTTCCGCACCACAAATACGTGCGAACTTATCGGTCCCATTGTGTAGACTCAACTCAAGGGTGAGTTCCTCACCATGAGAATCAGTCTCTTGAACAGCACCATTCTTTTGGCTGTTCTTGAACCGTACGCGGATAGGGATTCTTGTCCCCATCTTTTCGGCACCGGAAACGATTATTACGATTCCCTTCCCCTCCCGATTGGCCTTTTCGATGATTTGCATTGCCGTGGACATTTGTCCTCCTCTCTGCAGCCCTATGCTGCAATCGGCAACCTACAATGATAGAAATTATTATATCACATATTTCCAAAAATTTCAAGAAAAAACTACTATGAATAACATAGTAGCCTATATTTTATGCTCTTGGATGAGCTTTTTTATAAATATCTTTTAATCCTCCATCTTGGAATTGCATATATACTTGTGTAGAAGATATATCTGAGTGTCCAAGCATTGTCTGTATTGCTTTTAAATCTGCTCCATTTTGTAACAAGTGTGTAGCAAAAGAATGTCTTAAAACATGTGGTGTAATATCTTTAGTTATATGAGCTTGTTCTTTATAATATTTAATTATTTTCCAGAATCCTTGTCTTGTTAATCTTCCTCCGTTTACATTAACAAATAAAGCTTTTTGATTTTCGTCTTTAATTAATATATCCCTTGCATCTTCTATATATTCTTTTAATGCATTTAGAGCCATTGTTCCAAGTGGTATAGTTCTTTGTTTATTTCCAGTTTTACATGTAACATATCCTTCATCTAGATTCACATTGTCAATGTCTAATGAAATAATCTCTGTAACTCTCATTCCTGTGGCATATGCAAATTCCAGCATTGCTTTATCACGAGTTCCCTTTAAATCAACATCTTTTGGTTGGTCTAATAATAATTCAACTTCCTTTGATGTTAATACGCTTGGAACTCTTTTTTCAATTTTAGGTGATTTTATATTTGCAGTTGGATTTCTTTTTATTTTTTTTCTTTTTAATACATATTGATAGAATGATCTAATTGATGCAATGGCCCTAGATATACTAGACGCCTTTTTACCATTTTCTTGTAATTCTTTAATATATAAGTTTATATCTTCTTCGTTTACTTTATTATAATGAAGACTATATGACTCTAAAAATTTTCTAAATTGCTTTAAGTCTCTTTTATATGATTGTAATGTGTTGTCTGATAATTTCTTTTCATTTTCTAAAAATTCAAAAAATTGTTTTAATTGTCTTTCCATTTCACTACCTACCCCTAACCTTTATTAATCTATTTACATAAACTATATATGTTATATCAAACAATTTTAAAAAAGTAAATACATTTTTTTATTTTTTTATATATTTTTAAAAATACTTAATCAAAGCTTTTAAAATATTAGTAGAAATAAAGACTTCTACTAATGATGCTATAATCATAATTATCAACATTATCAATGAAAAAATTGTATGTCTTGCTATCTCCAATTTTATATTTTCTTTTCTATTGTCTCTTATTATAGATTTGTATAATTTAAATCCACTAACTGAAATAGCTAAAATTGCTGGAATTAACAATAAGCTCGGTAATAATAGATTAATAAGTGTAAAAGTTAAACCTTTTGACATCCCCATAATTGTAACACAAATTGAAATAGTATATCCAAAGCAAAAGCCTCTATATATTACAATTCCAAATACAATAGGTATACCTATAACAGCTGTTCCAAAAAACCATAAAATAAATGCAAAAATTACATTTTGAACAATACTTATTCTTAACAAATCGATATTATCTAATTTTTCTGTTTGCTTTAATTTTTCTACAAAATTATTTAAATATTCTTGTACTTCTGTTTTTTGTGCTTCTCCTAAATTGTTTACAAAAAAGACTCCTAAAAATATTCCAATTATAAATAGTAATGTTACAATTATGTATTCTTTTTTATTATTTAATATATGTTGTTTTATTGTTTCCTTAGTTCTTAGACCTTTTTCCTTCATAAAAAATCTCCTTATCGTTTATACATAATGTGTATTCGATAAAGAGATTTTTAGAACTTTTTTATTTATTTTTTACAGAAACTTTTCCGTAGTTTCCTCCTCCACCTGAGTGTACTTCGCAATTTCCATTTCTTGCATTGTCTATATTGTTTGCCACTTTACTTCCTACAATTGCTTCTATATCATCTTTAGATAATTTGTGCAATATATTCATTTCTGTCTCAAATGTATCTAATAACTTTTGAACTGTTTTTCCTCCCACCCCTGGAATAAATCCTAGTGGTATTTGATAAATGTATGGAGGTCTATTATCTGGACTTTTTGTTTTATTTTTATCCTTTATTAATTCTATTCTATCAAAAACTCCAAATGTAACATTTTTTCCACCACAATATGGGCAGGTTTCTACAGGTTCTTTTGTTTCTATAGTTTTATTACAATCATCACAATATGTCCTATGATACTTTCCAAGTTTTGGATCTAATCCATAATTTGCAAGAACCTTTCTTCCATCTTCATTTTTTAAAGCTTTTACTATTTCTTCAAAAGAAATATCTTCGACTAACATTTTGTTATATTCTCTTGCAATTTTTGGAAGAGAATGTGCATCTGAATTTGTTAAAAAAGTTCTTGTTTCTAACTCTGATATCTCATCTGCTAAAAATGTATCTGAACTTAATCCTAATTCTATTGCAAATATTTTATCAAACTTTTCTTTAAATACATATTCCAATCTATCAGTACAATTTCCATAATAACTCTTATGTGGTGTAAATACATGTGCTGGAACTAATATTCCATTATACCTTTCTACCATATCTATTAAATCATATCCTGATAAATCTGTTCTTTGTGTGCTTAATGTTATATTTTTTAGATGATGGCTTAATTCATTTGAAAAACCTTTTATATCGCTTAGATGTGGAAAATAGCATAAATTATGTGCCGCTCCAGATTTTCCATTTCTTCCTTTCTCTGAAGTTTCCACTTCACTTCCAAGAATTATACATACTTTATCTTTATATATAATCCCTCCATTTTCTAACTCATAAGCCTCCCCTGTTTTTAAAAAATTTTCTATATCTTCTATTACATATGGTGATGCACAATCTATAATTCCTACTACATTTATTCCCTTTCTGTCTGCACATTCTTTTGCAATGTTTGCAAAATTAAGTGACCTAGCTGCTGTTATTTTTATTGGTTTTCCATTTTCACTTCTTCCTATGTGTACATGTAAATCTGCAAATATTTCGTACATTTTTTACTCCTCTACATTTTCTACAGTATCTTCTCCTAAATGATTCATTATTTTCTTTGCTGTTTCCTCACTAAACAAAGGTCTATTAGGGTCTTTTAGACTATCAAACATTTCTCTTGCTAACTTTTCTTTTTGTCTTTCAATTAATTTATCAACTTTTGGCTCATAATTATAAACAACTTCTTTTATAAAATTAATTACTCCATCTGTCTCATTATGAATTTTTACTAATCGTCTTAATGCTGTCATATTTACTAGTTCACTAACATTTATTTGTTCCATAAAATTTACAAAGTCAATAAAAGTTTCTAAATACCTATTATATTCATCTTTTAAATTTCTATGTTCTAAAAGCACTAAAGCTTCATCTGGTTTGAATCCTATTCTTTCTGGTCTATCTAATAACATTCCTCCAAATTGGTCAACTAATTCTAAAACATCACTTTCTCTTTCTCTTGGATTGCTATTACTATATCTATTTACCTCTTCACAAATTTTACAAAATCTTTTGTTAAATCCTATTTTATATAAATATTCAGCTCCCTTTTTTGCATAAGTATGGATACTATTTATATCTTGGGCATTATCAATTTTCTTAACATTGCAAAGTAATGTTGCTGTTAATACTAAATTTTTATCCATTTCAAATTTTGAATAGTCCAAAAACATCCTTGTTATTTCTGTTTTAAATATAACAGATTTATCAAAAAATATCCTATTTTTCTTAGATAAATAATATACTATTTCCATTTTAGAAGCTAAGTCTTTTTCTTTTAATATATAGTCTGCAAAAGTATCCATATAAATCCCCCTTATGCAAAATTTTCTTTCGTTCATTATAGTACACTTTTATTATACTGAATCAGTTAAAATATTTCAATATTTTTACCTAATGTAATAAAAATGTAATATTAAACATAGCAAAAGTCACACAAAATCAATCAAAGAAATGTGTGACTTTTGTTTTCCTTTCTAGGACCATCATTTTGGTATTTTGTGATGAATAATATAGTTCACATACCTATCGAAATTCTTGCCTGCAAACTCGATGTATCTATTATACGGCTCAAGATTGTCAAATTCTAAACTCACCCGTTCCCCCTTCATGCAGAACCAATATTGTCCTTCCAGATAATAATCTGAAATACATCTGGTACTTGACAGAAAGAATCTTCTCGAGTCTATATATTCTCCACTATCAAGCCGTACGAAACCGTTGTTAAACCTTACAACGGGGCATATTACCATAGGAGGTATCATTCCTTTTGGTACTTTTCTCACTATCATAGTAAGATAAACCGAAGAGATTGATAACCTCTGATAGTCCTCTAAAGTAGGATTTTCCATTTTTTCTCCTCAAATACTGATTTCCCATAAAGCTTATATCAACCTGTAAAAACAGGAGAATAAAATTATATGCCAATTTTCAGCATAATTACATTATACCACATATTTTTTTAAAATCAAATTTATTTTATAGTTCTTTTATTGCATTTCTTGCTAGTTCATCACATCTATTATTTAACTCATTATCACTATGCCCTTTTACTTTTATAAAATTCACTTTATGTTTTTTAGTCAAATTATAAAGTTGTTCCCATATTTCCTTATTTTTTACAGGTTCTTTTGATGTTGTTTTCCAATTATTCCTTACCCAATTATAAATCCATCCTTGATTGAAACAATTTACAATATATGCACTATCACTATGTAAGTCAACTTCACAAGGATATTTCAGTAGTTTTAAAGCTTCTACAACAGCTGTTAATTCCATTACATTATTTGTTGTATCTTTTTTAGCTCCTGATATTTCTTTTTTATTTTCATTATAAATTAATACTGCTGCCCATCCGCCAGGACCTGGATTTCCAGAGCATGCACCATCTGTATATATTGTTACTTTTTCCATGTTATTCATACCTTTCCATTGTTTTTTTATCCATTTTATGGTAATATTATAACAGTAATTATAAAAATATACAAGAAAGGATTTATTATGGGAAAAGTTTTAGGTATTATATGTGAATATAATCCATTTCACAATGGTCATTTGTATCATTTGGAGCAATCTAAAAAAGCAACTGGTTCTAATTATGTTGTAGCAATTATGAGTGGTAATTTCACACAACGTGGTAGTACAGCAATTATTGATAAATGGTCTCGAACAGAAGCTGCACTTAGATGTGGAGTTGACTTAGTAATAGAACTACCTGTTTTATATGCTACATCTAGTGCCGAAAACTTTGCTGAAGGTAGTATTCGTATTTTAGATTCTCTTAAAGTTGTAGATTATCTTAGTTTTGGTAGTGAAACTTCTGATATTGATATTCTAGATGGCATTGCAACAGTTTTATATAAAGAACCTAAATCTTACAAAAATATGTTAGCAAATGAATTAAAAAAAGGGTTATCTTTTCCTAAAGCAAGAGAAAATGCTTTACTTTTATATTTAAATAATAAAAAATACGCAAATATTCTTTCCTCTCCTAATAATATCTTAGGAATTGAATATATAAAAGCTTTAAAAAAATATAAAAGTAATATTAGGCCTATATCTATATCAAGATTCGAGGCTGGCTATAATGATATAAATTATTCAGGAAACATAGCAAGCGCTACTGCTATTAGAAATATTATAAAAAATGGTAGCTTTGATATTACAAAAAGATTACTTCCTCCTCCTAGTTTTGAAATTTTAATAGATAATATAAAGCAAGGACATATAATTCCTGACTTATCTGTTTTTGAAAGACAAATTATTTATAATTTAAGAAAAATGTCAATAGATGAAATTGCTGAACTTCCTGATGTATCAGAAGGATTAGAATTTTCTATTAAAAAAGCTGCTAATTCTTGTAATACAATTCAAGAATTTTTAAATATTATAAAATCTAAAAGATATACCACTACAAGATTACAAAGAATTTTATTATATTCATTACTTGGTATCACAAAAAAGGATATAGCTTTATCTAAAAAAGTTAATCCTTATGTTAGAGTTTTAGGTTTAAATAATAGAGGTAAATTTATAATATCAGAAATTGCAAAAGCAAATTCAAAACTTGAAATAATTACTTCTGTTAAGCGTTTTGCTGATAAATCTAATAATAAAAATTTAAAACTTATGCTAGATAAAGATATTTTTGCAACTAATGTATATACTATTGGATATGATTTCAATTCTTGTAATAACTTAGACTTTACTAAAAAGATTGTTACAATATAAAAAGGATTACTAAAAACATAATTTAGTAATCTTTTATTTATCTACTTATTTCCTGCTCTATACTATTAGCAGGATGAAACCTTTCTAAATCAAAACCAGAAAATAGTCTTTTTATCATTTGATTATTATCAGTAACATTACTAATTCCAGTTTCAAATATATCTGTACTTTTAGAAAATACATAATATTGTCCTAAATTAAAATCATTATTATCATAATTTTGTAATATACTTTCTTTCGATGGATCAACTAATATCCATCTGTTATTTACAAAGCACTCACAAAAATGATGCCCTCTTACTTCAATATCTTTGCTTTTTTGTAAATCTTCTACAAATTTTTTCTTAGCTGTTTGAATATGTATAGTAGGTATTCCTTTTTCCCTTGATATGGCTTCAAAAAGTAACGCAAAATCGCTGCATCCTGTGTAAACTCCACTTTCTAATATTTCAGATGCTGTTCTTTTGAACTTTATTTCACCTACATTTTTATAATCCAGATTTTGTTTTATCCATGCAATAATTCTTATTATTGGAATAGTTGTATCATTATTTCCTACTATACTCTCTGCTACTCTTTTAATTTTTGAACTTGGTTCTGTTTGCTTTCCTGATTCAAGAAATTCTTTTTCAGAAATTTTCTCGTAATCTATATTTTCAAAAAAACCTCTAAACATAAAATCACCTATTATAATTATATCAGAACAAAACAAAAAAAGATACAATAAATTGTATCTTTCTGGTGGGCAGGGAAGGATTCGAACCTTCGTACTCAAATGAGAACAGATTTCTTACTACTATAGTTTTCACTACCAATTTCTTGTTTGTAGTCTGGACTTTCTCTTTATCTTAAAATTAAGATACTAGGTATAAAGTCTCTACACTCGGAAATTTCTTTCCTAGCTCGGGATTGCCATCAGCATTACCTGTTAAGGATTCCCCGAATTAGCCTAGTTATCATCATACAATCACTTGTATGAGCTGCAAATTTAGGTTTTGGAATAAACCAAAGACTACAGTCTGCCGCCTTTAGCCACTCGGCCACCTACCCTTATATAAAAAATGGTGCTCCCTCAAGGATTCGAACCTTGGACCCACTGGTTATGAGCCAGTTGCTCTGACCAACTGAGCTAAGGGAGCATGTGCTTATTACTTAGCACAGATAAAAGTATAAACCATTTTAAAGTAATTGTCAATAGTTTTTTTGAATTTTTTGTAGTAAATATGCCTAAAATGTTATAGGCATATTTACTATATATTTAATTTACTTTTTGCAAGTTCTATTTGTTTTATAACTTGCTCTGCTGCAGGGCCTCCTAGGACATTTCTTCTATTTACGCAATTAACTAGATCAATTGCATCGTAAATATCCTTGTCAAATACATCACTAAAATTCTTATAGATACTTATGTCTAAATTTTCTAAAATTGTATTATTCTCAATACAATATTTTACTAGATTACCAACTATTTTATAAGCATCACGAAAAGGTATTCCTTTTACAGTTAAATAATCTGCGCAATCTGTTGCATTTATAAAACCTTCTGCTGCAGCCTTTCTCATATTATCTTTTTTTACTGTCATTGTTTCTACTAATGGATCTAGTGTCGTTATACACAAATTAACTGTATCTAAAGCATCAAATATTGCTTCTTTATCCTCTTGCATATCTTTATTATAAGCAAGAGGTGTACCTTTCATAACTGTTAGCATTGTAAACAGGTCACCATATACTCTTCCAGTCTTTCCCCTAATTAATTCTGTTATATCAGGATTTTTCTTTTGAGGCATAATTGATGAACCAGTAGAAAAACTATCATCTAATTCTATAAACTTAAATTCCCATGAACACCATAAAATAATTTCTTCGCTTATTCTAGATAAATGCATCATAATAATAGATATGTCTGATAATAATTCTATTATAAAATCTCTATCTGATACTCCATCTAAACTATTGTCTGTAATTTTAGAAAATCCTAATTCATTCGCCTCAAATTCTCTGTCTAAAGGATACGTTGTTCCTGCTAATGCACAACTACCTATAGGACATACATCAATTCTTTTATATGTTTCATTTAATCTTTCTAAGTCACGTAAAAACATTTGAACATAAGCCATCAAATGATGTGCAAAGGTAACTGGTTGTGCTCTTTGCATATGTGTATATCCTGGCATAATAGTATGTGTATTTTCCTCTGCTTTTTTTATAAAAGTATGTATTAATTTTTTTAAATTCTTCTTTAATTCTTCTACCTCTTCTTTTAAATACATTCTTATATCTAAAGCAACTTGGTCATTTCTACTTCTTGCAGTATGAAGTTTTTTACCATTATCACCTATTCTCTTAGTTAACTCAGCTTCAATAAACATATGTATATCTTCAGCGTTTGGGTCAAACTCCAATTTACCATTTTCTATATCTTCTAATATTCCATTTAATCCTTCTATAATTGATTTTGATTCCTCTTCTTTTATAATTCCTTGTTTTGAAAGCATCTTACTATGAGCAATACTTCCTTTTATATCTTGTTTATACATTCTATGGTCGAATTTTATAGAAGAATTAAAATCATTAGTTCTTTCATCTAATTTTTTTGAAAATCTTCCTTCCCACATTGGCATCTAAAAACACCTCTTTTCTTTTATTTTCCTTCCATTTTAGCTTTTATTTTTACAGGTAGTCCGTATAAATTAATGAAACCTTGTGCATCTTTTTGGTCATATTCATTATCCTCATCAAAAGATGCTGTTTTTACTGAATATAAAGAATATTTACTTTCTAATCCATTTGGAATTATATTTCCTTTATATAGTTTTAATCCTACTTTTCCTGTTACTGTTTCTTGAGTTTTATCTACAAATGCACATATAGCTTCTTTTAATGGCATATTCCATTGTGCATTATAAAGAATCTCTCCTAATTTATTTCCAACAATTTCTTTAAAATGCATTGTTTCTTTATCTAAGCATATTGTTTCTAATAAATGATGTGCTTTATAAATTATAGTTCCTCCTGGTGTTTCGTAAACTCCTCTTGATTTCATTCCAACCAATCTGTTTTCTACCATGTCAAGTATTCCTATTCCATTTTCTCCACCTATTTTATTTAGTTTTTCTATAATTTCTACTAAGCTTAGTTTTTCTCCATTTAATGCTATTGGTAACCCTTTTTCGAATTCTAACTCTATAATAGTTTCTTCATCTTTTGCTTTTTTAGGAGTTACTCCCATTTCTAATATTTCATCATATTTAGGAACATTTGCTATATCTTCTAAATCTAACCCCTCATGTGATAAATGCCATAAGTTCTTATCTTTAGAATAATTTGTCTCTCTACTTATTTTTAAAGGTATATTGTGTTTTTCTGCATAATCAATTGCATCTTCCCTACCTTTTATGTCCCATATTCTCCATGGTGCGATAACAGGCATATCTGGAGCTAATGCTTTTATAGCAAGTTCAAACCTTACTTGGTCATTTCCTTTACCTGTACATCCATGGCAAATTGCATCTGCTCCTTCTTTTTTAGCAATTTCTACAAGTTTTTTAGCAAGCAATGGTCTTGTAAAAGGCGTTCCAAGTAAATAAAGTCCTTCATATGTTGCTCCTGCTTTTATTGCTGGTGCAATATAATCATTTGCCATTTCATCTTTTAAATCTAAAATATATAACTTTGACGCTCCTGTTTTCTTAGCTTTTTCTTCTAATCCTTCTAATTCATAATCTCCTTGTCCAACATTTCCTGTAACTGCTATTACTTCACAATTATCATAATTTTCTTTTAACCATGTAATAATTACAGAAGTGTCTAATCCTCCTGAATATGATAATACTATTTTTTTATAACTCATTTTAAATCCTCCTTTTTCTAATAAATCAATGATTTCTATTTATATAGAATAAAAAAAAGCATCTCTTTTGCAAGAGACGCTAAAAAACGTGGTACCACTCTAATTATTTATATATTTTTTACTTTCTATATAAATCACTCATTCTCAGTAACGCCGAGCCCGCGAACTATGATACTAAATATTAAAATTTTTCCCATAGTCACTCATAAGTTCTTTTCATTTTACAATCCACATGTTAGCTCTCACTCTACCTAACTCGCTGTTGCTTCATTATAAAATTACTCTCTTAATCATCGATTTTATTATTCAATTTTTAATCACTACATTTTTAGTATAGCATGATTATTTTTCTCTGTCAAGATATTTTTGTGTTTTTATGTAAATCTTCTCACTTTTCAAAATATTTTAAATCTTCTTTTTTATATTCTTCAACTGTTAATCCAACTCTGGATTTCATATACAACTGTAGTATCAATGCTATTATTATAAACAATACTCCCATTATTATAAATCCATAATTTACAGAAAATATCGTTAACACAAATGATCCAATTGAATATATAATAACCCTTTCAAAATTACAATATATATTATCTACTGAATATATTGTTGGAAGTATTTTAGTATTCGTAAAATTATTTAAATATTTTTTATATAATATATTATATAGTCCCTCAACTAAAGAAAGCACTACGGATAATACAGTAATTATTAATACTTTTATTTTAAAATCAATATTAATTGTACTTATTATTCCCATTGTTATAAAGATAATCGCTATTACAAGAGACATACTAGTTAAAGATTTATTTTTATATTTTTCATTATATTTATTTGCAAATTTTCCACCTTGTCCTTTTAGTATAGTTTGAAGCATTGATATCAATCCTATAATTCCTGCTGAAACACCTATATTTTTTAGCAAAGTCATTTGATATGTAGAAAAAAGTGTAATTATAGCAAAAATAAATCCTAAAGATAATAACAATGCTTTTATTCTTCCCGATTTTATTGTAAAAATAAATCCTGTTTTTAGCTCGTTAATATATTTTATTAGATGTTCTCTACTGTTTGTTTTTCCTTTTTTATTTTTTTCTATTTCTTTAAATCTTGTCGACAAAATTGTAGCTATAATCGCACATGTTAAACACAAGTACATCGGAATATTATAATTAATATCATACAAAAATCCAGCCAAGACAGTGGCTATTGCTGAAAATATACAAAATTTTGAAAATGCATTTCCGTCTATCTTGGAAAAGATTTCTCCTTTATTTTTTGTTTTAGGAATTGATTCACTTAATATAGGTCCAAATGAAATATTTTTCATTGAAAATGCTATTGCATTTAAAATCTGTCCTATTAATATTTGTTCAAATCCATTTCCAGTTATAAAAATTATAATTGATATAATGTTTATAAAATTTCCCAATATTAAAGTTCTTTTATTTCCAATTTTAGTATTAATTGCTGTTGAAATAATCAAAAATAATATCGATGTCAAAGCATATATGGTTGAAAGTGATACTATACTTGCATCAGAAATATTTTTAACCTGAGAAAAATATAGTACTTTTATTACATAATAAAACAACATATCATATCCAAACATAATATAAAACTTATATAATTTCATATTATATTTTCTTAATTTAGCTATTTCTAAAACCTCTTCTTTTATTTTTGGTCCTCTCCTCACATTTTATTTATATT
Source organism: uncultured Clostridia bacterium (assembly GCA_944387435.1). Classification (GTDB taxonomy): domain Bacteria; phylum Bacillota; class Clostridia; order TANB77; family CAG-508; genus CAG-269. The sequence continues at coordinate 32,240 of CALXEW010000008.1, read as the reverse complement.
AATCATTAGAATATTTTAAATCTTCATTACTATACTCTTCTGGTTTAAGTCCAACTCTGGTTTTCATATAAGTACTAATTAGTATTGTAGTAACAATAAATATAACTCCCATTATAATAAATCCATATTTTACATCAACTATAGTTAATATAAAAGAACCTATGGCCGTAATTATAACTCTTTCTAAGTTCCAATATATATTTGTCATTGTATATATTGTTGGAAGTATTTTTACATTTGAAAAATTATTATCGTATTTTTTATATAGAACCATATAAAGACCTCTAATAGTATCAATTATAATAAATGCTACTAATATTATTACAATTTGTATTGCAAATGAAATATTTAATAAACTTCCAATTCCGGCAATTATGAATGAAATAGATACTGTTAAAGCTAAAATTGTTAGTGATTTATTTTTTAACTTTTTATTATACTGGTTTGCGAATCTTCCACCATAACCTTTTATTATTTCTAGGAACATTGCAATTATCCCTATACTTGCTGCTGAAATATTCATATTTTTTAATAAAGTTGTTTGATATGTCATATATAGTATAAATATTCCCCATATGAAACCCAAAGCTAAAAGTAAGGCACGTATTCTTTTTGATTTTATCGTATATATAAAACCTTCTTTTAATTCTTTCACAACTTTTATTAAATCTTTTTGTTTGTTCCTTTGTTCTTTACTAATTTCTTTAAAATTGAACGATATTATTCCTGAAATAACTGTACATATTAAACACAAAATCATAGGGACATATGGATTTACATTATACAAAAATCCTGCTACTACTGTTGCTATTGCTGAAAATATACAATATTTGAAATATGCTTTTCCATCTATTCTTGAAAATATTTCACTTTTCTTATCTGTTTTAGGAATTGACTCTTCTAACATTGGTCCTGTTGAAATATTCTTTAACGCAAAAGCAACTGCATTTAGCATTTCTGCCATTGCCATTTGTACAAATCCATTACCTACAATTAATACAATCATTGATATCGCATTTATAATATCACCTATTATAAGTGTTTTTCTGTTACTTGTCTTATTATTTATAAAATTTGCAAATACAAGACTAACCAACGATGCTAATGCAAAAACTGTTGATAAAAAAACTATATCTGCATCTGATATATGTTTTACTTGAGAAAAGAATAAAATTTTAACTCCATAATAAAATAACAAATCTGAACCGAATATTACATATAAGGAATACAACTTCATATTACGTTTTCTTAAATGAGCTTCTTCAATTTTTTTCATATGCTCTCTCCTTATTTTCTTTTGTTAACAATTTTAATATAACATTTTTAATTCTGAATTTCAACCTCTTTATACGTTGTTATTAATTTTGCTCCTTGTTTTATTAGTTCATTTGTACCGACAGAATTTATTGAGTTTATATTACCTGGTACTACATATACATCTTTTCCTTGTTCTAAAGCAAAATCAACTGTTATTAATGTTCCACTTTTTTCTTTTGCTTCTATTACAAGAACTCCTTTTGCTATTCCACTAATAATTCTATTTCTTGCTGGAAAATGCATTTTTTGTGGCTTTGTTCCTATTGGATACTCAGAAATAACGCAACCACCTAATTCTATTATTTTCTGTTCCAACTTTTGATTTTCTTTTGGATATACCATATCTAGTCCATTTCCCACAACTGCTATTGGTTTTCCATATCTTTTATAGCTTTCAACATATGAATAACTTTTCTCTAATAAAGAACAACAATTTCCAATATGTGAATAAGTATCCACACCTTTAGCTAAACCGCTAATTATATTTATATTTACTTTTGATAAATTATACCCAAAATATTTAGCTGCTTTTTTACCATATTCACTTGCTTCTCTACAACCAATTATAGCTATTCCTTTATTGTTTAATATTTCTTTATTTCCTTTGATATATAAGCTAATTGGCGGATCATATATTTGCTTTAAATATTGAGGATAATAGTTGTCTACAATTGAAATAATATCTATATTATTTTTTTCCATATAATAAATATGTTTATTAACCTCTTCTTTTATCTTCTCATCTAAAATATTATCCACAATTTGTGTTCCTATGCCTTTTATTTTTAGTAATTCATTTCTTCTCAAATAGTATAATCTTTTAGGGGTTTTATAAACTTCTAATAATTTTTGTTTTTTCTTACTTCCTAATCCCTTTATTAAACTAAGCCATACCCAATACTTTTTATCTTCTACCATATACTTCCTCCTTAAAATACAAAAAGAGCATTATTTTATTAATAATGCCCCATATTTTTATTTAATAAATTAAAATGTTGAATTTTCATTATATTGTTCTTTTGTAGCTTTTATTACATTATGCATAAGCATTGCTATTGTCATTGGTCCAACACCTCCAGGAACTGGAGTTATATAGCTTGCTTTTTTCTCTACATTCATAAAATCAACATCTCCTACTAATTTTCCGTCTTCATTTCTATTTATTCCCACATCTATTATAACTACTCCATCTTTTACCATATCTGCTGTTACAAACTTAGGACTACCTATTGCAGAAATAATTACATCTGCTCTTTTTGTATGTTCTTTTAAATTTTTTGTTTTTGAATGACATACTGTTACAGTTGCATTTTTTTGTAAACAGCATTGTATAAGTGGTCTTCCTACAATATTACTTCTTCCTAATATTACCACATCTTTACCATTTAAGTCAATATTGTATTCTTCAAACATCTTAATAACACCTAAAGGAGTACATGATACAAATGTGTCTTCACCTATGCAAAGTTTTCCCACACTAGAAGGAGTAAATCCATCTACATCTTTTAAATATGTTATTGCTTTAAAAGCTTGATTTATATTTAAATGTTCAGGAACTGGACTTTGTAATAATATTCCATTTACTTTTTCATCTTTATTCAATGTTTTTATTAGCTCTATTAATTCATCTTGTTTTGTTTTTTCATCTAAAAGATATTCTTTGTATTCTATACCTACCTCATCACATGCCCTGCTTTTATTTTTCACATATACTTTTGATGCCTGATTATCACCAACCATTATAACAGCAAGTTTTGGTGTTATTCCTTTCTTTTTTAATTCATCACATTCAATTTTTAAATTATTCCTTATTTTTTTAGCTAATGCTTTTCCATCTATTATTACAGCCATTTTTCTTCTCCTTATTACATAGTTTTCATTATATTTATGACATTGCTAAGAATTATTATTTATTCCATTTTAAAAGTCATCTCTTTTATATTCAATATCTTCCATATGTGGAAATATTTCTTTTACTCTTTTTAATGTTAGCATAAGCATACGTGGTTGTGGATTTTTCTTATGCTCTGACACTAATTTTTGTGTATAACAATTATCTGCTGTTTTAAATAATAAATATCTATTTCCAACATAAGTATAATATATTTGGTATCCATCTCTTAAATCTACCCACATTTTTTCAAATGTATAATCTTCCATATTTCCTCCTTATATTTCTATGATGTGTCCCAAATGCGACTTTTTTTTCGCAAAGGAAACGTCCCAAACGCGAAATTATTTTATTAATTCTTCAAATTCTTCTTCTGATAGTATTGTTACTCCTAGATTTTGAGCTTTTGTTAGTTTACTTCCTGCTTCTTCTCCTGCTAAAACATAATCTGTTTTTTTAGATACTGAACTAGATGTTTTTCCTCCAAATTTTTCTATAATACTTCCTGCTTCTCCTCTTGTATATTTTTCTAATGTCCCTGTCAATACAAAAGTTTTCCCTTCAAATCTATTGTCTTCTCCCTCTTCTTCTAGATACTTCATATTAACTCCGGCTTGTTTTAATCTTTGTATTAAATCTATAGTTTGTTCTTGTAAGAAGAATTCTCTTATACTATTTGATGCTATTGGTCCAATATCTTCTACCATTGCTAGTTCTTCTGAAGTTACATTCATTAACATATCCATTGTTTTATATCTTTTAGCAAGTACTTTTGATACTTTCGCTCCTACATGTCTTATTCCAAACGCTGTTATTAGTCTATATAAATCATTTTGCTTACTTCTATTTATGCTATCTATCAAATTCTGAGCAAATTTTATTCCATTTTTTTTAAGTGATGCAATATCCTCAAGCTTTAAAGTATATATATCTGCCATATTACTAATTAGTCCTTTATCCAATAGTTGTTTTATTATTGCTTCGCCAAGTCCATCTATATTCATTGCTTCTCTTGATGCAAAATGTACTAAATTTCTATATAATTTTGCTGGGCATTCTATTCCAGTACATCTTATAGCTGCTTCTCCTTCTTCTCTTACTGCTTCTGCTCCACATACAGGACATACTTTTGGCATTTCAAACTCTTTTTCTTCACCTGTTCTTTTATTCTTCTTTACTTCCACTATTTCAGGTATTACATCTCCTGCTTTTTGTATTACTACTGTATCTCCTATTTTCAAGTCTTTTTCTTTTATAAAATCCTCATTATGAAGTGTTGTTTTTGATATTGTTGACCCTGCTACTTTTACGGGCTCTAATATTGCCATTGGTGTTATTACCCCTGTTCTTCCCACTTGGCAAACTATATCTTTTAGCTTAGTTTCTTTTTTTTCAGGCGGATATTTATATGCTATTGCCCATCTTGGTGTTTTGGCCGTTGTTCCCAATATTTCTCTAAATTTCAAATCATCTACTTTCACAACAGCTCCATCTATATCAAATGTTAGTTTTTCCCTTTCTTTTCCTATCTTCTTTATTGCCTCTTCTACCTCTTTTTCATCTTTACATGGGATACGTACAGGATTTACATTAAACCCTAGTTTTGCCAAATATTCTAATTCCTCAAAATGTGAATTAAATTGTTTATCATCAATTTTTTGTACATTAAATATATATATATTTAATGGTCTTTTTTTAGTTACTTTACTATCTAATTGTCTTAAAGAACCTGCTGCCGCATTTCTTGCATTTGCAAATAGCTCTTCTTCTTTTTCTTCTCTTTCCTTATTCATTTTTTCGAAATCTTTTTTAGATATAAATACTTCTCCACGTACTATTATATCTATATTTTCTTTTAATTCCATTGGTATTGTTTTTATTGTCTTTAGATTTTGTGTTACATCTTCACCAACTAGTCCATTTCCTCTTGTTGCTCCTCTTACAAATTTTCCTTTTCTATATTCTAGTGCTGCTGATAACCCATCTATTTTTGTTTCTACTACATATGTTCTATTTTTTATGTTATTTTCTTCAGCCTTTTCATTTGTTTTACCAATATATTCATTTACTTCTGCTATGCTAAACACGTCTTGTAAACTTTGTAATGGTACTTCATGCGTTACTTTTTCAAATCCTTCTTTAACATGTCCACCCACTTTTTCTGTCAATGAATCTTTCGATTTAAACTCTGGATATTCTTTTTCTAAATTGCGTAATTCTACCATTAACATATCATATTCAAAGTCTGATATTTCTGGATTATCATCATCATAATATTTTTTTGCATAATATTCGGTTTGTTTTCTTAAATTTTCGATTCTCTCTTTTGCTTCTTTTTTATTCATTTTAGCACCTCTATTTTGCTTTTTATTTCTTTCTATTATATACAAAATAGAAAAAAAAATAAAGGAATTTATCAAAATTCCTTTACTTATTTTATTATTATAAATTATCCTTCAACTCTTGCTAAAATTATTAATCTTGCACTACTATCATCTGTACAAGTTGATAATGTTACTTCAGGTCTTCCTGCTGTATCTCTTTGATAGAATAATGTATCTTCTGGTGTCGTTTCAAATTTATCATAAATTGTATATGTCATCTCTGTTCCTGAATTATCTTTTATGTATATTTTATCTCCTATTTGTAATTTTTTGTTGTTTGAGAAAAATAATCCATTTCTATAGTTATGTCCTATAATTACACTATTTCCCACTTGATTTATTCCTGCTCCATATTGGAATGCAACTGCTGTTTCTATAGATTTTTTAGTTACTTTTTCAAGAATTGGATATTCAAAGTCTGTTGCTGGAATTCTCATTGTTCCTACTACTCCAAACCCCTTATATGTTTTTGTTGTTGTAGATGAACTATTTGAATTACTTCCTGAACTTTCAAGTCCCTCAAATGGATTTGACTCATCACTTACTGTATTTGTACTTGCTGTAGATGTATCTCCTTCAGAATTCACTTCTCCATTAAAATCTTCTACAAATTGTGATGCATCATTTGTTACTAGATAGTTTTGGAAAAAGTCAAAAGCCAAAAATCCTAGTAATCCAACTATTGCTACTATTACTATTACTAATATTACTGTTAATACTTTACTATATTTACTCTCAAACATAACTTTTTACCTCCGTACCTTATTCTACTTCTTATATTATATCACATTTTTATAAAAAAATAAAGATATTGTATCCTTTTTTATATAAATTTAGAAAATAAATAATAATATAAAGAAACGCTGGCGAAAAACTCTCGCCAGCATTTCAAGGAAATGATGTTATCTTCCCATCTGAAGTCTCCTAATCTCTTCTTGTACTTGCTTTTCCTTACTTTTCAGATTACTCCTCAACGGATTAATCATCACAGCAATGAAAAGCTTATCCCCTTTGGAAAGAGCCTTCTTCTCCATCGCATCCAGTATCCTTTCATTATAGTCAGCAAAATCATTCAGCGCACTCAAGCACTCTGCAAGTTCCTGACTATAATCTCGACCTGAACGAGATTTGCTCTGAGCTTTACATAGAGCTAAATCCACTTGTTGCTCCAAGTCAATTCCAACGCTAACAACATTAGGTGTTTCGAAAAAAGCTGTCTTTGACATATTTCCTCCTAAAACAGAGTTTTACACTACATTTATATTATATCACATTTTATTATTTATGTAAATTTGTGTTTTAATATAAAAATAGAACCTAAGCTATTTCTTAAGTTCTATTTTAATCTTATACTAATTTTTCGCCCATTTGTATACCTGCAAGTAAATGAAAATGTAAGTGCATTACTGTTTGTCCTGCATCTTTTCCACAGTTATTTATAACTCTATAACCTTTTTCATCTACGCCTAATTCTTTAGCTATTTTCTTTATAGCCATAAGAATTTTTCCTGCTAGTAATTCATCATTTTCTGTCATTTCATTTAAACATGAAATATGTTTTTTAGGTACTACTAATACATGAACTGGTGCTGCTGGCTCTATATCTTTAAATGCATATACATAGTCATCTTCATATACTTTATTTGAAGGTACTTCTCCTTTTATTATTTTACAAAATAAACAATCTTCCATTATAAAACCTCCTACAATAAATCTATTCATCTATTAATACTGCTTTTATTCTTCTTACTCCTGATGAACTAGACTCTTCTTTTTTTATCTTAAATCTTCCAAGTTCACTTGTGTTTTTTACATGAGGTCCTCCACATAGTTCTTTTGACACATCTCCTATTGTATATACTGTTACTATATCTGGGTATTTTTCTATAAACATACATTCTGCACCTGATTTTATAGCATCTTCTTTTTTCATTTCCTCTTTTATTACTGGTAATCCTTCTTTAATCCATTTATTTACTAAGTCTTCAATTTCTTGTTTTTCCTCTGATGTTAGCTTATGGTCACAGTTAAAGTCAAATCTCATTCTATCTACTGTTATATTTGATCCTCTTTGATGTGCATCTTTTCCTATCACTTGTTTTATTGCTGCATTTAGTAGATGTGTTGCTGTATGATATGCAACTGTTTCTTTTGTTGTTTCTGCAAGGCCACCTTTGAATTTTTGTTCTGAACCAGCTCTTGATTTTTCTTGGTGTTTTTTGAACAATTCATTAAAACTATCTATATCAATTTCATAGCCATTTTCAGAAGCTAATTCTTTTGTTACTTCTGGTGGGAAACCATAAGTATCATATAATCTAAATACTACTTCTCCTGGTATAACATTTGTTCCTTCTAATTTTCCTATTGCTTTTTGGAATTCTCTTTCGCCATGAGAAAGTGTTTTTACAAATTTATCTTTTTCTTCTAGTATTACTTGTTCTATTGTTTCTCTATTTTTAACAAGTTCTGGATACATTTCACCTAAGTTTTCTACATAGATATCTATTAATTCTTTTAATGAATCTAAATTTATTTGTAATTTATTCATATGTCTTATCATTCTTCTTATTAGTCTTCTTAATACATATCCTCTATCTAGGTTACTTGGTCTTCCTCCATCTGCTATTATCATCATGCTTGAACGTAAATGCTCTGCTATTATCCTTCTACTTTCAATGTTATCTACTTTTTGTAACTCTTTTAGTTTATCCATAACTGGGCTAAATAATTCAGTATCAAATGGTGTTTCTTTTTCTTGTAATAACATTGTCATTCTCTCTAAACCAAGTCCAGTATCAACATTTTTTTGTTCTAATTTTCTATATCCGTTTTCGTCTTTGAAATATTCCATAAATACATTATTCCAAATTTCTACATATTTACCACAATCACAACTTGGCTGACAATCTGGCCCACACGCTGGTTTTCCAGTATCATAGAACATTTCTGTATCTGGACCACAAGGGCCAACTTCACCTGCTATCCACCAGTTATCATCTTTTCCATAATAATATATATTGTCTTCTGGTATTCCTGCTTTTTTCCAAGCAGCAGCTGCCACTTCATCTCTTGGACAATCTTCGTCTCCTGCAAAACATGTTACTGACAATTTTTCTACTGGAATTCCTAACTCTTTTGTTAAGAATTCAAAACTCATTGCTATTGACTCATCTTTAAAGTAATCACCTAAAGACCAATTTCCAAGCATTTCAAAATATGTTAAATGACGATTATCTCCTACTTCATCAATATCATTTGTTCTTACACATTTTTGATAATCAGTAAGTCTTTTACCTTCTGGATGTTTTTCTCCTAACAAATATGGCACTAATGGTTGCATTCCTGCTGTTGTAAATAATACTGATGGGTCATTTTCTGGTATTAATGGAGCAGATGGTATAACACTATGCCCATGTTTTTTAAAATAATCTAAATATTTTTTTCTTATTTCTATCGCTTTCATTTCTATCTCCTTAAAACTAAACTTTAACATTAAGATTATACTCTAAAACAAGCAAAAAATCAAGGAAAAAATGATTTTTCTTCCTTGACCTTTCAATTTTATATATTTCATTTTTATACGCTATTTTATCTTTAATACGTAAATTATCATTTCTCTCTCTATTTTTCTATTTTTATTTGTTTTCTTATATCATTTATTGCCTCTGGTATTTTAGATATTGTATCAGATGCTCTCATTGAAATATCATTTAAATCTTTTTGAGCTAATTCGCCTGCTAGGCCCGCTAAATAACTTCCAGCAGCTACAGTTAAAACATTGGGTTCATTATACCCTAGAAGTCCTACCAACATACCTGATAACACATCTCCGCTTCCTGCAGTTGCCATACCAGCGCACCCTCTTTTTACTAAGTAAGTTGTTTCTCCATCTGTAACTGTAGTAGTATGTCCTTTAAGTAGTAAAATAGCATTATATTCTTTAGCAAATTTAATAGCTAATTCTTGTGGATTGTTTTTTATATCTTCAAGGCTATACCCACTTATTCTTTCAAATTCTTTTAAATGTGGTGTTAATATAACTTTACATTTAGTTCTATTTAAAGTACTTTTATCCATTTTAGCTAAAGCATTTAATCCATCTGCATCTATTATAACTGGTATGTCTTTTGTTTCTAATATGTATCTAAGTATTTTCTCATTATCTTTACTTTCTCCCCACCCCATACCAATAGCTATTGCTTTTAATTTTTCTAATGATTTATCTATTTTGTCTTTATTAAATATCATATGCCCATTTTTACTTTCTATTGTAAATAAAGTTTGTTCTAAAAGATACGGCATAACACCACTTGCTATTTCTTTTGGTACTATAAGCCTTACCACTCCGCAACCTGCTGTTAGACTTGCGCAGCTTAAATTTGCAAGTTTAGCCGCTCCTGAATATTCTATACATCCTCCCATTATCCCTACATATCCAAAATTTCCTTTATTTGAATTTTCATCTCTTTTAGGGAATATACATTTTATATCTTCTTTTTTTAATTCTTCCATACTAATACCTTCTTTTTTTCTTAGATTATAACATATAAAACCTATTTATGCACAAATATTAAACAAAACTCCCTGTTCTTTTTGTCTTATCTACTTCTTTGAACTATTTCTACAATATCAGATATATATTCTCCAATTACTGGTATATTTAAAGTTACTATTTTTTGAAGAATCATTACAAGAATCGCTGTAATAATAGTTACTCCTATTCCTATACCAATTCCTCTTGATATCCCAGCAAAAAAGTTTCTTATAAGCATTTCTTTTTTATTTCCTAATAAATAAGCAAGTTCTACAAAATTTCCTTCTTGTAAAATCTTGTTTAGATGCTCTACTGACTTACTTAAAATATTTATTTTTTCAGTTTTTTCTTTTTCTTCTTTCTTTTTTCTTTTATTACCAAACATAAAAATCCACCTAGTTATATGGTGGATTTTTTATGTTTGTTTTATTCTTTTTGTTTATATTTTTACTCTTTTATTTCATTTTAGTTATTATTCACTAGTTGTATTATTAACTACTACGGTATTTTGTTCATTTACTATGTTCTCATTTGTATTATTTATATCAGTTGAATTAATTGTATTTCCAGTAGTTTGATTTTCTCCAGTTTCTTTTGCTTGTTGTTCCTCTTCTTCTTTTGCTTGTTCTAGTTGATTAATTAATTCTTGAAGTCTTGTAATATCACTACCCATCATTTCCCAATCATTATTTTCATTAGACTCTGTTAAATTCTGGTTAGCTTTTATAATTGCTTCAATAAGACCTTCTATATCTTCTGTATCTTCAACTTCGATATTTGTAGCATATCTTGAAAGTAAGTTTTGTAATGCTTCTGTTAAAGTATCTCCTATTGCGACCTTATTTCCAGATGCTACTATTACTTTCTTTAGAAGTGGAACATCAGATTCATTAAGCATTGTTTGATAAACTGGTTCTACATATAGTAATGTATTATTTAATGGAACAATTATCATTTGTTTTGTTAATCTTGTTCCCGTTACATTTAATGTTTCTAATTCAGTACTAATGTTAGAATCTTCTTGTATTTGCTTATCAAGTTGCATTGGTCCTACAATATTACTATCTGCTGAGAATTTATATAATCTCAATACATTTTTTCCATTTTCATTGCTTCCAACTAAATATGAAATAATATTTTGTCTTGAATCTGGAGTATATATTTGTACTAAACCTAATTGTTCTCCATTTTTAGTTTTTACCATTGTATAATATGGTTCCATATATGTTCCTGTAGTGTTAGTATTGCTTGTAGTACTAGATTTTGCAATATCCCATAAGTCATCTCCTCTGTATATTACATCTGGTCTAGTATTATGATATACTTTTAATACTTCTGCTTGAACATTATATAAGAACTCTGGATATACAAAATGGCTAGATATGTCTTCTGGTATTTCTTCGTCTAAGTCTTTAAATAAACCATCATATATATTTCTATAAGCCATAGCAATTGGATCTGTTCTATCTGTTATATAGAAATCCATTGTTCCATCATAACTATCGATTATTACTTTTACAGAATTTCTTATATAATTTATATCTTCTGTCATTCCATCATGTTCAATTGTCGTATATTGTGAGAATGGATAACTAGATGATACTGTATAAGCATCTAATACCCATACGATTCTTCCATCATCAGTAATAACTGTATATGGGTTTTCATCATAAATTAAATATGGCATTGCTTTCTTTGCTCTTGTTACAATATCTCTATTTATCAATATCTTACTATCTTCTGTCATCTCACTAGAGAATGCTAAGTTTAAATCTCCTTTTGATATTCCAAGTACTAATCTATCTAAAAATCCTAAATTTAATCCTGCTTCACCTGAATAAGCTGATACTTGGTCTGTTCCATTTACATCTGTATAATCATATTCTTGTTTATTTTTTGTATTTGTTGCTATTGTTTCATCTGTTTCCATTCCAAAATAAATTCTTGGCTCTGAAATATCAATTACTTCATCTGCACCTGCTACGTCACTTTGTACATATTTTATATTTCCACTTTCTGTACTTTCTGTTGCAGATGTTATTATTTCTCCCATTCCATGAGTATATTCGTATGTTTTGTTACTATAAGTTCTTCCTGAGTTAGTAATTTCTCTTGGTGCTAAATATACTAATTTATCTTGTCCATTTATATTATATTTTGCAAGTGTAGTATTTGGATATACATAGTAACCAGCACTAGATTGATTATTTTCTAATGTCTCTAATACTGCTTCTTTACTAATTATTGGTATATTATTAATTACATTAGAAGCTTCATCTACTTCTTCTTGTGTTATGGTTCCTGAGCTTTCTATATTTGTTTCTTCAATTCCTATATTATACGCACTTTTAGTATTTTCTATATTTTCAGAGATATAATCTTTTTCTTTATCTAATTCATTTGAATTTACATATATTAAATCAAATCCTATCATTGCAATAAATAGTACAACTAAATATCCAGGTATTACTGCTAAATTTTTTAATACTTTATTTGTACTTCCTGCTTTAAATGCTCTTATTGCTCTATATGCAAATATTATTATTACAAATGCAAATATTGCATATCCCCAAACTTGAACTGTTGCTTCTGTCATTCCTGCACCATTTATTTCTATATTATCTCCAACTGTAAGTATTTTTCCAAACATTACGTTTTGAGTACTAAGTACAGTTAAAATAGCAATACCTATTATTATTAACATTACATTTCTTAGTAATTTTTTCATAAATAAGCTTTCTTTTAGCATTTTTCCATCTATACCATCAAAGTAACGATTAAATACTATTACATAATATAGTGCCATATATAATGACAAACATACAAATAATATTACAAAGTAAAAGACAGCTGCTTCTATAAATGGTTTTAAAAACATATAATATGAAATATCTAATCCAAATATAGGATCTTGTATTCCAAATGATGCTCCACTAGTTGCTAGCATAAATTTTTGCATAAAGACTGATGATACGACAAAACTTGCAATTGCTGATATTACTAACGCTAAAGATTTATTAGGCAGTTTTGGCATTTTCTTGTTTTCTTTTTCAAAAAATACTTTTAGTCCCTTTTTTATTCCTCTATTTGTTAAATAAATAACCATATATAAAACAACAAAATTTACAGCCATAATTGTATAACGATATGTCATATTTGTTTTGAAAATATTAGTATATTCTTGTCCTAATTCTAAATACTCTAAATAACTTCCTCTCAATTGAACATAACTAACTGCTGCAAATATTAATAAGAATAGAATAACAAGTAACATTCTAGTTTTACTATTTTTCTTCTTTGTATTTTCTTTTTCAATCTCTTTTGTTTCTACTACATTTGTTTCATTTACTTCTGTTTGAACATTTTCTTCTTTTTGGGTATCTTTATCCACTTTTTTACCTCCTTTAGCTAATAAATTCCCCTTTATTCTAAATTATAGCTTTTACAAAATCTTCTGAATTGAATACTTCCATGTCATCTATTTGTTCACCTACTCCAATAAATTTTATTGGAATCTTATTTTCAGAAACTATTCCTATTGCAACCCCACCTTTTGCTGTTCCGTCTAATTTTGTAATTACTAATCCTGTTATATCTGCTTCTTCCTTAAAAGCTTTTACTTGTGAAATAGCATTTTGACCTGTTGTTCCATCTATTACTAATAGTACTTCCTTATCTGCTTCTTTCATTTCTTTATTTATTACTTTTTGAATCTTATTTAATTCGTCCATTAAATATTTCTTATTATGCAATCTTCCTGCTGTATCTACTATTAGTACATCTGCATTTTTTTCTCTAGTTATTTTTATTGCATCATATACAACAGATGCTGGGTCTACTCCTTCTTCTCTTTTTACTATGTCTGCTCCTGCTCTATTAGCCCATATTTCTAATTGCTCTACTGCTGCTGCTCTAAAAGTATCTGCTGCTGCAACTACAACTTTTTTACCATCTTTTGCTAATCTATTTGCAATTTTTCCTATTGAAGTAGTTTTACCTACTCCATTTACACCTACAACTAAGATTACAGATGGTTTTGTGTTTAAATGAAGACTTATATCTGTTACATCTAGAATCTTTTGCATTTCTTCTCTTAATGCTTTTTTTACATCTTCTTCATCTTGTATCTTTTCTTTCTTTATCCTATTTCTTAGATTGTTTATTATCTCTACTGAAGTATCAACTCCAATATCAGACATAATTAAAATTTCTTCTAACTCATCTAAAAAATCTTCATCAACTTTTCTAAAACTTTTAAATACATTGTTTATTTTTTCATCAAATGCACTTTTAGTTTTATTCATTCCTTGTTTTAATTTTTCAAAAAATCCCACTCTTAAGCTCTCCTTCCTAAAGTTAGTTTTTTAATATTTCATCTGCTAAATCTTCCATTTGCTTTCTATTTTCTTCATTCATTCTTGATTTAATTGTAACTAATGGTTCTACTATATTTACGTCTTTCATCTCAGAAAGTATTGCCTTCATTCCTCTTCCTGCTGATGGTGCCCAAGAACCGTTTTCTATTATTCCTACTGTTCTTTTTTGATAATTTCTATCTTTTAAATGTCTTAAGAAATGTTCCATTGGTGGGAATATTCCCATATTATAACTAGATGATGCAACTATTAATTTAGAATACCTAAACGCATCTTCTACACATTCTGCCCAATCTTCTCTTGCTAAATCTGATACAACAACTTTTTTAGCTCCTTTTTTCTCCAATATCTCTTTCATTTCTTTTGCTGCATTTAGTGTATTTCCATATATACTTGCTGTTGCAATAAATATTCCTTCTTCTTCTGGTTCATATTTGCTCCATACATCATATTTATTTATATAATATTCTAAATTTTCTTTTAATATTGGACCATGTAATGGACAAATCATTTTTATATCTAATGTGGCTGCTTTTTTCAATAATGCTTGTACTTGTGCTCCGTATTTTCCTACTATTCCAAAATAATATCTTCTTGCTTCACAATCCCATTCTTCGTCATGGTCTAATGAACCAAATTTTCCAAATCCATCTGCTGAAAATAGTATTTTTTCAGTTTGTTCATATGTTACCATTACTTCTGGCCAATGAACCATAGGAGCCATAAAGAATTGTAATTTATGTTTTCCTATATCTAATACGTCGCCTTCTGTTACTATTACTTTTCTACTACTTAAATCTATATCACTAAAGAAGTTTGTAAGCATATTAAATGTCATTTGATTTCCTACTAATTTCATATTTGGATATTTCTTAGCAATTAATCCTATGTTATATGCATGATCTGGCTCCATATGTGAAATTATTAAATAATCTGGTTTTTCTTCTCCTAATTCTTTTTCTAATTTTTCTTGCCAGATATCAGTTACATGTTCATCTATAGTATCTAATACTACATTTTTCTCGTCTTTTATTAAATATGAATTATAGCTCATTCCGTTCTCTAATACATATTGGCTTTCAAATAATTTTAAATCATTATCACTTGCACCAATCCAAGTTATATCTTCTGATATTTTCATATCTGCCATAATATTTCCTCCTTTTTACATTTTCTCCCTCATTGTATAATAGTATACCATACTTTTCCAAATCTGTGTACTGTTTTTGGTTATTTTATTAGAAAAAGAACCAGCTGCTAAAATACATTTCAGTTGGTTCTTTTTTGCTATGCATGCTCATCTTAAATAAATTGTTCCTTCACCATCTCTTTCTATAATAAATTCTATACTAGGGAACTCATAGTATTCACCTTCTTCAAGAGAAGGAAGCTTTCTTATTACTGGAGCTAAACTTTTTTCAATATAAGTTACTCCATTTCTATGGTTTCTTCTCTTATAAGGTGTTTCCGGATTTTGAAAAATGATACTAACAGGCCTTATCTTTATCAATTTACGCTCTTTTATAATATATCTACAAAGAGCTTCGTTAAACTTTCTATGGACTTGTCCTGATACTCCCACTCTCTTTTCTCCGCTTCGAATACAAAGGCGCTCCGAAACAATAGTTGCATAGTCACTCATTTTTCCTCCCAAAAATTCTTTTACATGATGTTCAACTCTAGTGTAAAAAGGAGTTATGTACCTTTAAACACCCATATTATACACTGTTTCTTTATTTTTTGCAAGCAAAAGGTCAGCTCCTAAACGAAGCTGACCTCTTGCTTGTGACTACGGAAGTATGAAAGCATCCGAACCGTCTTCAGCTCTGATAATCTTAAGTGCAGGGAAAATATATTTTTCTCCTGTTTTAAGTTTCGGCAGGCTATCCAGCACTTGCCTAAGATTATCTTCGACGTAATGCATGCCATTACGCGGCCGATTTCTCGGAATGATGCGATTATATCTCCCTTGGAACATAATTATTACAAGTGGCTCATTGATTTCCTCCAGTCTGTTACTAACATACTGCTTATAAGCCTTCTTGAACTGCTCCTTCACTTCCGAACTTACCGGCCATCTCTCAGACCTAGTTGAGATGTAAAGTCCTTCGGCAATAGCATCGTAATTGATTATGCAACGCCTCTTTCCATCGTCCTCCGAATGGTATTCTTTCATCGCCTCGACAACATAGTCGTAGTCACTCCTAGACATCGTTCCTCCAAAAAAAATATTTTTACATGTTGACAAACTAAGGATGCAAAATGGAGTAAAAACATTCTGCGTACTACTATTATAGCACATTTTAGCCTTTTTGTAAATTTTAACTTCTCTACTTTTTAATTATAAGTACATTTAAAAATAACATAATTACTAAATTTAAGTAACTATGCTATTTATTTTTTTGTGCAGTTTTCTTACAGGTTACGAACTCTGTTCTCTTTCTTATATAATTATATATTATTGTGATAATAATATCAACAAAATATAAAAATTTTAATTAGTTGTTTATTTGTCATAAACAAAACCTCCCTTATAATATATTTTTATGATAGTTTGCATAACTATGTTGTAAGGGAGAATCTATATTTTTTTCAAATTATCTATTTATTTACATTGCACACTCTAACTTTTGACCACTGCAGTAGCAGTTTAGTACAATTTATTCTATTATATTTCAACGCTTCCTAAATTTTATTCATACATTGAATTCTTTCAATTTTTTACCTAATATAAAATGCTAAACGAAATCCAGTATTGGCATTGGTACCATCAGGAAGTCCATAGTTACGAAAAGTACAAGGATAATGAATTCCATTGTTATAAGAGTAATTACCTCCCCTATGAACCACAACACCTACGGATTCGGAATTCAAAAGAGATTCCATTGTCCATTCTGATATATTCCCCGCTAAATCATATATATTTTTTATTTTATAATTATTATTTGCTCCTGTTTTATTTGGATTATTTGTACTGTCATCATCATAATAATTTCCTATATCAGAACTATCTGTTAAATAATCTTTTAAACTTTCATCTTCTGAAATCCATCGCATTATTGCATCCCATTGTACTCCATAAACTAAAGTACTAGTTACACTTGTATGTCCACTTTGTGTATCAAAATTTCTTGCTTTTTCTACTGCTCCTCCTGTTTCGTCTTTAAAGCTATTTCCCCATTTTATTTCGTTGTATACATTTACTCCTTTTTGGCTTATTGCATTACCAGAACCATCATTTCCAGCTTCATATCTTCCTATATAAAATCCTCCGTTATCTTTTACACTTTGATACATTTCAGTAACTTCATTTGCTGTTTCTTTTGTACATCCAGAAGTATTATCCGGTGTAGGCTCATAATATTTGCCTTCTGTTGGTTCTGTATTTATAAAATACTCATCATGTATATTTTGATTTCCAAAATCGTGTCTTTTAAATTCACTAAAATTTTCTACCGGTACCCATACAAATTGATTTCCTTTATCTTCCGTATCATTTTCCACATCTGATATTACTAATCCCTCTTTCACATTATCAAATCCGGGAACAATTGCAAATCCTTCAGGTATTATTACTGTACCATTATTCGTATATGGTTTATTTCCCCCCGTCACTATTTCACCAACTACAGCACTAGTTTGAGTTACTTTATTTATATAACTTTCATAATCATCAATTGCTCTTTCTTCATTTGTTTGAGCATTCTCTGTTTCATTCTTTGCTCTTTGTGCTTGTATAAGTATTCCATTTTCACCTGTTAGCATCGCAATTGATACACCAGCTAAAATTAGTAAAACAATTATCGTGATAACAAGGGCAATTAAAGTAATTCCGTTTTTCTAGTTGTTTTTTTGTTTTAAATTTTTTCATTGTTGTTTCTCTCCTTTTCTTTGGTTTTAGTATTTTCTAAATTTTATAAATTATGCGTAACATATTTGTTATTTACTTATTCTATTATTTTAAACATAATATATTGTGTATATGTCTAGTATACAGAAAATATATAGTATTTGCAAGTACCTTATTGTTACATTTTAGTTACAAAATTGTTACACATCTTTTACTATTATTAAATTGTCTATGATAATCTTTTCGTTTTTAATTTTATCCTATTTTATTTTATAAGTCAATAGCGAATTCATTAATAATTTCATTTAAGAATATATTCACATAAAAATTATTATATTAAAATCTATTTGAGGTGGTAAAAATGGCTGATTTTATAATTAAAAGTAGAAAGAAAAAAGATTATACACAATTTACTGCAAGAATAGAAACTGATGTTTTGGAAAGTGTTAGAAAAATTGTAAATGATAATAATCTAGTATCCATAAACGAATTTATTAATGATAGTTTAAAATTTGCAATTAAGAATTTAAAAATTATGGAAGATACAGATGATAATTAATTTTCTATAAAAGTTTAAGGAGAGTTTTTGCTCTCCTTTTTAGTTTTGCTTTTTTATTATAGTTGAATATATATTAAATAATAATTCAAATATAAAAATATCTTTTTCTTTTTTAGGCAATTCCATAACTTGTGCTGATACTAACAGCAAGTGTTTATATTCAAGAAAATTTATAAACTTTGTTTTATTATATTCTGTATCACTTGTAGCTAATAATTTCTTTAAAAGATTTAAAGCTTTATCATTATTAATATCTATATACTTACTTTCAAATATATTTATTCCTAAACTTATTTTATCTTTTAAACTTAATGCTTCAACATATCTTAATAGTTTTATGAGTTCTTCATTATCACATTTTAATATCATTGTTTTATACCTCCATTTATAATTCATAATTTCTGTTTTTAGTAGTTTTATTTTCTATTATATCTATATCTTCTTTTCTTAAAATATTATCTTGTTTAAGTTCTTCATATAATTTTTTGTAACTTTCGTCTTTATAATATCTAACTCTATTCTTTAAGAATTTAACAAGTTTATTCCATAAATATTTAAAGGGTTTTAATAAATTTATTTCTTTTTGTTGTCTTGAAATAGTGTTTTTTGCTATTTCTATATTATCTTTTAGTTCTTTAATTTCAATATCTTTTTGTATAATTGTAGTGTTTAAATCATTAATTTCTTTACTATGATTATTTAAATCTTTCTCATATTCTTTAATAATTATATCTAAATCACTTACTTTTTTCATTGACTTTGTTGTATCATCCACACTAGAAATATAATTATTTATAACTTTCACTTGCTCTTGTGAAATAGTATAATTTCTTTTATTTACTATACTAGGTTTTAAATTAGATATTATACTTTTAACTTCTTTTCCGTTTTGGTTTACTAAATCTGTTTTTTCGTTTGCTTGCTCTAATAATTTTTTATTCTTTTCATATTGTTTCTTTACTTTATTATAATTTTGCATATCAATTACTTTAATATCTTGATTTCTTCCCTTCTGTTTTTCTTTTAGTTTATAATTTTCTTGATATACTTTATTAAAAGATTTTATACAACAATTTCTCATTTTATCTTGTATTTTTGTTAAAGATTCTTTGGTAAATATCTGTGATTTTGCAACTTGTTTTTTCATTCCATTTTTATATCCGTTCTTTTACTGGAACACCTATTATATGCAAATGTGGTGAAGTTTCGTCAAAATGTATAGTAGCATTTGCTATCTTAAATTCTGGTAATATTTTTATTAAATCATCTATTTGTTCTTTATAAACGTCTACCATTTTATAGCGATATTCTTGTGTTTTATCTTTCCAAAAGTTCATATCTCCAAGTTCAATTATTAGTTCACAAGCTAAATCTCTATTAGAATTTTTAGATATATGTTCAAAGTAATTTTGTATTTTTCTATCATCTCTTTTTTGTTTATTGTTATATTCAATTCTTGCATTTTCAAACTCTTGTAAATATAAATTTTTAACATCATTTACTAAATCATTTGTACCATAAATAATTTTTATTAGCTCTGTTTTATTATCATATTTTCTCAAATTATGGTTATTTATTTTTGATAATTGTTTGCTATTTTGAATAGAATTATTACTAAAAGAAGTTGTATTAGACTTATTATTTTTTGCAATTTCTTTTGCTTTTTTAGTTTTATTTTTATCATTTCCAAGATGTATAGAATAGGCTAACATCTCACTCATTTTTCATACTTCCTTAACACGAGGATTTTGACTTGTCACAAATCCTAACCCCCTATGAGTTTTGACATCATATCAAAACTCTGGGGGCTCTGCGAGGCTAAGCATACCTTACGCAGTTGTATAAGTTACAGCACCTATTCGTACATTTTCTTCTTTCTCTGTTGGAAATGATTTTTCTTCCTTTACTGCTACCATTCTAATTAGCTTTTCTTTATTCTTATCTAGTTCAAACTCTACTTCTTTATCATCATAATTTTTATTTAAATCTATTTGTCCTAATTCATAAAATTCTATTTCAAATTCTTTGTTTAATCTTTCAATATAATCATCTAATTGTTCTTGATTTATATTTACTCCAGTTCTTATATATCTTTCTTCTCCATCTACTTCCACAGGAATATACACATCAAATATTCCATTATCAAAAAATTTCGTTAATTGCTCAATATATGAACTTCTAAAATTAATATTATCTATTATAAGTTCTCCGTTTTCATCTTTTAATAAAGTAATACTTTCTATAAATTTCGAAATAAATTCTTGTTTTTCTTCTTTTGACTTTTTGTTCCATTCTTCTTTTATAGTTTCTTTTAAATTATTATCACTTATTAATTTTCTCTTTCAATATCTCTATCAGCCATTAATTGTTGTGGTGTAAATGAAATACTATTCAAATTTAAAATATCTAATTTTTTCTTTTCTAAAACACTCAACTTTTCTTCTATAATTTTATAATCTTCTGAAAAATCTTCCATTTCAACAATTCCACTTAAATATGCTTTTTTTATTCTTCCTTTTTGTTTTTCTAAAGTTTCAATTTCTTTATCAATTTTTTCTGTGTTTGTATCTTTTTTATCAGCTAGTATTGGTAGAAAATATTTCTTTACTGCCATATCATATTCTACTAAATCTAATATAAAATCTTCTAAACATTCTTCTACTAAATCTTCTCTATAAAATAATTTACAATGTTCACAGTTGTAGTACATATATTTTTTCTTTTTACCACCTGAGCCTTTACATTTCATTATCCTTCCACACTTTGGGCATTTTAACTTTTGAAAAAATAAATAAATTCTATCCCTTGTATATGCTCTTTGATTTTTCTCTTTTTGCAATTGTACTTCTTCCCACATTGCTCTTGAAATTATTGGCTCAACAACATTCATATAAATTATAGGCTCTTTATTTTTAGTTTTTCCACCAGCTTTATGCTGAACAAAATCTCCAATATAAATTTTGTTATCAATTATTCTCATAATAGTAGTATCTCTCCATTTTCTTGGAGATAATACTTTTTCATCATTAAGTATATTACTAATTTGTTGATAACTCTTACCTTCTAAATACATATTAAATATTCTAACAACTATATCTTTGTAGTTTCATCAATTACAGTTTTTTTATTACCATCTTTTTTTGTAACCTAATGGAATAGTACCAGGCAAATGTCCAGATTTTATAGCACCATTTAATCCAAACTTTGTCCTTTCACTTACTATCTCAATTTCTAATTGTGATAATACTGTTAGCATTCTTACAAAAAATCTTCCATTCGCAGTAGATGTATTTACATCATCTCTATCACAAACTAAATATGTGTTATATTGTTCTAATTGGCTAATAAGCTCCTCTAAATCTCTAATACTTCTAGTAGTAACCCTATCTAATTTATAAGCAACAATATAATCGATTTTACCCTCTTTCATATCTGCTAACATTTCCTTAAATGCAGGTCTATGTTCCATATCTTTTGCCGATATTCCTGCATCTTCATACACTTTAAATACTTCATATTCTTTAAACTTACATAACTGTATTAATTTTTCCTTTTGTTCTCCTAAGCTAAATCCTTCTCTTGCTTGGTCTTCTGTACTTACTCTAATATAAATTCCTTCAACCTTTCTTTCTTTATTCATTACTATATATCCTCCTTCCAAATTTAATGAATAGAAAGGCACTTAAATAAAAAATAAGTGTCACATAGCACATAAGCTCTGCTATTGACACTTAAAGAGTTTTCTAATTTATATCTATCTCTTAATTTTCTTTTTATAAAATCACTAAATAAATCAATATAGTATAATTTTTAAAAACTCTAAAAATATCAATGCCTTGCTTTCTATGATATGTACTCTTGTAATTTGGATAGTGGATATTTCTTCCTCAAATTACCTATATAAAAATAATTTTGTTCATTAAAGAATATAAGTATAGCTTATCTTTAATAATTACCCTATGTGTCTCTACATACGCTAAATTCGTATGTTCAATAATTCTTAAGTTTCCGTTATATATTTTCGGTTTAACTTTTTTCATTTTGCAAGTCCATTCAATTTTAGAGAGTAATTCTTTACTCATATTGATTTCTTTCTTTATTATATTTAACATAATATCACACTCCTTCCGATTTTTCAAGACTTTTGCCGTATTTTGAATACGAAAAGGTCAAAAAAATAATCAACCTTTTCAAGTTGATTAATCTCAAAAATCGTGGTGCAACGATTTTACTTAATGGTGCCAAAAAGCAGAATCGAACTGCTGACCTACGGGTTACGAATCCGTTGCTCTACCAACTGAGCTATTTTGGCATAACAATGTTTTCTGCCTTTATTCTAACTTTTTTGCCTACTTTTAGTTTTTCTTCTATTTTATATGCTTTTTCTATTTAGGAAATTTCCAAAATTATTATAGTATATTTACTATAATAAATCAACAAAAAGATAAAAATTATTTTTCTTGCCTCTTTTAATAAATTTAAAATTTTTTCACAAGAATGTATTGTTTTTTTGTCTACTCCTCTGTATCCCTTTAAATTAGTAATATTTTTACAATTTTTCTCTAAACCTATTAAGTTATCCACAGGTGTTGATTTTTTTCCACAATTTATCCACATTTTTGTTAAAATCCATATTGACATTGATTTTGATTTTTGATATAGTATGGTCAAGTTGTTTGGGAACTCCCTTTAAAGTTGGGTGCATAGATTAGTAGTTATTTACTATTTCTAGCAATCAACTATTAATCCGTGCACCTAACTTTCAACAGAATGTTTGGTGCCAGTACTAATGAAAGGGGGTTATCACACCATGCTAGATTTAATTCTTAAGTGGTTAATAGGTGTTGGTATTTTCGCTTTGCGGAATGTGCTTTTTAGTACATATTTGTTCCAAAAGCAAATACTCATTCAAGTATGAGTCCACAAAACGAAAATTTGAGCTTTATCCCAATTCTAGAGATAAAACTCAAGCTCCTAAAAAACAACGGCTGAATAAGGGCTTCGGCTCTTATTCTTTTTATTAACTATTATATATAATACTTATTCATTAGTGTCAAGAAATATTACAAATTATTCACAAACTTATAATACTTTTGTAAACGAATTGTAACATTTCTTTTCTTTTGACACATATTGTATCATTTTTTATACTAAAAGTCAATAACTTTATAACACTCATCTTATATAAGTGGAATTGATTTTTTTAAATTATCCCATATTTTATTTATTCTAATAAAATCATTATAATGTTCTTCTACTTTGCTATCATACTCATCTAATTGCTTTACTAAATTTTCAAAATTACTTTGATCAAATAAATGATCTATCCTTCTAATACTTCTTTTTAATTTTACTTTTACCTTTCTTATTTGATAATCATAATCTTCTCTATTTAATATATATAGTAATAATGGTTTATATTTTATCCAGCCTTGACAAGCTTTAAAAAATCTTTTTTCTACATTTTTATCATTTGCTCTTATTAATTTAAACTTTTTAGGATAGTCTCCTTCCATTATTTTCTTATATTTTAAAAATCCATCATGGAAATGATATACTGGTACTTTTATTACTTTAGAATTTTCCAAATTCATTGAAAAGAATGTATCTTCTCCTCTTGCAGATGGCGGATTATAAAATGCTGGTATTTTATCTAAATGTCTTAAATTTAAACATAATGTAGACCCTGCAACAAATTTATTCCCGTCTTCTCCTCTTAATTCATAAGCACCTTGTCCATTTGCTAAATTTTCTTCTGCAAAAGTTACACCATTATCTTTTTTAAATTTTTCATTTATTGATTTATATGATACTAATTCATTACTTATAGCTTCTATGAAATCTTGTATATTATCTTCTTCAATGTTATCACTTACATTCAAATATGGTATTGGTGAAATATATCCACAATGATAACCGATTGTTACATCAGCATTATTCTTTTCCATCTCTTCAATATGTTTTATAACATTATCTTGTTTCTTCCAAATAATTTTATCACCATCTTTAATACATGCAACTGGATATTCATCATCGTCCCAGAATAATAAATAGTCCATTTCATTTTTCAACGCAAAATATAATACAGTATTTCTTCCTTTAGCATGTCCGTTACCAAAGAACAATTCTGCCTCTTCATATGTTAAAATATTTTTTTCTTCTAATTTTTTCTTTTCTTCTTCTCTTTCTTCTGGTGATATGTAAATAATATTAAATTTATTAAAAACATCTGGATTTATTTTATAAAATTCTTCTTTTGGTGTTCCTTGATAAGTTGTATCATACAATATAAAAAATGTTACTTTTATATTATAATTTGTTTTTTCTATTTGGTTTAATATATGTTTATAATAACTATTAATAACATCACATACATTTGCTCTTCCAGTTACAAATCCAATACCAACATTAATTTCATCATCACTTTTCATAATGTCCTCTCCTAAAATAAAATTCCCCTTTTATTCTCATACACTTTATATACAATTTTAAAACAAAAAAGTTACATTTTTGATAAAAAATTTTTCTTTTTTTTTCTTATTTTATTTCATCTAATTTAACCCCAAAAATTTTTATTTTAAAAAAGAGTAGCGACTGCATTTTGCTACATTCCCTACTCTCTTTTAATTCCTACAATTATTCTATTTTATTAATACATTCCTTCCATTCCTGCTGTTCCGTCGTTGTGTCCACCACAATTACATTTTTCTTCAGGTGCATCTGTTACTAAGCTTTCTGTTGTAAGTACCATAGATGCAATTGATGCTGCATTTTGAAGTGCACTTCTTGTTACTTTAGTTGGGTCTACAATTCCTGCTTTCTTCATATCTACATAAGTTTCTGTAGCTGCATCAAATCCAATTCCTTCTTTTTCATTCTTAACTTTTTCAACAATAACTGCTGGTTCTAATCCACTATTTCTAGCAATTTGTTTTGCTGGTTCTTCTAATGCTTTTAATACGATTTCAGCACCTAATTTTTCTCCACCTTCTAAAGTATCTACTAATTTTTGAACTTTATCTGTACAATTTAGAAGTGCTGTTCCTCCACCTGCAACTATACCTTCTTCAACTGCTGCTTTTGTTGCAGATAAAGCATCTTCTATTCTTAATTTTTTATCTTTCATTTCAACTTCTGTTGCAGCTCCTACTCCAATTACTGCAACTCCACCTGCAATTTTAGCTAATCTTTCTTGTAATCCTTCTTTATCATAATCACTCTTTGTTTCATTTATTTGAGCTTTAATCTGAGCAACTCTATCAGCTATTTTGTCTTTGTCTCCTGCACCATCTACTATAATTGTATTTTCTTTTTGAACTTTAACTTGTTTTGCTCTACCTAGCTCAGCAATTGTAGTATCTTTTAATTCTAATCCTAAATCTGAAGTAATTACTTCTCCACCTGTAAGTACAGCAATATCTTGAAGCATTGCTTTTCTCTTATCTCCAAATCCAGGAGCTTTAACTACTACAACATTTAAAACACCTCTTAATTTATTTAAGATTAATGTAGATAAAGCTTCCCCTTCCATATCGTCACAGATAATTAATAATTTACCAGATTCTTGCATTAAACTTTCTAGTAATGGTAATATTTCTTGGATATTACTAATCTTTTTATCTGTAATTAATATATATGGATTATCTAAAACAGCTTCCATTTTTTCTGTATCTGTTGCCATATATGGTGATAAATATCCTTTATCAAATTGCATACCTTCAACAACATTTAATTCTGTATTTGATGTTTTAGATTCTTCTATAGTTATAACTCCATCTTTTGAAACTTTTTCCATTGCTTCTGCAATTAAGTTTCCTATTTCTTCATTATTTGCTGATATACTTGCAACTCTCGCTATATCTTCTTTTCCATTAACTTCTGAACTAATTTCTTTTAATCCATCAACTGCTGTATTTACTGCTTTATCAATACCTCTTTTTATAGCCATTGGGTCTGCTCCTGCTGCTACATTTTTTACACCTTCTTTAATCATACTTTGTGCTAATACCGTAGCTGTTGTTGTTCCATCTCCTGCTACATCATTTGTTTTAGTTGAAACTTCTTTTACTAGACGAGCTCCCATGTTTTCAAATTTATCTTCTAATTCTATTTCTTTTGCTATTGTTACACCATCATTAGTAATAAGTGGTGCTCCAAAGCTTTTATCTAAAACAACATTTCTTCCTTTTGGTCCTAATGTAACTTTAACTGTATCTGCTAATTTATTTACACCTTCTAATAAAGATTTTCTTGCATCTTCTCCGAATTTGATTATCTTTGCCATTTTATATCATTCCTTTCCTTAAATTTTTTCTAACTTTATTATTCAACTTTTGCTAATATATCATCTTGTCTTACTATAATGTAATCTACACCTTCATACTTTATTTTTGTTCCTGAATATTCTGAAACTATTATATTGTCACCTTTTTTAACTTTCATTTCTTCTTTCTTTCCATCTACTATTTCTCCAGGACCAACTTCTATTACTTCCGCTATTTGTGGTTTTTCTTGAGCTGCTCCTGCAAGTATAATTCCACTTTTAGTTGTTTCTTCGCCTTCTTTCATTTTTATTAATACTCTACTTCCTAATGGTTTAATCATATATATTACCTCCTTTTGATTTAGCACTCTTCGTGTTTGACTGCTAATAATGTATACCCTATTTTGCTAATTGTCAATACCTATTTTAAAATTTTCACAAAATATTCACATTTTATTATATTCACCTTATATTTCAATTATTACAAAAAAAGAACCCTCTATTATTAGAGGGAAAGAAAAATTTCTTTTTAATGAATGTTACTTAACCTTCATTTTAAATCCTTTCTTAGAGATTATTTAGCTCGTCATTAAACTTTTGCATTAGTATATCGAAATAGCTTTTAACTATCTCTTCACCGTATAGACAATACTGGCAAACAAATTGTATTATTTGGGAATCTCCATCATCTGTAGCTCCTATAGATTCAAACAATTTATAGGTATCATGAACAGCTTCAGAAATGTTACATCCTTTGCTAACAAGATATTGAACATAAGTAGCGAAATCCTCGCCATATCCTATCTCATCTACATCTCTTCCCTCAAGTTGTTCTTCATATTCTACCTCTGCTAGATAGCTTTTGAATCTTAGCTCTGTATGATCAAGAATGTCGTTCAACCTCTTAATCTTTTCGCTGTGCTCATATATTTCTCGGTTTGCCTCATCAATAACTTTTTGGGCAAAAGTAAGGACCATTGAGCTTAAGCTCTCTTTGATTTTAAAAATTGAAGAATTCTCTTCAGTTATTGTACAAGATACTTCCTGCACTCTCAGTTTGAATCCAAGAAATTCTGTATCTGGTTTGCATTCATATACTCTTAGCAATTCTTCCTTGAAGTTAGAATCTTCCCTAAAGCATCCGGAGATGAAGGATACGTATTCATCTTCGTTTATAGCTCTAACATATATAGTACCTTCATCAGGCACAGCATCAACTTCTACCGGAATCTCGATGACTGCTAATCCATCTTCCAAACCTTCTATTGTAACTTCAAATCCATTCTCCTCCTCAAACATAAAGAATTTAGTCACTTTTTTAATAGTGGTCTTCATGATGTTCCTCTCTCTAAGTAAGTACTTCTGCCTATAGATATTGATATTATATATTCTATTTACATAAAAGTCAATTAATAATTTCTTTAATTACAAAAAAAGAAACCTCCTTAAAAAGGAGGTAAAGAAAATATTTTTTCTTTTTTGATAGGAATTATTGTATTCCTATGGTTGCTGGCCATTAGAACTCGTTTAGCAGAGCATCAAGCTCCTTCTTCGCTCGGTCGTCGTTCCACATTGAGAGACGTCCACCATGTTTCCAACACTTGATGAGCATATCAAACGCTCGTTGAAGCATAGCTCCATTGGCATGAGTATGATTCATCACTGCATCATAGCCCTCATCAAATGCTGACCACTCCGGAACACCTTTTTTCAAAATTAGGAACTGCACGTACCTTGCGAAGGCTTCTCCGGCAAAAACGATAAGCTTACCGTCATCTTCTTGGAGCATATATCTACTCCATCTCATCCACTCTTGCTCAGCTTGAGCTCCTCTGAGTTGGATGTTCTGACTTACAAAAGCCTCTTGCATGTCTTCGAAGACTTTTTTCTGTCTCTCCAACTCTTGGAGTACTTTATTTTGAAGAGTTGTTATAAACTCTTCAATCGAGTCCCTAATGAAACTCGAAATTTCGCTTATGCTAGCTGTCTTTTCGGTAACAAATAAATGCTTACCAAAAACATTCAATTCGATTCCCCTGAAATAATTGTCACTAGGACAGTCATATGCCTTGAGAATTACCTCCTTAAAGTTTGAGTTCTTATCGAAGCATCCTACGATGACCCTTGCCATAGACTCTGGCGTATAGTCGTCAGTGAAATCAATCTTCGCAACTCCATCATCGAAGTCTGTAACGAAGATGTTGTGCTTATCCTGAGTGTTGAACATACGATACTTTGCAAACTCTTCGTCTGCCTTAACGATAGTAGCCATGCTTTCCCTTTCCCTAATGGCTAAGCCTAACTGTAGATACCTTTTAATTATACCACAGTTTTACATAATTTTCAATTCATAGTCAGCCAATTATATTTTAATCTACATATACTATTTTAGAAAATGTATCTGACAAAATATTCTACGATATACAAAAAATATTTATTAATATTTCTTATTTTCTTTATCTTCTATTATTATTGCAATTGATAATTATAAAAATATGTAAAAACCTGCAAAAATAGGGACTTTACTCTAAATTACTATGAATAAATACACAATTTACTAACGATTTCGCTACATAGGAAGATAAAGAAATGAATTCAAAAGAGGTTGCATCTTATTATCTTGAAGTTCAAACAAGAGTTAATCAAAACTTTATTGATGAACCATTATAATAAAATCTTATTTTCAATTTAAAGATATTAATTAGAATATATTAGAAAAATTGTCAACAAAATATTTGTTGACAATTTTCCTCTCTCCTATATCTCTATGTTTTTATTGATTTCTTATCATATTGAACTGTGGTCATAAAAAATTAATATTTTTGTTGACAAAATTGTTGACAGAGATGTAAAAAGGTACAAGAATTTTATAAATTTTTCAGAGTGACACAAAATAAAAAAACTTTAAAATACTATATATATCAACTGATTTTTAATGACACATAAATTCACAAAAAAATAGAAAAAGACACAAAATGGTTAATTTTGTGTCCTAATTGGTGGAGATGAGGAGAGTCGAACTCCTGTCCACAATACCTTCCACATAGATATCTACAAGTTTAGTTTGTTTATTCTATTCGTTTTAATAACACCAACAAACAGGTTTTATTAAAATATAGCTTTTTAAAATACCTACTACTTCAAAAGCAAAAGTAGCTTCGTTTCCCACTGTTATAACACTTTATCTAAAAAGGTGGGACTTCCTAGTAAAGCGTAGCCGCAATTAGGCAGCTAATGCTAATTCTTCTCTATCAGCGTTTATATTTATTTTCGCTTTTTTTAAGTGGCCAAAGCGACCATCCACTACTTGCAATCCATACTTCTAGTATTATGTCGAAACCATTGCATCCCCATGTCTTATCTATTATACTACATTTAAAAGATTTTATCAACATCAAATAATGTTTATTCTATTACTAATAATTGTAATATTTTCATATTTATATAATATTCTTTATTGGTGATGTTTTTGAAAATTTTCTTGTTAAATAAAAAAATTTTAATTGTAGCTTTCCTTTTACTAATATTATTCATTTATTTTATCCTATATTTTTCTAATACTGTATTACTCGCTTCAACTTATAATAATGAGTCAGATAAATTTATAGATAGTATTAATAATATTTTTGAAGGTAATGAAAAAGTTGCTTACCTAACTTTTGATGATGGACCAAATCCTTCTATAACTCCTAAAATTTTAGACATACTAGAAAAGGAAAATATCAAAGCTACGTTTTTTGTAATAGGAAAAAAAGTTGAAGAGTATCCTAAAATAGTAAATCGAGCTTATAAAGAAGGTCACTACATAGCTAATCATGGATATAGTCATAATAATTCTCTTTTATATAAAAATACTGATTCTTTTATTAATGAAATAGAAAAAACAGATTTAGCAATTGGAAATGCTATTGGTATTAGTAATTACTGTTCACATGTATTTAGATTTCCTAATGGATTTATGTCTAATATTTATAAAGATAAGAAAAATAAATATGTTAATTATCTAGCAGATATAGGATACACTTATATTGATTGGAATGCTTTAAATAAAGACTCTGAACAAAAATATACAAAAGAACAATTATTAAACAATTTAATATCATCTTCAAAAACTAAGAATACTCTTGTTATTCTAATGCATGATACAAATGATGTTAATGATAGTTCTATTGTATTAAAAGATTCAATTGATTATTTGAAATCTCAAGGTTATGAATTTAGAAATTTTTATAATTTGAAATAACTATTTAAAAAATATAACTTTTCTAATTTTACTTTTTTTAATTAATATGTTATACTTATTGTTGTAACAATCTTATTTTTTGCGGGTATAATTTAGTGGTAGAATGCAATGCTTCCGACCTTGTCGCGAGGGTTCGATTCCCTCTACCCGCTCCATTTTATAGCAACTTACGAACTTATAAAGGTTTGTAGGTTGTTTTTTCGTATAAAACTAATATGTTCTCTTTCTGGGAAGGAGGACATTTTTAATGCTTAAATTTAAGATAATACAAGAACTAAAACCTAATGAGGAATTATTGGAAATCATTAAAAATTATAATTACACAATTAAGAATGGAAAGATTAAGCATTTAATGGTTACTAATTTACAATTTATAGAGCCTACTGAATATCTAATTACATATCCAATAACTCTTACAATACTAGAATACAAAGTAAATGAAATATCTAGTAAACCATTCTATATTAAGGAATATCAGCAGAAGTATAATCTAAAAGAACTTAAACAAATTCTTATAAAATTGAAAACTTAGCCTTCATATTATGGCATTCAACTTAGGAAACAAGTAAGGAACAATGCTATTGTCAAATTTTAAATACATTAATTTAAGAAAATCCTTTCAAGGAATATAAATTATAAATTTTAAAATTAGACTTGCAAAAACGCTTTTTAGATAGGAAACATGTGAAGGAGGATATTTTTTATGAGATGCGGAGTTTATGTAAGAGTATCAACAGAAGACCAAAGAGATAATGGTTATTCTATTGATTCACAGTTACGAATGATAAAAGAATATTGTGAAAAGAATAATTACGATATT
>CALXEW010000007.1 GCA_944387435.1 uncultured Clostridia bacterium | reverse complement strand
ATATACTTAGTGCTTTTGTTTTTCTATATTTTTTTAAATTTAATTTCTATTTTTCCCCAGATTATTTAACTCATATAGAGAGGAGAAAAAATAATATGAAAAAACAAGGAAATAAAGGAATTACACTTATTGCTTTAGTTATTACAATAATAGTTTTATTAATCTTAGCTGGAGTTTCAATTGCAATGTTAACAGGAGAAAATGGAATACTTTCGCAAGCACAAAGAGCAAAAAGTGAAACAGAAAATGCACAAGCAAATGAAGAAAGCATATTAGATAATTATGCACAATATATAGAAGGTTCAACAAATGGAGGAACATTAACAACAGTAACAGGAAATGAAACAGAAAATACAAAAGTACAAGATAGTTTAGGAAATACGGTGTGGGTACCAGCAGGATTTAAAGTAGTAAATCCAGGAGACAACGTGGAAGATGGAATAGTAATAGAAGATGTTAGTCATGGAGCAACAGCAGGAAGTCAATTTGTATGGATACCAGTAGGAAAGATTAAGACAACAACAGGAGAAAAAACAATAACATTGGGAAGATATGTATTTAATGAAGATGGTACAATAAATGCTTCTTTATCAAAGGAAGAACCAACAGACCAGTTAAAAACTTATTCGGATGCTTCATATTATTATACAGAAGGGTTAAAAGATAATTCGACAGCAAATACACACGCAAAGGATATAAATACATTTAGAACAAAGGTAGATAGTACAGGAGGATATTATGTAGGAAGATATGAAGCAAGAACAGTAACACAAAGAACAGCAAGTACAAATGATAGTGAATTAACTCAAATAACAGTAGAACCAAACGACTATGTATATAATTATGTAACGCAAATTCAAGCGGCAAAACTAAGCCAAGAAATGTATGCTGATGTTAATTTTACGAGTGATTTAATAAATAGTTATGCTTGGGATACAGCAATAGATTTTTTACAAAAATGTGATGATAGAGAAGGAGAAAAAAATAAACCTTATTCACAGCAAAATAGTTTAAATACAGGAGGTTTAGCAGAAAAAGGAACAAATAATTTAGGTACAAAAGATATAATATGTAATATATATGATATGGCAAGTAATTGCCCAGAGTGGACAACAGAAACTAGTAGTGTTTCTAATCCTGACAGACCTTGTGTTAGCAGAGGAGGAGATAATACAAACAATACTGGTTATACATTTAGTCGTTATTTTATTAGTATAGATGCATGCGGAGTCAATACTTCTTTCCGTCCAATTTTATACTTATAAATAAAAAAATGACAGTACTAAAAGTATTGTCATTTTTTGCCTTGCAGAATTTACAAGAAAGTTACAAAACTGGGTTGACTAAATTCTAGAAAATTACATATAATTATTGGCAGGAGGAAGGTCGAATGTTAAAATTAGAAAACATAACCAAAGATTATAAATCAGGTGACAGTGTGGTACACGCACTAAAAGGTGTAAGTATAGAATTTAGAGAGAATGAATTTGTATCAATCTTAGGTCAAAGTGGTTGTGGAAAAACAACTTTATTAAATATAATTGGAGGCCTTGATAGATATACAAGTGGGAATTTAATAATAAATGGAAAATCAACTAAAGAATTCAAAGATAAAGACTGGGATGCATATAGAAATTACTCAGTAGGATTTGTATTCCAAAGTTATAATCTAATATCACATCAAACAATATTATCAAATGTAGAATTAGCACTTACGTTATCAGGAGTAAGCAAAAAAGAAAGAAGAGCAAGAGCAATAGAAGCTTTAAAAAAGGTTGGTTTGGAAGAACAAATACATAAAAAACCAAACCAATTATCAGGTGGACAAATGCAAAGAGTTGCTATTGCAAGAGCAATAGTAAATAATCCAGATATAATCCTTGCTGATGAACCAACAGGGGCATTAGATACAAAAACTAGTAAACAAGTAATGGATATTCTAAAAGAAATAGCAAAAGATAGATTAGTAATAATGGTAACACATAACGCTGAATTAGCAGAAGAATATTCTACAAGAATAATAAAAATACTAGATGGTGTTATTACTGATGATAGTAATCCATTTGAAAGTGGAGAAAAAGAAGCAAATAATTCAAAAGAAAAAAGAAGAACATCAATAAAATTTTTAACAGCATTAAATTTAAGTTTAAACAACTTAATGACTAAAAAAGGAAGAACAATTCTTACAGCATTTTCAGGAAGTATAGGAATAATAGGAATAGCCTTAATACTTGCAATATCAACAGGAATACAAAATTATATAAATAGAGTAGAAGAAGATACATTATCTTCATATCCAATAAGCATAGAAGAATCAACAATAGACACAACAAGCATGTTAGAAAGTATGATGCAAGGAAGTAGTGATGATGAAAATACGGATGATGGAAAAATTCATTCACAAAATATAATGACAGAAATGTTATCTACTATTTCAAACAAGGTACAAAGCAATAACTTAACTGAATTTAAAAAATATTTAGAAAGTGGAGATAGCAATATAGAAGAATATACTAATTCTATAAAATATGATTATAATCTAAATTTAAATTTATATAAGGAAGATACATCTGACGGAATAGTAAAAGTAAATCCTAGTACTGTTATGGAAAAATTAGGTATGCAAACAAATAGTGGTATGTCTACTAGTGGCATTAGTATCATGAATACAGATGTATGGACAGAAATGTTAGATAATGAAGAATTATTACACAGTCAATATGATTTGGTAGCAGGAGCATGGCCTGAAAACTATAATGAAGTTGTTTTAATAGTGGATGAAAATAATAGAATAAATGATTATGTATTATATTCATTAGGGTTAAAAGACCAAGACGAATTAGAAGAAACAATGACAAAATTACAAAATGGAGAAACGGTAGAAGAACCAGAAAATACAACTTACACTTATGATGAATTACTTAATTTATCATTTAAATTATTATTAAATAGTGACTATTATCAAAAAGAAAATGGTTTATGGGTAAATAAAGAAAATGATGATGAATTCATGAAACAAAAAATAGCAGATGCAGAAAGTATAAAAGTTGTAGGAATTATAAAACAAAATGAAAATAGTTCAGCAACTGGAATGGCAGGAGGAATTGGTTACTTAAAAGATTTAAAAGAATACGTAATAAATAAAACAAATGAAGCGGAAATTGTAAAAGAACAAAAAGAAAATCCAGATATTAATGTGTTTACAGGGTTAGAATTTCCAAGTGATGGAGAAGAGCAAACATTTAGTATTGAAAATTTAACCCAAGAGCAACAAATGGCACTTGCTCAAATGTCACCAGAACAAATAGCAGATATGATGGAAACATATAGAGAAAATGGGGAAGCAACATATGAAGATAATCTAAGTACTTTAGGTTCTGTAGATTTAGATAAACCTTCATCAATATCAATATATCCAAAATCATTTGATGATAAAGAAAAAATTGCAAATGCAATAGAAGAATATAACCAAAAACAAAGAGATGAAGGAAAAGAAGAGAATGTAATAACATATACAGATATTGTAGGAACAATGATGACGTCTGTAACAAATATAATAGATGCAGTAAGTTATGCTTTAATTGGATTTGTTAGTATTTCACTTATTGTTTCATCAATAATGATAGGAATAATAACTTATATATCAGTATTGGAAAGAACAAAAGAAATCGGAATACTAAGAGCAATAGGAGCATCTAAAGGTGATATATCAAAAGTATTTAATGCAGAGACTTTTATAGTTGGATTAATTGCAGGACTTTTGGGAATAGGAATTACAGTACTTCTTACAATACCAATAAATAGTTTAATATATAATTTATCAGGCGTAGCAATTACAGCAACATTAGAACCAGTTGCAGGATTAATACTTGTACTAATTAGTATGTTCTTAACAATAATTGCAGGATTAATACCAGCAAAGATGGCAAGTAAAAAAGACCCAGTAGAAGCATTAAGAACAGAATAGTGAAACAGTTTGGAATTGACTTAAAAATCTCATTTGTGAACTAGTAAAAGCTTGAGCAAAGATATCTATAGAATATCTTGTTCAAGTATTATATAAAATTAGTGTTTGTATACTAATTTTGAAACAAATCTAAGTTATATTTTGATGTTTATTTGTTGATGCTTAAATTAAAATTGATTGATATATCAAATATGCTTGAAATCTGCAGAAAATAGTGATATAATATTGACATACAATAAAAAGAATGTTACAATTCTTTTACAAAAACATAATATTTTATTAACAGCTGTTGACATTTTTGAAGATAGAATATAAACTTACCAAAGAAGAATGATAATAAGTAAGACTTAATATCATTATTTTTTATAGCTTGCAACTATGCATATTGCTTATGTAGTTTGCATATAATATATAAGGTTAATTGAGGATAGAAAGTGGCAGCTATCGCGCCAGAGATGGTCTTAAAAGAGATGTTGGGGTACGCCGTCCCACCAATTAACCGGACTTAAAAAGGAGATACTGCAGTATCTCCTTAAATTTATACCTTTTTAAAGGGAAATAATTTTCCACTTTTTATTGAATTATTAAGTTTTATTTCTGATATAGGAAATATTGTTCTAAACAACAAATTCCCACTACCTTTTAATACTTGAATTCCAACTAAAGAAATATCATCTAATCTTTTGACATATTGAATGTTTCCATTTTTGTGTAGACCGACGTAGTCAGGTTCTTTTATTATAAGAGGTATAGAACTAACTGCTTGGTTATATGCATTTGGAGTTGAATAGTCGTCTTTATGTTTTTCACAATGTTCTTGTATTCTTGCTGACCATATATTTATATTCTGAGGTTTTAAATCTAAATTTAAAATATTAATAACTTCCTGAGACAATTCTCCGATTTTAATGTTTTTGCTTTTTCCTTTATTTAATTTATTTATATTTAAAAATTCCAAAATAATCACCTTTTTATAAATAGCGTTGAATTAATTATATAAAAAAATAAGTTGAAAGTCAATATTTACTAAAAAGTGATAGATATGATTTTTAAAATGAAGAATTTTATTTGATAATTTTTATAATAAATGTTAAAATAGATATATATTTTTTAGAAAAGAGAAGTCAAATGAGAGAAAAGATAACAAAAGTAAAAGATTTTAGTATAAAAAATATAAAGTGGATAATATTATTTGTATTATTATTAATAATACTTGCAATTGTAGAAGATGTTTTTGAAAAAGAAATAATGAAATTAGATATAATGGGATATGGGCTAATTTCTAGTTTAATTAATCCTTCTGTGACGCCAGTTGCAATAGTAATTACAAATTTAGGTGGAGCAATAGTAGTTGGAGCCTTAACAGTGATATCGTTTATTTTAATAAAAAATAAAAAAATAAGTTTCACTATTTTACTAAATGTTGTAATTGCAACAATTTTAAATATATTATTAAAAAATATAATACAAAGACCAAGACCAGATGAGTTTAGAATAATTACTGAATCAGGATATAGTTTCCCATCAGGACATTCAATGGTAAGTATGGCGTTTTATGGATTTTTAATATATTTAATATATAAATATTTAAGAAATAAGAAATTAAAAGTAATATTAATAACTTTCCTAAGTATTTTAATAATATTAATTGGAATAAGTAGAATTTATCTAGGAGTACATTATACAAGTGATGTAATTGCGGGATTTATGATATCAGTATGTTACTTAATAGTTTATACAAGTTTAGTAAAAAAATATATAATAGAAAGAGAAGATGAAAATGATAGCAAAAACAAAGAAATTAATAAATAGTTTTAAATATGCTTTTACAGGAATAACTACATCGTTTAAAACAGAAAGAAATATGAAAATACATGTACTAATAATGATACTTGTAATTATTGCAGGGATAGTATTTAAAATAAGCTTATTAGACTGGATTGTTTTAGTTATTATGTTTGGATTAGTAATTTCAGCAGAATTGTTTAATACGGCATTAGAAACAGTTGTTGATATGATAACCATGGAAAAAAATGAAAAAGCAAAAGTTGCAAAAGACGTAGCTGCAGGAGCAGTACTTGTTTTAGCAATTGCAAGTGTAATTGTAGGGCTAATTATATTTATTCCAAAAATTTTGAATTTTATAAAATAAAAAAAGAAAATAAAAATAAAAGTAAGAATTACGTAATAGAAAAATTTTCTATTACGTTTTTTTATGCTTTAAAACAACATTAAAAAAATCCTTCTAGAAATTGTTAAATAAAAAATAACAAAATTCGACATAATAAAAATATATAAATAAAAAAAGGAGGAAAATTTTAATGAAAAAAATAGTTAGTATAATAGCAATTTTGATGATAATAAGTGTTGCTGTTTTTACAGGAAATGTTTATGCAGCACCACTAAATTCAGTAAATGTGGAAACTTCTAAAGATTTAGTAAGACCAGGAGAAGAAGTAAGAGTAAATATAGAATTTGGACAGGCTTTAGGTTCTTATACTTTTGATATTGCTTATGATAACAACATATTCCAATATGTGTCAGCAGAAGGTGGAACGCCAAATGATACTGGGACTAAAGTAAGAGTTGTTTTTTATGATAGTACTGGCGGAACAAACCCTCGTACAAATATGAGTGTGACATTTAAAGCAAAAAGTGATATCACAACTTCAAATCCAACTGAATTTAATATAACAGCAGAAGGGTTAGCAAACTCAGATGCATCTGTAAGTTATGATGATATAACTTCCCCAATTACTAAAAATGTAACAGTAGAACCAGAATATATAGATTATACATTAAATTTAGAATCAGTAAACGGAACACTTGTAAAAGGAGAAGAAAATGAAATGAAATTATCTTATTCTTCACCTATGGGAAAATATTATGATAAAGCAAGGTTAGTTGCTGAAAGTACAGGTGCAGGTGATGTACAGTTAATTGGAACAGATGAACAAAGTTTAGACCATGACATAATTGAAAGTGGTTGGGGAGAAGAACAAGGATATGCAATTGGTGGAAAAGATGTATCACAGGTTTTAAATGTAAGAGGAATATTTAGTGAAGTAGGAGACTACAAAATTACATTAAAATTAATAGATAGAGGTAATTCAGATACAGTAATTGCAGAAAAAACATTTGATTTTACAGTAGTAGAACAAGCACAAACAACACCACCAACAGGTGGTACAGATAATGGAACAACAGAAAATATACCAGGAGAAATAACTCCACCAGTAGAGGTTGAGGAAAATGTAACAGAAAACATAACTGAAAATACAATGCCTACTAAACTTCCAAAAACTGGTACAAATATTTATCTTCCAATTTTTACAATATTAGTAATACTCACTGGAACAGTTATTTATTATAACAAAAAGAAAAGTGTAAAATAGCAAAAAAAGTAAATGAGATTTTCTCATTTACTTACATATAGAAGCATCTCATCTTAGGAAGGATAAGCAAATGAAAACAAAAACTAAAAAAAGACTTATTAATATATTATTAGTTATAATTACTTTTTGTGTTTTTACTTGGCTTGGGATAGAAGAATATAAAGAAAGTGATATAAAAAAGGGAAATTATAAAATACAAAATGTAAGTACAAATATAAATAATAAAGAAAAAGAAGAAATAAAAAAAGAATATCCAAAAGAAGAAGTGGCTTTAGAGTATAAAGGCTTTGATGTTTTAGCAAAATTAGAAATACCCAAAATAAAACTAGAAACATATGTATTAAAAACATATTCAAATGAATCTTTAAATATATCGGTAGTTAAATTTTGGGGAGCAAAACCAAACACATCAGGAAACTTTTGTATTGCAGGACATAACTTTAAAAATGAAAATATGTTTCATAATTTAAAAGATTTAAGTGTAGGAGATAATCTTTTTGTAATTGATAATGATGTAGGAAGAGTAGAATATGAAATTTATAACATATATAAAGTATCACCAGAAGATGTAAGTTGCTTATCCCAAGAAACAGAAGGAGAGAAAGAAGTAACTCTAATTACTTGCACAAATGATTCTAGTAAAAGGATTATAGTAAAAGCAAAGGAGAAAGAATAATGAATAACATTTTAAAAAATAAAACAACATATATAATACTTGCAATAATACTTTCTTTTATTTGTGCAATTATATTATTAACAAATAGTTTAGGTAACTCGGCTTCAAACGGAATAGAAGATTTTCCAGAAAGTTTCAGACCATATTTAGAAGAATTATCTAAAAAATATCCTAATTGGAAGTTTACAGCTCTATATACAAATTTGGATTGGAACTATGTTATTGACAATGAAAACGAATTTGGTAAAAACTTAGTTCCAAAAAACTATTCTGATAGATGGAAAAATACTAATCCTCGGAGAATATAATGTTGAAGTGGATGCTGGTTGGGTAGATAGTTCAAGGCAAGCAGTAGAATTTTGCATGGATTCAAGGAATTTTTTAAATGAAGTTAGGATATTCCAATTTGAAGCATTATCTTTTAGTGAGCATACAAATAATTTAGATGGAGTTGAAAAAATACTTTATGGAACAGAGTTTTATAATACAAAAGTATCTTATGTAACAAGCACAGGGCAAACTATAAATATGTCTGAAAAATATTCAGATTTAATATTAAGAGGTGGACAAACCTCAAGAGTAAGTCCATATCATTTAGCATCTAGAATTAAACAAGAAGTAGGCCCTTTTTTATCACATAGTTCAATTAGTGGAAAAGTAGCAGGTTTTGAAGGTCTTTATAATTTTTATAATATAGGAGCAACAAGTTCGTCTGAACCAATGGGAGCAATTAAAAATGGACTTCAATATGCAAAAGATGGAAAAGGTGCAAGTGAAGCTACAAAAACTAAATTTTTAATTCCTTGGAATACCAAAGAAAGAGCAATAACAGGAGGAGCAATTTTTATAGGAGATAGCTATATAAACCAAGGACAAGATACAGTATATTTACAAAAATTTGATGTAACAGGAGAAAGTCTATTTTGGCATCAGTATATGACAAATGTCTTAGCACCTTATAGTGAGTCTAAATCAATATATACTGGATATAAAAATAGTAATTTATTAGATATTCCAATGAATTTTATTATTCCAATATATAATAACATGCCAGATATTCCAACACAAAGTCCTAGTATTGAACCAAGTAATTTTACAGATGACAATACAAATCTTTATTGTAATGCTACAAATGTAAATGTTAGAACAGGACCTGGAACCTCTTATGAAGTAATTACAATGGCGCAAGAAGGTAACCAGATGACAAGAATAAAAAAAGGTATTGGAACAGGTGATAGATGGGATATGGTAAGGCTTCAAAACGGAATTATTGGTTATATTTCACAAAACTATGTAACAGAAGTGCCACCTGTACAGATAGAAAATATAGAAATAAGTTTAGATAATAATATTATTCAAAAAGGAGAAACTAAAAAGTTAAATGTAAAAATAACCCCAGAAGAAGCAAAAGACCATAAGGTAATATATTCATCTAGTAATCCAAATATTGTAACAGTGGATAATGAAGGAAACTTAAGAGGAATAAAAAGTGGAAAAGTAACAATAATAGTAAAAGCAGAAGAAAACAATGTACAAGATAGTATTGATGTTGAAGTTTATAGTAAAGTTACAAACATATTAATAGATAATGATGATATTTATATGCAAGTAGGAGATACTTTTAAGATAAATGTAGAAGTTGAGCCAGATGATGCAAACGAAAAGGGTATCATTTTTGAAAGCAGTAAGACAGATACAGTAATAGTTGACGAACATGGTAATTTAGAAGCAAAACAAGAGGGAACAGCAATTGTTACAGTTAAATCAAAAGAAAATGGAGAAATTAAAAAAGAGTGTAAAGTAACTGTTGTAAGGAAGATGGAGGACTCAGAAATTCACTTTGATAGTTCTTTAAATGTAAATAGCTTAGAAATATCAGGAATAGATTATAATAAAAATAAAGTGGTTGATTTAAAAGGTTTAATTACAACAGATTTAGAATTAGAGTTTGTAAATTATAAAGGTGAAACTTTATCTGACACTGATATTGTTGGAACTGGAAGTAAGATTTTAGTAAAAGAAAATGGCGCTATTTTAAGAGAATATACAATTATAGTATATGGAGACTCTAACGGAGATGGAAAGATAAATAGTGTTGACTTATTAGTGTTACAACGTCATATATTAGAAATGCAAAAGTTAGATAGTATATTTATGAAAGCAAGCAATGTAAGAAAAACATCTTCGAAACCAAGTTCTGTCGATTTATTATTAATTCAAAGACATATATTGGGGTATCAAGAAATTGAACAATAAAGGGGAATAAATATGAGTTTAAAAAATAGAAAAAATAAGTTTTTGATAATTTTAATTTTCTTTTTTATATATATAATATCTCTTTACAAGACTTATGCAAATACCACAGGGACTGTTTATTTAGAAAGTAACAAAGATATTATTGATGTGAATGAAGAGGTAGAAATTAGTGTTAATATAGAGAATTTTAAAACTGCTGCGTTTACTTTATATCTTTATTTTGATGAAGAAAAATTCCAATATATAGATGGACCTGAAAATATTAATATTGATGGAAATAGAATTATTTATGTTTGGTACGATAATCAAGGAGGAAATAATCCAAGAAGTGGAGAAGTAATAAGGTTTAAGTTTAAAGCAGCAAAAGAAGGATTAGCTACATTTAGTACAGGTGGAGATTTTTATACAGAAAAGGGACAAGAAGTGGAAACAGTATTTAAAGAAAAACAAGTTCAGATTGGAAAAGAAGAAACTAGTTTAGAAAAACAAGCAAGAGAAGAAGTAGGTGAAGATAAAAATGAGAGCAATTCCAAATTACAGAACTTAAGACTTAATATAGAAGGAATGGTACCAAGATTTGAAAAAGATATTTATGATTATTATCTAACTGTAAAAAGTGATATAAAAGACATTGAAGTTTTAGCAACTACAGAAAACAGCAATGCAGAAGTAAAAGTCACAGGAAATGAAAATTTGAAAGAAGGATTGAATGATATAAAGATACAAGTGATTTCTCAAGATAAAACAACTAGTAGCACATAT
Organism: uncultured Clostridia bacterium; assembly: GCA_944387435.1. Taxonomy (GTDB): domain Bacteria; phylum Bacillota; class Clostridia; order TANB77; family CAG-508; genus CAG-269. The sequence goes on along the minus strand of CALXEW010000007.1, from coordinate 56,285 downwards.
TTGATTAATGTTACTAAAACAGAAGATATAGAAGCGGCAAATACTAATTTAGAAACTCTTGCTATCGAAAATGCTCTTCTTTATCCAGCTTTTGATACTAATGTAACTAATTATAATACAGAGGTTAGTAACAGCTTAGAAAGAGTTAATTTATTAGCAATACCAGAAAACGAAGAAGCAACAGTCGAAATAAAAAGAGACGATATATTAAAAGATGGAGACAATGAAATTAAAATTATAGTTACAGCAGCAAATGGCTATACAAAAAAAGAATATGTAATAAATGTTTATAAAAGAAATAGTGAAGAAGAGGAAAAGTACCAAGAAGAACAGAAATCAAACCAAGAAAAGCTAAACGAGATTTACGAAACTTTAAGCTTAAGTAATAATGAACAAGAACAAAATCAAGAAAAGCAAGAACAAATAAAAAATAATGAAACAGAAGGAAAAGAAAACAGAAACAGATTAGTTGCTTTATTTACCTTAATTGCTATAGTTCTAATTATTGCAACTGTTGCTATATTGTTTGAAAAGAAGAACAAGAAAAATAAGGATAATAAAAAAGAAAAAAATTAAAACAAGATATTTACAAATACCTTATGCTATATTAAAATGTTATTAAAATACACGATATATATGTCTATACAAGAATGTTTAGGGAATACGGATTATTCAATACAGAATAGGTTAAATACAGGAAGTCTAGCAAATAAGGGAACAAATGGAACAAATGGAACAGATACAAAAGATGTAATATGTAATATATACGATATGGCAAGCAACTGTTTTGAATGGTCAACAGAGACATGTAGTATTTCTGTTTTCCCTGCTACAGCCAGGGGAGGTGATTACTTCGTCGACTACGGAGCGGATAATCGTGGCAGCAAGCTCGTGGGTAGTAGTAGTGCTTTCCGCCCACTTTTGTATCTTAAAATTAATGATAAGGTTATTTAGTTAGAAATATTTTATAGATTATTATATAGAGAATCTAATTTTTGTTCGTGATAGTAATATCTATAAAATTATAAATGTTACTATCTATTTTTTATACTTTTTACTTATATTAATAAAAAAGTATCTAATATTATCTCATATTTGAGATTTTATTAGATACTTTTTTGTGTAAAATGTATAAATAATTTATTCTTCAGAGTTTAACTCTTTAGAACGTGCATATGGTTTTTGTATATCTGTAATTCCTAGTAAGTAATCTATAGAAGTATTATAGTAATATGCTAAATTTATTAAAATTTTTGTAGGTATATCATTTTCTCCTGTTTCATATTTTGAATATCCAGTTTGTGACATATTTAATATGTTAGCAATTTCTTTTTGAGTCAAATCGTTGTCTTCCCTTAGAGATCTTATTCTAGAATAAGCTTTTTCATATCTATTATTCATACTTTTTCTCCTCCTTTGCATTATGTTTTCCAATTAAGTCATTTTTTTAAAAAATTTGAGGATTTTTTTTAATAAAAATGTAAAAATTGTATGAAAATATGCAGAAAATACATTTTATAAAAATATTTTAAAATATTTTAAAATTACTATTGACTTCTAACCTGAATTAGGTTAGAATATTAAACGAACAACCTGAAACAGATTAAATAAAAATAGAAATACTTTAATAAAACGGCTTTTAATGTTTCAGGAAAGAGGCTGTTTTATTGGTTTCTTAACTATAAATATAGTAAGAAAAAAAGCACACTAAATGAAAATAAGGAGGTGAAGGAGGAAGATGTGAAAAGAGTTATATATCATCGAGGTAAGAGGATGGCCCAAAAAAAGATAAACAAAAAGAAAGTAGTTGGATTAATACTTGTAATAGCAATAATAGTGTTTTTGGTTGTGAACGCATATGGAAAAAATGAGTATAAAGAAAATAATAATGTGGAAACATCATCACAAGTAACCAATAATACTCAAGAAACAAATTCTATTTCTGAAGGAGAAGAAGAAAAGAAGTATGAAGATGTTGATATACCTGAAACTTTAGGTGATTATGATGTTCTCGGACAATTAGTCATTGAAAAGATTGGCGTAAGGCAAAATATCTTAAGCAAAACAGAAAGTGGCTCATTGAAACTTGGTGTAACCAAATTTTATCCACCAGAAGTAGATATCAATGAAGCTGGTAACTTTTGTATATGTGGTCATAATTGGAACAACATTTTAAAAAGATTAGATGAGATGAATATAGGAGATCAATTTTATCTAATTACTAGAGAAACAAAGGAAAGAATAGATTATGAAATTTATGATAAATATTCTTGTGATCCAACAGATTTATCTTGTTTAGATCAAAACCAAGATGGAAATAAAGAAGTAACTCTAATAACATGTAATCCTGGGGGATTAACTAGACTTATATGTAAGGCAAGGGAAGTGTAACGCTAAAAAGCGAAAAAGGTGTATTAATAAAAGTACATAAGATTATTAAGAATAAGAAAGGAAGATGTAAAAAATGAAAATGAAAAATAAAGTATTAGGAATATTAGTAACATTAATTATAATGATAGGAGTAATGGCAAGCCAAGTTAATGCTGCCAATATAAGCGCAAGCGCAACAGAAGTTAATAAAGGAGACACTGTAACAGTAACAGTTAATTTAGACAGTGCAACACCATATATAGATGTAGATTTAGCATATGATGCAAATAGTTTTGAATATGTAGATAAATCAGCTACATCAGGTCTTGAATCATTAACAGTAAATGATGAAAACGGAGAAGTAAAAGTTTCAGGAGCAGATGTATATAATACAACAACATATGTATCATTCACATTTGTTGCTAAAGAAAACACAGATGCAGCAGAATTCGTTGCAAGTGGATTAACAACACAAAGTGGAGAAACTTTAAGTGTAAGTTCTGTATCAGTAGCAGTTGTAGAAAAAGCTGAAGAACCAACAAATCCAGAACAACCAGAAAATCCAGGACAAGTAGAAACTCCAGATACAAATGTACCAAGTGATACAAACAATGATGCTCAAGCTGGAAACGAAGCAAATACAGATGCACCAAAAGTTGATGAGAACGGAAATGTAATAACAAAATTACCTCAAACAGGAGTAACAGTTTTCCAAGTTGCAGGTGTAGTAGCATTAGTAGCAATAGTAGCAGCTGTAGCAATTAGAAAATTAAGAAAATAATATAATTTCATAAAATATTCAAAATAAGGGAGGAAAAAAAGTTGAATAAGAAATTTAAAATAGTATCATCAATAGCATTAGCTGGAATGTTATTAACAGGTAGTTTAGGAATGAATAAAGTAAATGCAGTAGAAACAATAGATGTTACAACAAATCCAGTAGCTGTATATAGAAAATTAGTAGAAGGAAAAACAGTTGTACCTTTTGTATTAGCTAATAAAGCAGATAAATTAACTGTAAAAGATATTACAGAAAGTGAAATGTTTAGAGGAAAAGTTGAAACAGTTAACGGTAATGTAGTTTCTTCTTTAGAAACAGAAGTTGGTACAGGTGATAAGTTTACAACAACAGATGGAACAGAATATACTATTATTGTATATGGAGATGTTGATGGAGATGGAAAAATTTCATCAGGAGATGCTTATTTAGTTGAACAATATCGCTCTGGTATGATTGATTTAAATGATGTACAAAGAGAAGCAGCAGATATAGGAGAAAATGACGGATCAGTTAACTCAGGAGATTCATATGCAATAAAAGCATATAGAGTAGATTTTATTGATGACTTAATTACAAATTTACCACCAAAAGAAGAAGTTGTTGAAGATTCAAATTATAGTGCAACATTAAATGATGGTGGATATATTAACAACCAAAATGTTTCAACAAGCAAGTTAGCTGTTACTTTAAAGGAAACTTTAGATGAGGGTACAACTTTAAGACTTGTTGTATCAGATAGTGTTGAAGAAACAGATGATATAGATAAAGAGGTAGAAATTCCTGCGCATACAGATTATGTAGAATTTGTAGAATTTAAAGATAAAAGTGCTATAAATTTTTCAAGTTTAGCAAATGGAACTATTACAGGAAAATTATATGATGGAGACAAAATAGTAGCAACATTTGAAACTGTTAAAAATATAGAAACACCAGAAGTTGCAAATGTAAGAGCAAATCGTGTAAGCACAAAGAAAGCAACATTATCTTTAGAAGGTATGGGAGCAACTAAAGTTACTAAAATAGAATATACTATAAAAGATGAAGAAAATGAAGAAGTAACGAAAGGTTCAATAGATGTTAATGATAATAAGGTAACAGATGCTACAATAGCAGAAGATTTAAAAACAGATAAAGTATATAAATTATATTATACAATTGAAAATGAATTTGGATCAAGAACAGGAGAAATAGGACCAGTAACTATAGCTAGTGATAGTGCAAGTGTAACAGCTTTAACAAAATTAGATGCTGTAAATGCACCAGATTTAACAGATTTAACAGAAAATCCAAATGCTAATTTCACATTTGATAAAAATGATAAGGATGAAGAATCACATGATTATATAGCAACATTATATAAAGATGGTGTTGTTGTAGCTGAAAAAGAAACATCTGCTGAAGAAGTTTCATTCAAAGATGAAATGAGTGGAGTTGGTACTTATAAAGTTTCTGTTATAGTAAAAGGAACTGAAGATGGTTTACATACTAATTCTGAAGCAACTGTATCAGAAGAAGTAACAGTAAGTCAATTAAAAGCTGTAGAAGACCTAACATTACAAAATGAAGAAGAAGGAAAAGTTGTATTATCTTGGTCAAATCCAAATGGAAAAGATGATTTTGGAGCATATCAGATTACTTTATACAAACTAACTACAGAAGGTAAAGAAGATAGCGTTAAGACAATTGAATGTGCAAACGACCAAAATGAAGTTGAAGTAACTGGTTTAGAATCAAACACTATATATTTTGCAAAAGTTAAACTTCAAGCTAAAGGAAATCAAATGGCAACAATAGATTCAGAAGAAGTAACATCTAACCAATTCTATAGAGTAGAAGCTCCTGATGTAGAGACAGCTAAATTAGGTTCAACAAGTATAGAATTTACTGTACAACCTATAAATATACCTAATAAGGATGTAACATATAAAATAGAGGTATATAATGTAAATACTCCTTATGATCCAACAATACCTGATTATGTATTGGATAAAGATGCTACTGGAGATATAACAATTGGAGAAGATAACAAAGTAGTAGTAGATGGTTTAGACCCAGCAACTCAATATGCATTTAGATTAGTTGCAACTGTAGATGGAAATGAAGTTAAATCTGGATATACTAGTCCAGTCGCAACTATACCAGTATTTGATTCAGTTGTAGTTTCTAGTGCAGATGAAGCAAGAAAAGAAAATTCAAATAAAGTAGCAGTAGAAGGAACAAAAATAATTCTAGATGGTGCAAAATATGAAACAACTGGTGTAGAAAACTTAGAAGCAGCTTTCAAAGTTATTAATAGCTTAAAAGCTGGAGATGTTGTAACAATGAATGATGGTGCAACAGAAGTTTCTATAGAATTAGTAGGAGAAGCATCTGGAGAAAATCATATAAGAGACTTTGGTACAGATACTTTTGCAAATTCAACAGTAGAAATTACAAGTAATGATTATAATAAAACAATAATAGGAACATTTAAATCATTAACATTAAAAGGTACAGATTCAATATTTACACTTGATGATGCAGAAGTTACAAATGATATAGTTTTAACTGATGGTGTAGAAGTTACATCAGAAGCATCTAAAGAATATAAAGTTGAAGCTGGAGCAACTGCAATAATCAATGATTTAAAAGTTACTACAGATGAAGAATTAACTTTAACAGCTAATTCAGGTAAAAACATAATTATTGATGCAAATAAATCTTCAAATGATTTAGTATTTGAAAACACAACAGAAGGAAATGCAAATATAGAATTCCTTGGAGATCCTGATAATACATCAGAACAAAAAGGAAAAGTTACAATTAAATCAAATGGAGGAATTGTAACAGTAACATCAGATAAAGTAAATGTAAGTGCAGAAATGAAAGTTGAAGTAAATAAAGGAACAGTTGATATACAAGATCCTTCATTAACAGGAGATAAAACAGTTACTATTTCAGCAGATGAAGGAGAATCAAAAGTAGTTGCAAGAACTGAAATAAGCGCACCAAGAGCAATTGATGGCAAAGAATTAAAAGAATATACTGATGATGAAATCAGAGATACATTTGGAATTGAAAAACAAGAAGAAGTAATTGCTATGAGAGAATATATTAATTCTTTCGGATTAAATGGAACAGGTGCAACAATCAAAGTTGAAGCAGAAGATTTAGGAGTAGCTACTATAACATTAACAGATAGTGCTCAAAACGTAACAATTGGTAACTTAAAATAATAATTAAATAGTTCACCTAAAATTTTCATATTTATACATCCTAAAAAGTCTGTCACTTTTGTAAAAAAGTGCAGACTTTTTACTTTTTAGAGTAGAATTTATAGTAATTCTACTCTTTTTTTTGGTATAGGAAAAATCGAAAATTTTGACTATACGAGGATAAAAAAATAAAGACATAATAATAAACCTTAATAAAAAGGACAAATGGTAATATATGTAAATGATTAATTGCTATTGTAAGTTCATTTAATATCAATATATCCAACGAAATAAACTGGTTTTTTAAGCTACCACACTTTTCACAAGGAGGATAAGGAGGACTTCTAGGGTCTGTTATATCCATTTGAAGAACAATTTTAGCAGGTACAAATAGTACAATATGTAGGAAATCAACTCATGAAGTATCATACGATTTTTTAACAATATAGTAAAAGTGAAAAGTGTGCCCACAAGAACATTTGAGAGGGTCATAGTGAAAATAAAGCTCAATACGGCATCTCCAGTTTCTAAGATGTTTTCTAAATTTAGCAACATGAGGCTTAAGCATATAGATAAATTTATCATAAATATGAATAATAAGTCTTTTAATAAATTCATAAGCATGAATAGTTTCTTCAATTCTTTTGTTATCCTCATGTCTATCATACCCAAAAGTAACATATTTAACAGTAGATTTAATATCATGAGCCTTAATTTTAGGAGCATGAACATAGAAACCATTTTTAGAAGTTTTGTAAATATGATTTTTAAGAGATTTAAAGTTATTCTTACCTAAATGTTTTTCAAGAAGAGAAAGCAAAATGGTTTGAAAACGATTACGAAGCATAGTATAAGGAAAAAAATTAAATTTTTTCCAAGGAGTAAAATTACCAGCAGCACCTTCAGTAATTAATACATGAATATGAGGATTCCATTTTAAATCACGACCAAAAGTATGTAAAGTAGAGATAAAACCAGGAGAAAAACTCTCTTTGTGATTTTGGTCATAAAACCAAGAAAGAATGGTAGAAGAAACGGCATCAAATATAAATAGCATAGCCATTAGGAAGTGAACCACAGCCCATCATTTTTTCCACTTCTTCACAAACCATAGGTCTTATGTTAAGATTATGATTATCTTTTAAAAAGAATACTGGTGGTAATTGAAGATGCTTTTAATTTTCACTTTTTTACACTAAGAAAGTGACATAAATCATTTAAAAACAAACAAGAATAAAATTTTACGTAAAAGTGCTTGCGAAAAAATGTTTTATATGATATAAATAGTAAAAAGACAGATAGGATATAAAGCAAAAGTAGAAGAATAAAAAGAGGATTATTTAAAACAAATAAAGGAAGAATAATAAATTCAGACATAAATGGAAGTTTAAAATACTCAAGGAAGTATATAAAAGAAATCTTTAGTCTAGCGATATACTTAATCGCGAATAACGACAATTAAAGAAATGGGAGAAGTAAAATGAATTACAGAATAGTAAATGGTTCAATATCTTATGGAGCTGAAACAATACTAGAAGAAATAAATTTTGAGATAAATGAAAAGGATAAAATAGCCATTGTAGGAAGAAATGGAGCTCGGAAAAACTACTCTTTTAAAATCAATTGTAGATAATTCTATGTTAGAAGAAGGAGTAGGAACAAATAAATTTGGAGTATATAAACAAGGAAGTCCTGTAATTGGGTATTTGAAACAAATAGACTTCGAAGATGATTCCAAAACCATGTTAGAAGAAATATTAAAAGTATATAAAGATATAATAGATTTAGAAAAGAAAATAGAAAATTTGAGTGCAAAAATGGTGGAAAGCGCTGAAGAAAAATTAATAAATAGTTATACAGAAAGTTTAGATAAATATGAATTTTTAGGTGGATATACATATAAAAAAGAGTTGGATATTGCGATAAGAAATTTTGGATTTTCAAATGAAGATAAAAATAAGAAAATATCAGAATTTTCAGGAGGACAAAGAACAAAAATTGCATTTTTAAAATTACTTTTAAGTAAACCAGACATATTACTTTTAGATGAACCAACAAACCATTTAGATATTACAGCAATAGAATGGCTTGAAGGATATTTAAAAAATTACAAAAAGGCAGTGGTTATAGTATCACATGATAGAATGTTTTTAGATAGAATTGTAAATAAAGTTTATGAAATAAAATATGGAACAATAACAGCCTATAAAGGAAATTATAAAGATTATGAAGTACAAAAAAGAGAAAATTATGAAAAACAGTTAAAGGATTATGAATATCAACAAGCAGAAATAAAAAGATTACAAGATATTGCAAATAGGTTTAGGTATAAGCCAACAAAGGCTAAAATGGCATTATCTAAATTAAAGCAAATAGAAAGAATGGTAAAACTAGAAGAACCAAATAAATATGATTTAAAAACATTTCATAATAATTTTAATATAAAGGCAAGTGGAAAAGATGTATTAACTGTAAGAGATTTAGAAATAGGTTATGATAAAGTTTTACAAAAGGTTTCTTTTTCACTATATAGAGGAGAAAAACTTGGAATTATTGGTGAAAATGGAATTGGAAAATCTACTCTATTAAAAACTATTGCAGGTATAATTACTCCTTTAGGAGGAAATTTTGAGTTTGGATATAATGTTTCCTTAGGATATTTTGACCAACAACTAGAATTTAGAAATCCTGAAAATACAGTATATGAAGAATTTATCAGTGAGTTTCCAGATTTAACAACAACAAAGGCAAGAACAATACTTGGAAGTTTCTTATTTACTGGCGAAGATGTAGAAAAAAAGATAAAAATGTTATCAGGTGGAGAAAAAGCAAGACTAAAATTATGTGAAATTTTTAAGAAAGAACCAAATCTTCTTTTATTAGATGAACCAACTAACCACATGGATATAGTAGGAAAAGAGAGTTTAGAACAAATTTTAAAAGAGTATGAAGGAACATTAATATTTGTATCTCACGATAGATATTTTGTAGAGAAAATAGCAGATAAAATATTAGAATTTAAAAAAGGAAAAGTAACATTTTTTGATGGTACTTATGATGAATATCAAGAGTATAAAGAGAAAAATAAAAGCCAAAAAGAATTTGATAATAGTAATGATATTAAGAAAAGTAATAATATTGAAAATAAAGAAAAAAGTTCCAAAAATCAGTATTTATTAAATAAAGAAAACACTAAAAGAAAAAACAAAATGAAAAAAATTGAAGAAGAAATAAATAAAAAAGAAGAAGAAATAAAGTTAGTTGAAAATGAAATGCAAAAGGAAGAAATTTCTACAGACTATGTAAAATTAGAAGAACTACAAGAAAAAATTCAAAAGTTAAATAATGAAATAGAAGAAAAAATGATAGAGTGGGAAGATTTAAATAATTTGGTAGGAGGTGCTTAAAAATGGCAAAGTTTTATTTAATTAGACATGGGAGACCAGACTATTCATATGTAGAAGAACATGGATTTATTGGACACGGAAATGATTTGGCACCTTTACAAAAAGAATATATTTATGAAGTTCAAAATACTGCAAAAGATGAAAGATTAAAATCTGCTGAAATTATATTATCTTCACCATATACAAGAGCCATGCAAACAGCAAGCATAATATCTAAAGAAACAGGACTTGATATTATAGTAGAACCAGATTTAATGGAATGGCAACCAGATTTAACATATAAGTATAGAGGAAAAGATGAACTTAAGGAATATTATATAGATTTCTTAAATAATAACGGAGTTTATCCAGAAGGAGAAAAAAGAAACTGGGAAACAATAGAAAATGTTAGAAAAAGAGTTATGAAAGTTATTAATAAGTACAAGAAAAAATATGACACAATTATAGTTGTGGCACATGGAGTAGTTTTTAGATCGATTTGTGACTGTGGAAAAATAGAGCCGGCAGAAATTTTTGAAACTAATTTTTAATATAATATTTATTAAAGTATTGATACAAAAGAACAATTATTATATAAATATAAAGACTAAGAGCAAAATGCTCCTAGCCATATAAGGTTGTTATTTTTGAGATGTTTGAGATTTGTCTAAATTGTTAGGATAAATCTCAAATTTTCTTTTTACAGATTCGTACTTAAAAGAATATTTACTTTTAGAACAAATATGTACTAATGCACATAGGTCGTAAAAAGAAAATACCAACTCCTACTAACCAGCTAAAAATAGTATTTAGCATGTTAGCCCCTTCTTCTTTAGTATTTATAAATATAAAAATAAACATATAAATAAATTAATTCAATAATTGTAAAAAAATATCTAGTTTGGTATAATATTAATTGTAAAAAGTTTATATTGAAGTAGAGGGAAGTATATATGAAGGAATTATATATAGTAACAGGAGCAAATGGATTTTTAGGAAATAATGTTGTAAGAAAATTATTAGAAAAAAATGTAGAAGTAAGATGTTTAGTGCTTCCTGAAGATAATGGAAAAGCATTAGAAGGATTAAATTGTAAGATTTATAGAGGAGATGTAACTAAAAAAGAAACTTTAGAAGAGATTTTTAATGTTGACTCTGATACAAAACTTTATGTAATACATTGTGCAGCAATTGTATATATAAAATCTAAATATAATCCTAAAGTTATGGAAGTAAATTATAATGGAACAAAAAATATTATAGATAAAGTGTTAGAGAAAAATGCTAAACTTGTTTATGTAAGTAGTGTACATGCAATAACAGAAAAACCAAATGGTGAGAAAATGACAGAAATAAAAGATTTTGATGAAAATAAAGTTGTAGGTTTATATGCAAAGTCAAAAGCAAGAACAGCAAAGATGGTATTAGAAGAAGTAAAAGAAAAAGGCTTAAATGCTTGTATAGTTCATCCATCAGGAATAATAGGACCAGGAGATTACAGCGATACACATCTAACACAATTAATATTAGATATAGCAAATGGAAGTCTAAGAGCTTTTGTTAAAGGAGGATATGATTTTGTAGATGTAAGAGATGTAGCAGATGGGATAATTAGTAGCTGTAATAATGGTAAAAAAGGTGAATGTTACATATTATCTAATAGATATGTGGATGTAAAAGAACTAGTAGATTTAATTAGTAAAACAGTAGGAGTAAAGAAAATAAAAACACTTTTACCTATGTGGATTGCAAAAGTTACTGCACCATTTTCAGAGATGTATTACAAAATAAGAAAAGAGCCACCTCTATATACTAAATATTCACTTTATACTTTAACATCAAATTCTAATTTCTCAAATGAAAAGGCTAAGAAGGAACTAGGATATAAAAATAGAAGTATTGAGGAAACAATAAAAGATACTGTAAAATGGCTAAGAGAAAATAATAAAATGAAATAGGAGAATTTTTATGAATATTTTAGTTGCAATAAATAAAAAATATGTAAGGCAATTAAATATTTTATTAAACTCAATTGGATATTCAAATAATAAAGAAAATTTTAATATATATATATATTAAATAAAAATTTAGATAAAGATGACTTAGAAAATATTACAGAAGGTTTGGATTTAAACAGATTTATAATAAATGATATAAAAATACCAAAATGTGAAATAGATACATTTCCTGTTTTAGAAAAAAGGTATCCAGAAGAAATATATTTTAGATTATATGCAAGTAAGTATTTACCAAAAGACATAGATAGAGTTTTGTACCTAGATGCAGATACATTAGTTATTAATAGTTTAAAAAAATTTTATGAAACAGATTTTGAAGGCAATTTGTTTATTGCAGCAACACATATAAAAAAAGTGCTTCATAAAATTAATGAAATAAGATTAGATATAAAAGAAGATGAGCCATATATAAATACAGGAGTTCTCTTAATTAATTTAAAAGAATTAAGAAAAATAAACGTAGAAGAAAAAGTTGTAAGTTTTATTAAAAGCAAAGGAAATAAGCTGTTATTACCAGATCAAGATATTGTAACAACTCTTTTTGGAGATAAAATAAAATTAGTTGATGAACTAAAATATAATTTAGGAGAAAGAGCGTGGAAACTTTATAACTTAAATAATGCAAAGAATAAAATAACTTTAAGATGGATAAGAAATAATACAGTTATAATACACTATTATGGAAGAAACAAACCATGGAATAAAGATTATATTGGAACTTTAGATTGTTTTTATAGAAAGACATTAAAAATGATAAGAAAAAACAAACCAAAAAAAGTACTTATATTATCGTGTGGAACTGGTGGAGGACATAATTCAGCGGCTATGGCGGTAAAACAAGCTTTGAATAATAAAGGTGTAAGGGCAGATTTTAAAGAATATTTAGAAATTACAAGGCCTAGATTAAAAGATAAAGTAAATAATTTATACATAAGTTCAACTAAGAATAATGGAAAAGTTTTTAAAGGCGTATATAACCTTGGTGAATTGTATCAGAAAACAAAGTTAAAATCACCAATATATAGTTTGAATTGGTTAAATAGAAATAAATTATATAATTATATAGAAAATAATTCATATGATTATGTTGTAACAACACACCTTTTTGCAGCACAGGCACTTACTGCAATAAAAAAAGAACATAGTATACATTTTGTTGCAATTGCAACAGATTATGTAAGTATTCCGTTTTGGGAAGAGACTAATCCTGATTATTTTATAATTCCAAGCAAAGATTTAAAAAATGATTTTATAGATAAAGGAATAAAAGAAGAAAAATTGTTACCTTTAGGAATTCCAGTTCAAAGAGAATGTAGTGAAGAATATAATAAAGATAGTGTAAGAAAAGAATTAGGTTTAAATTTAAATGAAAAATATGTGTTAGTATTAACAGGTAGTATGGGATTTGGAAATATGGATATTATGGTAGGAGACTTAGTAAAAGGAATAAAAGATTGTAATTTTATTATATCATGTGGTAGAAATAATAAAATGTTAGAGCAATTAAAAATTAAATATAAAGATAACAAACGTGTACAAGAATTACCTTTTACAAGAAATTTAAACTTTTATATAAAAGCAGCAGATGTTGTACTTACAAAGCCGGGAGGATTAACTACAACAGAAATTGCAACAATAGGTAAGCCTTTCATACATACAATGCCAATACCTGGCTGTGAAAATTATAATGCTAATTTCTTCCAAAGTAGAAAAATGTCGATTAAATGTGGTATAATAGAAGAGGTAGTAGAAAATACAGAAAAACTTTTAAAAGATGAAAAACTACAAAAAGAAATGGTAGAAAACCAAAGGAAATATATAAACAGAAATGCAAGTTATGATATAGCAGATTTAGTAATAAAAGAAATGGGAGATTAGGTGGATGTTAAAAAGATTTATTAATGAATCTATAGCTAAAAGCTTGGATGATGTAGAAGAATTAGAAGATTTAGAAAAATTAGAAAATAATCAAGATGAAAATGAACATATAATTGATTTGTGGGAACCTTTAGAATTTAATATAGATGAGAATTATGAATATGTTTCTAAAAGTAAATTATTTTCTTTGCTATCAAATGGACTATATTATGGAATAGCATATCCTATATTAAAAATTTTAATGAAAATAGTGTATGATTTTAAAATTGAGGGAAAAGAAAATATTAGAAACTTAAAAGAAGGAGCAGTAACAGTATCAAATCATGTATTATTTTTGGACTGTGCAATGGTAGGTCTAGCTTATGGTTTTAAAAAGGTATATTTTACAACTTTAGAAGGCAGTTTTAAAATTCCATTTGTTAGAAAATTAATAAAATTATTAAGAGCTATGCCTATACCAGAAAGTGTGAAAAATAGAGAATATTTTATGAAAGCAGTAGATAATGTCTTAAAAGAGGAAAAAAGTGTACATTTTTATCCGGAGGCAGCATTATTTCCATATTTTAATAAAATTAGACATTTTAAAAATGGTGCTTTTGATTTTGCTGTTAGAAATAATAAGCAAGTTGTTCCAATGGTAATTACTTTTAGAGAACCAAAAGGAATTAGAAAAATATTTAAAAAGAAAAAAGATGTTACCTTAACTGTTTTAGAACCAATAAAACCTCCTGAAAATGGGAATACTAAGCAAAGAATAGAAACTTTAAAAAATCAAGTATATAATAAGATGAAAAATGTAAATAATAAAAAATATAAGGAATGCGTGTAGCATTCCTTAATTTAATCTCCAAAAACATCAAAAATATCTTCTAGGAAAGATTCTCTTTTTTTCTTGCGAGGATATTTTTTCTTATCATAATATTTATCAGAATAGTATTCATCTTTTTTATATTTTCTATCGTAATCTTTTTCGTGGTCTCTATCATAATCTCTTTCATCTCTGTAACTTTCTCTTTTCTCATAATGAGAATCATTGTAACTTACTTCTTTTTCTATAAGTTTTTCAAGTTCACCTCTGTCAAGCCAAATACCACGACATTCAGGGCAGTAGTCAATTTCTACACCTTTCTTTTCTGACATTAATAGTGTAACATCTTTACAAACTGGACATTTCATATTAAGTTCCTCCTAACTTTTTAAAAAATTATAACATGAGTATAATATATATATCAACAAATATATGTGAAAAGTATGTAAATTTTTATAAAAGACTTGACTTAGAGTATACTCTAAATGATATATAATATATAAGAAAAAGGAGGAATGTAATTATGATAGAGGAAAAACATGGAGGAATGTTTGGAATGGGAGAGCCAAACACAGCATATAGTAAATATTTTATAGGACAAAGTTATTTAAAACCATTAACCAAACCAGGTTCATCTGTAGTATCAATAGCAAATGTGACATTTGAGCCAGGATGTAGAAATAATTGGCACATTCACCATGCAAAATCAGGTGGAGGTCAAATTCTTATATGTGTTGAAGGAGAAGGTTGGTATCAAGAAGAAGGAAAAGAAGCACAAAGTTTAAAACCAGGAGATGTAGTAGTAATTCCAGCAAATGTAAAACATTGGCATGGAGCTAAAAAAGATAATTGGTTTAGTCATTTAGCAGTAGAAGTACCAGGAGAAGAAACATCAAACGAATGGTGTGAACCAGTAACTGATGAAGAATATAATAAATTATAATATTGTATATAGGAAGAGAAGGAATAAAAATTATGACAATAGCAGAAGTAAGTAAAGAATATAATTTAACACCAGATACAATAAGATATTACGAAAAAGAAGGATTAATACCAAGAGTTCCAAGAAATAAAAGTGGAATAAGAGATTTTGATGAAAATTCATGTAGATGGATAGAATTTATAAAGTGTATGAGAAATGCAGGATTATCAATAGAAGTATTAAGTAAATATGTAAAATTAATGGGAGAAGGACCTAAAACAGCGAGCGAAAGGAAAAAGTTGTTAGAAGACCAAAGAGATATTTTATTAAAGAAACAAAAAGATATAAATGAGACAATAGATAGAATAAACCATAAAATACAAATATATGATGATATAGTTAAAGGAAAAAGGGAAGACTATATATTAGAACCTTAAATTTTTGAATAATAATTAAAATATTAATAAAGAAAGGAAAGGTGATTACTTTGGAAAAAGCTAAAGTATATTTTACAAAGGAAATAACAGAAGAAGCAATGATTAAACTTTATGAAACATTAGGAGTAAAGTTACCCGGAAAAGTTGCAGTAAAATTACATTCAGGAGAAGAAGGAAACCAAAATTATTTAAGACCAGAGTTTGTAAAAGAAATGGTAGAACATGTAAATGGAACAGTTGTAGAATGTAATACGGCTTATGAAGGAGCAAGAAATTCTAGTGAAAAACATAAAAAATTATTAGAAGAACATAATTGGAATAAGTATTTTGATGTAGATTTAATGGATGAAGAAGGACCAGATAAAGTATTAGAGATACCAAATGGAAAAATATTAAAAGAAAATTTTGTAGGAAAAGATATAGATAATTATAATTCAATGCTTGTATTGTCACATTTTAAAGGACATCCTATGGGAGGATATGGTGGAGCTCTAAAACAATTATCAATAGGATGTGCTTCATCAGAAGGAAAAGCATGGATACATTCAGCAGGACAAAGTAAAGACCAATTTAAAATATGGGATAACCTACCAGAGCAAGATAAATTTTTAGAGTCAATGGCAGATGCTGCATCATCAGTTCACAACTTGTTTAAGGGAAGAATTGTATATATAAATGTTATGAAAAACTTATCTGTTGACTGTGATTGTTGTGCAGTTGCTGAAGACCCTTGTATGAAAGATATAGGTATTTTAATATCTACAGACCCAATTGCAATAGATAGAGCTTGTATGGATTTAGTAGAACAATCAGATGATCCAGGAAAAGAACATTTCTTAGAAAGAGTAAACTCAAGAAATGGAACACATACAATAGAAGCAGCAGAAGAATTAGGCTTTGGAACAACTAATTATGAATTAATTAATATAGATTAAATAATAAAAACACATTTTTCGATAAATTAAGAATAGTTTTTGAAAAAAGACTATTCTTTTTTGTTGTTTTATGATATATTAAAAAAGTACATAAAAAATTAATGTTTTTTAGGAGGAGTAATGAAAGAAGAAAAATATAAAGGATTGTCTAATTCTGAAGTAGAAGAATTAACAGCCCAAGGAAAAGTAAATGTAAGTGATAATAATAATTTAAAATCAAATTGGCAAATAGTAAAAGATAATGTATTTACATTATTTAATTTATATAATTTAATAATTGCAATAGCATTATTGCTAGTTGGAGCATATACAAATACATTTTTCTTTTTAATTATTACAATAAATGTGTTGATTGGAATAATACAAGAAATACATGGAAAAAATTTAGTAAAAAAATTATCAATATTAACAGCATCTAAAACGACTGTAATAAGAGATGGAAAAGCACAAGAAATTGAAATAGAAAAAGTAGTTTTAGGTGATACTATAGTATTAAAACAAGGAGACCAAATACCATCAGACAGTTATGTAATAGATGGTGAAATAGAAGTAAATGAAGCACTGCTTACAGGAGAATCAGATTTAATAGAAAAAAAGCAAGAAGATAAATTACTTTCAGGAAGCTATGTTGTTTCTGGTAAATGTTATGCAGTTGTTGAAAAAGTTGGAGAAGATAATTTTGCAAACCAAATAATTAGTGCAACTAAGAAACATAAGGATAATAACTCAGAATTAATAAATTCTATGAAAAAAGTTACAAAGTTTACAAGTTTTGTAATAATACCAGTTGGAGTAATATTATTTATCCAAGCTTATTTTATAAGAGAAACCATACTTCCAGAGTCTGTTATTGCAACAGCAGCAGCACTTCTTGGAATGCTTCCAAAAGGTTTAGTACTTTTAATTACAATAGCATTAGAATCAGGTGTAATTAAACTTGCTAAAAAAGAAGTATTAGTACAAGAATTATATAGTATTGAATCTTTAGCTCATATTGATACAATATGTTTAGATAAAACTGGAACGATAACACAAGGAAAAATGAAAGTTTCAGAAGTTAAATTATATGATGAAAATATTATGCCAAAACCTTTTAATGATATGATGGTAGCTTTTGTAAATGGAATGGATGATACAAACTCAACATTTAGAGCTTTAAGAAATCATTTTAAAGGTGATATAAATTATGAGAAAATAGATAATGTACCATTTTCATCTGAAAGAAAATGGAGTGCAATTTCATTTAAAGAAGAAGGTTCTGTAATAGTAGGTGCACCTGAAAGACTATTTGAAAAAAGCGAT
This sequence comes from uncultured Clostridia bacterium, assembly GCA_944387435.1. GTDB lineage: Bacteria > Bacillota > Clostridia > TANB77 > CAG-508 > CAG-269. Next base: position 38,254 of record CALXEW010000007.1, on the reverse strand, counting down.
AAAGAAATGCCAGAAAGAATTATAGATTTACAAAAAAATGGAAAAAGAGTTTTAGCAATAGGATATTCTAAAGAGCAAGTTAAAGATGATGAATTACCAAAATTAGATGTAGTTGCATCTGTAATATTAGAAGATCCATTAAGAAGAAATGCAAAAGAAATGCTAGGTTACTTTAAAGAACAAGGTGTAGATGTTAAAATTATTTCTGGGGACAATGCACTTACGGTATCAAATATAGCTAAAAGAGCAGGATTAGAAGATTATGAATCATATATAGATTTATCAACAATAAGCACAGACGCAGAAATAGTAAATTTGGTTGATAGATATAGTATTTTTGCAAGAGTATTACCACATCAAAAAAGTATCATTGTAAAAGCACTTCAAGCTAAAAATCATAAAGTAGCAATGACAGGTGATGGTGTAAATGATGTTATTGCTCTTCGTGAATCAGATTGTAGTATAACACTTCCTGATGCTTCAGATGCAGCAAAACAAGTGTCTCAAATAGTACTTCTAAACTCAGATTTTAGTGTATTAAAAGATGTATTAATGGAAGGAAGAAGAGTTGTAAATAATATAACAAATGTAGCTAGAATATTCTTTATTAAAACAATATATTCAGTACTACTATCATTGTTCTGCATAATAACAAATACAGCATTCCCATTTATACCAATACAAATAACATTGATAGATTTAGTAATAGAAGGTTATACATCATTCTTTATTACATTTGAGAAAAACCAAAAGCCAATCACAGGAGCATTTTTGCCTACGGCACTCACGAACGCGGCACCTTTTGCTATTGTCATAATGTTTAATATAATTATTTTAACATTTATAGGAAATGTAATAGGAATAGATCAAGGAACATTAACAACTATGATGTATATATTAATAGGTTTTGTAAGTATTTTAGCAGTACAAGAAGTTTGTATGCCATTTAATAAAGCACATGTATTTTTATTTACAACGACAGCAATTGGATTTTATGTAGCAGCATTGTTATTCCACAGATTGCTTGAATTATCACCAGTGCCTAGACAAGAAATAGTTATTACTTTAGTTTTTGCAGTGATAAGTTACTTGCTTATACATATTAAAAGAAAAGTTTATAAGAAAAAACAAATTGCTTAAAAGATAGGAGAAATCCTATCTTTTTTTGCATAATGTATTGTTTTAAAAATAAAGTTTTACTTCAAATTAAATAAAACTATTGACAAAATATTTAATAGTTAGTAAAATACAAATAACGATTTAACTATAGCTTAAAATAAACTATTAATTTAAAAGGACGTGGTAATATGGAAGAAAAGAAAAATGAAATTATTCTTTTTGAAAATCAAGAAGTCAAACTAGAAGTAAATGTAAAAGATGAAACGGTATGGCTAAATAGACAACAATTAGCAGAATTATTTGGAAGAGACATAAAGACAATTGGTAAACATATCAATAATGCTTTAAAGGAAGAGTTAAAAGAAATTCCAACTGTCGCAAAATTTGCGACAGTTCAAAAAGAAGGTGAAAGAGAAGTAACTAGAAATATAGAATATTATAATTTAGATATGATATTAAGTATTGGTTATAGAGTGAAATCTAAAAACGGTGTTATATTTAGACAGTGGGCGACTAATGTTTTAAAAGATTATATGTTAAAAGGTTATGCAGTAAACCAAAGGAGATTAGAGTATTTAGAAAAAACAATAAAGTTAATAGATATAGCAAATAGAATGGACGAGAGATTAGAAGGAAGTGATGTAAAAGAAATATTAAAAGTAATAGGAAGTTATTCAAAAGCATTAAATTTATTAGATGACTATGACCACAGAACCTTAAAGAAAGTAAAAGGAAATATAGATGAAAGAAAAATTACGTATGGTGATTGTATAAATATAATTAATAAACTTAAGGTTAATCAAGAAAGTTCTTTATTTGCAGTAGAAAGAGATAAAGGATTAGAAGCAATTATAGGTAATATTTATCAAACATTTGAAGGAAAAGATGTATATAAAAGTATAGAGGAAAAAGGAGCAAATTTCTTATATTTGGTTGTTAAAAACCATGTATTTGCAGATGGAAATAAAAGAATTGCAGCAACATTATTTATATATTTCTTAAACTTTTATGGAATTTTGTATAAAAATGGTAATCAAACAATAGATAATAATACGTTAGCAGCTTTAACATTATTAATTGCAGAGTCAAACCCAAGAGAAAAAGAAGTAATTATAGATTTAGTAATGAATTTTTTATATAGTGAATAGAAAAAATTAATAAAAGAAGAGTAATTATTGAAAAAATGCTCTTCTTTGTGTTATTATTAGGCTGTAGAAAATTTAAAATAAGAGGGTATAAAAATGATAATAGATTTACATATACATACAAATATTTCAGATGGAGCTTTAAGTCCTAAAGAGGTAATAGATGAGGCTTGGAAAAATGGAGTATCAGTAATTTCAATAACAGACCATGATACAATTGATAGTTATACTCCAGAATTATTTTCTTATGCTAAAAGTAAAAACATAGAACTTATTTGTGGCGTGGAAATATCAAGTAAAAATGAAAAAGCTGGAATACATATACTTGGATATAATTTTGATTTGAATAATAAAGAGCTTAAAGAAACATTATTTGGAATTAGAAATTCAAGACATGAATATTTACACAATGTAGCTAAAAAGTTAAATGAATTAGGATATTTGGTAAATGTAGAAAAATTAGATAAAATAGACTCAGTGACTAAAGCTCATATTGCATTGAATATTGTGAAAAATGAAAAGAACAATGAAAAATTAATGTTAGATTTTGGACATATTCCCAATAAAGGTGAATTTATAGAGGCTATTATGAATGAAAACTGTCCAGCATATGTAGAAAAAAGAACGCCTACACCAAAGGAAGTAGCTAGAGTTATTAGAAAAGCAGGAGGAAAAGTAGTGCTTGCTCATCCAGTAGCATATGTTTATCAAGATAATTTTACAGATGAAGATATATTAAAATTAGTAAGAGAAATGAAGCCAGATGGAATAGAAGCAAATTATTTGTTTGTAGATGCAAATGGAAAACTAATTGATGAAACAGACAAGTGGAATAAGTTTGCAAAAGAGAATGATTTGTTTGTAACAGTTGGGACAGATTTCCACAGAAAAGAAGGAGTATATAAAGAAATTGGTTTTACAAATATAGATTTTAAATTAGAAGATGAAGTTATAAAAGAAATTATTAAAAATATAAGTTTATAAAATGAAAGGAAGACAAAACAAGATGAAAGGTGATAAAGCTTTAAAGTTTCTTTGGGGTACATTTACTACTATGGGAGCAATAATTGTTATAATAGGTTTGATTGTATTTTTTAGTGTATGTAACTATAAAAATAAAGTAGATACAGTAGGTATAATAATAGATACGGGTAATGGAACAACAGTATCTTATAATGTAGATGGCAAAGAACATGAATCTAGCTTTAGTGGATATTCTTCTAGTTTCCATGTAGGAGATGAAATCGAAATTTATTATGATAAAGATGATGCAAATAAAATAGGTTCAAAATCATTAGATTTATTGTTTTTGATATTACCAGGAATAGGAAGTATATTCCTTTTAATAGGTGTGATAGGTTTAGCTTTTTTATTACACAAGAAAAGGAAAGAAAGAACTTTAAGAGAAAGTGGTAAACTTGTATATGCAACTTATTCAGAAACTATTATAAATAGAAATGTTAGACTAAATGGAAGATATCCATATAATATTATTGTGGAATGGAATAACCTAGAAGATGGAAAAAAATACTTACTAAAAAGTAAAAATATATATTTTAATCCAGAAATAATAATAGAAGAAAAAAATATAAAGACATTTCCTGTATATATAAATCCAAAGAATAAAAAGAAATATTTTGTAGATGTAGATATTTTAAATGAAGATGTAGTTGATTTGACTTAAAATAAGGGGGTGGAAAATATGTATAAAACAGAAGTTATTGAATATTCTCCAAAGGCAGAGGATATGGCAAAAAAGATAGAAGAAAAATCAAATGAGATGTTAAATGAAGGTTATGAATTAGTAACAATGTCTATTACTGGAACTGCAAAAGCAATACTTGTTTTTAAAGGAAAATAAAGGAGTAAATTATGCAAGAATTAACAGATACAATACTATCACAAGATATGGGAGATGCTGGAGTTATAGCAATATTTTTTCCTTTGATAGTGTTATTAATTGTTTTACTTATATTAGTATGGGTTTATATAGCAAAGAAAAAAACGTCAAAAGAAAATAAAGATGAGGCAATTAAAAAAGAATTTAAAGGCTATGGTTATATAATTTTTATAATTATAATAGCTGTAGCTGTAATTGCTATAATTTTAAATATTAGAAATGTTTATGAGAATGGATTAAACAGTAATTGGTATTTAACTAAAGATTCAATTGTAGATAAATATAAAGAAGTAGATTATAATTCTTCAGGAAGAACTAAAACTTATTATTATGTGGAAGTAGAAGATGGAGAAAAAGTACATATAACAGAGTCTGAATATGATAATTTAAATGAAGGTGATAATGTATATGTACTAAGATATGAAGATAGTAGTGCATATGATATATATTCTTGTAAAGAATACCAATATAATGGAGAAAGATTAAGAGAATACAACAAATAAAAGTAATCAAAGGAGCGAAAAAAGATGTCATTTGAAAGAGCAAAAGAATATTTAAAACAATATGGATTAGAAAATAAAGTAATGGAATTTTCAGTATCATCAGCAACAGTAGGAGAAGCGGCAAAAGCTGTAGGATGTGAAGAAGAGAAAATAGCAAAAACATTATCATTCATAGTAGAAGATAAACCAATTTTAATTGTAGTCGCAGGAGACTGTAAAATAGATAATAGTAAATATAAAGCAGAGTTTCATAAGAAAGCAAAAATGATACCTTTTTCAGATGTTGAAAATTTAATTGGCCATAGCATAGGTGGAGTTTGCCCATTTGGAATAAAAGAAGGGGTAACTGTTTATCTAGATAATTCATTAAAAAGGTTTGATATAATATATCCTGCTTGTGGAAGCTCAAATAGCGCAGTTAAACTAACTATAGAAGAATTAGAAAAAGCGTCTAAATTTGAAAAATGGATAGATGTTTGTAAAAGTATATAAATGTATGAGGAGAAAATGTATGGAAAATATATTAATACATGGGCTGGGACAAGATGAGAAAGCTTGGAATAAAGTAGTAGAAGAATTAAATGATATAGAAGTTTCTTGTCCAAATTTATTTTCTTTGGTAAAAGAAGAAAAAATGGATTATAAAGATTTATACAAAGCTTTTGCTAATTATTGTAATAGTAAAAAAGAAAATCTAAATTTATGTGGGCTTTCTTTGGGAGGGATACTTGCATTAGACTACGCAAAACAATATCCAGAAAAAGTGAATTCTCTTATATTAATAGGAACGCCATACAATATACCTAAAACAATTTTTAAATTACAGAACCTGATATTTAAATTTATGCCTAAAAGTATATTTACTAAAATAGGATGTAAAAAGGATGCTTTTTTAGAACTAGTAGATTCAATGTCAGATTTAGATATAAAAAGTAACTTAAGTAAAATAGAGTGTAATACACTTGTTTTATGTGGCGAAAATGATAAAGCAAATATAGAAAATAGTAAATTATTATATGAACATATAAATAATTGTGAAATAGAAATTATAGAAAATTCATCACATGAAGTAAATGCAGATAATCCAAAAAAGCTTGCAGATATAATTTGTGAATTTTGGAAAGATTTTTAAATTAAGACTACTATAAATTTGAAAAATATTTATTTTTGTGATAATATACATGTGTAAAATGAAAAAATAGGAGGTAAAAAGATGGAATATAGAAGATTTAATAATACAATAGTAGCAAGAATTGATAAAGGAGAAGAAATATTAGAGAAAATAAAAGAAATAGCATTAAAAGAAAATATTAAGCTTGCAAATGTTAATGCTTTAGGTGCAACTAATGATTTTACAGTTGGAGTATTTAAGACAGCTGAGAAAAAATATTATTCAAATAATTTTAAAGGAGATTTTGAAATAGTTTCTTTAACAGGAACTATAAATACAATGAATGAGGAATTTTACACACATATCCATTTTAGTGCAGCAAATGATAAAGGAGAAACTTTTGGAGGACATTTAAACAGAGCAATGGTAAGTGCTACATGTGAAATGGTAATTAATATTATTGATGGAAAAGTAGATAGATATTTTGATGAAGAAATAGGATTAAATTTATTTAAATTTGAATAATTAAAGTAAAAGTAGATAATTATTGATAGTTATCTACTTTTTTATGTTATTTTTTTATTAAAAAACTATTGACTTAGAGTAACTCTAAGTGTGTATAATTCTATTGTATATAAAAATAAGATTAGGAAAGGAAGAGGAAAGATGAGTAAAAAAGGAATTATTGGAATTATTATTGTAGTAGTTTTAGTTATTATAGCAGCTGTAGTATATTTTGCATTAAATAATAATAGTAGTGATAACTTAGAAAATCAAAACCAAACTATAAATAATAATGAGGAAAACAATGTAACAGAAACAAACACTAATGGAGCTACAGCAAATACGGCAGAAGGTGAAAATACTGAAACAGAAAATGGAGGAATATTAGTTGTATATTACTCAGCACAAGGTCATACAGAGGCAGTAGCACAAAGAATAGCTGAGAATTTAGGAGCAGATACATTTGCAATAACACCAGTAGATGAATATTCAGAAGATGATTTAGATTGGACTGATGACAATTCAAGAGTATCAAGAGAATATCAAAATGAGTCTTTAAGAAATACTGAATTAACAACTACAACAGTAGAAAATTGGGATAGTTATGATACAGTATTAATAGGATATCCTATTTGGTGGGGAATTGCAGCATGGACAGTAGATACATTTGTTAAAGCAAATGACTTTAATGGAAAAACAGTTATTCCATTCTGTACATCTTCTTCATCCGGCTTAGGTCAAAGTGGAGATTTACTTGCAGAAGAAGCAAATGGTGGAAATTGGTTAGAAGGACATCGTTTTAGATCTAATCCATCTGATTCTGATGTTGATAATTGGACAGCAAGTTTAAATTTAGCTAATTAAAATAATAATAAGCAAGTGGTTAATTGCCACTTGTTTTTTATTTTTTTCGAAAAAAGTACAACTTTTGAAGTATTTATTTGTATAATAGATATAAAGAAAAAATAGGAGAAAAAAATGAAAGAGGATAAAATTTTATATAAAAAATTTTTAAGTGGAAATGAAGAAGCTTTTGATAAATTAATTATAAAATACAAAAATAATTTGATTTACTTTATAACAAGATATGTGAAAAGTCTAGAGATAGCAGAAGACATATTTCAAGATGTAGTTTTGTATATCTTAGAAGATAAAGAAAAATATGATTTTAAACATTCTTTTAAAACATATTTATATATGATTGCAAAATCAAGAGCAATTAATTATGTAAAAAAAACAAGCAAAATAGTAGAATTAGATGACGGTATAAAAGAAGAAAAATTATTAGAAGAAATTGTTTGTTCAAAAGAAAGAAAAGAAAAAATATATAGAGCTTTAAATAAACTTCCTAAAGATTATCAGTTAGTAATTTATTTAACAAAAATGGAAGAGTTATCTTATAAAGAAACAGCCAAAATAATGGATAAAACTGAAATACAAATAAAAACACTTGCACATAACGCTAAAAGAAAGTTAAGAAAAATATTAATCGATGAGAAGGTGATTGATATGAAAAATAATAAAATATTAAAGATACTATCAATTATATTAGCTTTAGGAATAATAATATCTGGTGTAGTTTATGCAAGTTTTAAAATCTATGAAAATGTAAAAAGTACATCAATGATTCCTTCATTTACAGGAAAAATGGGAGATACTAATACAAATAATGTGTGGGTTGGAACTTTCCAGCTTGCTTGGAATGAATTTTTAGATACAAGGTTAGATGGAAAAAGTCTTGAATTTGAAGATTATAATTCAGAACTTGCAAATGAATTAAATAAAAGAAGTTTTACAAAAGATATGTTATCAAAAGAAAGTTATTATATAAAAGTAGGAGAAACAACTCCAGAATTAAAAATGCAGATAGAAGAAGATATAAGAAATAAATTTAATTATAATTCTACTATTTTAAATGATTTAGATTTTAGAAAAGTAGACGGAAACAAAAAATGTTATACAGTATATTCTATGCTATGTAAAAATTTTGAATTTCCTATACCATTTGATAGATTATCAGGAATGAGGTTTAAGGAGTCTGAAAGATTTTATAAGTATTTTGGAATTGAAAATAGTAGTAGTGAAGAACTAAATTCTAATGTAGAAGTTTTGTATTATAATAAAATTAGTGATGATAATTTAAGAAGTAATGATTTTGCAGTAAAATTAAAAACAAAAGGAGAAGATGAAGTATATATTTGTAGAACAGCTTCTAACAATTCATTTGAAGAAATTTACCAAGAAATGAATGAAAAAGCAAAAAGTTATACAGGAAAAAAAGAATTTACAGAAGATGATGAATTAAAAATACCATATATAAATTTAGATACAGTAATTAACTATGATGAATTATGTGGAAAATTTATAAAAGGAACAAATGGACTTTACTTAATGAATGCTATGCAAAATGTAAAATTTTCTTTAAATGAAAAAGGCGGAAATTTAACCAGTGAAGCAGCAATTCAAGATATGTATTTAAGTGTTGGAATGGAAACAAGATATTTTTATTTAGATAATAATTTTATAATATTTTTAAAAGAAAAAGATGCAGATAAGCCATATTTTGCATTAAGAATTAACAATACAGATTTATTAGAAGCAGTTGAATAAAAATAGAAAAATGCTGTTTTTTGGGACGGGGTCAAAAAACAGCATTGAATTGCTTGATTTTTTTCTTAAAATTGTGGTAAAATAATAATATCTTAATTTAGTTATGTTTTAAAAAGAAATCTAGTAGAATTTTATAGTTACTTATAGAGAGATAATGGTTGGTGGAAATTATCAGCATATAAAATTCGAATTACAATTCTTAAGAGTAACTAACGTGTAGCTACGAAGAAGCTTAGATTGAGGCAATATTTTTTATATTGTAAATAAAGGTGGTACCACGAGCTAGTTCGTCCTTTAATGGAGAACTAGCTTTTTTGAATTTTAGGAGGTGATGTTATGACCCGATGGTTTAGAATGAAGACAATAATCCAAGGGTTCTTCTACGAAGATTCATATAATATACAAAAAATAAGAAATGAAAGGAAGAGTATATAATATGAATAATGAGTTAGAAATAATAAAAAGAAAAGCAGTTCAAATATTTTCTAAAGAAGATTTAGATAAAAAAATAAATAGTGGAAAGAAATTAACAATAAAATTAGGAGCAGACCCATCAAGACCTGACCTGCACATAGGACATAGTGTAGTTTTGAGAGTATTAAAAGGATTTCAAGATATGGGGCATGAAGTAGTATTTGTTGTCGGAGATTTTACAGGAATGATTGGAGATCCATCAGGAAAAAGTAAAACAAGACCAGCACTTACATTTGAACAAACAAGAGAATCTGCTAAAAGCTATTTTGAACAAGCAACGAAAATATTAGATAAAAATAAAACAAAAATTGTCTTTAATTCAGAATGGTTGTCAAAGATGAATTTTGAAGATGTAATAAAATTAACTAGCAAATATACAGTAGCAAGAATAATGGAAAGAGACGATTTTAAAAATAGGTTTGAAAACAACTTACCACTTTCAATGCATGAATTATTATATCCTTTAATGCAAGGATATGATTCAGTTCATTTAAATGCAGATATAGAAATTGGAGGAACAGACCAGACATTTAATTTATTAGTAGGAAGGGAACTTCAAAAAGATTATGGTAAAGAGCCTCAAGTTGTAATGACATTCCCATTATTAGTAGGACTAGACGGAAAAGAAAAGATGAGTAAATCTTTAGACAATTATATTGGTCTTACAGATACTCCATTTGAAAAATTTGAGAAAAGTATGAAAATACCAGATGAAGTGTTAAGAGAATATTTTGAATTAACGACAGACTTACCAAATGATAAAATTGACGAAATAATGAATGGAGATATAAGAGAAGCTCATATTGCTTTTGCAAAAGAATTAATTAGAATGTATGATGATATAAATGTTTTTGATGATGTAAAAGAAAGATATATGAAAATTGCAAAAGGAGAGATTCCACAAAACATTGAAAAAGTAAAAATAGAAGAAAACGAACTTAACATATGCGATTTATTAATAAAGATAGGTTTTGCAAATTCAAAAAGTGAAGCTAAAAGAATGATTTTAGGAAATGGTATAAAAATTAATGGAAAAGTTGTTACTGACATAAATATAAAAATTAGTTTTGAAAATGATGTAGTAGTACAATTTGGAAAAAATAAGTTTAAACAAGTAATAAAATAAGAAAAACAGACAAGAGTAGTTATATTGATAATTACTCTTGTTTTTGTTAATATTAAAAAATGAAAATATATTTTATAAAAGTGTTACTTTTTTTATTTTTTAAACAATATATAAATGTAAGATATCTTATAAAGATGGGGAGTTTAGATCTAAATTGAAAGAAAGAAAAATAATAAAGTATTATAAAAACAATAATGGACTTAATTTAGAAAAAATAGTAGACGAATATAATAATTATATACATACAGTTATAAAAAATATGAACTATTCTGAATTCTCAAGTGAGGATGTAGAAGAAATTGTAGCTGACACATTTTTTATAATCTGGAAAAACAGAGAAAAATTAGATGAGAATAAAATGCTTAGTTCATATATAGCAGGTATTGTAAAGAATCTTGTAAGAGAAAGACGGAAGAATAATAAAATTTAATAATTCTATAGATAATTTGCAATATGAGATACAAGATATGAAGAAAATAGATATGTTACTAGAACAAAGAGAAAAAATTAATATAATAGAAAATACAATAAAGAAATTGAAAAAGGAAGATATTGAAATATTTAATTTATATTATTATTTGGGAAAGAAAAATAAAGAAATTTCAAAAATATTAAATATTTCAGAATTTGCAGTAAAACAAAAAATTTATAGAATAAGAAAGAAAATAAAAAAAGATTTAGAAAAAGGAGGGTATAGTTTTGATGAATAAACAAAATAAAGAAATGCTAGAAAAAGTAAAACAAAAGATATCTATATCCAACTTTGAGGAAGGTGAGAATATAATAATGAAAAAAGATAAAAAAAATATATTAAAACCTGTTGCAATTGCAAGTATAGTAATAATGTCAATATCTGGTGTGACTTTTGCAGCAACAACATTTATAAAAGACTTTTTTGGAAAAAATTCAAGTGATGGTGTAGATACAGCTGTTAATAATGGATATGTTTCAGATATAAAAACAGATTATCAAAATGCTGATGGGATAGAAATAAATGTAGATTCTATATTAATGGATGACTTTAATTTTGATATGAATTTTAACGTTAAAATAAATGAGAATTATAATATTGATGATTTTGAACATGTTGAATTTGAAGATTTAAAAATTGTAGATGAAACAGGTAAAATTGTTTTTGATACGCATGACCTTATACAAGAAGATGATAAGATAGAAGACCATTATCAAGGGTCATATAGTTTTCTTCCAACCAAAGTAAATGATAATGAATTTAAGTTATCTTTATCTGCTACTGGAAACCCAAATGTTTTTCCAAAAAGCAAACATCTAACAGTTGATTTTACTAAAATAAAAACCTATAAATATATTAATGAAAAAAAGGAAGAGATAGTTTATGAAGGAAATTGGCATTTTGAAGTTGATGTTCCAGAAGAATTTTACAACAGAGAAACTATAATTTATAAAGTTAAGAATTGTACTGATGAAAGTATAAATATAAATAAAGTTACAGCTAGTTTATCAAATACAGCATTTAAAATATCAATTCCTGAAATAGAAGCAGAGGGTATTGCACTTCAAAAAGAATATGTAGAAACATCAGAAGGAATAAAATTTGAAACTGCGCAAAGAAGTGATGGAGATGGTGGTTATAGTTTACCAGATGGAGAAAATAAGATAATAAATTATCATCAAACATTTAATTTAACAAAATATGATGCAACAGATAATTTAACTGTTCATATGTTTACAAATAAAGGAGAAGAGATAATAATTGAATTAGAAAGACAAAATTAAATTAGTATAAAAATTGTTTTTTAAAATTAATGTAGAAAAAATAATAAAATTCTACATTAATTTTTTTAAAAAAATATTGACACAGTGTCAGAAAAATGATATATAATAATTGACACGATGTCAGAAAGGAAGAAAGATAATGTCAAAAGAAATAGAAGATATAAGAAAAGAAGAAATAATAAAAGCATGTGAAGAACTATATAAAACGGAAAATTTTAAAGATATAACTATAAAACATATAGGAGAAAAAACTACATTTTCACGTACATCAATATATAATTATTTCCAAACGAAAGAAGAAATATTTTTAGCACTTTTCCAAAAAGAATATGAAAGATGGATAGAAGATTTAAATAAAATGTATGAGGAAAATAATACTTTGTCAAAAGAAGAGTTTTCAAGGAAATTAGCACATACAATTGAAAAGAGACCAACATTACTAAAATTACTTTCTATGAATATGTATGATATGGAAGAAAATAGTAGAATGGAAAATTTAATAGAATTTAAAACAGCTTATGGAAATTCAATAAAAATGGTAAGAAAATGTTTAGATAAATTCTTTAAAAGTATGAATGAAAATGAAAAGGATGAATTTATATTCTTATTTTTTCCACTTATGTATGGAATTTATCCTTATGCAGAAGTAACAAAAAAGCAAAAAGAAGCAATGGAAAAGGGTGGTGTGCCATTTAAATATTTATCTATTTATGAAATTACATATAAAGGAATTTTAAAATTATTAAATTAATATATAAAGGAGTGATTTTTATGTCAAAAAACTTAGTTGCATATTTTTCATGCACAGGAACAACAAAGAGCTTAGCAGAAAATTTAGCAAAAACAGTTGATGGAGATTTATTTGAAATAAAACCAAAAAAGGAGTATACAAGTTCTGATTTAAACTGGATGGATAAAAGTAGTCGTAGTTCACTAGAAATGAATGATAAAAATTCAAGACCAGAGATTCTAAATAAAGTAAACAATATGGATGATTATGATACAGTATATTTAGGATTTCCAATTTGGTGGTATGTAGCGCCTAAAATAATAAATACTTTCTTAGAATCTTATGATTTTTCAGGGAAAACAATAATAACATTTTGTACATCAGGAGGAAGTAGTATGGGAAAAACACTTCAAGAACTAAAGCTATCTTGCTTAAATGATACAAAATGGATAGATGGAAAAAGATTTTCTAGAAATACAAGTGTAGAGGAATTGAGAAATTGGATAGATAATTTAAGATAGGAGTGAAAAGTATGAAAATAGTAGTATTAACAGGAAGTTATAATTTACATGGAACGTCAAATACTTTAGTTGATGAGTTTATAAGAGGAGCAAAAGAAAATAATAATGAAATTGTTAGATTTGGTACAGCACATTTAGATATACATCCTTGTATTGGTTGTAACCATTGTGGAATGGATGGAGATTGTGTATTTAAAGATGATATGGTTAAAATATTAGATGAAGTAGAAGATGCAGATATGTTAGTTTTTGCAACTCCAGTTTATTATTTTGCAATGACAGCTCCACTAAAAGCTACAATAGATAGATTTTATTCGAGAACAGGTAGAATAAGCAGTAAAAGATTAAGAACAGTATATATAATGACTTGTTGGAATACAGATAACTCAACAGTAGAGCCATTAATAGTTCATTATAAAAAATTGGTTAATTATATGCATTATAAAGATGAAGGAATGATTATCGGAAAAGGTTGTGGAACGGTAGGAATGATGCCAGAGCATTTTTATAAAGATGCATATGAATTAGGGAAAAAAATTAAATAAAAAATATACAAGGAGAAACTATTATGAGTTTAACAATTAATATTTATTATACAGGAAAAGATGGTGTAGCAAGAAAGTTTGCAGAAGAGATGGTTGAAAAAGGTGTTGTAGATAGAGTAAGAAATGAAGAAGGAAATGAAAAAGATGAATATTTTTTTCCAATGAATGATAAAGAAACAGTTTTATTAATAGACAGATGGGAAAGCGAGGAAGCTTTAGATAAGCATCATAAATCTCCAATGATGAAAGAAATAGTAGAACTTAGGAGTAAGTATCATCTTCATATGAGAGTAGAGCAATTTGTTGAAAACAAGTAAATAAGTATTAAGGAGTTTTAATATGATAGAAATAAGAAAAGAACAAAAAAGTGATTATGAAGAAGTATATAATGTCGTAAAAACAGCATTTGAAAAGGCTAAAGAAAGTGATGGCAATGAGCAAGATTTAGTTGTAGCTTTAAGAAAAAGTAGTAATTTTATTCCGGAATTATCATTAGTTGCAAAAAAGGATAATAAAATAGTTGGATATATTTTATTTACTAAAATACAAATAGGAAAATTTGAAGAACTTGCTTTAGCACCCCTTGCAGTATTACCTGAATACCAAAGACAAGGTGTAGGAAGTAAACTAATAGAAGAAGGACATAAAATTGCTAAAGAGATGGGATATCATTATGTAGTAGTTTTAGGAAGTGATAAATATTATCCAAAGTTTGGATATGAGAAAGCTTCTAAATATGGAATAAAACCTCCATTTGATGTGCCTGATGAAAATTTTATGGTAATTAAACTAAATGATTTAAGAAAAGGAATAAAAGGTACTGTTAAGTATGCAAAAGAATTTGGAATATAAGAAAAATCATAACTACTAGTTTGAAAGTAGTTATGATTTTTTTATTTGGTAAAAATTCATAAAAGATTAAGAAATAATAAAAAAATTCCTAAGAATTGGATGCTATAATCTAATTGGAGGGGATAATATGGAAGATGTAAATGGAAAAAATAAAGTAGAAAAGAAAAAAATATTAAATGAATTAATAAAAGTATTTTGGGTATTTATAATAGGAAGTATAATAGGATATATTCTAGAAATGATAGTTGGAATTTTACAAAACGGTCATTTTGTATCAAGACAAGGTTTGCTTATTGGACCTTTTATACAGGTATATGGAATAGGACTAGTTAGCTACTATTTAGTAATTTCTAGAACTAAAAATATGAGTAATGTTAAAATATTTATAATATCAATGATATTAGGTGGCGTAGTAGAGTACTTATTTTCATATTTCCAAGAAAAATTATTTGGAACTATTTCTTGGGATTATAGTAATTTACCATTTAACTTAAATGGTAGAACAAGCTTATTACATTGTTTATACTGGGGAACAGGTGGAGTTCTTTTTGTTAAATTTATACTTCCATATTTAGATAGATTAGATAATTTATATAAATATAAAATCTATAAAATGGCTACAGTATTTTTAGCTTTATTTATAGTATTTGATATTACTATTTCAGGACTAGCAGGAGCAAGGTATTTAGAAAGAAGAAAAAATATGGAAGCGAAAAGTGATATAGATGTATTTTTTGATGTTCACTATCCAGATTCAAAATTAAAAGAAATATATTCCAATGCTAAGGAGGTAAAAATATGAGTTATAGCAAGAAAATTAAAGCTTTTAAGATAGTTATATTTATTATTACTATATTATTATTAGTTGGTTTAACTCTATATTTGTTTCCTATAATTTCTAAACTTTTTAGTGTAGAAGGAAGGGAAGCTTTTAAACAAGAAATGGAACAATCAGGAACTATGGGAATGTTTATGTTATTAGGACTTCAAGCTTCACAAATATTTTTACCAATACTTCCAGGAGAGCCAATAGAAATTTTAGCAGGGATGTGTTATGGAACAGTAGGTGGTTTTATATTTATTACTTTTTCAGTACTTATTACTACAACTATAATATTCTTTCTTGTTAGAAAGTTTGGAAGAGACTTCGTATATAGTATTTGTAGTAAAGAAAGAATAGAAAAAATAGAAAATAGTAAATTATTTAAAAATCCAAAAAAGCTAGAATACATTATGCTTATATTGTTTCTAATTCCTGGAACACCAAAAGATATATTAGTATATTTAGCAGGCTTGCTTCCAATAAAGCCACTAAGATTTATTCTAATCTCAACATTTGTGAGATTTCCATCTGTAATTTCTTCTACTATTGCTGGTTCAAATTTAGTAGAAGGAAATTGGCAATTTAGTATATTGGTTTATGGAATTACTTTTGCAATAGTTGGAATAGTAGTTCTTATTATGAGAAAAGTAGACAAGTCAGGCTTAACTACAAGTATTATACAAACTGTTTCTGAAAGTAATAAATAGTGCTAATTGTAGAAGAAACAATTAGCACTAAAAACCCCTTTATTTTGAGAGAGTAGTTATATTGATAATTACTCTCATTTGTGTTATTATTCTAAAAAATAATAGTAATTTTAAGGAGCAATGAAATGGAAAAATGGTTAAAATGGGCAATTGAAATACAAAGTTTAGCACAAGCAGGACTTGAATATACAGATAATGTTTATGATATAGAAAGATATGAAAGATTACGAGAAATATCAGCAGAAATAATTTCAGAAAAAACAAATTTAAATATGGAAAAGGTAAAAGGTTTGTTTTGCAATGAAACTGGTTATCAAACACCTAAAATAGATACAAGAGCAGCTATATTTAAAGACAATAAAATTTTGTTGGTTCATGAAAACAATGGAACTTGGTCTTTACCTGGAGGATGGTGTGATGTTTTAGAAACTGTAAAAACAAATACAATAAAAGAAGTAAAAGAAGAAACAGGCTTAGATGTAGAAACTATTAAAATAATATCTATACAAGATAGAAATAAACATAACAAGCCTATATATGCATATGGAATATGCAAAATTTTTGTACTATGTAATGTTATAGGAGGAGAATTTGTAGAAAATATAGAAACAACAGAAATTGAGTATTTCTCATTAGATGAGTTACCAAATAGCTTAGCAGAAGAAAAGACAACGAAAGAACAAATAGAGATGTGTTTTAAAGCATATAAAGATGAAAATTGGAAAGTTCAATTTGACTAATAACCTGTATGTAACTTTCTATTAATTAAAAATTCGAATTTTTTTAAAATTATAGATTAAAATCTTGAAAATATAGTGGAATATTCTAAGAAAAAATATTAGATAGTAATTGTAATATTTATAAACAAGGAAAAAATTGGTGTTGCGAAATTGACAATATAATAATAACTGTAAATTCACATAGTTATACAATTATTACAGCACATATCAAAAGATAGATAAATAAAAAAATACGATTAAGAGAAATTTAAAATAAAAAAATATGGAGGTAACTAAATGAAAGTAATTAGTAAACAAAAAAATAGTAAAATGTGTGCAATATGCGGAATGGATAATAAATATGGTTTACATGCTCGGGTTTTATAATATGGAAGATGGAAGTGTTATGACAAAATTTAAATATAGAAAAGAACATCAAAGTTATCCAGGAAGAGTGCATGGAGGATTAATTACAGCAATGCTAGATGAAATGGGTTTAAGAGCTTTATGGACTAAAGAAGGAAATGATGAACAAATGGGGGTAACTATGTCATTAGATACAAAGTATAGAAAACCAGTACCATATGATACAGAGTTAATAGGAAGAGGAGTAGTAATAAAAAACAATAAGAAATTCTTAGTTGTAGAGTCTGAAATCTTGGATTTAGAAGGCAATGTACTTGCAAATGGAACTATTAAATATATAAAATTAGATGCCAATAAAATAAAAGAAGGAATAGAAATGCACGAAGAAATGTGCTACTTAATAGAAGATGATGTAAAAGAAATCTAGTTATTACTAGGTTTCTTTTATAATATATGATATAATTATTATATTAATTTGAATGTTTATGGGGTGTTTCTATGGGAGATTTAGTATCAGCTGGGATATTAGGAATTTTAACTATAATATTTATTGTTATTACTATTTCTTTGATAGTATTAACAATAGTATTTGGTATTATTAGAGTTGTTAAAAAGAAATTTAAGAAGACTTTTGTAACTTTATTAATAGTTATGATATTATTTGGAGTTGTTGATTTCTTTATGATAAGTAATTTGATAGATAATTTTAACAAAATGGGCAAACAAGAAATAGATAAAGTAATTTTAAGTGATAATCCAATTAAGCAATTGTTTATGTCAGACGAAGAAAAAATAGAAATAATTTCTGATAATATTATAAAAAGTATAAAAACAAAAGATTATGAAACTATAAAAAATATTTTTTCAAAAGATACAATAGAAAATGTTCAAAATTTAGATGAAGGAATAAATGAATTAATTAATATATCAAATGAAGGTATCATTAATGTAGAGTCAAAAATGAATGGCTCAGAAACACATTGGGATAATGGAGAACATAGTAAAACATATAGATTTTCTTGTGATTTAACAACTAATACAAAAGAATATTCAATAGGCTTTATATATGATTACGAAAACCCATTTAATAATAGAACATTAGGTATAAATCGTATGATAATTATTGATGAAAATAAAAATACTATAGTTTTAATAGAAAATAGCAATGAAAATTAAGAGAGTGATAGGAGAATAGTCATGAATAAAAAAACTATAATTTTTTTAATCGTATGTGTTATTATAATTTCTTTTATTATAGGATTTTTGTATCTATTTAATATAATACCGCATAAAAAATATAGCAATAGCGATTTTAATATAGAACAATACATAAGTAAAATAGATAAAGATAGTGATGGAATAGATGATCAAACAGATATATTAAACAATGTAAGAAAATATATTCAAACAAATCCTAAATATGAAAGTAAATATTATGAAACTGGTTATCCAGATGATGAATATGGAGTTTGCACTGATGTTGTTGCATTTGGTTTAAAAGACGCTGGATATGATTTAATGGAACTAGTAAATGAAGATATTATAAATCATCAAGAAAATTATGATATTGAAGTTATAGATAAAAATATAGATTTTAGAAGAGTAAGAAATTTAAATACATATTTTAAAAATAATCATATTTCATTAACAACTGACATTTCAAAAATAGAAGAATGGCAAGGTGGAGATATAGTTGTATTTAGAGAACATATAGGAATAATATCAGATAATAGAAACAAAAAACGGTATCCCTTTTCTAATTCATCATGCAAACCCAATACAAATGAATTATGAAGAGGATATTTTAGAATTATATGGAACAGATTCTATAATAGGACATTATAGAATTAGTTAAATCAAAATGATATGTAGTAAGTTGTTATAAATAAAAATAATAATTTTTCTTCAAATGGGGGAATAGATTTGTGAGAAAGTTAGATAAAGAATTAAAAAATAGAAAAATAAATATTAATAAACTATTAGAATATGGATTTATAAGAGAAAAAGAAGATTACATCTATAGAACTAAAATACATAGTGGCCAGTTTGAAATGATTGTAGAAGCAAAAAATTTTGGAATTACCTCAAGATTAATTGATTTTGAAAACAAAGATGAGTATATTTTAGTAGATATTCAAGATAGTATAGGAGAATTTGTTGGAAAACTTAGAGAAGAATATGAAAATGAATTAAAGAATATTATAGAAAAATGTACTGTCCCAAATGTATTTAAAAGTGAACAATCAAAAGAGATAATTAAATATATAAAAGAAAAATATAATGATGATTTAGAATTCTTATGGAAAAAGTTTCCCAAAAATGCAATATGGAGAAATAAGGCTAATAAAAAATGGTATGGCGCTTTACTTGTTCTACAAAAAAGAAAATTGAAGATCGATTCTGAAGAAATAATAGATATTATAGATTTGAGATACCAAAAAGAAAGAATAAAAGATATCATAGATAATGATAAAGTGTTTCCAGGCTATCACATGAATAAAAATAGTTGGATTACAATAAAACTTGATAACAGTGTTGAGACTGAAAGAATATTTGAGTTGATAGATAATAGTTATAATTTATCATTAAATCTATAAACTATTAAAAAGATATAAAGATAATTTTGGTAAATGAGAAAAATAATAATTATGCGTGTTATGATAATTTGTATAGGAGAGATAAATATGGTAATTCTAATTTCTGGAACATCACACACAGGGAAAACTTTGTTAGCACAAAAATTGTTAGAAAAATATAAATATCCTTACTTATCAATAGACCATTTGAAGATGGGGTTAATTAGAAGCGGAAATACAAATTTAACAGTAGAAGATGATGAGGAACTAACAAAATATTTGTGGAATATTGTTAAAGAAATAATAAAGACAAATATAGAAAACAATCAAAATATAATAATAGAAGGATGTTATATACCTTTCGATTGGAAAAAAGATTTTGAAGAAGAATATATAAGCAATATACAATATGTTTGTTTAATAATGACAGAAAAATATATAAAAAATAATTATGAAAAAATTAAAAATAATGAAAACGTTATAGAAAACAGAAAAGAACAAGGTAATATAGATATAAATAAACTTATAGAAAGTAATAATTATAATTTGCAAATGTCTAAAAAATATGATAATAAATATATATTAATAGATGATAAATATAATATTAATTATTTACTTAGTAATGTTTAAGGAGAAAAGAAAATGAATAAAAGATTAAAAATAGTATTAGAAAATTGTCCACAAAATCATAAATGCCCAGCGGTAAAGATTTGTCCAGTAGGAGCATTGTCACAAAAAGATTTTGAAGCACCAGTAGTAGACTATGATAAATGTATAAGTTGCGGGAAGTGTTCAAATCTATGTAAGAATAAAGCACTAATATTATAAAAAATAAATAAATTTACAAAACGTTTACAATTAGGATACTTATTAGTTACTTTTTATATCTATAATAAATACAACTTAAGAAATTTAATTAATCTTAAGTTTGCTTATAAAAAAGCATAGAAAACATCCCCTTTTATTTTCAAAGAGAACTACTTTTTAATAGTAGTTCTCATTTTTTTCTTAAGAATTTGATATTTGATTGATAATAATATTTGGTTATGATAATATTAAGAAAAATATTAATTTGTTGTTATGATGAAAGGAAAATTAATGGTATTTATGAAAAAGGAAGAAATAATTATATGCAGTAGTATTATAATGAGTTGTTTGTTATTAATTTATTTTTACTATGAAAATACAACATTACAAATAACTAATTATAGTATATCAAGTAGTAAAATTCCAAATGAATTTAATGATTACAAGATAATCCAAATATCAGATTATCATAATGAAAGATCAAACAGATTAAATAAATTTTTAATAGAAAAATTAAAAAATGAGAAACCTGATATTATTGTTATAACAGGAGATTTTATTGATCCAAATAGAATGCATATGGAGCAATCTATAAATTTTGTAAAAGAAATTAAAGGAATTGCTCCAATATATTATGTATCAGGAAATCATGAAGCAAAAATTTCTAACTATGAGGAATGGAAAAATCTATTAGAAGAACAAGAAGTTATAATTTTAGAAAATGAAACAAAAATTATAGAAAAAGAAAATAGTAAAATAAATATAATAGGAATAAATGATCCAAAAATGGCTCATGAAAAATCAGTTAAAAACTCAACTATTATAAATAAAGAGTTAGAAATAAGTAATTATAATAAAGATTTATTTTCAATACTTTTATCACATAGACCAGAATTATTTAGAACTTATGTAGAAAATAATATTGATTTAGTATTAACAGGTCATGCTCATGGTGGGCAAATTAGAATCCCATCCATTGGGGGAATTGTTGCACCTAATCAAGGATTATTCCCTAAATATACGAGTGGATTATTTACAGAGAATAATACTAATATGATAATAAGTAGGGGAATTGGAAATAGTATAATACCTTTTAGAATAAATAATCGACCAGAATTAGTTGTTATTACTTTAAAAACTAATTAAAAAAACAAATTACAATTTAGTAGTTTGATATAAAAATAGTAATTTATATGGGGGATTGTTTATGGCTGCTTTAACAGTAATTCCTTTAATAGGAACATTAGGAATATTATTTATAGTATTTAATGTAATGATTATTACATTACTAATATTAACAATAGTATTTGGAGTAATAAGATTAGTAAAAAAGAAATTTACAAAAACATTTATAATATTGCTAATTCTAACAATTATTCTTGCGTTTATAGACTATAAAATTATAAATAATTTTGCAAATTACGATGAAATACAAAGACAAGAACAGATAAAAGAAGAAGGAGAAGAACTAATTGCAATAAAAGATTATGATTATAATAAAGTAGAACAATATTTAAATAATGGTTGGAATCCTAATGAAACGACAAAAGCTATATATTATGCAATAAAATATAACCCTGATGAAAACAAAGAAAAAGATGAATGGAGTATATTAGAATTGTTACTAAAAAATGGGGCAAATCCAGATGTGCAAATTTATGAAAAACCACAAGGAGTTAATACTCCACTTACTTATACAACAGAATGTGGATATTATGGTGCGACAAAATTATTACTCGAAAATGGCGCTGATCCAAATTACCAAGAATCTGATATGAATAAAAACGGATTACTTGCTTTAAGATTTTATGATAATGATAAGGCAGCAGAAACATTACAATTGTTATTAGACTATGGAACAGATTTAGATATAAGAACGAATGTAGGATATGGAGTAGATGAATCAGGTAGAGAAGAACTAAAAAATTTTGAAAATGAATATAGTAAAGTCAAAGAAAATGTGCCAGATTATGATGAAATAGTAAAAATAATAGATAATTTAAATTTATAGATAAAAAATTGATAATTTGTTCTCATTTATGATATTATAAAACAAATAAAATGGTAAAAGGGGAAATTTTATGAAAAAAAATGAATTTAAAAAAATAATGAAAAAAGAGAACAAGGCATTTAAAAATTTTTACCTATATGGTGGTTTTGTAACATTGTTGCTTGTTATTGTTATAATTCTAAATGTGTTATTAAATTTCAATGAGATAATTCCACTTTATGCTTTTATTGTAAATGCTGTTTTAGCAATTGCTGTTGCTATACCTTTTATAGTCATAGATATAAAAAATGATAAAGAAATTAAGTCAATGTATGAGTCTTATCAAAAAGACGGCAAAATTCCAGAATATAAAGATAAAACAAAGTCTTTAAAAATTTTGTTGATTTTTAGTATTATTGTTGTTATTATAGATGGATTTATTATGGCAAAATATACTTTTTTGAAAGAAAATGAAAAAACTAATACAATAGATACATCATTAGAAATAATGACAAATCAGGGAAATAGAATCACAACACAATATGAAGATTTAGGTGAATTTTCACTAAAAATACCAACTGATTTTAATATAATGAGCAAGGAAGCTATTAGTAATAAATATCCAACGGGAAATGCTCCATCACTTGTTTACACAAATGAAAGAGGAACTATTAATATTGCATTTGTTTTAAATGATGTAGCAATGAGAAATGATGAAATAGAAGAATATACAAAGGCAATGGAAACTATGTATAGACAATATGCTAATGATATAGATATCAATTTTTTTGAAAGAAATAATCATAAAATTGGAGAAATTAAATTTATCTCACCTGCATCAGATACAAATATTTATAATCATATTATAGCATTTTCTGTTGCTGGAAAATTAAGATTAGTTAATTTTAATTGCACTGAAGAATTAAGGCATGAATGGGAAGAGGTTGGAAACTTTATAATTAATTCATTAAACTTTACAGAGAAGCAAGATTAATTAAAATAGAAATTTTGACAATTAGGATAGATAGTGCGAAAATTATCTGTCCTTTATTTATAAAAAAGATTAGACGTCTTGATTATATAAGGAGGAGTTTATGCAAGAAAGAGAAAAAGAAAGAAGAGCAATTTGTTTTTCATTGATTGCAGGAATAATTTTACTTGTTATAGGAATAATTATGGCTATAAAAACTGATTCAAAAGCTATGCTAGCAGATGCATTGTATGATTCAATAGATATTATAATTGTAATTTTAACATTATTTTTAGTTAAATTATATCACACACCTGTATCAGAAAAGAAACCTTTTGGTTTTTCACAACTAGAATCATTTTTTCTACTAATTAAAACATTTATGATTCTAGCACTTAATGTAAGTATAATTATAAATGCTGTTATTTCAATTATAAATGGTGGAAAAGAAATTAATGTTATAACAGTATCACTATTTCAGTTTATACTGTTCGTAGGAAATCTAATTGTATGGTTAATAATAAGAAACATTAATAAAAAGATAAATTCTCCAACAGTAAAAGCAGAAGTAGTAGCTTGGAAATTTGATATGATTTATAGTTTTGGAATGGCATTTGCATTTTTTGTAATACAGGCTTTAAAAGAAACAAATTTTAAAAGTATTATTCCATATTTTGATCAAGTTGTAGTTATTATTAGTAGTATAATAATGTTACCAGAAGTATTTAAAGTATTGAAAGAAAATATAACAAGCGTTTTATTATTTGCACCAAATAAAGATTTGACTGATGAAATTAAAAGTATTATAGAGAAAAATTTGTTAAATACTAATATGAAGATTTTACATTATGATATTATAAAAACAGGAAGGAAAACATGGATATCCAGCTATTTTAAAAGTTCTGATAATATAGTAGATATAACGCAATTAAAAGAAATAACAACAAAATGTTCAGAAGAATTAAATAAAAGGATAGGAAATATTTATTTTGAATTAATTCCAGATGTTGAGAATTATTATACTTAAAAGTTTAAATGTCTTTTTATTTATTACAACAAATAAGACTGGTATTTAGTAATTTAAAAATAGGAGGTATTGTATGTTAATTACAGGAATTTTAATTACAATAGTTGCAATTTTTATGGTTTTAGTTCCGCAATTTTTTATGAGGCTAAAAAGTCCTAGAATTCCAGATAAATTATTAAAGAACTCTAAAATGAAAATTGTTCTTAGAGTATGGGGGAGCATTTTTGTAATAGTTGGAATTTTATTAATTGTTTTTTCAATTATTTAATAATAAATTGTAATATGCAAGTGGAGGAGTTTAAGTGATGAAAATAATAACATTATGTGGAAGTTTAAAGTTTAAAAAAGAAATGATGGAAACAGCGGAGAAAATGGCTCTAAAAGGTAATTGTATTCTTACACCAGTTTATCCTGTGTTAGAAAATTATGAAAGAACAGGTGAACAACTAAAAAAGTTAAAGGAAGAACATTTTAAAAGAATAGAATTAGCTGATGCAATATTAGTAGTAAATGTAAATAATTATATTGGAAATAGTACAAATTTAGAGATAGAATATGCAAAAAAATTAGGTAAAGAAATTTTATATTATACAGATTTAATAGCATGATGGTAGAAACACAAATTACAATTAAATAGTTAAAAAATAGTAAGAGAAGAGGAAAAAAATATGGAAAGAATATGTATAATTGGAGGAAGTGGAACTGGAAAGACAACATTGGCTAAAAATTTAGGAGAACAATTAAATTTACCTGTCTATCATATTGACGGAATACATCATTTAGAAAATTGGGAAATACGTAATAAAGAAGAAAGAGATAGAATTATTTTAGAAAAAGTAGATAAAGATAAATGGATTATAGATGGAACATATAATTCAACATTAAAACAACGTTTAGAAAGAGCGGACTATATAATTTATTTAGATTATTCCACTATTGCACAAGTAAAAGGTGTTTTAGGAAGATTTATAAAAAATCATGGAAAAGAAAAACAAGAAATACCAGGTTGTAAGGAAAAAATGGATTGGCAATTTTTTTGGTGGGTAGTTAAATGGAGAAAGAATAAAAGACAGAAAATTATTGAAGCTATACAAGAAGTAGATAGTGATAAACTTCATATTTTTAAAACAAGGAAAGAGCTTAACAAATGGTATGTAAATCAATTTGGTAAGAAAATACAACTCTAAAAACAAATTTTGTATAAGAAAAAATATTTATTATAAAAGGAGAAAATATGAAAAAGGGAATAAAAATTTTTTGTATTATTTTAATAACGATAATAATTTTAGGAATAGTATTTTTTATTGTTGATTATAATAGAGTAAAAAATAATAACACACCAATGTTTTGTATAAATACAGGAACTTTAAGAGATGGCGGGAGTGTAGAGTATTTAGGTTTAGGCTATAAAGTAATAGAGTTTAATACACTAGATGGATATGATGATATAAAAATAGGAACTTGGTTTATGAATTATGATGATTTTCAAGAAGAGATGAAGTCAAGTAAAAACGAAGAAGAAAATATAGTACAAACATTTAATGCAAGAATTGAAGAAATAACCGATAATAGTAATATATTGGTAAATAGAACTGATATGGAAAATGGAGAATACTATATTAATATAAGAGATTACACCAAGATAACTTTTAATGGAGAAAATATTAGTGTTAATGATTTGAAAATAGGAGATAATATATTAATTACATATAGAGATAAATATATTGATTTGGCATATCCACCAACGATTAGAGAAGTCCAAAAAATAGAAGTTTTAAGTGAATAAATATAATGTACTTATTTATTTGTAATAATCCTCAAAGATGATTTGATATAAGAACTAAATTTGAGAAAAGGCGGAAAATATGGTATAATATATGTATATATTGTTTAAGCAAATTTAGTTTTACATAAGAAAAGGAGGGGATTGTTATGAAGAAAGTATTAAAAATTTTAGGAATAATTTTAGCTATTTTAATAGTTTTAGTAGCTATTTATTATGTAGTAATACATTTTGATGGTTTCTTAAACAAAGATAATGAAATGACAAGAGAAGAAGTTATAGAATTACTAGAAAAAGGAAAAGAATATCCAAACTATTATTACTCATCAGAATCTACTTGGCTTTTTGGAAAGATTGATGAAATTAAAACAGAAAGATACATAAAAGATAATATTGTGAAGGTTGTAGTTGATGGAAAAGTAGATAGTTGGACAGATTACAATAACGATGAACGTATTAGTATACTTGGAGAACATGATGGTAAAAAATACGCGAGTGTAAGTAATTTGGATAATTTTGAAGAAAATGACCAGAGCCAAAGAGGATTCGATTATTCACTTATTTCAGATGAAGAAACATTTAATACTGATTTTAAATATTTAGGAGAAAAACAAGTAGATGGTAGAGATACAATAATTGTTAAAGTTTGGAATAAAGATTGGGTTAGTGTAGATTCAACTAAATTCTATATTGATAAAGAAACAGGATTTATTATGAGAAGAGTTGATTATACTGCACTAGGATTTTTTAAGATAGATTGTAATAGAAATGTAAAAATGGATGTTGTAACAGATGAAGATATTCAAAGACCAGATTTAGAAGGATATGAAATACTTCAATAATAAAAATTAGAAAGAGTAGTTTAAAATGAATATTAGAATAAGTAGTCTAATAGAGATAGATTTTGTGTAAGCAAGAGTTTTTAAACTTTTGCTTATTTTTAACGTATGTGTCATTTGACATTTTTTAATATCTATAATAAGATATTAAAGGAAATTTTTTAAAAATAAATATTAGAAATGGAGATAAAGATATGAAAAATATTTTAGAAGTAACAGATTTAAAAGATATGTTAAATAAAACAAGAAAATTATATGGAGATAGACCAGGATATAAAATAAAGGTTGGAAAAGGAGAATATAAAACATATACTCATAATGAAATAAGAGATATGATTGACTATTTAGGAACTGCTTTAATTAGTTTAGGACTAAAAGATAAAAGAATAGCTGTTATTGGTGAAAACAGATATGAATGGGAACTTGCTTATTTATCAATAGTATGTGGAACAGGAATAGTAGTTCCATTAGATAGATCACTTCCTGATAATGAATTAGAAGAGTTAATAGAAAGATCAGAAGTTGAAGCAATATTCTATTCTAAAAAATATGAAGAAACAATAAAGACAATAAGATTTAGTGAGAAAAATAAATTAAAACATCTAATATCTATGGATACAGATGTTCATGATGAAGGTATTTATTCAGAAAAAGAATTAATAGAAAAAGGAAAAGCTTTAGTAGAAGCAGGAAATAGAGAATTTATAGATGCAAAAATAAATCCAGAAGAAATGAATATAATGTTATTTACATCAGGTACAACATCAAAATCAAAAGTAGTAGCATTATCGCATAGAAACTTGGTATCAAATGTAATGGATTTTGCATCAGTACTTACAATTGATTCAAGTGATAGAATATTATCATTTTTACCATTACATCATGTTTTTGAGTGTACAGTAGGAATGCTATATTCTTTATACATAGGAGCACAGAGATCTTTCTGTGATGGAATAAGACATATAGTAGAAAACTTAAATGAATACAAAATAACATTTGCATCATTTGTTCCAGCAATTTATGAAAGTATGTATAAAACTATTATGAAAAATCTCGAAAAGCAAGGAAAACTAGAAGCTGTTAAAAAACTTATGGAAGAAAACAGAAATAAAACAATGGCAGAAAAGAAAGAAATATTTAAAGATATTCATGCAGTATTTGGTGGGGATATAAAATTATTTGTAAGTGGTGCAGCAGCATTAGATGCAGAAGTAGAATATGCTTTTAGAGATTGGGGAATTAACTTATGCCAAGGATATGGACTAACAGAAACATCTCCAGTAATTGGAGTAGAAACAGATGAAAACTTTAGAGTTGGTTCAATAGGTAAATCACTTCCTCATGTACAAGCGAGAATTGATGATGCAAATGAAGAAGGAATGGGAGAACTTACTGTAAAAGGGCCAAATGTTATGCTAGGTTACTATCAAGATGAAGAAGCAACAAAAGAAGTAATGGAAGAAGATGGTTGGTTCCATACAGGAGATTTAGCAAAAATAGATGAAGATGGTTACATATTTATCTGTGGAAGAAAGAAAAGTGTAATAGTTTTAAAAAATGGTAAAAATATATTCCCAGAGGAAATGGAAGCACTAGTTAATAAAATAGAAGGTGTAACAGAATCATTTATTTTTGGAAAACAACAATCAGAAGATAAGGAAGATATAAAAATAAATGTAAAGATAATATTTGATAGAGATGTTATGAAAGAAGCTTACAAAACAGAAACAGATGAAGAAATTCGTAAAGTTTTATCAGATAAAATCAAAGAAATAAACAAGATTATGCCAAAATATAAAGCTATAAGAGGAATAATAATTTCAGAAGAGCCATTAATTAAAACAACTACAAATAAAATAAAAAGACAAGCAAATTTAGACATAATAAATAATGCATAAAAAGAACACTCCCTTATTATTAGATAAGAAGTTCAATAATAAGGGAGTTTTTTTGTGTAGGATAAAAAAACGGTAAAATTTTAGATAAACTATTTACAAAAATAGTATTTATGATAAAATATAAGTACATTAGAAATAAATACGAAAGCAAAAGAGAAAGGAAAAAATAAAATGGTAGAACATGTAAGCCTTGAGGCTGTACACACACACACACACACACACAAGTAGGTTATTAATAAATAAAAAAATAAGGAAAATAGATAAAAAAGATAGTGATGAAACCTAAGTTTTAGGTTTTGTTGCTGTCTTTTTTGTGTTTTAAAATAGTTATTAAATTTAAAAATATATAAATAAAAAATCAAAGGAGGAAGAAAAAATGAATGAAAATAACAGGAGATTAAAAAGAAAGGAAAAAGGAATAACACTTATAGCACTTGTAATTACAATAATTGTTTTACTAATATTAGCTGGTGTTTCAATTGCAATGCTAACAGGAGAGAATGGAATACTTTCACAAGCACAAAGAGCAAAAACAGAGACGGAAAATGCAGCTAAACAAGAAGAAGAGGATTTGGCTAAATTAGAAGCAATAATAAATGGACAAGAAGTTCCTATAATCCAAGTAGATGATGAAAATCCAGGACAATTAGAACAAGAAAATGATACTACTTTTGTAATAAACAGTATAGAAGATTTAGTATTTTTCTCATATGATGTAACAAATGGAAACACTTATGAAGGAAAAATTGTAAAACTAGGAACGAACTTAGATTTTAATTCAGATAAGTCATATGTAAATCCAAACAGAACAGACTTTGAACAATATGGATATAGTGGATCATTAAAACAAGCATTAACATCAGGAACAGGATTTAGTCCAATAGGAGAATTAACAGTAACTGGAAATTATTTTTATGGAACTTTTGATGGGAACAATAAAGCAATATGTTCATTATATATAAATATAGATAGAGATGAAAACGTAAGAGCAGGATTTTTTGCAACTAGCTACGGAGAGATTAAAAATCTGGGATTAGTGGACACAAATATAACAATACGAGTATTATCAACAACTGTAGGAGGAATAGTAGGACGTTGTTATAATAACATTTATAATTGTTATGTTACTGGTAGTATAGATGTTACGGGAAATTTATATATACCTATAGGAGGAATTTGTGGAGTTTTAGATGGTAAAGCTAATATTGAGAATTGCTATAATTTAGCTAATGTAAATTGTTTGAATACTCAGGAAGAAGCAGGAATGGCTAATATTGGTTGTGGAGGAATAGTAGGGCAAATTGAAGGAGAAGAAGTAAATATAAATAAATGTTTCAATAAAGGTACTATTAATCTAGATGGTAGAATTAGCTCAATAACTGTAGGAGGGATAGTTGGTTCTCCAACAGTAAACAAGGGAAGTATAAAAAATTGTTATAATGATGCTAGTATTAAAGGTAAAAGCCAAGCTACGAGATATACAAATATAGGAGGAATTATTGGAATATTGTATCCAAATATGGAATTAACAAATTGTTATAATTCAGGAGAAATAAGTGGAAATACAAATGCTTTAAACATAGGAGGAATCGCAGGTTCTCAATGGACAAATTCATCAATTAATAATGTATATAATACTGGAGAAATAATAATAAATTCTCAGGGCGATTTATATGCAGGTGGCATATCAGGGCATATATCATCGGGGACTAATAGCATTGATAATGCTTATAATACAGGGATCCTAGACATACAAAATGCAAGTAATATTGAAAATGTAGGAAGTATAGTAGGAAATTTAGCGCAAATAACATTAAGCAATTGCTATTACTTAAAAGACACTTATGATGTAGGAGTAGGTGGAAGTGAAACAGTCACAGGAGTTGCAGAATGGGACAGTCTTGATAAATTTCCAAGTGTATTAGAAGTTATGAATTTAGGAGAAGATAGAGCTTTTAAAGAAGATACAAACAATATAAATAATGGTTATCCAATTTTAAATTGGCAGTAGAAAAAATGGCAAGCTTGCTTGCTATTTTTTTGTTCGAATTTTTTCTTGTCAAAAAATTGTAGTTGTATTTAACTAATATTTTCTTTTTTGTTAAAACTATTTACAATTTATGGAAAATATGATATATAATAGATATTCTATAAGCCAGATGGCTTTCTATAAATTAAAAAATATTTTTTAATTATTTTTATCAAGATTTTTAAATCAATTAATCTGAAAAACCCCAAAATGAATTAATTTAAATTCGTTGAAAATCCTAAATTGTTTAGATTTATTAATTATGCCTTTAAAATTTAAGCTGTTTAGCTTTATAGAAAATATACGTAAATATTTATTAACTACTTGAAAAAACATTTGTCAGTTGATATAATTGAAAGGAAGAATGTAATTGGAAATAAATCTAAAAAACGATATAGTATTTAAATCATTTTTTTCTAGAAAAGGCAATGAAAAGTATTTAACCAATTTCTTAAGTTCATTATTAAAAATAAAAATTTATAAAATAAAAATATTTGAAGAGGTTCATGTAGAAAAACTTTTTAAAGAAGAAAAAGGTGGAAGTATGGACTTACAAGTAGAAATAAACGATGAAGTAATAGTAAATATAGAAATGCAAAAAAGAAATAATTATAATATAGAACAAAGGACAAAATATTATAGTTCAAAAATAATATCAAGAGAAGTAGGAAAACGGAACAGAATATTCTAAAATAAAGAAAGTTATTATGATAAATATTTTAGATTACATTTTATATAAAGAACATGAAGAATATATTTCAAAAACAGCTATAGTATTAGATAAACATAGAGAACATGAAGTTATAAAAGATTTAGAATGGTATTTTATAGAGTTACCAAAGTTTGAAAAAACAAATAATATAGATATAAACGATATTGTAAATCAATGGTTAGTATTTATTAATAATGATAGGAGGTATATTGATATGGCAATTACAAAAAATAAAGTTTTAAAAGAAGCAAAAGTAGAATATGGTTATTTAACAGGAGAGGCAGAAGAAAGAAGACTACAAGATTTAAGAGAAAGATGGGAAATGGATAGGATTAGTGAGAATAATTATTGCGAAAGACGTGGTGAAAAGAAAGGAGAAAAACGTGGAAGAAAAGAAGGTAAAAAATTAGGAGAACAAGGAATAATTAAATCTTTATTTAAAAGTAATATGTCAGTAGAAGAAATTGCTCAAAGAACAGGAATTAAAATGAGTGAAATATTAAAAATGATAAAGTAGGAATATTTCATTTAGTTGTTTTACTAACTTAAGTACATCTATAATAATTAATGCTTAAAAGAAATAAGAGGTTATTTAGAATAGTTCTAATAGCCTCTATTTTTTAACAATTCATTTTTAAAATCTTTTAATAATTCTGTTTCTGGTACATTTAAAACAATGGAAAAGGCAGACAGTTCGAAATCTTTTATAATTCTTCTTCCTTTTTCAATTTTATATATTCCATCAGAATTAATATCAATGCCAAGCATCATTAATTTATTAGATAAAGCTTCTCGTGACATTTTCTGTGATTTTCTAAGTTTTTGAATAATCGGACCTATTACATTTGACTTTTCATTATATTTTCTACTAATCATAATTGCCTCATCCCAATAAAAATATTTAATATTTACTTGATTTTATTATAATTTTTATGCTAAAATATAGTCGTGTTAGTCGAAAAAATGAATAACATAAAAATAATTTTAGGAAGGAAGATATAAGATGAGAAAAACAAATGAAAAATCATGGAAAAAGAACAATAAAGGAATTACTTTAATTGCTTTAGTAATTACAATAATCGTCTTACTAATTTTAGCAGGAATTTCAATTGCAATGCTAACAGGAGATAATGGAATACTTACACAAGCACAAAATGCAAAAAATAGAACAGAGAAAGCAACGTTAGAGGAAAAAATAAAATTATTAGCAACAGAAACGATAATTAATGAACAAACAGGTGAAAGTGGAGAAATGACAGCACAAGAATTAGAAGATAAACTAAATGAACAAGGAGAAAATGTATTAGTAGTACAATGGGATAAATATATAATATTTGACTTAGATGAAAATAAAGAATACAGAGTAATGAGTGATGGAAGTGTTGAATATTGGAAAGACAATACAATGGGAAATATATTAAAGAACATTACAGATGTAGATAGTACGTTAATAGGTAAAGATAGTCAGAACAAAAATATAGTTGGAGTAGATTATGAAGGAAATCCAGTAAATATGAATTTCTGGGAATGCACTTTATATGATGGAACTTATGCATTAAATGATTTACTATCATTAACTAGTAAAAATGATAGTGATTTTACTTCAGGATATATAGCAGATGAAGATGGAGATAGAGAAATAGATATAGAAGAAGATGGAGCTATAAAAGGAACAATGCCGCAATATATACGTACAGAAAATGAAAATAATTGGATTGCAGTAACAAATTTGAGAAATACTTTTAGATTTTTAAGTGATTTAAAGATTTCACCAGTAATACCAGATACAGTAATAAAAATGGATAGTACATTTTGTGATACAGATACGACAGAAGTACAACCAATACCTAAAGGAGTAATAGATATGACTGGAACATTTGGAAGATGTTGCAATTTAGAAATAGCTCCAGAATTACCTAATACAGTAAAAAATATGGCTTCTACTTTTTATGAATGTTCCAAATTAACAGAAATGCCTATAATTCCTGAGAGCGTAGAAATATTAACTTACACATTTCAAGGTTGCATAGAATTTTCTAGTACAAATGAGTTACCAGATAATATTACAAATATGTCTAACACTTTTGCAAATTGTAGTAATTTAATTAATATAAAAAATCTTCCCCAGAATGTTGAAAATATGGAAGCTACTTTTTATGGTTGTACAAAGCTAGAAAATGTTCCAGATATTCCTAGTAATGTACAGAATTTAAATCAAACATTTAGAGAATGTACTTCATTATCAAATGTTCCAAAAATACTTTCAAATAAAGTAACTAGTATGCAATCAACTTTTAGTGGCTGTTCTTCTATTACTACAGCTCCAGAAATACCTGAAAGTGTAGAAAATATGCATGGAACATTTGAAAACTGTGCATCACTTACTACTCCTCCAAGTGTTATTCCACAAAAAGTAAAAAGTTTAGCTTTTACTTTTCAGAATTGTTCAAATTTAGGAGGAGAGATGCAAATAAATGCTAATATTAACGGAAGTATGACATCAAATAATTTTATTGACTACTATAGGTGTTTTTACAATGCTTGTACCAATGGAAAAGGATTAACAATATTAAAAACAAGTGAAACATCAATAGAAATGTTAAACAAATTAAAAGATAGTAATCAGAAAATAATAATACAAAATTAATGTTTTGTACTAAATTGATACCTCAATAGTCGAAAGTTAGAGTATGCAATGTAAATAAATAATTTGAAAAATATAGGTTTCCCTTATAATATAGTTATACAAACTATCACAGAAAGATATTATAAGGGAGGTCTTGTTTATGACAAATGTTGTCTTTTGCCCTTGTTCTAAAAAACATTGTGTTTAATCAAATAAAAGGAGGAAGAAGTAATACTACAGTTGTAGAAGAATAATTAGAATAAGAAAAGTTTTAAAGTTGCTAGAAATAGCAACTTTTTTCTTACGAAATTGTAAGCAAAATGAAATGTAAATCGATGGTAAGAAACTTTAGAGTTAAGTATAATAAGAATAAATAAGAAAGAGGTGATTGTATGGAAAGTTTAAAAGAAAAATTGCCAATGATAATAGCAGTTATTGTGGCAATTGGAATTTTAGTTTTGGGGTATTACTTTATGTTTGTACATAAAGATGTTTATTATACTAGGATAGATAATGAAAAGATAGAACAAATATCTACAAGTGATGAGATGAAATATGAATATACTTTAATTGCTTATAATAGTAAAGGTAAAGAAAAAGAAGTGAAATTTAAAACAAGTAGAGAGTTAAGAGAAGATGCTTATTTAGAATTAGATATAATGAAAGGAAGAGGAGTTGTAAAGTGGAGAGAAGTTAAGCATGAAGAACTTCCAGAAAAAGTCCAAGAAAAATATTAGTGCTAAATTGTAGTCTTACATTTAGCACACCCCTTTATTCATAGAAAATTGTTCTCGTTTTGGGAGCAATTTTCTTTTTGTCTCTTTATAAGTTATATTTTCATAAAATGAAGTAGGAGGGATAAATATGTGTTGTGGATGTAATAAAACAATTATAAGTATATGTATTGCTCTTATCTTGCTCTTAATAGCAATTTTTGTAATAGTTATTATTATAAATAATAACAATACAAAAGAACCCAATATATTGGTTGCAATAGCAAAACCGGGAGACAATACTACAGTTGGAACGACAACTATTAAATTTAGTGAAAATAATATAGTAGAAGGAACAGCAATTTCACATACAGAAGGTAGTGATGAAGTAGTTATAAATGAAACAGGAATTTATCAAATATCGTATCAATTATTTGGAGTTCAAGATGTAACAGGAACATTTAATTTCAATGCAGTGCTGTTGGTAAATAATACGCCATTAAATGATACTTTTAATCAATCACCAGTAATTAGAAATAGCACAAGCAACAGAATGACTCTAACTAGTACAGTAATATTAAGATTAAATGCAGGAGATATTTTAAAATTACAAGGAGTATCAATTGAAGATATAACTTATCAAAATGCAAGAATCGATATTGAAAAAATAGGATAAATATAAAAAGGTAGAGAAAATAAATTTTCTACCTTTATTTTAATTATTTATATTAATCTTTTCTCTGTAATTATTTCCCCAAACAACCATAGAATCTAATATTGGTTTTAAACTAAGACCAGTCTCTGTTAAAGAGTATTCAACCCTTGGAGGAACTTCTGGATAAACTTTTCTTTTAACAAGTCCAGAAGCTTCCATTTCACGAAGTTTTGTAGTTAAAACTTTTTGAGTAATATTAGTTAAAGATTTTTTGAGTTCACCAAATCTTTTAGTACCTGTAAGTAAATCTCTAATAATCAAAATCTTCCATTTATCACCAATAAGTCCGACAGTTAATTCGACAGGACATAAAGGTAATTCTTTAATTTGTTTTTTATTCATAATAATCAACTCCGATAAAATTATAACAAAAAAGCGTGAATATGTAAAGAACGTAATGCAGTAATATTAATAAAAGTATAAAAAACATACTTTGTACTATATATTATTTAAGTATAAAATAAGAACTCAAAATTTTTTTAGATTTTGCATTCCAAGTAAAATGAATAAAAGTGTCTTATAGGAAACTATATTACAAAAAAGTGCCTACTTTACAAAGTAAAAAAGCCCTTGTAAAATAATTACAGAAAATGAAATTTGAAGGTAGCTACTTAAGTTTCAAATATATTAATTTAATAATGTAAAATTGTATTTTAAAATTTAGGAGGAATTATTATGGATAAAAAAAGAATTGATTTAAAAAAAGGATATATGGAAGTATTTGATTTTGGAGAAGTAAAATTACATGCGTATCAAACAAATGATGTTATGAATGATGAAAGTTATATATTAGAAAATAAGGATAACTTATTATTAGTAGAATTTCCAGCATTTAAAGAAAATTTAGAAGAATTTAAAGAATATGTAAAAGGTTTAGGAAAAAATATAGTAGGAAAAGTATTTTCAGACCATCCAAATGGAGGAACATATTTTACAGAAATTCCAGCATATGCATCAGAAGGTACTATTAAATCTATGAAAGAAGGAACAATAAATGGTCTAGTTACAGGATTTATACAAACATTTGGAGAAGACTTTATTGCTGACTATCATGAAATAACAAATGTATTAAAAGATTCATCAGTAAATATTGGAGGATTCCTGTTAAATATCACATATCATGATGAAGATATAGAAATAGAATTTCCACAAATAAACTCAATCTATACACATATGCTAGGACATGATTGTCATTCAATAGTAGCAGGAGAGGCTCATGCAAATGTAATAATAGAACAGTTAAAAGGATATAAAGAAAAAGGATATAATTTAATTTTATCTAGTCATTATGTACCAGAAAACTTAAATGATGTAAATACAAAAATATCATACTTAGAGGACTTAAAAGTAATTGCAAAAAATAGTAATGGAAAAGAAGAGTTTGTAAATAATGTTAAATCTAAATATCCTAACTATACAGGATTAAATTATTTAGATATGACAGCAGGATATTTCTTCCAGTAATTTCATTTCGCAATAGGGACGTTTCTTATGCGTAAAAAAATTCGCAAAGGAAACGTCCCTTTTTACACCTTTTTTTCGCGTTTGGGACACATCATTGAAATATTTATAAAAAAGATATAAAATAATAATATATTCTTGACTTAAAGTACACTCCAAGTGATATAAAATATAAGAGGACTTTGCAAAAAATAAAAAAGGAATGGAGGAATTTATATGTCATATTTAGGAGAAGAAATTAAAAAATTAGGATTTGGACTAATGAGATTGCCACAAAAAGATGGGAAAATTGATGTAGAACAAACAAAAGTAATGGTAGACAAATTTATGGAAGCAGGCTTTACTTATTTTGATACAGCTTGGGCTTATGCAGGTTCAGAAGATGCAATAAGAGAAGCACTAGTTGAAAGATATCCAAGAGAGAAATTTCAACTTGCAACAAAAAATGCAGCATGGATAAACTGTAAAACAAGAGAAGAGGCAATAGCACAATTTGAAACATCTCTAAAACAAACAGGAGCCAGTAAAAAAGAGTAAAGATTTTTCGCAATAAAAATGTATAAAAATGAACAAAAAACATCGTAAATTTGATAAAATG
>CALXEW010000006.1 GCA_944387435.1 uncultured Clostridia bacterium | reverse complement strand
ACAAAAGAGAAAGGAAGAAAAATGAAAAAAGTAGAACATGTAAGCCTTGAGGCTGTACACACACACACACACACACACAAGTAGGTTATTAATAAATAAAAAAATAAGAAAGATAGATAGAAAAGATAGTGATGAGACCTAAAAAATAGGTTTTGTTGCTGTCTTTTTTGCGTCTTAAAATAGTTATTAAATTTTTAAAATATAAACAAAAAATATGGAGGAGGAAAAAGGAAATGAAAAGAAACAAAAAAATATTAAAACGAAAAGAAAAAGGAATAACATTAATTGCACTTGTAATTACAATTATTGTACTTTTAATCTTAGCGGGAGTATCCATAGCAATGTTAACAGGAGAAAATGGAATACTTACACAAGCAACAAATGCAAAAGAAAGTACAGATAAAGCTACAGAAGAAGAAAAAGTAAATATGGCAGTATTAGGAAGTAGTATTGCTGATAATGGATATAGTGAGATTTTAGATGAAGCAAGCTTTAGACAAGAACTAACAAATCAATTTGGAAATAACGGATATGATTTAGTAGTAAATGGAGACGGAAGTTTTATAATAACAGTAAAAGAAAGCCAAAGAAAATACTATGTTAATGATGACAAGACAGTAATAAATAGTGATAATATAATAGAAATAAGTTCAGCAGAAGAACTAATGGCTTTTAGAGATGATGTAAATGGTGGAAACAGCTATGAAGGAAAAGCAGTACTTCTTACATCTGATATAACATTAAGTGGAGAATGGGAACCAATAGGTTATTATGACCAAACAACTGACGAAAAAAATCCAGACACGGATAAAAATAAACCATTTAGAGGAATTTTCGATGGTGGCAATTATACAATAGATGGTATAAATATAACATTAAATAGAGATAAAAAGGTACAGGGCTTTTTTGCTTTTGCTGTAAATGCAAGTATAAGAAATATAGTTATTGGCAAAAAATGTGAGATTTTTGGAAATGAACTAACGGCAGGAGTGATAGGATATTTATATGGGGAAAAAGGAAATATTAGTAATTGCGTTAATAATGCTAATATAAATGGAAGTGCAGGAATAGTTGGAGAAATGGTAGGCTCACATATAATATTTAATTGTAAAAACTACGGAGAGATAAATGGGGCTGCTGGAATATTAGGTAGTTGTGCATCCTTAGATTTTATTAATAAACCTTCTATATCAATAGTGAATTGTTTGAATAATGGAAATATAACCAAAACTGATACTTATTATGCTGGGGGAATAGTTGGATATTTCTATGGAAAAGAAATATTAAACTGCTATAATAAGGGGAAAATAATAAGCAATTCTTCATTTGTAGGAGGAATAGCCGGACAGGCTTCAAGCGATGTGATAAATTGTTATAGTGTAGGTAGTGTAGAAGGAAGATATTGTATTGGAGGAATAATAGGTTGGATTGCAAGAGAAAAAAGTGTTGTAAGTAATTGCTATTTTTCAGGTGAAATAACTACATTGGAAGTCGGGAAAAATATATTAATAGGTGAAGGTGAAGAAAATTCAGAAATAGTTAATTGCTATACTAAAAATGATTCATTTACAGCTGTTGATTTAGGAGATGCATTTAAAGAAGATACAGAAAATAAAAATAATGGATATCCATTACTATATTGGGAATAATTATAAGGTAGTATTAGTTTTTAATACTACTTTAATATTTTTACGAATATACTTAAAATAATTGCAAAAAATAAATAATTGTGATATAAAATAAAATAAGTAAGAATGTAAGTTGAGAAGAGGTGAATTCATGATAAAAGCTTACGCAAAATCTGATGTTGGAAAAGTAAGAGAGATAAATGAAGACTCTTTTTATATATCTAATTCATTAGACGAAGTACAATTATATATGTTGGCTGATGGAATGGGAGGATATAAAGGTGGAGAAATTGCAAGTAAACTTGCAATACAATCTGCAAAAAATTATATAGAAAATAATTTTAAACAAATAGAAAAAGATAAAGATAGCATAATCCAATTAGTAGGAAGTAGTGTGGAATATGCAAATATGATAGTATATGAAAAGTCAAAAGAAAACAAAGAATTAGAAGGAATGGGTACTACTTTAGATATTTGCTTAATATATAATAATAGAGTGTTTATTGGACATGTTGGAGATAGTAGAGTATATCGTATAAGAAAAGAATTTATGAGAAAATTAACTCAAGACCATAGTTATGTTCAAAAATTAGTAAAAGATGGAACTATAACTAAGGAAGAAGCTGTGCATCATCCACAAAAGAATATGTTAATGAAAGCACTAGGTTGTAATGCTTTTGTAGAACCAGATGTTATGGTTAAAGGATTTTTAAAAGACGATATTTTAATTATGAATTCAGATGGTTTAACAAATTTAGTTTCACAAGATGATATGTTTAAAGAAGCAAAAAAAGATATAGAACAAGCACCAAAGGAACTAGTAAAACTAGCAAATGAAAATGGTGGATATGATAATATAACTGTAATTGTAATAAAGAATATATAACGTTCTACAAATTAAACATTATTTAAGGAGAGATAAATATGAATTTAGAAGGTAAGCTATTAGGTAATCGATATGAAATTATCGAGAAAATTGGAAATGGTGGAATGGCTACAGTATATAAAGCAACAGATAAAGTTTTAAAAAGAAATGTTGCAGTAAAAATTCTAAGAGATGAATTTACAACAGATGAAGAATTTATCAAAAGATTTGAGGTAGAAGCGCAGTCAGCAGCGAGATTAACACATCCTAATATAGTATCTATTTATGATGTAGGTGTTGAAAATAATTTACATTATATCGTAATGGAATTAATACAAGGAAAAACCTTAAAAGAGATAATATTAGAAGAAAAAGGACCTCTTCCTTGGAAATGGTCAGTAAATGTGGCTATACAAATATCATCAGCTTTAGAAACAGCTCATAAGAATAATATTATTCATAGAGATATAAAACCACATAATATAATAATAACAGAAGATGGAATTGCAAAAGTAACAGACTTTGGTATAGCAAAAGCTGTTTCAAATTCAACAATTACAGCATTTGGAACAACAATAGGCTCAGTACATTATTTTTCACCAGAACATGCAAGAGGTGGCTTTACAGATGCAAAATCTGATTTATACTCATTAGGTGTTGTTTTATATGAAATGGTAACAGGAAAGGTTCCTTTTGATGCTGATACTCCTGTATCTGTAGCATTAAAACATATGCAAGAAAAACCAGAAGAACCAATAGAAGTAAATCCTAATGTGCCAATAGCCGTAAACAAAATTATAATGAAAGCTTTACAAAAAGATACAACATTAAGATATCAAACAGCTACAGAGATGTTGGACGATTTAAGAAAGGCTTTGAAGAACCCTAATGGTGATTTTGTAGATGATTCAGAATATGACCCAACTGCTAAAACTCAAGTATTACATACAGAAATGTACAATAATTCAAGAGGAAGTAATGAAGAAAAACAGAAGAATGGAAAAAAAGATGGAAAATTTAAAACTTTTATAAAGAAACATAAAAAATTAAGTATATTTATTGGATTAGTATTATTGTTTGCACTAAGTTTAGGAGGAACTATCTTAGCATTAAATATAACAAATCCTCCAGAAGTGGATATGCCAAATGTAGTTGGATTATCAAGAGAAGAAGCTCAGCAAGAAGTAGAAAATGCAAAATTGGTATTTGAAGTATCAAGTGAGGAATATAATAAAGATGTTCCAGAAGGTTATGTGATTTCTCAAAAAGCAGAATCAGATATTGGAGACTTTACAACAACACCAGGAGATAGAAAGGTAAAAGAAGGAAGCAAAATTCAAGTTATAATAAGTAAAGGACAAGAAAAAACAACAGTACCTAATGTAGAAGGTAAAGAAAGAGAAGAAGCAATAAAGATGCTAGAAGATGCAAATTTAGTTGCAGAAGTGGTCGAAGAAACGAGTAGAACAGTAGAAGAAGGTTATGTAATTAGCCAAGAAACAGACCCAGATACAGAAGCTTTTGCAGGAGATACTGTAAAAATACATGTAAGCACAGGAACAGGAATTAAACAAGTAACAGTAATTAGTGTAATTGGTCAAGATGAAGCAACAGCTAAATCTAATTTAGAAAGTTTAGGATTAAAAGTTAATGTAACATATCAAGAAGCTACATCTAATAATGGAAAAGTTACAGCACAAAGTATTGATGCAAATAAAACAGTAGATGAAGGAACAACAATAACAATAACAGTAAATCAAGTAGCGGAAGATAGAAATATAACAGTTAATGTAAGTGTTAAAAGTCTGGTAGAAAGTTACTTTGCAGAACAAAGTGGAGAAGAAGAAAGTAATACTAGTAGAAACGTAAATGTAAAAGTAAATAATGAAACAAGGACAGTAAGTAGTACGACGGATAATTGCTCTGTAACACTTTCAGGAAAAGAGGGGCAATCTTTAGAGATAAATGTATCTATAACAGATCCAAATAACGGAGGAAGACAAATTTATAGTTCAAGTAGAACAATAACTTTAGGTTCTCAAGATTCTATAACGTTTAATCAATAAACAAAAAGGTCCAATTAGTATTTGCTAATTGGACCTTTTAAAATTATATAAATTAATTATTCTTTGATATCATCTAAGATATTAGTTATTTGCTCTTTTAGGTCATCTAGTTCAGAAGTTAAAAATCCCTAAATCATATCTAAATTTATTCCATCATAATCATGAACAATTCTATTCCTTAAAGCTTTCAATCCGGCGCCATTCTATATTAGGATATTTGTTTATCAATTCATTACTAATTTTACTTGTTAATTCACCTATTTGACTTAAATCAAAGACACAAGCATTTATTGTTTTTCTATCAGCATCAAATTGTTCTTTAGAATAACCGTGTATAAAGCACTGTAATTCATCTATATACTTAAGAATTTTTGTTAATATAATTTTATCTTTACTTTTCATATACAACAACTCCTGTTTTGTTTATTTCTTTTTCTATTTTAGAATTTTTATTTATTTCTGATTTCTCTATAACATCAACATCTTTATCAAATTTTTCTTTAATTATATCTATAACTGCAAAAAATTTTAATCCCTTAAGTTTTCCGTTACTATCAATTAAAAGGTCAATATCACTATTTTGAGTTGGAATATTTTTGGCATATGAACCAAATAGAATAACCTTCTCTACATCTGTATTAGAAAGAACATCTCTTAACATTTCTTTTATTTCATCAATTGAATAAATTTTGGTAGTCATAATAGCCTCCTTATAATATAATTTACATTTTTAGTATAACATAAATTAACCAAAATTACTATATTATAAAAGAAAAGTTAGTAAATTGTTTTAAAAATGTAATATAGTATTTGCTAATTGGAATTTTTTCATATATAATAAAATTAAGATGTGTCCCAAATGCGAAATTTTTTACGCAAAGGAAACGTCCCTAATGCGACATGGAGGTGTTTATGAAAGGTATTATTGTTGAGAATATTTCTAATTTATATAGAGTAAAGGTAATAGAAGAAGAGAGTAATGTTAAGGATAAAGTGTATGAAGCAAATGCTAGAGGCAAATTTAAAAAAGATGATATAACTCCAGT
The DNA here is from genome assembly GCA_944387435.1 of uncultured Clostridia bacterium. Classification (GTDB taxonomy): domain Bacteria; phylum Bacillota; class Clostridia; order TANB77; family CAG-508; genus CAG-269. The sequence goes on along the minus strand of CALXEW010000006.1, from coordinate 66,045 downwards.
TGTTGGAGATTTTGTGGAATGTGAAGTGGTAAAAGAAGATAAGGAAAAAGATAGAGTTAGTATTGATAAAATATTAGATAGAAAAGTTTATATTAAAAGACCAAAACTTGCAAATGTAAGTAAAATAGTTTTAGTAGTATCTAGTAAACATCCTAAACCAGATTTACTTATGCTTGATAAACAATTAGCATTTGCAGAATTTTTAGGAATAGAAGCATTAATCGTGTTAAATAAGATAGATTTAGATAAAGAAAAAAGCTTTAAAGAAATAAAAAGAGTATATGAAAAAATAGGATATAAAGTTTTAGAAACAGAAGCAAAAGAAGGAATAGGAATAGACGAATTAAAAAAAGAACTTTATGGAAATACAAATGCTTTTTCTGGAAATTCAGGAGTTGGAAAATCTACTTTAATAAATGCAATATTTGAAAGGGATGTAACTTTAGAAGGTGAAATAAGTAAAAAAAGTAGAAGAGGTAAAAACACAACAACATCTACTAAATTATATGAAATAGATGAAAAAACATTTATTGCAGATACACCAGGTTTTTCTACATTTGATATTTCAGAAATTGAAAGTAAGGATTTAGCTTTCTATTTTAAAGAATTTAAAGAGTATATTCCAGACTGTGAATTTATTGGTTGTTCACATTTAAAAGAAGGAAACTGTGGAATAAAAAACGCTGTAAAAGAAGGAGAAGTAGAGAAGGAAAGATATGATAGATTTTGTAAGATTTATCAAGAATTAAAGGAAAAGGAGGAAAGAAAAAAATGGTAGAAATATCAACATCAATACTTTCTGTGAAAAAAGGAGAAGAAAATAAAACAATTTTTGCATTAGAAGCGGGAAAAACAGATTATTTTCATATAGATGTAATGGATGGTAAATTTGTTCCTAAAAATACTTATGATAAAATGTTTGAATATAGTTCTTATATAAAAAGAATATCTAATTTACCATTAGATGTACATTTAATGGTAGAAAACGTAAGAAAAGCAGTAGACGATTTTGTAGCAGTAGAACCTAATATAATAACATTTCATTTAGAAGCATGTAAAGACAAAGAAGAGGTACATGATTTAATAAAATATATAAAGGAAAATAATTGTAAAGTTGGAATTGCAATAAAGCCAAATACTAAAATAGAAGATGTATATGAATTTTTACCATATATTCATATGTGCCTAGTTATGACAGTAGAACCTGGAAAAGGTGGACAAACTTTAATAAAGGAGACTCTGGAAAAAATAAAGGAATTGAAGAATTATATAGATGAAAATAAGATAGAAATAGATATAGAAGCAGATGGAGGAATAAACTTAGCAACTGTAGATGATGTAAAGAAAGCAGGAGCAAATATATTAGTTTCAGGTACTGCAATTTTAATGGCAAAAGATTATAAAGTAATTATTGACGAATTAAGAAAATAAAAAAGAAAAAAATAAAACTCTTAAAGTTTAAAACTTCAAGAGTTTTATTTTTTAATTAGTTTACTTATTTACTTTCTTTTTTAGATTTTTTATCCTTATCTACACTTTTTACTTTTTTTGCTTTTTCTACTTTTTCTTTAGTTTTTTCAGATTTATCTTCTGAAAAATCTTTATTTCTATTAGATGGTAAAATTCCATTAATTAGAATACCAATACCTAGTATAGAAGTGATAATACTTATAGCTCCACCGATAACAGGAATTAAAGCTATTAACCATAATATAGTGGCTGTTATAATTAGAACTCCAAATCTACCAATTGATTTTTCAATATTTAATTTTTTACAAATTAAATTATTAAAAGCAATTACAAATATTGAAGAACTAATCATACAAACTGTAAATAATATAACTAATCCAAGTCCTGCTATTGTTGATGCTATTCCTAATAATAATAAAACAGCTGATATAATTAATAATATAATTGGTGTTAAAATTCCAAAACCGATAGTAGATGGTAATTTTTTAGAAATTATATCTCCACTACGATTTAAGAACTTAGGTGCAAGCCATAAACATAGAAGCCAAATAATTAAAACTGTTACTAAAAATCTTCCAAGTGAAAGAATATAAGTTTGAATAGACGGAGCAGAACTTGAGCTGCTTGTATAATTAATAGAACCTGTAACTATTCCATCTGGAATTGATATTTCTTGTCTAGCTTCGTAATTTAAATCCCCATATATAGAACCTTGAGATGTAAGAGTATTTCCTTCTTCATCTGTTGAAGCTGTTGAAATTTGAATATTATCAACACTTAGATAAGCATTTCTTCCTATTGTTCCAGAAAGAGTAAGATTATCTGTAGTAGCTCTTACATCACGATATATATAACCATTAATATTAACACTATTTGAACATGCATATAAATCATATACCACACCATTTATATTAACGATATTTGATAATGTGAATAAGTTACTAAAAATATATCCACCTTCATTTATAAAAACATTATTTGCAATAATAAATGCATCTCCACCAATTTGTGAATTTATATTAACTGTATTTGCTATAACAAATAAATTTCCATCTATAATATAATCAATAGTAACTTCATCTCCAGTTAAGTATACATCTCCTTGTTTATAATTTGCTTGATTAACAGCACTTTGTGTTGCTTGTTCTTCAGCTCCTTCTATAACACTTTGCTCTTGTGTTGACTGTCCGTCTGCTTCATTATCTTCTGCTCTTACAATAGGTATCATAAGAGTTAAAATAATTACAATGAGTAATGTAATTATTTTTAATTTGTTTTTTAACATTAAAATCCCTCCTAATATTTATATAAAATAATATGTAAAAAATATATAACTTTATTACGATTTTGTCAATGACAAATAATGTTTACAAAATTTATTTATAGGGCATGAGTCACATTTTGGATGTCTTGCAATACATGTGTTTCTACCATGCCAAACAAATAAGTGATTAATATATTTTAAAGTATCTTTTGGAAAAATTTTTAGCAAATCTTGTTCAATTTTTTCAGGTTCTTTTTTATTAGATAAGCCTATTAAATTAGAAATTCTTTTGGCATGTGTATCAACAGCAATACCTTCTGCTATTCCAAAAACCTCAAGCATAATAACATTGGCACTTTTTCTTCCTACGCCAGCTAAACTTGTTAATTCCTTCATAGTATGAGGAACTTCACCACCAAAATTTTCTAGAACTTGTTTTGCACATAATTTTATATTTTTAGCTTTGTTTTTATAAAAACCACAAGGGTGAATAATTTCTTCTAATTCTTTTATATCAATATTTGCAAAATCTTCTATAGTTTTACATCTAGCAAAAAGTTCTGGAGTTGTTTTATTAACTCTTTCATCTGTGCACTGTGCAGAAAGCATAACGGCAACTACTAATTGAAATGGAGTTTCAAAATCTAAACTACAAGTAGCATCTGGATAAGCTTTCTTTAATGAACTAACTAATTCATTTACATCTTGTTTTTTCATGTTTACCACCTCTTTGATGTTTTTTAGGACGGGCTTAAAAAACATCATTCAATTTTTTATATTTTACAAGAAAAAACAAATTTCGTCAAATAAAGAAAGAAAAACAAAATTAGGAACAAATAAGATAAAAAAATCATATGATATACAAAAACAAAGGGGAGGAATTTAACATGGGACGTTTTTTGAAGAAAACTTTAGCTGTATGCTTGATAGGATTAGGATTAGGAATACTACTTGTTTTATTGCTTCCCATAAGTGGTTGGTTATTTATAATTGGTCTTGCTGTTGTTTGTGTTGGTCTAATGTGGCTTGCTTGTTAACAAAGAAAAGGAGGGATACATATGACTATTGTAGTAAAAAAGGTACCTAAATTCTTAAGGGGATTTGTAAAATTTATATTTAGAATAAAAGACTAAAGTTAAGAAGTTTGCTAACCATTAATTAGCAAACTTTTTTAAAATCTAAAAGAAGAAATAAAAAATTTCAATAATGTAATAGAAATGTAATATAAAAAGATATTTACAAAAATAAAATTTAGTTATAAAATAAATAAAAATTATAATATAGACAAAAGAGAAAGGAAAGTAACATGAAAAAAGAAGAACATGTAAGCCTTGAGGCTGTACACACACACACACACACACAAGTAGGTTATTAATAAATAAAATAATAGAAAAAATAGATAAAAAAGATAGTGATAAAACCTAAGAAATAGGTTTTGTTGCTGTCTTTTTTGTGTTTTTAAATAGTTATTAAGTTTAAAAATATATAAAGAATCAAAGGAGGAAAAGATAAATGAAAGAAAAGTTTAGGAAAGAGAAAGGAATAACACTAATTGCACTTGTAATTACAATTATAGTGTTATTGATTTTAGCAGGAGTTTCAATAGCAATGCTAACAGGAGAAAATGGAATACTAACACAAGCACAAAGGGCAAAAACAGAAACTGAGAATTCACAAGCAAATGAATCAAGTATATTAGGTAGCTATGAGGATGTTATAAATGCAACAACAGCAGTAACAGGAGGAGAGTGGAATGAAGAAAAAGGTGTGAACACACCAGCTATAAATGAAAATATAAATATGCAACTTGTAAGATATGAAAATAGTGAATGGGTAGAAGATGAAACAGGTTCTAATTATAGTTATATAGCGGGAAGTGGAACGACAGATAATAATAGTAGCGAATGGGCAAATGCAAGAGTAACAATAGATGGAGTAGATAGTTATTTTGTCTGGATACCAAGATATGCATATAAGATAACATATAAAAATAAAGATAATATAAGTGAAGGTGGAACAATAGAGGTAAAGTTCTTAATAGGAACATCGGATAATTATTATGATGATGAAGGAAACTTACAAACAGCAAAAAGAGCAGTAACAGGACATGAAGATACAACAAGTGATTACTATGTACATCCAACATTTACTTCTGATATTGATTTAGGGGGTTGGAGAACAGAGCTTACAGGAATATGGATAGGAAAATACGAAAGCAGTTTAGTAAATAAATCAGATAGTAGCAATATAGTAACAAGCGATGAAACAATAGGAAATATACTACTATCAGAAAATACAGATAAAGCTATAGCAGTACAGCCTAATATGATGTGTTGGAATTATTGTACAATAGGAAATTTGTATATTAATTTTAAAGGTTATGCAGAGGATTTAAATAGCCATATGTTGAAAAATAGTGAATGGGGAGCAGTTGCATATTTAACGCACAGTGAATATGGAAGAAATGGAACTGAAATAGATGGAAATGATGAAAATTTTATAACAGCATCTGGAAACATTGAAGAAAATGTAAAACAAAGCAGTACAGGAAATGTATACGGGATATATGATTTATCAGGAGGAGAAAATGAATATGTAGCAGCATATTATACAAAAGCTACAAATTAATGGTAAACAGTTAGTAAATGAAACTAATAGAGAATTTGTAACTGGATATGATGGAGTTAATGTTGAAGAAAACTATAAATTAGGAGATGCAACATATGAAACAAGTGGATGGAATGACGATAGTCATACTTTTATAGATCAATATGGTTCAATGTTCTTTAGAAGAGGGCTTAGTTGCAGTCATTGGGATAATGGAAGAAGAGGAATATTTGCCTTTCATCTTTCGAATGGTGGAAGTCAGGGATTTACATCTCGAATATGTTTAGTGTTAAAATAGTTACTAGAGAAAAATATTGTACTAAATTATGTGCGTATTATAAACATAAAATATATAGAAATAAATAATAAAAAAGAGCTTTTTTCGAAATTAAGCTCTTTTTACTTTTCCATTTTTTAAACATTTAGCACATACGTGTATTCTTTTAACTTCACCATTTATTTCAGCTTTAACAGTTCTTAAATTTGGTTTCCAAGTACGTGGTGATCTTTTACTTATATGAGAACGAGTAATGCTAAGTTGTTTTCCGTGACTAGGTTGTTTATCACATATTTCACATCTTGCCATTGTCAATTGCACCTCCTAAATTTTCATAAATAAATTGACTGTATATAAGTTTATCATAAACAGGAAAAAAAAACAAGTATTTTTTGAAAAATATCAAAAATTCCTTGCAAAATAGGAAAAATGTGGTATAATAATTAAGCTATAGGAAAAAAGGAAAGGATTGAAAGTTATGAAATGTAAATTAGAAAAAACAGAAAACGCAAATGAAGTAAAATTTGAAATAACAGTAGAAGCTGAAAAATTTGATGAAGCTATAAAGAAAGTATATTTTAAAAGTGCTAAATATTTTAATATACCAGGATTTAGAAAAGGTAAAGCACCAATGCAAATAGTAGAAAAATATTATGGAAAAGAAATCTTCTATGAGGATGCATTTAATGAAGTAGCAGAAGATGCATTGCAAGAAGCAGTTAGCGAAAATAAAGTAGAAGTTGTTTCTAGACCAGAAGTAGATATTAAACAAATTGAAAAAGGAAAAGATTTAATATTTACAGTAGTTATGCAAACAAAACCAGAAGCTGAACTTGGAAAATATAAAGGTATAGAAATTCCAAAAATTGAGTATAATGTATCAGACGAAGATATAAATCATGAATTAGGACATATGCAAGAACATAATAGTAGATTAATTTCTATAGATGATAGAGCTGTAGAAAAAGGTGATATTGCAACTATAGATTTTGAAGGATTTGTAGGAGACAAAGCTTTTGAAGGTGGAAAAGCTGAAAACTATGATATAGAATTAGGAAGTAATACTTTCATACCAGGATTTGAAGACCAAATAGTTGGAATGAAAATTGACGAAGAAAAAGATGTAAATGTAAAATTTCCAGATGAATATTTCTCAAAAGAATTAGCTGGAAAAGATGCAACTTTTAAAGTAAAATTACATGAAATAAAGAAGAAAGAATTACCAGAACTTGATGACGAATTCGCAAAAGATGTAAGTGAATTTGATACATTAGACGAATTAAAAGAAGATATAAAGAAAAAATTAGAAAAACAAAATGCTGATAAAGAAAAATATGAAACAGAAGAAGCTGTAATCAAAGCTCTTTGTGAAAATATAAAAGTTGATATACCATCAGGAATGATAGAAACAGAAGTTGATAATATGTTAAAAGACTTCGAACAACGTTTGTCTTATCAAGGATTAAAATTAGACCAATATCTAAAAATGTTAGGAAAAACTGAAGAAGAAATGAGAAAAGAATACGAACCTCAAGCAATCGAAGGAATTAAATCAAGATTAGCACTAGAAGCTGTAATAAAAGCAGAAAAAATAGAAGCAACAGATAAAGAAGTAGAAGACAAAATGAAAGAAATGGCTAAAAATTATGGAAAAGAAAATGATGAAGCATTCTTAAAAAATGAAAATGTAAGAAATTATCTAAAAGAAGGAATAGAATCAGAAAAAGCAATCGATTTCTTAATAAAAAATGCAAAAATAAAGAAATAGAAAATGCTGGGGGATAAAATTATTAGTAAAGTTTTAGCCCCTGCTTTTTTGTAATTAAAGTTAAATTGTAATATATATAGAAATGAAGTCTTAGGAAAGATATAACTAAAATTAGACATTTGAAGGAGGAAATAAAATGTTAGAAAAAAATAGTTTAGTACCTTATGTAATTGAACAGACAAGTAAAGGAGAAAGATCTTATGATATTTTCTCAAGATTGTTGAAAGATAGAATTATATTTTTAGGAGAGGATGTTAATCCTACAACAGCAAGTTTAGTAATAGCACAATTACTATTTTTAGAGTCAGAAGACCCAGACAAAGAAATTAGTTTATATATTAATTCGCCAGGAGGTTCTATTACAGATGGAATGGGAATAATAGATACAATGAATTATATTTCTTGTCCAGTATCAACTATATGTATTGGTATGGCAGCTAGTATGGGAGCAGCTCTTTTAGCAGCAGGAGAAAAGGGAAAAAGATTTGCAACACCTAATGCTGAAATATTAATTCACCAACCATTAATCGGTGGTGGAGGACTTTCAGGTCAAGCAACAGAAATTAAAATACATGCAGACCATTTAGTAAAAACAAGAGAAAAATTAACTAAATTTTTAAGTGATAGAACAGGTCAAACAGTTGAACAAATAGAAAAAGATACAGAAAGAGATAATTATATGACAGCAGAAGAAGCTTTAAAATATGGATTAATAGATGGAATTATGGACAAAAGAAAATAGTATAATATAAAGTAAAAAGGAGAGACTTATGGCAAAAAACGATAAACCAAGAAGTGTAAGATGTTCTTTTTGTGGTAAGGCACAAGAAAATGTGAAAAAAATAGTAGCAGGTCCGGGAGTATATATTTGCGACGAATGTGTAGAATTATGTAATAGTATTATAGAAGCAGAGCTATATGAAGATGAAAAAGCAGGATACACATTAAATGAATTAAATAATTTACCAACTCCACAAGAAATAAAAAATATATTAGATGATTATGTTATAGGTCAAGATGAAGCTAAAAGAACTTTGTCTGTTGCTGTATATAATCATTATAAAAGAATTGCACATGAAGAATCAAATAAAAAAGATGATGACGATGTAGAGATTCAAAAAAGTAATATTTTATTACTTGGACCTACAGGATGTGGAAAGACTTTACTTGCAAGAACCTTAGCAAGAATTTTGAAAGTTCCATTTACAATTGCCGATGCAACAACTCTAACAGAAGCAGGATATGTTGGAGAAGATGTTGAAAACATTCTTCTAAAACTAATCCAAGCAGCAGACGGAGATATCGAGAAAGCAGAAAGAGGAATCATATATATTGATGAAATTGATAAGATTGCAAGAAAATCTGAAAATGTTTCTATAACAAGAGATGTAAGCGGTGAAGGTGTGCAGCAAGCATTACTTAAAATTATAGAAGGAACAGTAGCTTCAGTGCCACCACAAGGTGGAAGAAAACATCCAAATCAGGAATTAATACAAATAAATACAGAAAATATATTAATTATATGTGGTGGAGCTTTTGAAGGATTAGAAAATATTATAAAAGATAGAACTGGTGAAAAGGAAATAGGTTTCGGAAAAAGAGTTCAAAGCAAAAAAGAAGTTAGTAAATATGAAGTGTTTAAAGAATTATTACCTCAGGATTTATTAAAATTTGGTTTGATTCCAGAATTTATAGGAAGATTACCAATCATTGCAACATTAAAGGATTTAGATAAAGAAGCTTTAATTAAAATATTACAAGAACCTAAAAACTCTTTAGTAAAGCAATATCAAAAATTATTTGAAATAGATGGAGTAGAACTTGTTTTTGAAAGGGAAGCATTAGAAGCAATTGTTGATAAGGCAATTGAAAGGAAAACAGGTGCAAGAGGTCTTCGTTCTATTATAGAAGAAATAATGAGAGATATTATGTTTGATATACCTTCTAAACCAAATATAGAAAAATGTATTATAACAAAAGAAACAGTTCTAGGAACTGATGGACCTAAGGTAGTAGAAGGAAAAGAAGAAGAGGTTAAGAAACCATTAATAAAAAAGAAAAGACAAACACCAGAAGGTAGTCAAAAAGAAACTGCATAAATAATTATAGAAGAATTCTTAAAAAACTAAGTTAGAATTCTTCTTTTTGTATATTTAGAAGAAAAATACAAAAAATAAAATTATAATTTGCTTTTTATTCTAATAATTAATTACTTAATTCTTAGTAAATTTTTATTAAGAAGTGTATTTTTTCTTAAAATTTTTAAGATATCATGATATTATATTAAACGTAATAAACAAATTGGTATATAATAGTAAAGTGATAAATGATAATCCATGATGTAAAAGTTCAAGGAGGTATATAAATGAATGATATAGAAAAGATTATAACTGACGAAAAATATAATTTAGAATTAAAAGAACAAGTAAATTTTAAAGACCCCAAAAGCTATTTAAAAGCTGTTAGTTCTTTTGCTAATGGAAATGATAATGGTTATTTAATTTTTGGTGTAAAGGATGGAACAAAGGAAATAGTTGGTGTTAAAGATGTAAAGAAATCATATGAGGAGATTACAGAAAGAATAAAAACTAGAATTGACCCAAGTATTGTACCAACAATTGACATTATAAAAGTGCAGGATAAAGACTTAATAGTTGTAAAAGTAATACCTGGTCAAAATACACCGTATTATTACGTGAATAAAGGAACAAGAATAGCTTTTATTAGGAAAGGTGACCAAGATTGTGAAGCTAATAGTATAGAACTTAATGAATTAATTTTAAGAGGAAAAAATATTGGTTGGGATGAACAAATTACAGATAAATATTATAAAGATTTTACTTTTGATAATTTAAAAAGATATTTTAAAGATATTAAAGGTTATGATATAGATAAAAGTAGTTTAGAGTCTTTTGAATTAGTAAAAGAAGATAAACTAACAAATGCGGCACTTCTATATTCTGACCAAAATCCAGTTGTAGGGTCTTTTATTGCTTGTGTTAGGTGGGAATGGACTAGATAAAATATCAGCAAAAGATGATGTCGAATATTATGGAAGTATTTTAAACCAAATAGATAATGCTATGGAATTTGTTAAAAAGCATATGTCTAACGGTTGGGTAAAAGAAGGGAAATTAGCAAGAAGAGAAATTCCAGAATATGATTTAGATAGTATAAGAGAAGCATTAGTAAATGCGGAAGCACATCGCCAATACTTAATGAGAGGAACAAATATAGAACTTGATTTCTATGATGATAGATTACAAATTATTTCTGTTGGTAGACTAGATTATGGGATAACAATAGATGAAGTACTAAAATTACAAACTAGTAAAAGAAGAAATCCTTTAGTTTGTGATATTTTGTGAACTACCCATTGTCTAAAGCCAATGGGCTTCCTGCTTCATAGACCTCGTAACCTACTATCTCCACAGGCGTTAATTCGGGCAGTCCCTGCCCTATATTTTTTCTCTATGCTATTTTTCTTAATCCTTCCATTAGGATATTTGTCGCAGCATTTATATCCCTGTCATGTTTTATTTTGCACTTAGGACATGTCCATTCCCTAACTGATAAATCTTTTGTATCTACATTCTGATATCCACATACAGAACATAGCTGACTACTAGCATAAAAAGTATCTATTTTAATATACTTTCTTCCATTCCATTTAGCCTTATATTCTATTTGTCTTATAAGCTCATACCATGATGCATCTATTATTGATTTTGCTAAATGATGATTTTTTACCATATTCTTTATCTGTAAATTTTCTGTAACTATCACTTGGTTTTCGCTGATAATCTTATTAGAAACTTTATGTAGATAATCTTTTCTAATGTTACTTATTTTTTCATGGCATATTGCTATTTCTTTTTTCTTCTTTTGGTAATTTTTACTTCCTTTTTCCTTATGCGCTAACTCTCTTTGTTTCCTTGCAAGTTTTCTTTCGTATTTCTTTATTGTCTTTGGATTTTCATACTTCTCTCCTTCTGATGTAATACATAAATCCTTAATTCCTAAATCTAATCCTATATTTTGTTTTGTATGTAGCAATTCTTCACGCTCTGTTTCTACTAATATTGACACATAGTATTTCCCACTTGGAACTTGCGATACTGTTGCTGATTTTATCTGTCCATTAAATTTTCTGTGTAGTTTTGCTTTTACTCTCTTTAATTTTGGTAATTTTATTTTTCCACTCTTATAATCTATTACTATATTTCCATTCGTATAATTGGTCGTATATGATTTATGGTTATCATGCTTACTTTTAAACTTCGGATACCCTGCATTTTCTTTGAAAAATTTCTGATAGGCAGTATCCATATTATATATTGCATTCGTAAGAGCAAACTTATCTACATCTTTTAACCATTCGTATTCTTTCTTTAACTTTCTGTTACAATAATTGTTGCAGCCTATTTTACTGATAGACTTTTTCTCTTTCTCATAACTTTCTTTTCGATATGCTAAAGTTTGATTATACACAAAACGGCAACAGCCAAATGTTTTTACTATCTGTTCTTTCTGCTCTTTATTGGGATATATTCTATATCTATATGCTTTTAACATTTTAGCTGTCACCTCCTTTTTTCTATACTTACATAAAAAAATAATATGACATTGTAGTAAATATTTTTTTCTGTTTTTTGATTTATTAATACCGATAGTATAACACAGAAAATATACTTTTGGCAACCTCGACCCATCGTCTAAAGCCAATGGGATTGCGGTTGCCTTATTTCAAGACTAGACTTCATGGAACGTAGAGGTAGCGGCATTAAAAAAATGATGGATGCCTATGAAAATGATGAAAAGAAACCAAAAATTGAAGTTGTAGATGATGTGTTTGCTGTTACATTTTACAGTAGGTTATATATAAATTCATATGCAAATGCCAAAAATTCATATGTAAATACTGAAAATTCATATGTAAATGTCAAAAATTCAGAGGTAAATGAAATAGATATAATAAAAGAAAAATATCCAAAATTAAGAAAAACAAGTCTAGAAATAATTAAGTTAATTTTAGAAAACAAGAACATAACACAAGAAGAAATTGCAATAAATTTAAATAAAACTAAAAATGCTATTTACAAAAATCTTAAAAAATTAAGAGAATTAGGTATTATTGAAAGAATTGGTGCTGACAAGAATGGATATTGGAAAATAAAATTATAATTTCAAAAAACTAAGATAGATAACTCTTTACTTTAGTTAACAAAACTTTTGTGAAGAGTTATTTTTTCTTGAGACAGAACACTTCTTTTTTCTTTTTCATATTTTAAGTTAGGTGATGATATGAAGTTTATAGAGTATGATAGAAAATCAGCAATAGAATATGCTAAAAAGTGGGCATATAAAAGAAACAGTAAATATTATAATTTTGATAGTGTAGGTGGAGATTGTACTAATTTTATATCACAATGTTTATATGAAGGCTCAAAGGTTATGAATTATAAAAAAGATTTAGGTTGGTATTATATTAATGGTAATAATAAATCTCCGTCTTGGACAGGTGTAGAATATTTATATGATTTTTTAGTAAATAATAAAGAAGTAGGACCTTTTGGTAAAGAAATAAAACAAGAAAAAGTACAACTTGGAGATATAGCACAACTTTCTTTTGATGGAATAAAGTATGAACATAGCTTAATTATAACAACAATTAAAAATTTATATGATTTATCAGAAATAAAGATAGCATCACATACATTTGATAGTTATGACAAGCCAATATCAGATTATGATTTTAAAAAGATAAGATTTATACATATTGAAGGTGTGAGAAAGTAGTAAAGTTGAAAAAATAAAAAACACTTTACATTTTCTGGAAAATATGATATATATAATATACTATTTTTAGTCGTAAGACTTTGTACAAATCTGTAGTACAAAGATGAATTAAAATTTTTTCGTAAAGAAATTCCAAAAAGAAAAACTAGAAAATGAATTAAATAAAGTTTGTGGTATTATTGCGTCCAAATGATAAATTTATAAAGAACTAAAGATAAAGTTTTAAGTATCAAAAATTTTAAGTTTTTTCAATATGTTTTGTAATTTAATTTTTTTATTAATAATTTTTTCTATAAAAATCCATTAAAAAATTTTAAAAAGTAAAAAAGGTGAAATTAGTAGAAATACAAGGTCCTATTTGATTGAAAATTTAATCAACACATAAAATTTTATTGATGAGTATTGCGATTAAGCAAGAAAGTTAGTATAATTTAGGAAGGAGTGGCATTGAATAATTTATTATATACATTAAAAAATGATATACTTTTTAAAGCACTATTTGGAAAAGAAGAAAATGAAAAGTATTTAAAGAGTCTTCTAGAAGCATTATTTCAATTACCAATATATAAAATAGAAATAATAACAGAGTATACATTAGAACAATTAGCTAAGGAAGAAAAAGGTGGAAGGTTAGATATATTAGCAAAGATAAATGACAGTACATATGTTAATATAGAGTTACAAATAAGAGATGAAAAAAATATAGAAGAAAGAACCTTATATTATGCTTCTAGGTTATTAACAGAAAAATCACAAAAGGGAGAAAGATACGAAGAATTAGATAATGTGGTAATGGTAAATATCTTAGATTATGAATTATTAGAATTTGATGAATTTGTATCAGATACAATAACTGTAATAAATAAACATAGAGAATATGAGACAATAAAGAATCAAAAATTCTATTATATAGAATTGCCAAAGTTTAGAAAGACTAATATTGATATAAATGACCCATTAAATCAATGGTTAGCATTAATAGATAATAATGAGGAGGCGATAAAAATGGCAATGGTAAAAAACAAAACAATAAAAGAAGCAAAGGAAGATTTAGACAAATTAAGAGCAGACCCAAAAATGAGAGGAATAATTAAATTAAGAGACAAATGGGAAAGAGACTATTATAATGGAATTGCTTGTGCAAAGGATGAAGGCTTAGAGCAAGGAACTAATGATACCATGGAAAGAATAGCTATAAATTCATTTAAAATGGGAAACACAATAGAACAAACAAGTATGCTTACAGGTTTATCAAAAGAAAAATTACAAAAGATAAAAAGTAAAATAAGAAATTAAAACAAAGGAGATAAACAAAATGGCAATGGTAAAAAACAAAACAATAAAAGAAGCAAAGGAAGATTTGGAGAAGTTAACAGCAGACCCAAAATTAAGAGGAATAATTAAATTAAGAGACAAATGGGAAAGAGACTATTATAATGGTATTGCTTGTGCAAAAGATGAAGGTTTAGAACGAGGCTTTAATGAAACTAGGGAAGAAATAGCTCTAAATTCATTTAAAATGGGAAATACAATAGAGCAAACAAGTAAACTTACAGGTTTATCAAAGGAAAAATTACTAAAAATAAAAAGCAAAATGAAATGTTAAAGATAGCGAAAAGATAAAAAATAATAAAATATATTCATATCAGTAAAAATATAAAAATAAACTTAAATTAAAAATTAAAAAACTATTTACAAAAGGAAGATTTATGTATAAAATAGGAGTGTACTAAAAAGTAAAAAAATTTTAAGGATAAAATAACAAAAGAGAAGGGACAAAAATATGAAAGAAGTAAAACATGTAAGCCTTGAGGCTGTACACACACACACACACACACACAAGTAGGTTATTAATAAATAAGAAAATAAGAAAAATGATAAAGAAGATAGTGATGAAACCTAAGAAATAGGTTTTGTTGCTGTCTTTTTTGCGCTTTAAAATAGTTATTAAATTTAAAAAATATATAAATAAATAAGGAGGAAAAGAAAAATGAAAAGAAACAAAAGAATATTAAAAAGAAAGGAACAAGGAATTACATTAATTGCACTTGTGATAACTATTATTATACTATTAATACTTGCAGGAGTGTCAATAGCAATGCTAACAGGAGAAAATGGAATATTAACTCAAGCTAAAAGAGCAAAAGAGGAAACAGAACGAGCACAGGAAGAGGAAGAAAATATACTAAATAGTTATGAAGATTATTTAAGCCAGGCTACTAATGATGGATATGTAGAAAGTAAAGGAGTAAATGCACCAGTATTAAAAGATGGAATGGAACTTGTAACTTATAATGAAGAAACGAAGAATTGGGAAACAAATAATTCTAGTTCGGCTTATGATTATGTAGCAGGTACTGGAACAGATGATAATAATTCAAGTCGTTGGGCAAATGCAAAATTAACAATAGATGGAGTAGAGAGTTACTTTGTATGGATACCAAGATATGCATATAAAATAACATATAATAATCCAGAAGATATAAGTGCAGGAGGGACAATAGATGTTAAGTTCTTGATAGGAACAACGGACCAATATTATGATGAAGAAGGAAATTTACAAACAGCAAAAAGAGCAACAACAGGACAGGAAGACACAACAAGTGATTACTATGTACACCCAGTTTTTACAAGCAATGTAGATCTAGGCGGATGGAGTAAAGAGTTAACAGGAATATGGGTTGGAAAATATGAAAGTAGTTTAGTAAATAAATCAGACAGTAGTAATATAGTTACAAATGATGAAGAAACAGGAAATATATTATTATCAGAAAATACAGATAAAGTAATAGCGATACAACCAGGTATGAGTTCATGGAGATATTGTACAATAGGAAATATGTATACAAATGCAAGAGCATATGCAGAAAATTTAAATTCTCATATGTTAAAAAATAGTGAATGGGGAGCGGTAGCGTATTTAACATGGAGTCAATACGGAAGAAATGGACATGAAATAGATATAAATGATAATAGTGGTTTTATAACAGCTGATGAGGGAATTGAAGCAAGCAAAACACAAAGTAGCACAGGAAATATATATGGGATATATGATTTATCCGGAGGAGGATATGAGAAAGTTTGTGCTTATATTTACGTAGACTCTCCTAATAGTTCTTATAATTCAAGTATAATAAATGGTGAGGCTTTTGTTGATGAACATGGAAAAAGCACAGAATTTGCAACTGCATATCCTGAAGAAACTATAACATCAGGATATTTAGGAGATGCAACAATAGAAACGAAAGCATGGAATAAAGATAGCAATCAGTTTGTGACTCCAAAAGATGTTAATGTGTTTTTTGGAAGAGGTGGAAATTATAATGATGATGATGTCGCAGGAATTTTTATGTATTATGGAAATGAAGGAAAAACTGTAAACTACAATACATTCCGTATATGTTTAACAATATAAATAAATTAGAAAATAGTAAGTTCATCTTGCTATTTTTTCTTTTATCTTAATTAAAAATTAATAATTCCTCTATTTTTTATTAATAAATTCTGTGGTATACTATTAGTGTAGGAAATGAAAGGTTTTAGGAGGTTTTAAGATGTATAACATATTAGTAGTAGATGATGATAAAGAAATAGTAGGAGCAATAGAAATCTATTTGAAAAAAGAAGGATATAATATCTTAAAAGCTTATAATGGAGAAGAAGCTTTAGATATAGTTAATAATAATGAAATACATCTAATAATACTAGATATAATGATGCCAAAAAAAGATGGCTTAGAAACATTAGAAGAAATAAGAAAAGATAAAACAATACCAGTAATATTATTATCTGCAAAATCAGAAGATTATGATAAAATAGGTGGCCTAAATTCAGGTGCAGATGATTATATAACAAAACCATTTAATCCATTAGAATTAATAGCAAGAGTAAATTCGTCTTTAAGAAGATATGTAAGCTTTGGGGCGTTGGAAAAAGAAGAAAATGGAAATATATATAAAACAGGTGAATTAGTTGTTGATGATGATACTAAAAAAGTAACAGTTGATGGAAAAGAAGTAAAATTAACAGCAACAGAATTTAATATATTAAAATTTTTACTTGCAAATAAAGGAAAAGTATATTCGATACCTGAAATATATGAAAATGTATGGAATGAAGAAGGATTTGGAGCAGAGAATATAATAGCAGTACATATACGTCATATAAGAGAAAAGATAGAAATAAATCCAAAAGAGCCTAGATACTTAAAAGTAATCTGGGGAGTTGGCTATAAAATAGAAAATATAAAATAGGATGGTGGAAATATGAATAATTTAAGAACATCAAAAGCGCTAAAATTTGTATCATACATATTATTTCCAGTATTTGTTTTATTAATAGGTCTTAGCATATTTCATCTTGCCTTTTTAGATGAATACGGAAATACTGGGGCAACTAAATTTATAGATACGGAAATGTTTTCAAGTGATTACGTATATTATATAACAGATAATATTCAGAATGCATATAACCAAAAAAATAATGGTAGCAGAATGTTTATGCAACTAGAAGATGTAAACGGAAATGAGATATACTACTTAAATAGAGATTATATGTATAGCTACTATAATGGAATAAATGAATATGTTGATTTTATTATAATAGATAAGGAAACAAATGCTATATATACAAATATGAGAAGTAGTGATTATAATAAAGAAATAGAAAATATGAAAAATGCTACTAAATATTGGAATTATGATAATGGAAATATTGAAACTAATATGGAATATATAAATAGTAATAACATAAGATATAATTCGACATATCAATATTTTGTAATAGATGATGTAAATAGTGGAGAAAGTTCAACTTATGCAGTAGATAAAGCAATTACAGGATATACCATATATAGTAGATATAATCCGGACAGAACAGGAGGATTAACAAATTATAAAATAGTAGAAGGAATATATGAATTTTGTTTAAAACATAAAGAAATGCCAATATATATTCTACCAATTAGTGTTATAGCAACTTTTGCTATTGGAATATATTTATGTTGGGCAATAGGACATGAAAAAGGAAAAGATGAAATAACTTTAAATTATATAGATAAAATACCATATGAAATACTATTTTTAGCTTGGACAATATTACTTACAATATTTGCAGCAGGAGCAATAGAATGTCTTCATATTGCAAATTATATAACAGTAATATTTGCTTTTGTTTTATATTTTATATGTTATATAATATGTGCAATAACTGCTGTATCAACAATAAAAAGATTAAAAGCAAGAAAATTTATAAAGAGCTTTTTAATATATAAAGTAGGAAAATGGATGTTTGATAAACTAAAGAAAATGTTTGAAACAATAGATGAAAAGACAACTGAAAATAAAAGGTTATTTTGGTATTATTTATTATTTATAATAATTAGTGTTATGCTAGCTTGTTTATTTTATACAGGAATAGCAATAATATTGTTAATTGGTTTCTGGATATGGGCATATTATAAACTAAAAAAATATATAATAGGTCAAGAAAAAATAAAAAATGCTTTAAAAGACATATATGAAGGAAAAAATGACGTAAAATTAAATGAAGAAGAATTAACAGGCGTATTAAAAGAAATGTCAGTATATGTAAATGACATAGCAAGTGGATTTTCAAATGCAATTCAAGAAAGTCTAAAATCAGAAAGATTGAAGACAGAATTGATAACAAATGTATCACATGACATAAAAACACCGCTAACTTCAATAATAAACTATGTAGATTTATTAAAGAAGGAAAATATTCAAGGTGAAAAAGTAAAAGAATATATAGAAATATTAGACAAAAAATCGCAAAGATTAAAGAAACTAACAGAAGATTTAGTAGAAGCATCAAAAGTATCTTCAGGCAATGTAAAACTAAATTTTGAAAGTATTGCTATAAAGGAATTATTTAACCAAACAATAGGAGAATTTAAAGATAGGTTTGAAGAAAAAAATTTAAAAATAGAAGTAGGAATGCCAGAAGAAGATATAAAAATAAAGGCAGATAGTAGGTATCTTTATAGAATTATAGAAAATTTATTTAGTAATATTACAAAATATGCATTAGAATCTTCTAGGGTATATATTGATGTAAAAGAAGAAAACAGAGATAGTAATAATCAAAAATATATAAATATAAGTATAAAAAATATTTCAAAAGATAAATTAAATATTAGTAGTGATGAATTAATGCAAAGATTTGTTAGAGGAGACAGGTCTAGATATACTGAAGGAAGCGGACTTGGACTTTCAATTGCTAAAAGCCTAACAGAACTTCAAGGAGGAAAATTTGATATTATAATAGATGGAGACTTATTTAAAGTAGAAATAGATTGGCCAATTTCGCGTTAGGGACGTTTCCTATGCGCAAAAAAATTCGCAAAAGGGACACATCTATCACATAAGAGATTTTATCTTATGTGATTTTTGTGTTAATAAAAAGTAAAAAATTGTAATTGAATATTGTATCTAAAAAAATGGTATGATAAAATAAAAAAGAGAATTACAAATGGAGGTAATAACATGCGTAAAATGCTTATAATTATAGGAATTTTGATTGTAATATTTATACGGAATGGTTATATATAGAAATATAAGATTGCAAGATAATCAAAATAATAATGTAAGCATTGAAGAAGTAGAAAAAATACAAGAAACAATATTAAATGTTTATATGTGGAAAGAAGTGACAGGAGAAGCTTTACCAGAATTTCAAGATATAAATAGTGCAGATGAAAAGTGGATTTGGGAAGTTGTAAAAAACAATTTAGAAAATTACGAAGTAACATATGAAGAAATTGAAGAAGAGGCAAAAGTAATATTTGGAGAAAGTTTTAATAAAGAATTTCCAAAAGAAGGAAATAGTAGCTTTGAGTATAATAGTGAAACTAATAGGTATATAGCAACAGAAGTGGAATTTGACCAAAAAGAAGATTCTTTTTTATTAGATAATATAGGTAAAACAGAAACAGGATATGAAGTAGAAATTATAGAGTATTTAGAAGATTATTCAGAAGGAGAAAGTGTTATTGTTAGAAATACAAATGAAGAAGAAATAGGAAGAGTTGCAACAAGTGAAAGTGAGACAAATATACAAGAGATTGTGAAAAATAATAAAAATAGATTTACTAAAAAGAAAATTTATATGAAGAAAGAAAATGATAACTTAATAATAGAAAGAGTAGAAAAATGTTAGAGGAATTAGAAAAGTGTAAAATATGCCCTCATAGATGTGGAATAAATAGAAGAAAAGGAAAAATAGGAAAATGTGGGGCAAAAGATAAAGTTAAAATAGCTCTTTATTCAACACATAACTTTGAAGAACCTTGTATTAGTGGGACTAAAGGTTCTGGAACAGTATTTTTTTCAAATTGTAATTTAAGCTGCGTCTTCTGTCAGAATTATGAGATTAGCCAAAAAGGAAGAGGAAAAGAAATAACTATAGAAGAATTGGCTAATATTTTTTTAATGCAACAAGAAAAAAATGTAGAAAATATAAATTTGGTAACACCAACTAGTTATGTTATTCAAATAATAGAAGCGATAAAAATTGCAAGAAAAAAAGGATTAAAACTTCCAATTGTATATAACACAAATGGTTATGAAAATATTGAAACTATAAAAATGTTAGATGGTTATATTGATGTGTTTATGCCAGATTTAAAATATGCAGAAGATGAATTGGGCAAAAAATATTCAAAGGTAAATAATTATTTTGAAGTAGCAACAAAAGCAATATTAGAAATGCAAAAACAAGTTGGAAAAACAAGAATAAATACAGAAGGAATTATGGAAAAAGGAATAATCGTAAGACATTTAGTGTTACCAGGTTGTATAGAAAATAGTAAAAAAGCTTTAAAATGGTTAAAGGATAATATAAATGAAGAAAATTATGTTAGTGTTATGGCACAATATTTTCCAACATATTTGGTGAAAGAAAAAGAAGAATATAAAAGTATAAATAGAAAACTCACAAAAGAAGAGTGGAAAGAAATAGAAAATTACATAGAAAAACTAGATTTTAAGAATGGTTATATACAAGAATTAGGAGAACACGAAGAAGAGTATGTACCAACATGGTGGTAGTAACTTGTCGAATTTAGTCGAACGAAAATGGTTGAATTATATCGCGTAGGATGATATAATTTAATCATTATTTTTTATATTATTTTTTCTTAAATTTTAATTCGAAATTTAATTCTAAATTATTCAAGTAAAATTAAAAATTTTAAAAAAGGTAGGTGATATATTGAAATTTATAGACGTAGAAAAAATACTACTAGAAGATGGTTGGTATAAATGTAAAGTAACAGGAGGACATCACCAATATAAGCATAAAATAAAACCAGGAAAGATAACAATATCAAGACATTGTAAAGAAATAAAAAGAAGTACGGTACATTCCATTTTAAAACAAGCAAAAATAGAAAATAATTTATAATTTTGTGGAAATTTATAAAAGCTTATGATATACTTTAAATTGGTTTTGAGAAATAATAAAAAGGAATGTGATGATTATATGAACGAATATGATTTAATTGTTGTAGGAATGGGACCTAGTTCAATATTTTTAGCTTATGAATTAATTGTAAAAAACAAAGCTAAAAATGTAGTTTTAATAGATGAAGGAAAACCCGTACAAAAACGTTATTGTCCGGTAGAAAAAAAAGGAGAATGTGTAAAGTGCAAGCCTTTTTGTAACATAACAAGTGGATTTTCGGGAGCAGGAGCTTTTTCTGATGGAAAACTTTCTTTATATAATGAAGAAGATAATGATATTTATGTGGGTGGTAATTTACATAAATATATAGGAGTAGAGAAAACAAAAAGATTAATTGATTATGCTGATAGCGTCTACTTGAAATTTGGTGCAGATAAACATTTAGAAGGAACTGAATATAAAGAAGAAATTAGTAAATTAAAGAAAAAAGCTAAAAAAGAAGATATCGATTTAATAGGTATTCCAATAAGGCATTTAGGAACAGAGAAAAGTCATGAAATATATAAAAAAATTCAAGATTTCTTAGAAGAAAACAATATAAATATGATGTATGAAACAGTTGTAGAAGACTTAATAATAGAAGATAACAAAGTAAAAGGTGTAAAAATAAGAAATGCTAATAAGCCCGAAAAGAAGGAATGTCTTTATGCAAAGAGGGTTGTATTAGCTGTAGGAAGAAAAGGTGCCGATTGGCTATCTCAAATGTGTGAAGTTCATAATATAAAAACAGAGCCAGGAGCAGTGGATATCGGTGTAAGATATGAGCTTAAAGATGAAGTTATGAAGGATGTAAATAAGTATTTATATGAAGGTAAATTTATAGGAAGACCATATCCATTTAGAGATAAAGTAAGAACATTTTGTCAAAATCCTAGTGGATTTGTATCAGAAGAAGTATATGATGATAATTTATCATTAGTAAATGGTCATTCATATAAAGACAAAAAAAGTACAAATACAAACTTAGCGATACTTGTATCTCATAACTTTAAAAATCCATTTAACAAACCAATTGAATATGGTAAAAATGTTGCTAAAAATTTAAATGAGTTAGGAAATGGAGCAATACTTGTTCAGCGTTTAGGAGATATTCGAAGAGGAAAACGTACATGGCAAGAAGAATTGGATAATAATGAAGTTGTACCAACATTAAAATCTGCTGTACCGGGAGATATAACGTTTGCAATAGGATATAGAACAATGACGGATATTTTAAGATTCATAAATGCCATGGACAAAGTGGTAGAAGGGTTTGCAGATCCACATAATTTATTATATGCACCAGAAATAAAATTCTATAGTAATAAAGTTTTTATAGATGAACATTTTGAAACAAGTATTAAAGACCTATATTGCATAGGCGATGGCGGAGGAATGACAAGAGGGCTTATGATGGCATCAGCAGCTGGTGTTCAAATGGCAAGAAATTTGGTAGAGTTAGAAAAAAAGGAGGAAAACTAAAATGACAGAAGCAGATAAAAATTTTATTGATACTTGCAAAGAAATATTAGAACATGGATATTCTTCAGAAGGAACTCATGTACGTACAAGATGGGAAGATGGAACAGAAGCTAATTATATTTCAATTGTAGGAGTTAGTAATAAATATGATGTTTCTAAAGAATTTCCGATGATAACACTTAGAAATAATTCAAAAACAGTATATAAAGCAATTGATGAAATATTATGGATTTGGCAAAAAAAATCAAACAATGTAAAAGATTTGAACTCACACATATGGGATCAGTGGATTGATGAGAATGGAACTATTGGAAAAGCTTATGGTTATCAATTAGGTAAAAAATATCAGTTTAAAACAAAAGAAGGAATAAAGGAAATGGATCAAGTAGATTATGTACTTTATTTATTAAAAAATGATCCATCTAGCCGTAGAATTATGACAAATTTATTTAATCATGAAGAACTAAAAGATATGAGATTAGAACCTTGCGCATATGGTACACAATGGTTAGTTAAAGAAGGAAAATTACATTTAATATTAAATCAACGTTCACAAGATATGTTAACAGCAAATGGGTGGAATCTTATGCAATATGCAGCACTTCAATATATGTTTGCAAAAGTTTCAGGTTTAGAAGTTGGAACTTTAACACATAATATTGGAGATTGTCATATATATGATAGACATGTTCCTTTAGTTAAAAAATTAATAGAAGAAGCAAAACCAATGGATGTTTGCCCTAAATTGGTTATTAATAATAACACAAAAGATTTCTATAGTTTTAAAGTAGAAGATTTTGAAATACAAGGATATGATTATCAAAAAGAAGTAAAAATCGGTAAAATACCAGTAGCAGAATAGGAGGAAGATTAATGCTTAGTATAATAGTAGCAAAAGCAAAAAATAATATAATAGGAAAAAATAATAAACTAATTTGGCATTTGCCAGAAGATTTAAAACATTTTAAGAATTTAACAACAGGACATACTATAATTATGGGAAGGAAAACTTTTGAGTCTTTAGGAAAACCATTACCAAATAGAAAACATGTAATATTTAGTCAAAATCCAGATTTTAAGGTGAATGATGAAAATGTAGAAGTAGTTCATTCATTACTTCAAATTCAAGATTTAATAGAAGGAAAGGAAGAAACTTTTGTAATAGGTGGAGCCATGATTTATAATTTTCTTATGCCATATGTAAAGAAAATGTATGTAACAGAAATAGAAAAGGATTTTGATGGAGATGCATTTTTTCCATCAATAGATGAAGAAATATGGAGAGAAGTAACAAGAGAAAAAGGGTTAAAAGATGAAAATAGTAATTTGGATTATTATTTTGTGACTTATGAAAGAAAAGATAACTAAATTTAAAAATATTAATTAAATAATAGCTTTTGGTTAAACTAATTTTATGGAGGGATAAAATATGTTTAGACCAAAAGCTATTTATTATGAAAAAAATATTTTAGACTATCCGCTGGGAAAAGAATTAATAGATAAATATAAAGATATCCCAAAGGTAGAAATAGAAAATCATAATAATATTGAAGAAATGAGAAAAAAGTCAAATAAAGAATTTGCTAATATGAAAAGAAACTTAATTATTGGAGTTAGAAAAACACATAAATTTGTGGAAAATCATAAAACATCCGACTTTTTAGTTCCATATACTTCATCTGGTTGTACAGCTTCTTGTATGTATTGTTATTTAGTTTGTAACTATAATAAATGTAGTTATTTAAGACTATTTGTAAATAGAGAGCAGATGCTAGATAAAATAATAAAAACAGCAGAGAAGTCTGAAAGAGAATTAACATTTGAAATTGGAAGTAACAGTGATTTAATTTTAGAAAATAGTATTACAAAAAATTTAGTGTGGACAGTTGAAAATTTTAAAAATTGTAAAAAAGGGAAATTAACATTTCCTACTAAATTTGATATGGTAGATGACATTTTAGGATTAGACCATAAAGGAAAAGTAACGGTTAGAATGAGTGTCAACCCAGATTATATTATAAATAGAGTGGAATTTGGAACATCAAGATTAGATAAAAGAATAAATGCGATAAATAGATTAAAAGAAGCAGGATATAATGTGGGAATATTAATTGCACCTGTTATTATGGTGGAAAACTGGAAAGAGATGTATTTAGAATTAATTAAAATCTTAGATAGTAAATTATCTAAAAAAGTAAAAAAAGATGCTTTTTTTGAAATAATATTTATGACATATAGTTATGTTCATACCAAAATAAATGAAGAAGCTTTTCCAAATGCAATTAATTTGTATGATAAAGATATAATGAAAGGTGGAGGAAGAGGTAAATATAGATATAAGGAAGAATACAAAAAAGATGGAGAATTGTTTTTAAGAGAACAAATGAATAAATATTTTCCTAATAATAAAATAGAGTATATAGTATAAGCCTGTTAATATTTGATAGGCTTTTTAAATTTTTTATTCACTAAAAATTCACAAAAGAATATTTTAAAATAAATTAAAAAGCTTTCAAAAAAAATTAGTATATGATATAATTTAGTATATAAATATTTCTAAGATAAGAGGTGGTAATATGCCTTATATAGAGTTTAAAAATGTTAATAAAATATATGAAATGGGAGAAATAAAAATAAATGCATTAAATGATACTAATTTTCAAATAGAAAAAGGAGAATTAGTAGTAATAGTAGGCCCATCAGGAGCAGGAAAGACAACAGCTTTAAATATTTTGGGCGGAATGGATACAGCAACATCAGGAAGAGTAATAGTAGATGGAAAAGAAGTAACAAAACTAAAAAATAAAGAATTAATTGGATATAGAAGAAATGATATAGGTTTTGTATTTCAATTTTATAATTTAGTTCAAAATTTAACAGCAAGAGAAAATGTGGAGCTTGCAACTCAAATTTGTAAAAAATCATTAAATCCAGAGAGAGTATTAGAACAAGTAGGTTTAAAAGATAGAATGAATAATTTTCCTTCACAATTATCAGGAGGAGAGCAACAAAGAGTGGCAATAGCAAGAGCAATTGCAAAAAATCCTAAATTATTATTATGTGATGAACCAACAGGTGCATTAGATTATAAAACAGGAAAACAAATATTAAAATTATTACAAGATACAGCAAGAAAAGAAAATATGACAGTGTTAATAATAACACATAATGGAGCGTTAGCGCCTATGGCAGATAAAGTAATACACTTTAAAAATGGAACAGCTGAGAAAATAGAAATAAATGAAAATCCAAAACCAGTAGAAGAAATAGAATGGTAATAAGATGCATCCAAAATTGGATGTAGGAGGTGAAGCATATGAAAAAAGCACTTATGAAAGATAGTGTTAAAGAAATAAAAAATACCTATAAAAGATTTTTATCGATACTACTTATGGCTTTTTTAGGTGTTGGTTTCTTTGCGGGAATTAGAGCAACTTCACCTGATATGGTAGATACTATTGATAAGTATTATGACAGTCAAAATATCTATGATATACAAGTCATTTCTACTTTAGGATTAACGGAAGATGATTTAAATGAAATTTCAAAAATAGAAAATGTAGATGAAATTATTGGAACATATGAGACAGACGGAAAGCTGGAAATAGACAATACTGAACAAATTATTAAAGTAATGTGCATAGAAGATATTAACAAACCAAAATTATTAGAAGGAAAATTGCCAGAAAATAGCGAAGAATGTGTAGTTGAACCTAATTTTTTAACACAAAATAATAAAAAGATAGGAGATACGATAGATGTTGAGATAGAAAATACGGAAAATAATGATGGCGAAGAAGTAGAATATTTAGCAAATAAAGAAATGAAAATCGTTGGAACTGTTAGAAGTCCGCTTTATATTTCAAAAGATAGAGGAAGTAGTTCTTTAGGTTCTGGGAAAGTAGATTATTATATATATATAAATAAAGATAATATAAATGCAAAAGATATATATACAAATATATATGTAAAAGTAAAAGGCTCAAACAAGTATGAAACTTCAAGTGATGAGTATAAAGAACTAGTTAGTGATACAAAAAGCAAGATAGAAGATATAAAAGATGAAAGAGAAATAGCAAGACAAGAAGAATTAATTGATACAGCAACTTCTAAACTAGAAGAGGCAGAAACAGAATTTAATGATAAAAAGAAAGAAGCAGAAGAAGAGATTGCAAATGCTGAAGCTGAGATAGAAGACGGTAAAAAGAAAATAGAAGATGGAGAAGCACAGATTACTGAAAATGAGAAAAAAGCAAATGAAGAATTTGCAAGTGCTGAAAAACAGATAGAAGATGCAAAAACAGAGATAAGTAAAAATGAAGAAACTTTAAATGAACAAGAGCAGCAGGCCAATGAACAATTCAAGGCTTTAGAAGAACAAAAAAATGGCTTGCAAAGTAATTTAGAAACAGTAAATAGTTCCTTAAATACAGCAAATGAAACATATAACGGTATTTTAGAAGCTTTAAAAGATCCAAACTTAGACCAAGGAACATTAGAGTCATTATTAGGACAAAAGACAGCTTGTGAACAACAAATAGCAAGTTTAGAGGCAACAAAAAATAGCCTTGTTTCAGGGATAACTAAAATTGAAAATGGAATCACATCAGCAAAACAAGAAATTGAAAATGGAAAAGCTCAGATTGAAGCGGCTAAAAAAGAGTTAGAAGAAAAGGAAAGCACTTTTCAAGATACAAAAAGTTCTACTCTTGCACAAATACAAGATGCAAAAGATGAATTAGAAGCATCAAGAATAGATTTAGAAAATGGAGAGCAAGAATTAAATGAACAAAAAATAGAAGTACAAAAACAACTAGATGATGCAGAAGCAGAACTAATTGATGCAAGAGATGAGATTACAAAGATTGAAAAACCAACATGGTATGTTTTAGATAGAGAGCAAAATAGTGGATATGCAAGTTTTATCCAAGATACAGAAAGTATTGAAAATATAGGACAGGTTTTCCCAATTGTATTTTTCTTAGTTGCAGTATTAATATCATTAACATCAATGACTAGAATGGTAGAAGAACAGCGTGTACAAATAGGAACATTAAAGGCTTTAGGATATAACAAGATACAAATTGCAAGTAAATATGTGTTGTATGCAAGTTTAGCGTCTATAATCGGTGGAATACTTGGAATGTGCGTTGGATTTGTATTAATTCCGAAAATAATATGGATGATGTATTCTATGATGTATGAAATAGGCGATATTTCATTAAGTTTTAATTGGACAGTTGGAGCAATTGGGCTTTATTTAATATTTATTTGTATAGTAGGTGCAACTATATATGCAGTGGTAAGAGAATTAAGACATACACCAGCAATACTTATGAGACCAAAGGCACCTAAGATAGGAAAAAGAGTATTATTAGAAAGAATACCTTTTATCTGGAAAAGATTAAGCTTTTCAAGAAAAGTAACAGTTAGAAACATATTTAGATATAAGAAAAGATTTTTAATGACAATAATAGGAATTATGGGTTGTACTGCTTTAATACTTACAGGATTCGGACTAAGAGATTCAATTAGTAGGATAATGCCTGACCAATATGAGCATGTATTTAATTATGATATGCAAATAAGTCTGAAAAGCGGACTAGAAGAAAATCAAATTGAAGAATTAAAAAGTAATCTAAAACAGAAAGATGAAATAACAAACACTGTTGAAACTTATATGACATCTCTAACAGCAATTAAAAATGGGGTTGAAGAAGATGTTCAAGTAATAGTTCCAAAAGAAAAAGATTCTTTAGAAGGAATAATAAATTTGGTAGATATAGAAACAAAAGAAAAAGTAACATTAAATGATAGTGAAATTTGTTTAACAGATAAAGCAGCAGAGTTATTAGGTGTAAAAATAGGAGATACAATTATTTTACAAGATAGTGATGGAAATGAAAAAGAAGTAACAATTTCAAATGTTGTAGAAAATTATGTTTATCACTATGTTTATATGTCAAAAGATTTGTATGAAAGTTTATATAGCCAAGATTATGAATCTAATGTCCTACTTGTACAAGATAGTGATTTAACAGAAGAACAAGAAGATAGTTTAGCAGAGGAACTAATGGGATATAATGAGATATCGTCTGTATCACTAATTTCAACAGCAATAAGAACTATGGACGAAACAATGGAATCTTTAAATTATGTTGTTGTAGTATTAATTGTATCAGCTGGACTTCTTGCATTTGTGGTTTTATATAATTTATCAAATGTAAATATTAGTGAAAGAATTAGAGAACTTGCTACAATAAAAGTTTTAGGCTTTTATGATAGAGAAGTATATGATTATGTAACAAGAGAAACAATATTGTTAACGCTAATTGGAATTGTACTAGGGTTAGTAGCGGGATTTTTCTTAAATTATTACATAATAGGAACATGTGAGATAAATATGTTAAGATTTAATAAAACAATAGAGCCGTTAAGTTACGTGTATGCAACATTGATAACAATTGCATTTACTTTAATTGTTAACTTTGTAACATATTTTGCACTAAAGAAAATAGATATGATAGAAAGTTTAAAAAGTGTGGAATGAGACAAAATAGGGACGGGGATAATTTGTCTCATTTTGAAAATAATGCAAATTTGAGACAAATTATCCCCGTCCCTAAAAGTCTCACAAAAAATAATTTCTAAAACACTTGCAATATGTTCAAAAATATAGTAAAATAGATATGCTGTAATACAAATTGTAACACATATGTAAGACAGACCTTTTGCTTAGTTAATAGTTTAACACCAAACTTTTTACTCAGCTTAAGGAATAAATAAAATAGGAGGTGTATTTAAAATGATGACTAAAGAGTTAAAACAAGAAATTATTAACAAATATAAAAGAGATGAAAACGATACTGGTTCACCAGAAGTTCAAATAGCTCTTTTAACAGAAAGAATCAACGAATTAACAGAACACTTAAAAGTTCACAAAAAAGATAACCATTCAAGACGTGGTTTATTAAAAATGGTTGGTAAAAGAAGAAATCTATTAAATTACTTAGTTAAAAAAGATATCAATAGATATAGAGATATCGTTGAAAAATTAGGATTAAGAAAATAGTAATAAGGATGAAAGCCTATGCTTACTTTTAGCACGGGCTTTTATCAAGAAAATAATATTATTGTGACCAAGTTGGAATTTAGTAACTTGTATAATGTGCTAAAAAAATTAACATATTATAGAGGTTACAATTAAACTAACTTGGCACAAGGAAAGAAGGAGTAAATATGTTTAAAACTTATGAAACAGAGTTAGCTGGAAGAAAATTGGTAATTGAAACTGGAAAAATGGCAGGACTTGCAAATGGAAGCGTTTTAGTACGTTATGGTGATACATGCGTAATGGTAAATGTAACAGCTTCAAAAGAACCAAAAGATGGAATTGACTTTTTTCCACTATCAGTAGATTTTGAGGAAAAATTATATTCAGTAGGTAAAATACCAGGAGGGTTCTTAAAAAGAGAAGGAAAACCAAGTGATAAAGCAATATTAACAGCAAGAGCAATAGATAGACCATTAAGACCATTATTTCCAAAAGATTTTAGAAATGATGTAGTAGTTGTTGCAACAGTTCTTTGCGTTGAACAAGATAACTCACCAGAAGTTGCTGCTATGATTGGAGCTGCGACAGCTTTATCAATTTCAGATATTCCATTTAACGGACCAACAGCTGCAGTAAATGTAGGTTTAGTAGATGGAAAAATTATAATAAACCCAACAGAAGAAGAAAGAGAAAAATCAGATTTAACATTAACAGTAGCAGCTACTGAAAAGAAAATAACAATGATAGAAGCAGGAGCAAATGAAGTTCCAAATGATGTAATGTTAGAAGCAATAAAAACAGCACATGTTGAGATTAAAAAGATTTGTGAATTTATATCTAATATCCAAAAAGAAATAGGAAAACCAAAATTTGAATATAAATCATTTGAAGTGGATCATGACATATATGAATTTATTGAGAAAAACTATAAAGAAGATATGAGAACTGCTTTATTTGAAGAAGATAAAGAAACAAGAGATAATAATATTGCTAAATTAACAGAAAAAATAGAAGAAGATTATAAAGAAAAATTTGGCGAAGAAGCCTTAGAGGAAAATGAACAACAAATAAAAGAAGCTATAGATAAATTTGAAAAAAAATGCGTAAGAGAAATGATATTTAATGAACATAAAAGAGTAGATGGTAGAAGTTTAGATGAAATAAGACCATTATCATGTGAAGTAGGAGTCTTACCTAGAACTCATGGAAGCGCATTATTTACAAGAGGACAAACTCAAGTATTATCTGTTGCAACTTTAGGAATGATTAGTGAAGAACAAACTTTGGATGGAATAGATACTGAAGAATCAAAAAGATATATGCACCACTATAATTTCCCAGGATATTCAGTAGGAGAAGCAAGAACATCTCGTGGTCCTGGAAGAAGAGAAATTGGACATGGAGCTTTAGCAGAAAAAGCACTAGTTCCAGTATTACCATCAAAAGAGGAATTTCCATATGCAATAAGAGTAGTATCAGAAGTTTTATCTTCAAATGGTTCTACTTCGCAAGCAAGTATTTGTGGAAGTACACTTTCACTTATGGATGCAGGAGTTCCTATAAAAAGACCAGTTGCAGGAATTTCAACAGGATTGGTTACAAATCCAGATAATGATGAAGATTATGTAATGCTTGTAGATATCCAAGGAATAGAAGATTTCTTTGGAGATATGGACTTTAAAGTTGGTGGAACTAAAAAAGGTATTACAGCAATCCAAGTAGATATTAAATGTGATGGCTTAACATATGACATAATAAAAGAAGCTTTTGAAAAAACTGAAAAAGCAAGAGACTATATATTAGATAATGTAATGTTACCAGTAATTAGTGAACCTAGAGAAGAAGTATCTAAATATGCACCAAGAATTGTAAGTACCATGATTAATCCAGAAAAAATAAAAGATGTTATCGGGCCTGGTGGAAAAATGATAAATAAAATCATAGACGAAACTGGAGTAAAAATAGATATAGAAGAAGATGGACAAGTATTAATCTATTCAACAGATAGTGATAAAGCTATACAAGCATTAGAAATGGTAGAAGATATTGTAAGAGAAGTTGAAGTTGGAGGAATTTATTACGGAGAAGTAGTAAGACTTATGAACTTTGGAGCTTTTGTTGATTTGGGTTGTGGAGGAAAAGAAGGTTTACTTCATATATCTAAAATATCTGATAAGAGAATAAAGAACATAGAAGATGTACTTCATGTTGGAGATAAAGTTACAGTAAAAGTAATTGAAATTGACGATCAAGGTAGAATAAACCTTTCAATGAAGGACTTAGCTGATAAAAGTGAAGAGGATGTAAAAGAGTAAAATTGATTAGAAGCTGTGGAAAATTCCATAGCTTTTGATAAATATAAAACTAAAGAAATGGAGAGTTTTATATGACTGAAAAGAAAAAAGGAATATTAGGTAGAATTGTATATATAATAACAGTTATATTATTATGTGGTTTATTATATTATGCTTACCAATATTATCAAAGTAATAATTTTAATGATTTTATAAGAAGTGAATCAAATCTTTATACATCGCAATTTAAAAGGGATAATGAAGTTAAATATAGTGATAAGAAAAGTTATAGTATAGAATCAACTGAATATAATGATGCAATGTTTTATGAAAGAGTGCATGTTGAAAGAAATCAACCTTATAAAGTAACTTGTATGGTAAAAACAGAAAATGTAGAAGTTAAAGATGGAAGCTCTGGTATAGGAGCACAGATTTCAATTGAAGGTTCTACGGAAAGGTCTGTTGCAATACAAGGAACTAATGACTGGCAAAAAATTGAATTGATATTTAATAGCAAAGATAGAGACGTAGTAAATATAGGTTTTAGATTAGGCGGAAATTTAGGAGAGGCAAAAGGAAAAGCATGGTTTTCTGATTTTAAGTTAGAAGAGGGAGTGCCAGAAAATGATAGCGATTGGAATTTTGCATGCTTTATATTTAAAACTACAAGTGTTAATATAAATAATAGTGAAATTAATTTGAAAGTAACAGATACTGACATAAAAGATATAGAAAATACAATTTCGAGGTTTGAAAATTCATGTTATGCATTATCTGAAGGAAAGATGACAGCTAATTGTGATATTTATGAATTAGATACACCATTATCTAAATTATCATATGATAAAGAGTTTGGTTATTATGTGGCACCAGAAGATGTAGAAAACCAAATAAAAGATGTGATATCTTCTAAAAATTACGACCATATATTTGTTGTTGTAAGACTTCGGTGATGAAGAACATGATGAGGATATACAAGTAAATGACTGGATAGGATTAGGCTCTATGGATTATTATGGAATAGGTTTTTCAAACATAAGACTTCCAAATGATTCTCAAAGTTATATTTATAGATACAATGCACGCACAAATCAATTTCCAGAAGAGGTTTTTTTACATGAGTTTTTACACACGTTAGAAAGGAATAGCGATGAATATGGTTATGAAATGCCAGAATTACATGATTATGAAAGCTATGGATATGAGAATGAACCTGTCATAGGACAAAGACAATGGTATAGAGATTATATGAATAAAGATATTAGAACAAGTAATGGATATGTGGGACTACCAGAAGAGATATATACATTAAAACCAGCTAAAAGTAGTAATTTTGAAACATCTTATGATGTAGATGTGTTTAAAGAACCAGAAAATTTAATAGAAGAGATAAAACAAATAATAGACAAACTTATTAGTAAAATAGAAGAAAGAGGGGAACAATCTTGAAGGTAACAGATTTTGATTATGATTTACCAGAAGAACTAATAGCACAAACACCAATAGAAAAAAGAGATGAGTCAAGACTTATGATTTTAGATAGAAGTAAAGAAACTATTGAACATAAAAAATTTAAAGATATAGTAGAATATTTAAGACCAGGAGATGTGTTAGTTAGAAATAATACAAAAGTAATACCTGCTCGTCTTTATGGAAAAAAAGAAACAGGTGCACATGTAGAATTTTTATTATTAAATAATATAGAAGGTGATATCTGGGAATGCATTGTAAGACCTGGAAATAAATTACATGCAGGTGCAAAAGTGATTTTTGGAGATGGATTGTTAAAAGCAGAAGTGATAGAACCAATGGATGGTGGAACTAGAAAAGTAAAATTTTCTTATGATGGTATATTTAATGAAATATTAGATAAAATTGGTCTTATGCCACTTCCACCATACATACATGAATCTTTAAAAGATAATGATAGATACCAAACAGTTTATGCAAAATATGAAGGTTCAGCAGCAGCCCCAACAGCAGGCTTACATTTCACAGAAGAATTGTTACAACAATTACAAGAAATGGGAGTAGAAATTGCAAATGTGACTTTACATGTGGGAATAGGAACATTTAGACCAGTAAAAGAAGAAAATGTAGAAGAACATAAAATGCATACAGAACATTTTTATATTAAAAAGGAAGATGTAGAAAAAATAAATAATGCAAAAAAAGAAGGAAGAAGAGTAATTGCAGTTGGGACAACTTCTTGTAGGGTTTTAGAGACAATAGCAGATGAAAATGGTTTTGTAAAAGAAACAGAGGCTGACACAGGAATATTTATTTATCCAGGATATAAATTTAAGTGTTTAGATGGATTAATTACAAATTTTCACTTACCACAATCAACGCTTCTTATGTTAGTTTCAGCATTAGCTGGAAAAGATTATATAATGAGAGCATATAAGGAAGCAGTAAAGGAAAAATATAGATTTTTTAGTTTTGGAGATGCAATGTTTATATATTAACCTAATGATGTTTTTGACATTTTTGAGGTTTTTGCTGCTTTTTTGCTGTTTTTTGGGACGGGCTCAAAAAACAGCAAGGACTTAATTACAAAATATAAAAGTTAGATATTAAATTGATGAATATAAAAAGTGTTGTTTTTTGAGCCCGTCCTAAAAAACAGTAAGGAGGAAGAAATGAAACCAGCAGTGACATATGAATTATTACACGAATGTAAGCAGACAGGAGCAAGAAGAGGAGTAATACATACACCACATGGAGATATACAAACACCAATATTTATGCCAGTTGGAACGCAAGCAACAGTAAAATCAATGACCCCCGAAGAATTAAAAGAAGAAGTAAAAGCTCAAATAATATTATCAAATACATATCATTTATATTTAAGACCTGGAAGCAAGATAATAAAAGAGGCAGGAGGTCTTCATAAATTTATGAATTGGGATAGACCAATTCTTACAGATAGTGGAGGTTTCCAGGTATTTAGTTTAGGAGACCTTAGAACAATATCAGAAGAAGGCGTAGAATTTAAATCACATTTAGATGGAAAAAAACTATTCTTTACACCAGAGTCTGTAATGGAAACTGAAGAGGATTTAGGCTCTGATATAATGATGGCTTTTGATGAGTGTTGTCCATATCCATCAACATATGAATATACTAAAAATTCAATGGAAAGAACAACTAGATGGGCCAAAAGATGTAAAGAAGCTCATAAAACAGTTGATAAACAAGCTTTATTTGGAATAATTCAAGGAGGCTTTTATAAGGATTTAAGAACACAAAGTGCAAAAGAGCTAATAGAATTAGACTTACCAGGCTATGCGATAGGAGGAATTAGCGTAGGAGAACCTAAGGAAGAATTCTTAGATATTTTAAGATTTACAACACCACTTATGCCAAAAGATAAACCTAGATATTTAATGGGAGTTGGAACACCAGATTATCTAATAGAAGCAGCGATTGCTGGAATTGATATGTGTGATTGCGTACTTCCAACAAGAATTGCAAGAAATGGAACGGCTCTAACATCTCATGGAAAAGTGGTAGTAAGAAATGCAACATATGAAAGAGATTGGGGACCATTAGACCCAGAGTGTGATTGTTATACTTGTAAAAATTATACAAGAGCTTATATAAGGCATTTAGTAAAGGCAAAAGAGATTTTAGGCGTAAGATTGTTATCTATTCATAACCTTAGATTCTTGACTAATTTGATGGAAAGAGTTAGAATAGAAATAGAGAGGGATAATTTATTAACGTTTAAAGAAGAATTCTATAAAAAGTATGGTTATACCGACTAGATAGGGGGGATACTAATGAATTTAATTGAAGAAAGTTTTCAAAATAAAGAAGAAAAAAAGAAAAAAAGAACTACAGGAATAATATTAGGAGCAATTATTTTAGTTGTTATTATAATTATTGCAATTTCAGCATATCTATTTTATATACAAAGTACAACAATGAGGTTGATTTTAGATGGACAAAGTAATGAAAGTTTGAAGCAACTCGTTGTTTTTGAAAATGGAAAAATGTATGCTCCTATAAAAGAGATTGCAAGTTATTTAGGATATAACAGTTATAATGGAGAATATAGTCAAAGATCAGAAGATCAAAGTAAGTGTTATATTCAAAATGAAAATGAAGTTGCAAACTTTTCTTTAGGTTCTGATACTATATATAAATTAGATTTAACTTCAGATACAGCTAATTATGAAAAGGTTACTTTTGATGACCCTATAATAGCTAAAAATGGTATATTATATGCAACTTCTGAAGCAATAGAAAAAGCATTTAATGTAAGCTTCCAATATTATCAAGAAACTAATAGAATATATATTTATACGATGCCTTATTTAGTACAAACATATTCTCCTAGAGTATTAGATTTTGGATATACTGCAATTAGTAATGTTTTTCCAAATCAAAAGGCAGTACTACAAGATATGATTGTTGTAACTAAAGGAGAAAATGATAATAGTATATATGCAGTTGTAGATGTAAATGGAAATACAATATTAGAAGCAAAATATGATAATATTACATATCTTCCAACAACAGGAGATTTCTTAGTAGAGTCAGATGGAAAAGTAGGAATACTTGGAAGCAAAGGTGAAACAAGAGTACAAATTATGTATGATTCTATAAGCTTAATGGATAGTGACGTTGGTTTATATGTAGCTTCAAATAATGGAAAATATGGAGCAATTGATTTAAGAGGAAATGTTAAAATTTATATAGAAAATGATGAAATAGGAATGGATATTTCACCTTTCTCACAAAATGATATAAAAAATAAATATATCTTAGCTGGAAACTTAATTCCTGTAAGAAAAGGTGAATTATGGGGATTATATGACATAAATGGAAACCAAGTAGTAGATTTTACATATGATAGCTTCGGTTATATTGCAAAAAGTAATAAGGATGCTTTAAATTTATTAGTAATACCTGATTATGAAGTATTAGTTGCTTGTAAAGACGAGAAATATACATTGTTGAACTCAATGGGACAAGAATTATTTGGAGCACCAGTAGCGGATGATATTTATATGACTATAAGTGGTGGTCAAAAACATTATTATATAGCTGCAAACAACCAAACAATGGATGCAGAAGTTTATTTGAATAATATAGGTGTAAGAAAACAAAGCGAAGGTGGAACTGTAAGTGGTAATACATCTATAAATAATAATACTACATCAAACAATAACACAAGTAATACAACTAATTCTACAAATACACAAAATACTCAGACAGAACAAAATACTGGAGAACAAGTACAAGAAAATTCAGGAGAACAAAACCAAGAGACTTCTCAAGAAGGCACAGAAGAACAACAAAACGGAGGAGAAGAGGGACAAGTTCAAGAAGGTCAAGGAGACCAAACAAGTCAAGAAGGACAAGAACAATCTTAACAATAATAAGAAGAGATACATAGAAGGTAACAAGCTAGATGAGTTTGTTATCTTTTATTTTTTTGATTATGATGTAAAAATTTTTGATATACTATTTACAAAAATGTAATTTATGATAAAATATAGATACATAAATAAAAAAATAAAGAATAACAAAAGAGAAAGGAAAATAAAATGAAAACGGTAAAACTTGTAAGCCTTGAGGCTGTACACACACACACACACACACACAAGTAAGTTATTAGTAAATAAAAAGATAGAAAATATAGATAGAAAAGATAGTGATGAGACCAAAAAAATAGGTTTTGTTGCTGTCTTTTTTGCGTCTTAAAATAGTTTTTAAATTTAAAAATATAAATAAAAAATATGTAGGAGGAAGAAGAGAATGAAGAGAATATTAAAAAGAAAGGAAAAAGGAATAACGCTTATAGCACTTGTTATTACAATTATTGTACTTTTAATACTTGCAGGAGTATCAATAGCAATGCTAACAGGAGAAAATGGTATTCTTACACAAGCACAAAAAGCAAAGGAAGAAACGGAGAATGCACAGGCAGAGGAAGAAAATATATTAACAAATTATGAAAGTGTTTTAAATAGTTATAGTGGAGAGAATACAGAATTTACAGATAGCCTTGGAAATAAAGTAGTGGTACCAGCAGGATTTAAAGTAGTAAATCCAGAAGATAATGTAGAAGATGGAATAATAATAGAAGATGTAACACACGGTGCTACAGCAGGAAGTCAATTTGTATGGATACCAGTAGGAACAATTAAAAGAAAAGATCAAGAAGATATAACAATAACATTAAGCAGATATACATTTGATGAATCAGGATTTCCAACAAACCAAGGAAATAAAACCATTGTTAGTCGGCAATGATGATAATGACTACTATCAAGAATTAAATATAGGAAAGGGAAATGCAACGTCAAAAGAGAATATTGAAAGTGAGACTAAAGGATTTAGAGAAAGTGCAATAAACAATGGGGGATATTATATAGGAAGATATGAAGCAAGAACAACGACTCCAAGAAGTGTAAGTACAGAAAATAATAGTTTATCTAAAATAACAGTTAAACCAAATGATTACATATATAATTGGGTAACACAACTTCAAGCAGCAAAATTGAGTCAAGAAATGTATAGTGATAGTAGTTTTGAAAGTGATCTAATGAATAGTTATGCATGGGATACAGCAATAGATTTTCTTCAAAAGTGTGATGATAGAATAGCAAGTAATAGTAAACCTTATTCAATTCAAAATAGTATAAATACAGTATTTGCTAATAAAGGAACAAATAATTTAGAATTGCAAGATGCAATTTGTGATGTATATGATATGGCAAGTAATTGCTATGAATGGACAACAGAAACTTGTAACACCGATGGTTATCCCTGTGTCCTTAGAGGAGGAAATTACGATAGTAGCGACCATTGCACAACTTCACGCAATCTCAACATAACAACTCGTAGTCACGAACGTCTTGCTTTTAGACCAATTTTATATGTTAAGTAAAAGAAGTGTCAAAAATTTTATGTGAAATAAAATGCTTTTTTATGATATTAAGTCCAAAAGTTTAAATAAAAACCAAGTTTTTATGAAAGATAGATAGTGAAAAATAAACAGGAAAATATAATTACATTACAAATATGTTATAATAGGAAATTTTTGGAGATATTTAATGAATATTTGTAAAAAGTTACATTAATAATTAATTAAATTTTCAAAAAGCATTATTTATATAAAGAGTGTATATTTTCAACATTAAATGGTAATTGTAATATTTCTGTAATATGATTAAATTTCTATTAAAAATAAATAGAAAGTATTTACAAATCAAGAGTTTATGTATAAAATATAAACATAAAAAAATAACAAAAGCGAAAGGATAAGAAAATGAAAATAATGAAACTTGTAAGCCTTGAGGCTGTACACACACACACACACACACACAAGTAAGTTATTAGTAAATAAAAAGATAGAAAATATAGATAGAAAAGATAGTGATGAGACCAAAAAAATAGGTTTTGTTGCTGTCTTTTTTGCGTTTTAAAATAGTTTTTAAATTTAAAAATATAAATAAAAAATATGTAGGAGGAAGAAGAGAATGAAAAGAGACGAAAGAACATTAAAAAGAAAGGAAAAAGGAATAACGCTTATAGCACTAGTAATAACTATTATAGTACTTTTAATCTTAGCAGGAGTATCAATAGCAATGTTAACAGGAGAAAATGGCATTCTTACACAAGCACAAAATGCTAAAAATAAAACAGATGAAGCATCAGAAAAAGAAGGGATAGAGTTAGCAGTAACAGCAAGTAAATTAAAAAATTCACCAACGTTAGAAATATTAAAAGAAAATTTAGAAGAAGAAATAAGAAATCAGTTTGGAGATGATAAAGAATTTTCAGTAAAGGATAATGGAGATGGAAGTTTTTTAATAAGTATGAATGATACAGATAGAAAATATTATGTGGAAAATACAGGAAATGTAATAGATGAGAGTAAAATGTTAAAAATAAGTACAGCAGAAGAACTTGAAGCATTTAAAGAAAATGTAAATAGTGGAAATACCTACGAAGGGTGGTATGTATACTTAACAAATGCCATAACATTGGATATAAATGAAAAATGGGAGCCAATAGGATTGCATTTACAAGAGAATACATCACCTGATACTGAAACAAATAAACCATTCAAAGGAATATTTGACGGAAATGAATATGAGATAGATGGAATTTATATAAATACAACAGATAAAGCACAAGGATTATTTGGGTTAGTAAATAATGGAAAAATACTTAATTTAGGAATAGGAGAAAACTGTAGTATTACTACTACAGCTTCAGGAGGAGCAGTAGCCGGATACTTATGTAATAATTCTTATGCTAATAATTGTTATAATAAAACTGATATAACCATTGGAGGATATGGCGGAGGTGTTTTTGGTCAACTATGGTCTGGAACAAAAATTGAAAATTGCTATAACTTAGGAAATGTAAATGTAAATGAGAATGGTTTAAAGAATACCATTGGAGGAGTAGTTGGACAAGTTAATCGGAGGATCACAAATGTATAATTGTAACAATAAAGGAAATATAAATTTAAATAATACTAATGCAATTGCTATTGGTGGATTAGCAGGAGGAGTTAGCGAACGGTATAGTAGGGAAATGTTTTAATAGTGGACAAATAAGTGGTAATCAGCATATAGGAGGAATAGTAGGAGGTCTATGGAGAAGTACTAATAATAATGTATTAGAAAAATGTTATAATACAGGAGATATTAATGGAAATTCAGCGGTAGGAGGAATTTTGGGGAACAATCAAGGAGAAACAAGTAGTTGCTATAACAAAGGAAATGTTAGTGGAGGAAACATGGTAGGAGGAATAGTAGGCAATAACCAAGGAATACTTAATAATAGTTATAATATTAGAAGTATAAGTGGCAATGTAGCATATGTAGGAGGAATAGCTGGACAAAATGATGGAGGTTCTATAAAAAATACTTATTCTTTAGAAGGAACATGTACAAACATTATAGGAAGTAACTTGGATAATGGAATAATAGAGACAAGTGAAATAAAAACAGAGCAAGATATGAAATTATTAGCAACAATATTAGGAGATGCTTTTGAAGGAGATGAAGAAAATTTAAATGATGGTTATCCTGTGTTAAAATGGCAGGTGGAATAATAGAAAAATAAAAGAGAGATTTTCCTTATAACGTAATTTATTATTGTTATGTTATAAGGAGTTTTTTTGTTGTTTTTTGACCCTGTCCCAGAAAACAACATTTTTTAGTTGTGGAAAAGAAATATGTTTTGTGATAAAATATGACCGGTTAGACTAATAGAAAAAAATTAAGAAATGTTATATAAATATTAGGGGAAAAGAGAGGTGAAAAATGAACTATATAAAAATAATAGATGCAAAAGATTATATGCCAAGACAAAAAGTATATAATGATGAAATAGAGAAGAAGTTTAACCTAGAAGAAGGGTATATAAGTAAAAGAACAGGAATAAAAGAAAGATATTATGCAGGAAAAGAAACAATAGAAAATATGGCTTTAGAAGCTGTAAAGAAACTTGGAGAAAGTAATGAGGTCTTAGATGTAGATTTAATAATTGTTGCGACAACATCAAGTAAAAGCCTAATGCCAGGAATATCAAATTATATACAAAAAGAATTAAATATAAATCCTTGTATATGTTTAGATATATTGGCAGGATGTAGTGGTTTTATAAATGCATTTGATATTGCTAAAATCTATATAGAAACAGGAAAAGTAAGAAAAGCTTTAGTTGTAGGCGTTGATTTATTATCTGATATTGTAGATGAAAGTGATTTAGGAACAGTTGCTGTATTATCAGATGGAGCAGCAGCTGTGTTATTAGAAGCTTGTAGTGAAAAGAAATCTTATTTTGCAAATATAAGAGCAGAAAAAGATGAAAAAAATATTTTATATTATAAAACAGACAGTAAAATATATATGGATGGAAAAGAAGTATATAAATATGCAGTGAAAAAGACGGTAGAAAATTTAGAAAAATTAATCAACTTATCAGGAGTAGGGCTAGATGAAGTAAAATATATAATACCACATCAATCAAATTTGAGAATAATGAAAGCAATGGCGAGTAGACTTGGAATTGATTTTAATAAATTATATATAAATATAGATAAAAAAGGAAATACATTTTGTGCAAGCGTGCCAATAGCAATAGCAGAGATGTTAGAGAAAGGATTGTTGGTTGCTGGTGATAAAGTAATATTACTTGGCTATGGTGGAGGATTAAATATAGGAAGTATATTATTAGAAATTTAAAAATAGGGATGTGTCCCAGATGCGAAAAAAGTTGCGTAAAGGAAACGTCTCAAATGCGAATTGAAGGAGGAAGAATATGAAAAGAGCATTTTTATTTCCGGGGCAAGGAGCTCAAGTGGTAGGAATGGGAAAAGACATTTATGAAAAATATGAAGAAGCAAGAAAGGTTTATGATAAGGCAAGTCAAATATCTGGTATGGATATTAAAAAATTATGTTTTGAAGGACCAGAAGAGAACCTAAATAAAACAGAAAATACACAAATTGCAATTTTAGTTACAAGTTTAGCAATAATGGAAGTTTTGAAATCAAAAGGAATTACTTGCCAAATAGCATGTGGACTAAGTTTAGGAGAATATACAGCATTAATATGTGCAGGAATAATATCATTTGAAGATGGAATAAAGTTAATTAAAAAAAGAGGATATTATATGGGAAATCTAATTCCTGATGAAGAATATGAAATGGCAGCAGTAATTGGATTAGATAGTAGTAAAATTGAAGAAATTTGTAAAGAGCTTAAGGAATCTGGAAAATTTGTAGTTCCTGCAAATTATAATTGTAGTTCTCAAACAGTAGTATCAGGAGAAAAAGAAGCTGTTGAAGAGGTTGTTGAGAAGTTAAAAGAAGCTGGAGCAAGAAAAGTAATACCACTTAAAACTAGTGGACCATTCCATACAGAAAAATTAATTAAAGCAAAAGAAGAATATGAAAAAGAATTAGAAAATGTAAGATTTAATTTAGAAGAGAGTTCTGTAAAAGTAATAAAAAATATAGATGGGACTTATTATAATAGTTCTGATAACATAAAAGAAATACTTGCAAAACATATAATAAGTTCTGTAAGATTTGATAGAGCAATAAAATTAATGCAAGAAGAAGGTGTAGAGGAATACATAGAAATAGGACCTGGAAGAACATTAACAGGTTTTGTTAGAAAAGATAACAAAGAAGCTAAAACTTATAATATAAATAATTTAGAAAGTTTAGAAAATTATTTAAAGGAGGAAGAAGTATAATGGAAGAAAGAAAAGTAGTATTAGTTACAGGTGGGTCAAGAGGAATAGGAAAAGAAGTTGCCGAAGTTTATGCAGAAAATGGATATGATGTTGTAATTAATTATGTATCTGACAAAACAGATATAGAAGGAATTAAAAAGGAATTTTTTGAAAAAGGTGTTAAATGTTTGCTTGTAAAAGCAGACGTATCAAAAGCAGAAGATGTAGAAAAAATGGTAGAAGAAGCAATTGCTGAATTTGGAAAAATAGATGTATTAGTAAATAATGCAGGAATTACAAGAGATACATTACTTATGAGAATGAGTGAAGAAGATTTTGATAAAGTTATAGAAATAAACTTAAAAGGAACATATTTAGTAACAAAGGCAGTTACAAAATATATGATGAAAAAGAGAAGTGGAAGTATTATAAACTTAGCATCTGTTGTAGGAGTTGTAGGAAATGCAGGACAATGTAATTATTCAGCATCAAAAGCAGGAATAATTGGATTTACAAAAAGTGTTGCAAAAGAATTAGCTTCTAGAAATATTAGAGC
Organism: uncultured Clostridia bacterium; assembly: GCA_944387435.1. Lineage (GTDB taxonomy): Bacteria > Bacillota > Clostridia > TANB77 > CAG-508 > CAG-269. Next base: position 21,794 of record CALXEW010000006.1, on the reverse strand, counting down.
AAATGCAGTAGCACCTGGTTTTATTGCAACAGATATGACAAGTGTATTATCTGATAGTGTAAAAGAAAATATAAATGTGCAAATACCATTAAAGAGAATGGGAACCGCAAGAGAAGTAGCAGAAGTAATTTATTTTTTAGGTTCAGAAAAAAGTTCATATATAACAGGACAAGTAATAAATATTGATGGTGGAATGGTAATGTAATTCGCATAGGGACGTTTCCTTTGCGCAAAAAAATTCGCAATTCGGGACATATCTATTGTATAAATAAAAAAAGATGCAATATATAGGGAATCACAAAATGCTAATAGATAAAAATTGACCGACTGTACTAATAGAAAAAAATTAAAAAATGTGGTAAAATATATAAGTGGAATTTTTATGAAAATAAGGAGATTTTAAAATGAAAAGAGTTGTAATTACAGGTTTAGGAGCAATAACTCCATTAGGAAATAACGTAGAAGAATTTTGGAACGGTATCAAAGAAGGAAAATGCGGAATAGATTACATTAAATCTTTTGATACATCAAATTTTAAAGTAAAATTAGCAGCAGAAGTAAAAGATTATAATCCAGAAGATTATTTTGATAAAAGAGAAGCTAAAAGATTAGATAAATTTTCACAATATGCTATGATTGCAACAAGAGAGGCATGGAAAGATAGTAAACTAGATAAAGAAAAAGAAAATATGGAAAGAGTAGGAGTAGTAGTTGGATCTGGAATAGGTGGAATTGAAACAATAGAAAGAGAAAATAAGAAATGTAATGAAAAAGGACCAGATAGAGTATCTCCTATGTATATACCAATGGGAATATTAAACATGGCAACAGGAAATGTTGCAATTGATATTGGAGCAAAAGGCGAATCTTTCGCTATGGTAACAGCTTGTGCAACAGGAACACATTGTATTGGTGAAGGATTTAGAATGATAAAACATGGTTACCAAGATATTGTAATAGCAGGAGGAACAGAAGCAGGAATAACACCACTTAGTATTGCAGGATTTACAAATATAAAAGCTTTGACTAAAGCTGAAGATAAAAATAGAGCAAGTATCCCATTTGATAAAGAAAGAAGCGGATTTGTAATGGGAGAAGGAGCAGGAGTTGTAGTACTAGAAGAATTAGAACATGCTAAAGCAAGAGGTGCAAAAATTTATGCAGAAGTAGTAGGATATGGAGTAACTTCAGATGCATATCACATTACTTCACCAGCACCAGGTGGAGAAGGTGGAGCAAGAGCTATGAAGTTAGCAATGGAAGAAGGAAATGTAAAACCAGAAGAAATAACATACATAAACGCACATGGAACTTCAACACATTTAAATGATTCTTGTGAGACACAAGCAATTAAAACAGCTTTAGGAGAAGAAGCAGCTAAAAAAGTAATGGTAAGTTCAACAAAAGGTCATACTGGTCATCTATTAGGAGCAGCAGGAGGAGTAGAAGCAATAGTATGTGCTAAATCGATAGAAGAAGGTTTTGTACCAGCAACTATAAACTACAAAGTACCTGACGAAGAGTGTGACTTAGATGTAGTACCAAACGAAGGAAGAAATGTAGAAGTTAAATATGCAATATCAAATTCATTAGGATTTGGAGGACACAACAGTAGTTTACTATTAAAAGAGTATAAATAATGTTTAATTAGGAATGTTGCCTTTTGGACATTTGTCCAAATTATGGCACATCTTGAAAATAATCTATAATAGGAGGAAGTAAAATGGATTATAGTGATATTAAAAGATTAATTGATGATATGGGAAATTCAAAGATAGATTCTTTGAAAATAGAATTCCCAGATGGTATAAAGATAAGTATGAAAAAGAATACTGAAAAAGAAGTAGTTATAGCAGCACCTGGTAATGTTATTGAAGCTAGTGCTCCGATGACAACACCTGTAATTACAGAGAAGAAAGAAACCTCATTAGTAAAAACAGAATGTGAAGAAACAAAGAAAGAAGAAAATTATAAAGTTGTAAAAAGTCCTATGGTTGGAACATTTTATGCAAGCTCTTCACCAGACAAAGAACCATTTGTAAAAGTAGGAGATAAAGTGCATAAAGGTCAAGTTTTATGTATTGTAGAAGCTATGAAATTAATGAATGAAATAGAATCAGAATTTGATGGAGAGATAGTGGAAGTTTGTGTTAGTAACGAAGATGTAGTAGAATATGGAACACCATTATTTAAAATAAAATAGAATTAATAAAAAAACTTATGAAGTAAATATATGGGAGGAAAACAATGGTTTTAGATAAAGAAGGTATAAAGAATATAATACCACAAAGAGAACCTTTCTTAATGATTGATGAAGTAGAAGAATATGTACCAGGAGAAAGTGCAACAGCTTATAAACATGTAGATGAAAGTGAATATTATTTTAAAGGACATTTCCCTGGAAATCCAATAATGCCAGGAGTGTTAATTGTGGAAGCTCTTGCTCAAACGGGAGCAGTTGCAATTCTTTCTATGGAAGAAAATAAAGGAAAGAATGCCTTGTTTGGAGGAATTGATAAAATACGTTTCAAAAAACAAGTAGTACCTGGAGATATTTTAAAATTAGAAGTTAAAATAATAAAAAGAAAAGGCCCTATAGGAATAGGAGAGGCCATAGCTACAGTTGATGGAAAAATAGCAGCAAAAGGAGAATTAACTTTTGCAGTTGTTTAATGAGACAAATAGGGACGGGGGAATTTTGTCTCATTCTAGTTAAATAAGTAAAAGTGAGACAAAAAAGCCCCGTCCCTAAAATGTTTCATAAATGAAAGGAAGTATGAGATGTTAAAGAAAGTATTAATAGCTAATCGTGGAGAAATTGCAGTTAGAATTATTAGAGCTTGTAGAGAAATGGGAATTAGAACTGTTGCAATATACTCAGAAGCAGATAAAACAGCTTTACATGTAAGTTTAGCAGATGAAGCTATTTGCGTTGGACCAGCTCCATCTAATAAAAGTTATTTAAATATGAAAGCGATATTAGAAGCAGCTTGCTTAACAGGGGCAGATAGTATTCATCCTGGATTTGGATTTTTATCAGAAAATAGTACTTTTGCTAAAATTTGTGAAGAAATGGGAATAAAATTTATTGGACCAAATTATAAATTGATAGAATTATTAGGGAATAAATCAAAGGCAAAAGAAACAATGAAAAAAGCAGGAGTACCAGTAGTGCCAGGTTCTAATGGGTTGATAAAATCTAAAGAAGAAGCAGTAGAGCTTGCTGATGAAATAAAATATCCTGTAATGCTTAAAGCATCAGCAGGTGGTGGCGGAAGAGGTATTCGTATTGCTTATAATAAAGAACAGCTAGAAAAAGAATATGATTTAGTAAAACAAGAAGCAAAAGTTTCTTTTAATGACGATAGTTTATACTTAGAAAAATTTGTAGAAAATCCAAGACATGTGGAAATTCAAGTCTTAGCAGATGAACATGGAAATTGTGTTCATTTAGGTGAAAGAGATTGCTCTGTTCAGAGAAGAAATCAAAAAGTGTTAGAAGAAACACCATCTCCGATATTAGACGATAAAACAAGAAAGAAAATGGGAGAAGTTGCAGTAAATGCCATTAAAGAAATAGGATATACTAATGCTGGTACAATTGAATTTTTAGTAGATAAAAATAAAGATTTCTATTTCATGGAAATGAATACAAGAGTTCAAGTAGAACATCCTGTAACTGAGATGGTAACAGGAATTGATATAATAAAAGAACAAATAAAAATAGCAAGTGGAGAACATTTAAGTTTTAAACAAAAGGATATTACATTTACTGGCCATAGTTTAGAAGTTAGAATAAATGCTGAAGATCCAGATAAAAACTTTATGCCTTGCCCTGGGACTATTACAGACTTACATTTACCGGGTGGAAATGGAGTAAGAATAGATACCGCAATTTATCCAGGATATTCAATACCACCAACTTATGATTCAATGATTGCTAAAATTATAGTTCATGGAAAAGATAGAAATGAGGCAATTGCTAAAATGAAAAGTTGCATAGCCGAATTAGTTGTTGATGGAATAAAAACAAATACAGACTTTATTTTAAAAATATTAGAAGATGAAGATTTTAAAAATAATAATTATGATACTTCATTTATTTCGAAGAAATTTGGAAAGAAATCTAATTAAACTGAATATAATTAAAAAGAAATAAAAAAAGTGAATGTTTTTTTAAAAAAGCATTTACTTTTTTTAAAAATTTGTATACAATGATGTAGGAAAATGTCAAAATAGAACTAAAATATTTAAACTAAAGAAAATATGATAAAAGAAAGGGAGAATTTTAATGAAGATACTAATGTTAACATGGGAATATCCACCAAGAGTGGTAGGAGGAATCGCAAGAGTAGTTTACGATTTATCAAGAACGTTACATAAAGATGGTCATGATGTAACAGTAATTACTTATAGAGAAGGAGATGCACCTTATTTCGAAGACGATAAAGGTGTAAAAGTGTATAGAGTTGATAATTATATGATTAATCCTAATAACTTTATAGACTGGGTTTTACAATTGAATTTTAACATGATTGCTAAAGCAAATGAAATAATGCTAAAAGAAGGAAATTTTGATGTTATCCATGCCCATGATTGGTTAGTAGCTTATAGCGCGAAAACTTTAAAAAATTCTTATAATATACCAATTGTTGCAACAATACATGCAACAGAATCAGGAAGAAATAGTGGTATTCATGATGAACAACAAAGATACATAAATGATACAGAATGGATGTTAACATATGAAGCAGCAGAAGTAATAGTTAATAGTAATTATATGAAAAACGAATTACAAAGACTATTTGGTTTGCCATATGATAAAATAAATGTGGTACCAAATGGTGTTAATTTAAATCTATTTAATGGCATTGAAAGAGATTATAATTTTAGAAGAAAATATGCAATGGACAACGAAAAAATCATATTATTTATGGGAAGACTTGTTTACGAAAAAGGTATACAACACTTGATAGCAGCTATGCCTAAAATATTAAATGGTTACCATGATGCAAAACTTGTTATTTGTGGTAAAGGTGGAATGGAACAAGAATTAAGACAAGAAGTAAATAATTTGGGACTAGGAAATAAAGTATATTTTGCGGGATATATGAACGGTAAAGATGTACAAAGAATGTATAAAGCAGCAGATATAGCGGTATTTCCAAGTACATATGAACCATTTGGAATAGTAGCTCTAGAGGCAATGCTTTCTGAAAGACCTATTGTTGTATCTGATATAGGGGGGCTAAATGAGATAGTAGATCATAAGGTAAATGGAATGAAAGCATATTGTGGAAATCCAAATTCAATTGCAGATTCAATATTAGAATTATTATTTGATCACAAATTATGTGCAGATATTACAAGAAGAGCAAAAAATAAAGTTAGAAATGATTATAACTGGAGTAAAATAGCACAAGATACACATTTTGCATATCAAAAAGCAATTTGTCAATCTATGGCTGAAAAACAAAAAAGAGAACTTGAACAAGAAAGAGCTAGAAAAACTAAGAAAGCTAAAAATACAGAAAATGAAATTACTAATTTACTTAGCTTCAAAAAGCGTCAAGCATATGCTTAAAACCATAAAAATGCAAGAGAGTTTAGGCTCTCTTGTAAAATTTAAAAAGTTAATAAAAAAATATGAAAAAATTACAAAAAACTATTGACAAGTATAAAAAAAATTAGTATAATAAATCTCGTCGGAAGAACATGGTCGCTTAGCTCAGCTGGGAGAGCATCTGCCTTACAAGCAGGGGGTCACAGGTTCGAGCCCTGTAGCGACCACCATGTTTTACGGCCTGGTAGTTCAGTTGGTTAGAACGCTAGCCTGTCACGCTAGAGGTCGACGGTTCGAGCCCGTTCCAGGTCGCCATTTTTTTATTATAAGGCTTGATAGCTCAGTTGGTAGAGCAAGGGACTGAAAATCCCTGTGTCAGTGGTTCGATTCCACTTCAAGCCACCAATAAAAATACTATATCTTATATTGGATATAGTATTTTTTATTTAATTATATATATAGTATTAAATACTAAAAGAGATATTTTTATTTTCTTAGAATTACAAAAATAAGATTAAATAAAGTTAACAGTAGTAAAAAAGAGTGGAGCCTATTTAGGACTCCACTCTTAAAAGTGTAACTCAAAAGTTGTGACTACAACTTTTTTAGCATATACGTTTGTATGTCTTAGCCAGTTTATAGAGTTTACTAGCTAATTCAGAAGTGAAACTATCAGGTTCTGAACGCCAACTCCAGTTGCAACCCACAGTAGATGGAGAATTAATCCTGCCATCAACACCAAGAGATAGAACATCTGCCATCGGCACTATGACAGTGTTAGTACTTGAAGCAAAAGCAGTGCGAATTGCAGAGAATGAAGGAGTTTCACTTGGATTAGAATAGATATAATCCAGTGCAAACTTCCTATCATCTTCTGAAAGTTTACTAATTGCTTCAGCAACTGTTTCACTGTCATGTGTAGAAGTGTAACTTACACTGTTTGGTTTCCAGTTGTGAGGTATATGTGAGTTGTTTTCATACGCTCTAAACCCAAATACCATCACATTCATGCCAGGAAAGCCAGATTTAGCAAGTAGTTCTCGTACAGAATCATCAATAATGCCTAAATCTTCAGCGATTATTGGAACATCACCAAGAGTATTTTTCAATGCGTTAAAGAAGTCCATACGTGGACCAGACATCCAAACACCATTTCTTGCAGTAGTCTTGCCAAATTCTATTTGGAAATAGTCTTGGAAAGCTCTAAAGTGGTCAATCCGGATAATATCAAAAAGTTCAAGATTCTTCTGTATCCGCCAAATCCACCAATTATAGTTATGTGATTTTAGATATTCCCAGTCATACACAGGGTTTCCCCAGACTTGTCCGTCTTCAGAAAAATAGTCAGGTGGAACACCAGCAATCCAAATAGGACGCATTTGACTATCAACTTTGAATACGTTAGGATTTACCCAAACATCACAACTGTCAGGTGAAGGATACATTGGAATATCACCAATAATTAGAATGTTCTTGCTGTTGGCATATTCCTTAAGAGTTGTCCACTGCTCGAAGAATAGATACTGAACGAAGATGTAGAAGTTAATATCATCTTCAAGAAGATTTGAATAATAAGCAATGGCGTCAGGCCTACGTTGAACAATAGAAAAATCATCCCATTCATAGACTGGCTTCTGATTGAAATGTTTTTTCAATGCCATGAATAGGGCATAATCATTAACCCAATCAGAATTCTTCTTATGGAATGAATTAATCTCTTCTTTTAGAGAAGATGCCCTAGTGAAAGCCAAACGTAGAAGTTCCCATCTTGTTTGATATATATATCCATAGTCGACCTTAGAATGACTAGAATCCAAGTCCTTCAAATGAGACTTGTCAAGGAGTCCTTTTTCTACAAGGAAGTCCAAATCAATAAAATAAGGATTTCCAGCAACTGTGGAAAAACATTGATAAGGACTATCTCCAAAACCAGTATGTCCCAAAGGAAGAACTTGCCAATAGTGTTGACCTGCCTCGCACAAAAAATCTACAAAATCATATGCTTCCTTTCCTAAAGTCCCAATACCATATGGTGTTGGGAGTGAGAATATTGGCATGAGAATGCCACACGAGCGACAGAACAGGTTGGTACTCATCTTGAGCCTCCTTTTTCTAATGCCTACAATTAAGTACATAGTAGCATAGAATATTAGAAAAGTAAAGTAATATATTAAAAAGTATTTATCAAATTAAAACATTTTTATTACTTACAACTTGATATGTTATGTAAAATGATATATAATAAAAAAAGTATGGAAAACCTATACACAGATAGTCCTTTGAACAGTGAAGATAAGTATCAACATTAGGAGAAAGGATTGGCATTATGACGAAGAAAGTTTGTTGCTCAATCATCTTGGGAGTTATTACGTACTTTTTTACTATGGTGCTATGTTATATATATGCATCATATCCTGACCTGATGAGACCAATAGTGTTTTACTATTCATGCATAGTAGCTGGTGTGACATTTTTTGCCTTTGGATTTGGCGAGAATAAGTATGGAAACAAGTTCTTGTATTCTATTCTTTTTGCACTAGTTGTGTTCTTGCTTACAATGCTTATAACAATATTTTCTACAGCATATCAAATGTTTTTTGTTACTATAGCAACATATTATGCAGGAATGACGTTTATAGCATCACTTATTGGATATGTGATTGGCGAAAGGAGCCAAAAAAACAAATAATCTTCAAAGTAGGAGAGGGATTCTTAGGAATTTTCTCTCCAACTTTTTTTATTAAAAAGAAACACCCCTTTAATTACTGATATGTAACTAAAAAGACGTTTTATAGATGGGTCAATCGAAGAAAAACTTAATATATGTAACATCCAAATCAAGCTCTTCAAGAGCAAAGTCATTATCTACGTTAACCAAAAGCCTCTTTCCAGAAGAATCAATAGCGATTATTTCATGGCTCTTGCGATTGAAAAGAATACCAACTAAACTACCGCTTTTAATACCGATTTTCTTGAAGTTACTCTTGATTTCCTCTTTTCGTTTCTTAGCTGCCTTCTTATTAGTAGGTAGTTCAACAAGGAGATTGTAAAAACGAGTAGTGGACGAATCAAAAAAAGTAAGATTCTAGAGCCAAATTACATAACGTTTGAATCTATTCATTTTTTGGCCCAAATCGATTCTTGCAGTAGCAATACATATTTCCATTTTTCCTCCTCAAATAGGCCTGTATACATTAGCTACAAGGCTATAGAATTTATTGTAGTATAAATAAAAAGAATTAGCAAATGCTAATCCTTTTTATCATTATTATTATTTATGTTCATATTATTACCATATCTTTTTACTTTTTGTGTAGTAGTTTTTTCAAATTCTTTATCACGAATAATAAAATTCTTAATATGTTTGTAGTTAGGTAGCTTTTTATTGACACTAGAAACTGCATCTGAAATTAATTTTCTTATTTCTTCTTTCGTAGGGACGCTTCCTTTTAAGTATTCTGTAATAGCTTCAATGTTTGGATAAATTTGAGCATTTACGTAAGTTTCGTCATCGCCTTCTTTTTGAACTCCAAGTACTAAAGATTCTGAAATAAGAGGATTATCATTTAAATAATATTCAACTTCTTCAGGATAAATATTTTTACCGTTTTTAGTAACTATAACAGATTTACACCTTCCTGTAATATATAAATAACCTTCTTTATCAATTTTTCCTAAATCACCTGTATGAAACCAACCATCAATAATTGTTTCTTTAGTTTTCTTTTCATCTTCATAATAACCGAAGCATAACATTTGGACCTCTTACAATAATTTCTCCAATTCCTTCTTCATTAGGGTTATCAATTTTATATTCTACATTTGGAATAGGAAGCCCAGCTGCATCGTCTTTTTGGAAGAAATCAGTATTACCTGCAACTAAAGGAGAACATTCTGTAAGTCCATATCCTTGAAGAGTATTTAATTTCAAGTCTCTAAAGTCAGAAACAATATTAGGATTAGCTGAAGCTGCTCCAACAATAAATACACGTAATCTTCCACCTAAAGTGTTTTTTACTTTAGTTCTTACAATCTTTTTTAAAAAGAAAGGAAGAGAAGAAAAAGGATTTTCATTGTTTTCCTTTTGGTACTTTTTTGGTAATCCACGATTAACATTTTTTACTATATTTTTGTGTAAGTTTTCTAATAATAGAGGAACACATAATATAACAGAAGGGTGAAATTCTTGCATGTTTTTTGCTATATAACGTAAACCTTCACAATGACAAATAGATGCTCCACTATATATTGGAAGTAAAAATCCTAAAGTGCATTCATAAGTATGGTGAAGTGGTAATATAGAAAAGAATAAGTCACTTCTTTTTACTTTAACTATTCCGTATGTTGCAAGTAAATTAGAACATACATTTCTTTGGGATAAACATACACCTTTTGCAGTACCTGTAGTTCCAGATGTAAATAGAAGAATACGTAGTTCATCTGGATCTATTTTTATATCATCAAAATCAGTAAATCCTGATGTATAAAGTTCTTTTCCTTCTTTTAGTAAAGTATCAAATTTTTCTTCAAAAGAAATAAAGAAAGTATCAGGATTTTCAATTTTAGAAATATTATCCAAAACAGTATCTAGATTTTTTTTATCTCCTAAGATACATACAGTTTGTGAAACGTTCATAAAATTAATAACATCATCAGAATGTAATTCTTTATCAATAGGAACAACAATTCCAACTATTGTTGCTGCCATATAAGACACACACCATTTATAAGAGTTTTTACCAATGACAGCAATTCTTTTATTTAAAAAACCTTTTTTTATTAAACTTGTGCCAATATAAATTATATCATTTTTAAAATCTTCATAAGTAATAGATTTTATATTACCATTTTCATCTTTTAATTTAAAAGCAGTTCTACTACCGAAAATTTTTCCAGAACGATATAACATATCTTTTAAATTTGTTACTTCTTCAGTTTTATGATATTTTCTCTTCAACTTTTCAGCTACGGTTAATTCTTCTTTCATATTATGCCTCCTATATTATTTGTAACGATAAAATGTAAAATTAGTATCTTTTCTTAAAGTAACACTACCATCGTAAATAGACTCTTCTTCTGATTCCAAAGGTATGTCTAAGTATACACTACATTTAAATTCTTCATCTAGATTATTTGTTATATGTATATCAAAAGATAAACTACTGCTTATAGAATTTAATAAAACTTCACATTTTTTTAGTAAAGTACCATCATAAGTTATTGGTGTGCTTGTATCTGTTAAAGTATAATCTGTTTTTATGTTGCTATTTACATAGCTTAAAACAATTGGATTTGCTAAATTGTTATAAAGTGTTGGGGTATCCAAATTTGCTTCATCTTCAGATGTTATGGTAAAATCTAATCTATCATTTATTAAATTATTATCTACAATATCACTTTTTGCAAAATTATAAATGTTTTTATAATATAAATTTGGAGTTCCAAGTGTTGGAATTTTTGTATATTCAATATTATCTATATAAGCACTTTTTAGTGTGTTTTTTAAAGTTTTTTCTTCGTTAGGGCTTGTTATGAAAAGTGCAATATCAGTATATTGATACAAATTTTCTATTGTAAAATTAGTACTTGATGCTGATTTGTTTTTTGCATCGCAACTACTAAAAAATGTTATTTTATTAATCTCGAAGACAGTTTCTTCATTTTTGCTTGAAAAATCAAGGACAGTGCTTTCAAAGTTTCTTTTTAGTACATATTTATAAAATAATAAATAACAAAGTACGAAAACAATTATAAATAATATAATTGTAATTAATGTAAGTATAAATTCTTTTTTGTTTAAATTTCTAAAATCAATTTTTTTACTTTTGGTTTTTCTTTTCTTATTTTTATCCATAATTCCTCCTTTGTAAACACTTATATGATATTATAAAAGCAATAGAAAATCAAGTATTTTTATTTATAATATATAGTAATTAAAACCATTTGACAAAATGGTGGATACTATTAATATTATATTAATAAAAAAATGTTTTATGATAAAAAGTGAAAACTAAAAATTGTAATAAAAATGTAATATGAAAAAATATTTACAAAAGTAATTTTTAAGTATAGAATAAAGAAAAATGAAATGTAGACAAAAAAGAAAGGAAAGTAACATGAAAAAAGTAAAACTTGTAAGCCTTGAGGCTGTACACACACGCACACACACACAAGTAGGTTATTAATAAATAAAAGAACAAGAAAAATAGATGAAAAAGATAGTGATGAAACCTAAGAGATAGGTTTTGTTGCTGTCTTTTTTGTGTTTTAAAATAGTTTTTAAAATTTAAAAATATATAAATAAACAAAAATAGGAGGAAAAACAAATGAAAGAAAACAAAGGAATATTAATAAGAAAGGAACAAGGAATAACATTAATTGCACTTGTAATTACAATTATTGTCCTACTTATACTTGCGGGAGTATCAATTGCAATGCTTACAGGAGAAAATGGTATTCTTACACAAGCACAAAAAGCAAAAGAGGAAACAGAAAAGGCACAAGCAGATGAAGAAAATAAATTGGATGACTATGAAAATTATATGAATTCTGCAGCAAAAGAAAATATCGTATATAAAGATGATGAAGGAAAGATAGCGATAATTCCTAAAGGTTTTTATATAGTACCAGGGCTTGACAATATAAATGATGGGCTAGTTATTTCAGATGTTGAAAATGACATACAAAATACTGGTAATCAGTTTGTATGGGTTCCAGTACCAGAATTTAGTGAGTTTAAAAGATATGATTTTCAAAACGATACAGAAGTTTCTAGTGAGTATGTAGAAAGCACTGGTAATGGAATAGAAGATTTAACAGAAGCAGAAAAAATGTATAAAAGTGTAAAAGAAAATAAAGGTTTTTATATAGGAAGATATGAGGCTGGAAAAGATAAAACAGATCCAACAAAAGTAGTATGTCAAAAAGGAGTGGATATATATAATAAAATACCGTGGGGACAAAGTGTAATAGATGAAACAGGTGGAGCTGTGGAAAAAGCTAGAAGTTTTAATATGCAAAATGGTCATGTCAATGTAACTAGTACATTAGTTTATGGTGTGCAATGGGATGCGATAATGAGATGGTTAAGTAAAGGAACAGAAGAAGAACGAGGATGGTTAGTAAACAGTAAAGAGAAAGGAAATTATTCAGGAATTTTGAATACTAAAACAGGAGCAAATGATGTTTATCAAATGAAACATATATATGATTTAGCTGGAAATCAAAGCGAATGGACGATGGAAATACATGGAACTAATACAGTATATCGTGGAGGAGGACAAGGAGACCAAAATAATAATATTCCTTGTAGTTATAGAGGTGTTGATATGCCAAATAGCAATTATGACGATTTAGGATTCCGTATAGCTTTATATTTATAAAATTTAAGTATATAATATAAACTAGTAAGTAACTAAAAATTTGCTAGTTTTTAAAATGTCGAAATTTGCGATAAAAAGTTTAATTTTACACTTGACTTTTATATAAGTATGTGTTTTAATTTATAAGAATTTTATTTCAAACGTTTTTATAAAAAATTAATTCAATATTTTAAATCGGATTATTCAAGAAAAGTAAAAAAAGAAAGAAAGCAGAGGTGTATGAAAAAGTATAAAATAAAGAGAAAACTTAAGATAAATAGTGGAAAATGTATAAAAATTATTATATTTATTTAAAAGTAAATATTGCTTTTTAAATTAATAAATGTTATATTTAAGGAGGAGATAAAAGTAGAAGTAAACAGTATAATAAAAATGAATATAGAAAAGTACACAAAAGATCCAGTATTTATGGCTTTAGTAAAAAAGTATGCAGAAGAAAGTGAAAAGTTCAATAAAAATAAAAGTAAAATAGATAAAGAACATGATAAAATATTTAAAAGAGTCTTTCTAAATAAGAAAGAAACAGCAAGGTTTATAAGTAAAGTTATAGGAAGAAAAGTAAAATCAAGTGAATTAATAGCATCACAAAATAGTTTTGTAACAGCAGAACTAAAATATAGAGAGGCAGACATAGTTTATAAATTAAAAGATAAAAATATTGTATTTTTAATAGAACATCAAACAAGAGTAGATTATAGAATGGCATATAGAATATTAAACTATCAAATAGAAATAATGAGAGCAAATGAAGTAGAAAATCCTAAAAAGGAAGATAAAGAATGCTTAGTGATTCCAATAGTGTTATATACAGGAAAAGGAAAGTGGACAGCTAAAAAACATATAAAGGAAATACAAGAAAAGCTTTTTAAAGAGAATGTAATTGAAAAAGTAGACTTAGGAACATTAGGGTATTATACATTAGTAGATGTAAATGATTTTACAAAGGAAGAGTTATTAAATGAAGAAGGAATTTTAAGTAAAATTATGCTAATAGAAAAAGAAAGAAATACAAAAGAATTAGTAAAAACAATGCTTGAAATAAATAAAAGAGTAAAAGAAGGAAAAGACAAAAAAATAGTATACGATATGATGTCTTTAGCACTAGATAGAAAATTTAAACACAAAAAAGCAGAAGAAATAATGAAAAAAATTATAAAAGAAGGAAGTGATTATATGTTAGCAGTAGAAAAAATGATATTAGAAGAAAATGAAATGTTAAGAAATGAAGGCATAAATGAAGGAAAATATATAATGTGTGTTAATATGCTAAAAATGGGTTACTCAATAGAAATAGTAAGTAAAGTTAGTGGATTGTCTATAAAAGAACTTGAAAAATTAAAGAAAGATATTGAAAATAGAAAAAATAATTTGTAAATGAAATAAACATTTTAAGAGGCACAATATTATTTTGTGTTTCTTTTTATATTACAAAAATATTAAATATATATTACAATTTGGTTTCTATAGGCTATTTCCAGCAATTTGAATTGACAAAGAGTAAGTAAAAATGTAGAATTATAATAGGTGATAGTATGAAATCAAAAGATAAAGTAAAAAAACGTGGAAGACTGTCTCTTAGGAATATGATAATATTTTTTGCAGGTCTTATAGTTTTATTATATATAGTAATATTTTATAATTATTTCCTAAATAAAGGAGAGGTATTAGCAAAAGAAGTAGATGCGGAAGTATCAAATGTTGACGTTAAAATAAGTAATGCAACTGAAATAAACTTAGAAGAGCTAATTGGTAATAATACTCAAAAAAACTCAACAGAAGAATATGTTACAGAAGAAATGGACTTAGAGTATATAACTAAATATCAATCAAACCCTGAACTTCCAACAGGTGTAATTCAAGTAGTTCAAGAAGGAAGAGAAGGAAAACAAGAAGTAACAACTAAAAAAGTTTATGAAAATGGACAAGTAGTTTCAGAAGAACAAGTAAGTAGTAAAGTAACTAAAGCATCAGTAAATAAAATAGTAGAAGTTGGTTCTGGAAGTAGAACTAGTTCGTACCAAGTTAAAGCTGGAGATACAGTATATGTGACATCAGATAGAGCCGAAATAAGAGTAGAACCAAATGAAGAATCTCAAAAGGTTGCAACACTAACAAAAGGAAATGAACTAAGTGTATTATCAGTACAAGGAAGCTGGTATCAAATAAATGGTTCAGGAGCAAGAGGATATGTAAAGGCTGAGAATACAACATATATAAATCCTAATGAAAGCTATGAAGAGGAAGAAGAATCATCTTCATCTGGAGAGGGTGGATACATAGCAACTCCAAGTTTTGATATGGCACTAAACAAACCAAGTGGTTTGAGCTTAGAACAATTTAAGAAAGTATTAACAGATTCAAAAGACACAAATAAAGTTATGCAGAACAATGCAGAATATTTTTATTATATAGAAGAGCAATATAATATAAATGGGGTATTCGTTGCAGCTGTTGCAATACATGAAAGCGCATGGGGCACTTCAAGAATAGCTCAAAACAAACATAACCTATTTGGATATGGAGCATATGATTCAAATCCATATAGTGGGGCATATGAATTTACGGATTATTCTGAAAGTATAGACTTAATAGCAAGAGTATTTGTTAAGTATTACTTAAATCCAAAAGGAACAGCAATTTATGGAGGAGAAGAGGCATCTGGAAAATATTATAATGGTCCAACATTATCTGGAGTAAACACTAGATATGCAACAGATAAAAACTGGGCAAATGCAGTATATAATCATATGAAATATTTATATAATAAATTATAAAAATTCCTTGATATTTTTTGTTATTTATTGTATTATATAAAGGTATAAGGCTTTAAGAGGAAAAAAATGCCAAAAGACTTTAGAAAGGGGCCTAAAAATATGAAAAAAGCACTATTAATAGTTACCATATTTGTGATAATAATTGGAACATTTTTGATAGCATCAAATGTTTATGCAGTAGAACAAGCAATAGACGAAGAAACTGAAAGTAAAATAGTCGAAATAAAAGATAATGCTGCAAAATCTTTAGAAGATTATCAAGATAAATATGGGTCTGATGTATATGGACTAGTTGCATATATATTGAACTTAGTTAGAATTTATAGTATACCTCTATGTTTCTTAGGAATTGCCATAGGAGCTATACATCAATATGTGATTGGTATAAGAAAGCTAGATACATTAGAAAAAGGTATGGCTTTAATAGTCACATTTGTAACTATATTAATTATTTGCCAAATATTACCACTAGCATTTGCAGTGTTTGTAAAATTTGGAAGGGGGTAACAAATGAAAGTCTTATTTGCTGTAAGTAATGAAGAAATTTCAGAATCAATTGTAAAAAGATATCAAAAGGAATATAAACAAATTATTTCATATAAAAATGTTTATTACTTTAATGCAATTTTAAAAGAAATACAAAAAGATAAATCTTATGACAGAATTGTTATAAGTGAAGAATTAGAAGCTTTTACAAATACACAATATGACCAAATAGATAAGTTTATTTTCGAAAAATTAGATGGAATTAGTGATGAGGCATCAAATACAAGAGGAAATGATATTCCTATTATTTTGATTTGTTCTGATAGAAGAGTAAAGTCAGAAGAAATGCTTGTAAAATTATTTGGTATAGGAATATATAATGCAGTACTTGGAACAGATAGAAGTGTAGAAGAAGTTTGTAAGCTAATAAATAGACCTCGTTCTAAAAAAGAAGCTAAAATTTATTATCAAATAGATTCAGAAAATGTAAGTTATCAAAGTGAAAATGAAAATGATGTTAGTGAAATAGAAATTCAAAATATACTTGCACATTATAAAAGATTAGGAAAAAACGAGGATAAATACTTAGAAAGTTTTGATAATATAGCATCACAATATAATGATACACAATTAAGAATTATAAGCAAATTTTTGCCATTAAATGTAAGGGCTGTTTTGGAAGAAAGGTCACCTAAATATCAACAAGTAATGTCATTTAATAGTAGTGTATCAGATACATTAAGAAATACAAAAACACAAGAAATAGGAGGACCAAGTGAAACATTATTAAATTCTGGAAAAAAAGAAGTAATAATGTCAAAGCCAGTAGTTATACCATCTTCTGTAAATATGACAGGAGGTAAAAAATTAGCCAGAACAAAACGTCAAACTCAGGTTCAAATGCCAGTACCTGAGCCAGAAGAAATTACACCGCAACAAAACTTTAATATAGAACCGGAAACTTTTGAAGAAATAGAAACAATTCAACCTCAACCTGAACAAGTTGCGGAAAAACCAGTAAAAAGGGGAAGAGGAAGACCAAGGAAAAATCCTGTTCCAGAAACTGCAAATACTACACAAGCAACAGCAACTCCAGTAAAAAGAGGAAGAGGAAGACCAAGAAAAAATCCTATTCCAGTTACGCAAGAAGAAATACCAAAACAAGAAAATATTGCTGTGCTACCAGGATTAGATACAATTCCTAGTTCTAATCATACAGTAGAAGAGCCAGAGGAAAATATTTTACCAGGTATTTCAGAAGAAACTACATCATATAATCAAGAAAATCAGTTTAGTAATACTTTTGATAATAATATTGTTGATAACTCTAATATCTTTTCTAATTCTAGTCCAGAAATTGGGTATGAAGATAATTCAGAGGATGTAAGAAATTATGGTATAAAAAGAGAAACGCCAAGATTTGATAGAACAGTACAAACAGAAAGAGTTGATTTATCAAGATTATTAACTGCTGATAAAAAAATAGTTACATTTGTTGGTACAGGAAAAAATGGAACATCTTTTATAGTTAATAATTTAGCAGAATTATTGTCTTCATCTGGGATAAATGTAGCAATACTTGATACAACTACAAATAGAAATTCTTATTATATATACACAAAGAATGAAGAACAGTTAAGAGAAATAGCCACTCATTCAATAAAAGATTTAAGAAGAGGTACAGCAAATGGAATACAAGTAAATAGAAATTTAACAGTTTATACATCATTGCCAGACGACTCAGAAGACATAGTGCATTCTGATAAAATATTAGAAACTTTATTAAATAATCATTCATTAATTTTAATTGATACAGATTTTTATACACCTTTTAGATATTTTGAACAATCTCAGGAAACATATTTAGTACAAACTTTAGATGTATTAACAATACAACCTTTAACAGCATTTTTAAGAGAATTGAAAGCAAAAAATGTTTTAGATGAGAAAAAGTTGAGAATAGTTTTAAATAAAACTGTAAAAATAAAAGGAATAACAGATAAAACAATTATTGGTGGAATGGCATTTTATAATGATCCTTCAATGTCTTTTATGACAGAATTATTTGATAGAAATTTAATTAAATATGTGTCAATACCATTTGAAGAAGAAACATATATAAAATATCTTGAAGGTATTATAGAGTGCAATATTTCATTAAAAGGATATTCAAAAGTATTTATGCAAACATTAAGAGAGTTGGGAAATATGGTATATCAGGTTGGAAATGGAGCATATAGACCACCAACAGCAAAAGGATATACAACAGGGAATACATTTTCACCAAACATAAATAATACATTAAATCAAATGAAAAACAATTATTAATAAGCAAAAGGAGGAAGAGTCCAAGTGATTATAGCAATAGTTATTATATTAGTTTCAGTTGCAATAGGACTAACAATATATAATATAAGATTACATAAAAAAATACAAAAATATAGAAACATGAATCAAAAAATTACTAATTTATATGTAGTACAAGATTTTATGAATGCTATTGGAGAGACATCAACTGTAGAAGAAAAAATCAAAAAAATAAATGAAGTTTTAATTGAAAGATATGAGATAAAATATTCTACAATAGTAGTATTTGATGGTGCTGAATATCAAATAAAAGCATCGAATGTTGATCCAAAACACTGGGACTCATTAAGGTCTTTACATGAAGTAGATATGTTTAAAGATAGCATTGAAACAGCCACACCTAAATATGTAACAGTAAATAACGAGAATGAAAGACTTCCATATCAACAAATGGAATTTGGAAGAGCAAAATCTGCTATATTCTTCCCTTTGTATATTGATAATGTTTATATAGGATATTGGATAATAGAAAGTGGAACTCCACATGATTTTGATAATGTTGATACAACAGTATTAGAAGTAATTAAACAAAATATAGTTTCTGTACTAAAAACAGTGGTTCACCAAAAAACATTGGAATCAATTGTTAGAAAAGATTTGTTTACAGGATTATATTCAGAAGAATATTTGTATGGTGAAGGAAAGAAAATAATAGACCAATATACAATATCGACGATATGTATGTTCAAGATAATAAATATTCAACAAATAAATAAAGATTATTCAAGAGAATTAGGAAATAAAGTTATAACTCAAATAAGTAATTATGTTGATGATAATTTAGCACAAGAATATGTATTTGTAAGATATATGGGACCTAAATTTGTTATTGCATTTTCAGGTGTAGAAGCAAATTCAGTAGCTGATTTTTTGAATGATATAAAAGATAAAATAGAATCTATGCAAATACATTTGACTGAGCAAGAAATAGAGACTTTAAATATGGAAGTTAATTCTAAAAAGAAATTGGGAAATGAATTGGCAAAAGATGTCGCTGTTCCAAAATTAAACTTCGTTATATCATCTTATTATAAAGGTACAGGATTAGAGGAAGTTCTAAAGAAATTAGAAGAATATTTAGACAATGCTGATTCAAATGAGAGTGATATAACAAATATATAAAATAGTAAAGGAGGATATGATTATGGAATTTGATAAAACAATGAGTTTTGAGGTAGAAAGAGAAGAAAATACTAAATGTCAAGAAATATTAAAGGAAGTATATGAAGCTTTAGTAGAAAAAGGATATAATCCAATAAATCAAATAGTTGGCTATATATTATCAGGAGACCCAACATATATTACAAGCCATAATGATGCAAGAAATAAAATTAGAACTATTGAAAGAGATGAATTATTAGAAAAAATGGTAAAAAAATATATAGGATTAGAAGATTAATTATGAGAATGTTAGGATTAGATTATGGAGAAGCAAGAGTCGGAGTAGCTGTTACTGACGAGTTAAATATAACAGTTCAAGGTTTAGAGACAATCCAACGAAATGGCTCAGACAAAATAGTACTTAAAAGATTAGATGAAATATTTAAAAAATATGATGTTGGAATTATTGTTGTTGGAATGCCTCTTAATATGAATGGAACTATTTCAGAAAGAGCAAAAATAACAGAAGAGTTTATTCATAAATTGAAATGTAAATATAACAAAATGAAGATTGAAACAATAGATGAGCGATTAACAACAGTTGAAGCACATAGAACAATGAATTTTCTAGATGTAAAAAAGAATAAAAAGAGGAATATAGTTGATACTATATCTGCAGTATATATTTTAGAAACTTATTTAAATAAAATGAAAAATTCTATTTCAAAAAATAGTTAAAAGTGTTATTATAATTAAAATTAATAAATAATAAAAGTTGAAAGGAGAAAGATTATGGATGAAAATGAAGAATTAGATAACATCGTAATTTTAAATGACGAAGATGGAAATGAGGTTAAATTTGAATTTTTAGATTTAGTTGAATTAGATAATGAAGAATATGTAGTATTATTACCTGTAACAGAAGAGGGAGAAGAGGAAGAAGGAGAAGTTGTTATCTTAAAAGTAGAAGATAATGATGATGAAGATTCAGATGAAGAATCATATGTATCTATAGAAGATGAAGATACATTAAATAAAGTATTTGAAATATTTAAAGAAAAATTCAAGGATGACTTTGATTTTGTAGACTAATTATAAAAATTTAGAAAGTATAAAATGGCAAGTAAGAAGGTGAAGGAAAGAATGAAACATTCATACCTTTGCCTTATTTCTAAATTAAAGGAGATGTGAACAAATGAAAAATTTTTCAACATGGATGTTAGTAATGTTTATGGTTATGTTTTGGATATTAAGAATAATAGTTGCATTAGCTTTTGAACTAAATTGGAACTTTGCTGGAATAGAACCAGTTAATGGACAGGTGCAGTATGAAGTAATATTATTATTTGTTGCTTTAGTATGTATAATTTTGGTTGTAAAAAGAAAAATGATAGGAGGTTTATTATATTTATTATCATATGGAATATATTTTGGTATAGATATAGTAGATAACTTACAAAATGTATTTACAGCGTTAGAGACTGTTGATATAAATTTATATATTAATTTATTTATGTCATTATTAGGAATAATTATTCCAGTTGCTGTTATGTTTGACTTGATTATGGATAAAAACAGAAAGCTACATCCAAAAGACAAGAAAACAGACTGGTTTTATGCAAATGAAAAATTTGATAGACAATTAGATGAAAGAGCAGATAAAAATAATTATAGGACAATGTAATTATAAAATAATATTGATTAAAAGGATAGGAGGGAATCTTAGGATTTCCCTCTTTTTGACATATTATGTAAAACATGGTGATATAATAGTTGTACTGTTGTCAGGACATGGAGGTGTATCTGTATGGAAAAACCGAGTGCAGATGGATTGCGAAGACTCCAAGAAACAAGAAAGGATTATCAAGGATTTTGGGATTTTCGGGTAGTTCGTTTTGCACGAAATTTCTTGAGTCCTAATAAGGGAAAAACGAAATAGTTGTAATGGAAAAAGAGGTGTGATACAAGTGTGGTGTATCTCTTTTCTTGCTTGTGTGTTATAGATTACATATGCTATTTTTAAAAAGTATTAAGACTAAAATGGCAGTAAAAAAGAGTAAAGATTTTTCGCAATAAAAATGTATAAAAATGAACAAAAAACATCGTAAATTTGATAAAATG
>CALXEW010000005.1 GCA_944387435.1 uncultured Clostridia bacterium | reverse complement strand
ATAATCCCATTATTTTTATCTATAATCTTTTCATAATTATCCATACTACACCTCCAACATTTCATATACATATTATAACTCAAATGTATATGAAATGTCAAGAAGCAAAGATATATATGTACAATTTTTGGTAGCCATTATCAATCTTTTGTGCATAAAGAGATAGGAGCATAATATAAAACAGCTATGAACCTCTACTTCTGTTATTTCAAGGCCTTTAGCTGTTCTATACATACTAATATTCACTTATATATCTTTATTTTCTTATTATATTTACATTATATCCATTATCTTTATATTCTTTTGTATTACTGTTATATCAATATTCTTATGATTTATTAGAATCAATTTTAAGACATTTTTTTGTTTTACTTATATAATTTACTATAATCATTTTACTTATTATATTTTTAAATTTATATCTATAATTTTTTCTTATTATATATTTTTTATTTTTATATTTAAATTGTATGAAAATTTTTCAAAAATCTCCAAAGTGCCTATTTCTCTATATTTGCCCTATTTTACGGACAACAAACTTATATGCCTAAAAAATAAAAACGTCTTAAAATCGATTTTGAACTTAATTAAACAATAATTTAATTAAAATATTATATAAATTTTATAAAAAAATCACTAAACAACAAATGTTCGCTTTTTTGATATTACAATGTTTGTTATAAAAATTTTATAATTTAAACATTGCGCAAAATTTCTATATAATTTAATTTATTATAATAATTTTTGTTTTATGATTAGTTTATTTTTAATTTATTATTTTAATTGATTTTATATTATTTATTCTATTAGAATATTTTTACTGTAATTTTTATTTATAATTATTTTATTGTTTTAGAAAATTAGGTAGTTCCTCCTCTTCCATTATTCTTTATATATTAATATCTTTTTATGAGTCTTTACCTTATTTTTCCTACTCTATCAAACAAAAATGTCTAAAAATTAATTTCTATTATATTACTTACAATGGCATCTTCAATAAACTCATTTTTTATCATTCCTCTAAAAATCATATAAACTTTACAAGTACTATTGTCTTTAAAATTAACTCTATTTATATCTATTTTATTATTCGAAAATGCTAAATAAGATTTTTCACCATTATCAAATTCAAAAACACATATTATATCTGAATTAGATGGTTTTTCATAATCAGTATTATTACTGTATGTAATAAATCCATCTTGATAATAGATATGAAAATTAGGAAGTAATTCTTTTATTTCTTCTTGTTTTCTTGCTTCTTCTTTCAAAATTTGCTCTTGTTTTTGTCTTTCTTCCAATTCTTGTTGAGTTCTTGCTTTTTCAGTTGACTTTATCGTTGAAGAGCTAATAATGACAATAAATATTATTATAAAAATAAATATTCCGTAATGCAAATTTTAACTTAATTTTTCTTAGTAAAGATTTTTCTTCAATCCATACGTCCATATAATTATTATTTTCGAATTTAGTCTCAAATAATAAATATTTCTTTTTTGAATACTTTTTATAATACGTTTTTGGTAATATTTTAAAGAAATAATATTTTTTGTTATCTATTTCTATATTATCAAATTTTTCTTGTCCTTTACTATATGTATTTAATTTATATATATTTGGAGTAGAATGTATTATAAATTCATAATTATTTGAACTTAGTCTACTATAATTATCTTCATTAGAAAATATAAAATAATTAAATAATTCATCTATTTTATCTAAATCGTCTTCTGACAACGTAGTAATTGTTATGCTTTTACTATTTATCATGTTTTTTCCTACAATTTCTAAAGAACAAGCATAACCAGTACGAGGATTTCTAATGTAAAAAAAATACATTTTCCTTAAATCTGTCATTTTAATTACTGTTTTTCCAATTCTTAATTCTTCAGAATCAGCATATATTGTTAGATCACGTTTTATAAATATACCTGTAGATATTGTAAATTCTAATATTCCTTTTTTTCTTTTTATTATTACATCATTTTTCGTATGATATTTTTCTACTAATTCGTATAATTTCATAAATATTATTATGCACACAATACCACTTACTTTTTAGTTTAATGGAAGATGTGCAATTCCCCCTTTTATTTTTTATACCTTTTATTAATTTAAAATTTTTCTAGTTTTAAAAAATCCTTTAAACAATTTAATTCTAATTCGAACTCATATCTAGTAAATACATTCTCTTCTTTAGTTTCTTCTCCCATTGTATGTAAAATATCTCTATAGACCTTTATGTTTATAACCAACATTAATCCATTTTTCACAATCGCCTATTTCTTTTCCTTCCTCATCTAGCAAAGGTTCTCCTTCACAATATTGTTTCCCATCTATTTCTTCAATTTCCTGTTGTTTAAAAGCATAGTTACTTTTAAATTTTTGGAATTTTTCTAATTCTTTTTCTATTTCTTTCATTATATCCTCTAGATTTTATATAATATATTTAATATTTTTTTAGATAAATTCCAAGTAAACATTTTAAAATATACGCATTCAAAATTTCTATTTTTTTGTTATTCTTCACTTGACTGTGTATTTGTATTTTCATCAGAACTTATTTCTTCATCTATTGTATTACTTCCAGTTAGATTACTATTACTTGATGACGAATTTGATTGATTTGTATTAGTATTTGTTGTTGAATTATTATTTGTATTTGTTGTATTTGTATTATTACCCGGTCTTGACGGCCTTGATGTATTATTAGTATTTGAATTAGAAGTATTTGTTGTATTAGAATTATTGTTATTATCATCATCTAAAGAAGAATTTATAGTATCTCTACTATCTGTGGGTTCAGTTGTTCTTGGTGGTTCTTTTTCATCTATTTCTTCAGTAATTCCTTGAACTATTTCAATAGTATTATTACTTGTATTAGTATTTGTGTTTGTTTCCTCTTTTACTTCTTCTCCTTGATGTTTATTACATGTATCAGGTGTTGTAAACCATAAGTAATATTCTGTATAAGTATTAGGACATCCAGTAGTTGCCCTCATACCTGTTTCTGAACATACTGTTGCACTTAAAACCATGCTTGGCTTTTCAAATCTTGCTGTTTGTAGACCTGTATGAATTCTTGCCATTACATTAGCCCAAATTAAGCCGGCTGGATTTCTTCCATTAAAATCAATTGTTTCGTTTTGGTCAAATCCATACCAAGTTACAGCTGTATAATACGGAGTAAATCCACAAAGCCATCTATCATAGTTTTCGTCTGTAGTACCTGTTTTTGCTGCTACATCTACGCCAGAGATTTCACAATAAGTAGCTGTTCCATTTTCTCCAACAACAGGTTGTGTTAATAAGCTTTTTAAAATGTAAGCCACTTCTTTTGAAAATACTCTTTTGCTTTCTTGTTTACTTTCTAATGCTTTAGAACCATTTTGTCTATCAATTTGCGTATAAAATGTTGGCTCTATATAAACTCCATCATTTGCAATTGTGCTGTATGCTCCTGCCATTTGAAGAGGACTAATTCCTTTATCTAATCCTCCTAAGGCTAAAGGTAAGCCTTCATCATTTTCAGTTAAAGATGTAATTCCCATTTTTTCCAAATATTCAATAGCAGTTTTAGGAGTTAATTCTTCCATAATTTCTACAAAAGGAATATTTTGTGAAGATTCTACAGCTCTTCTTACTGTTATTTTCCCTAAAGCCTTATTATAATCTACAGGATGATATCCATTTTCAAAATCTTGTTCTGTATCATCATATACAGAAGATGCTGTAATTATTTTTTTATCAATGGCGGGTGCAAGTACTGCTATAGGCTTAATTGCAGAACCTGTTTGTCTTACACTTTGAGTTGCACGGTTAAAAGTTCTTGCTTCTGTTTTTTCTCCTAAAGCTCCTACACAAGATAAAACCTCTCCTGTCTTATGGTCCATTACTACCATAGCTGCTTGTGAAGAATCTCCACCTGTTTGTGATTTAAGGACATATTTACTTTTTGCAGCTTCTTTTTCAGTTTCTTTTTGGATATCACTATCTTGGGTACTATGTATAGTTAACCCTGCCATATTAATATAATTAGTAGCAAAATCTTCGGAAATATTATACTTGTCTTCAACATCTTCAGTAATTTCTAGGATTAATGCGTCTGTATGATAAGAATATACCCCATCACTCTTAGCTTCAACATCACCATTATCAAAATCTAATCCTGCTTCTACATTCGAAACAGCTTCATTATGTTCATTGTCATTAATATAACCAAGTTCTAGCATTTTATCTAAAACAGTAATAGTTCTATTCCTTATTTTTTCACTATTGTCTGTATCTCCAAAGGGGTTATAAGAATTAGGCGAATGATTTATCCCTGCTAAAAATGCACATTCTTCCAAACTTAATTCACTTGCAGATTTGTTAAAATAATACTGTGCTCCAGCATCTACTCCATATATACTTGGTCCAACATATATGATATTTAAATATCCTTCTAATATTTCTTCCTTAGAAAGTGACGTTTCTAGAAGAAATGCTTTCCACCATTCTTTTACTTTTCTTATAACACTGTCTGTATTATCTCCAGTTAAATTTTTAACTAATTGCTGTGTAATTGTACTTCCTCCAAACGAAGATGAACCAAAATGTATTACATAATTAAAAATTGCTGAAGCTGTCCTTTTTATATCAACGCCATGGTGTGAATAAAACCTTTCATCTTCTATTGCTACATATGCATTTTTTAGATTATCTGGCATTTCTTCATAAGAAATGTTTGATTTTATTCTTTCGTCTCCAAGCTTAGCTATTGTATTTCCATCAGTATCAATTACAATTGAGCTTTCGTTAGAAACCATATCTTTAGCAAGCGTTGTCCATGTATGTGCAGAAACCCCTAATGTAACTCCTACTATTAACACAATTATAACTATAATTGTCAAAATTATTTTTTTCTTTCTTTTCTTTTTATCTATTTTATTTTTTTTAGGATTTTTGTTTTCCTTTTCTAGTTGTTTATTTTTATTCTTTTTCATTTCTCTAACGGCTTTTGGCTCTTCGTCTACATTACTTGAGTGCCTTGACCTTCTTTTCCTCATTAAATCACTTCTTTCTTTTAAAAGTAGTTATAGTATATCACAAATTAGTAAAAATAGAAACCCTAAAAAACATTGCACAAAATTTCAAAAATCTTGTTGCATTTTTATTATTTTACTATATAATATAAAATAAATATGAACGGAGTGTGATACATATGATAAAAAGAGAAGAAAATCCAGATTATATAAATGCTTTCTTAGATTATTCTACAACTATATTAAATAAATCACCTAATAGTATTAAAGAATATAATTATGATTTAGCGATGTTTCTTAAATTCATAAAAATACATTTTCATCTAACTAAAGAAACTGATTTTAACAAAATTAAAATTAAGGATTTACCATTTGATGTAATAAAGAAAATAGAACTTGATGATATCCATGCTTTCTTAGGATATTTAACAACAACTTTTAATAGCAAAGCAGCTACTAGAGCAAGGAAAATATCTACTATACGTATATTTTTTAAATACCTATCACAAGATGCAAGTCAAAAGTTTTTATTAGACCATAATCCTGCATTAAATCTAAAAACACCTAAAAAAGATAAAAGACTTCCTAAATATTTATCATTAGATGATAGTAAAAGACTTCTAGATGCTGCTTCTAATGAAGATAATAGAAATCACGAAAGAGATTATGCAATAACTACCCTATTTTTAAATTGTGGCATGCGTCTTTCTGAACTTGTAGGTATAAACATTAATGATATAGATTTTGAAGAATGTAAATTAACTGTTATTGGTAAAGGGAATAAAGAAAGAACAATTTACTTAAATAACGCCTGTATGAAAGCTTTATCTGCTTATTTACAAGTTCGTCCTAAGCAAGGAATAAAACATGATAGTAAGAATTCAGAAAAAGCATTGTTTTTAAGTGAAAGAAAAGAAAGAATTAGTAATAGGACTGTTCAATATATTATTAATAAAGAACTTATGGAAGCAGGATTAGACAGTAGAAAATATTCTGTCCACAAGTTAAGACATACTGCTGCAACTCTTATGTATCAATATGGCGAAGTTGATATAAGAGCATTGCAAGAACTATTAGGTCATGAAAGCATCTCCACTACTGAAATATATACTCATGTAAATAGCGACCAAGTAAGAAGTGCAGTTGAAAGAAATCCACTTGCTAATTTATAGTTATGAACTAAAAAATAGAAGGAATAAAAATCCTTCTATTTTTTAGTAAACAATTTCATATAATATGGTTTAATTTCTGGTAATAGACTAGCTAAATATATAGTATTATAATCTTTATCTTGTATTTTAATATTAGGAAATGTTCTAATCATCTTTTCATTTCCCCAAGCAGTATTTATAAATTTATCTAAATTCTTATTTTCTTTAACTCTATCATATTTCTCTTTTACTTGAGCTTGATTATATACAGGAATGTTGTGTTCAACAATCACTCTTGTTATAAATTGATCTTGCGCATAGCAAGTTGCAACACAGTCTATTGCCAAAAACACTATTAATACTGTAACCACAATTTTTAGAACCTTTTTTGAAATCTTTTCTTGTAGTTTATTACATACCTTATCTATTTTAGGATTTACTTTTTTTACTAAGAATACTGTTAGGATTCCCCAAAATATAGAATATAATAAGCATACTCTACCATTTATATTTAAAATTTTACCTGAATAATCCCACCATTTTGTTTCTAA
This sequence comes from uncultured Clostridia bacterium, assembly GCA_944387435.1. Classification (GTDB taxonomy): domain Bacteria; phylum Bacillota; class Clostridia; order TANB77; family CAG-508; genus CAG-269. The sequence goes on along the minus strand of CALXEW010000005.1, from coordinate 79,281 downwards.
AATGCTTTCTGTTAAAAAACTTATTATATATTCTGTAAAGGTTCCAATTATATATCCCCCTATAAATAAGTTAAAATTATTTTTGTCAAAATATTGTGAGAATAATATGATGAAAACAGCGCCCAATCCATAAATTCCAAGAAAAGGACCATATAAAAAGCTTTGCCTTGATTCCCATACTCCCATTGTTACTATTGCAAATAAAGTTTCTATAATATAACCTAAAATGCTATAAACAATAAAATACGTAAAAATCTTCCATATACTAATACCTAATATCTTGTATTCTAATTTATCAACTTTTTCCATACATTCTCCTATATTAATTCTTTTAACTCTTTCATTTTTTCATGATAGAAGTTAATAGCATCTTTATATACGGCTTTTTCTTCTAAGTCTACATCTACCATTTTTAATAAATCAATAGACTTTTTAGAACATCCTTGTTTTAACATTTCTATATATCTTCTAACAAAAGGTTCACCTTGTTTTAATATGTTAGTTGCAATGCTAATTGCTGCAGATATTCCAGTTGCATATTTATATACATAGAAATCTGTATAAAAATGAGGTATTCTCTCCCATTCATATTTTATATTTTCATCTACTATCATATTATTACCAAAATAGTCTTTATTTAGACTGTAATATATTTCATTTAAATCTTCAGAAGAAAGTGTTTCTCCATTTTCTATCTTCTCATGAACTATTTTTTCAAATTCAGCAAACATAGATTGTCTAAATAATGTTGCTCTTATCATTTCCAATAGTTCATATAGTAATTCAGCTCTTTTTGTTTTATCTTTTTCATGTTCTATTTGATAATTACTTAATAATATTTCATTTACAGTTGATGCAACTTCTGCTGTCATAATTGTATAATCAGCATCTATTATTGTTTGGTTTGAACTTGAATAATATGAATGCATACTGTGTCCTAACTCATGTGCAATTGTACTTACATCTCTTTTGCTATTTACAAAATTTAAAAGTACAAATGGATGAACATTATATATTCCCATACTATATGCTCCACCTTTTTTGTTAGTTTTTGCATATACATCTATCCAGTTATTATCAAATGCTTCTTTTAACTTATTTAAGTATTCTTCTCCCATAACAGATAAAGCATTTTCTACTTCTTTTCTGGCATCTTCAAATGTTATTTCATCTTTTTCTATTTCAAATGGATTTACATATAAATCATACATATGGAAATCTTCTTTTTTTAATATTTTTTTCTTTAAATCAATAAATTCATGATTTACTTTAAGTCCTTCATGTATAGACTCTATTAATGAATTATAAACTTTAATACTTGCATCATCATTTGTTACAGCTTTCTCTAAACTAGATTTATATTTTCTAAGTTTTGCTGAAACAGATGTTGCCTTCACATTTGCTAAATATAATTCTGTAATTGTATTTACAAACTTGCTATATTGCTTATACATAAGATTAAATGCTTGTTTTCTTACATCTTCATTTTGACTTTTTAGATAAATAGTGTAATTACTTTCTGTTAGCTCTACCTCTTCCCCATTTTCATCTTTTAAATTTCCAAATTTAAATTCTGCATTTGTTAAAATATCAAATGTATTTTCAGGAGCAGAAAATAGCTCTGAATAGTTTGCAAGTAAATTTTCTTCTTCTTTACTTAATATATGTTCTTTTTCTTTTAAGATATCCAAAATATCTCTTTTATATCTTTCTAATCTTTCATCTTCAGATAAGTATTTTTCAACAACACCATTTTCGCTATATGTTATTTCTGGTGTCATAAAAGAAACCTTTGTATTAAACTCTGTACCTATACTTTCTACCTCTTTATATAATTTTATTCCTTCTTGGTTTGACATATCTAAATTATAATAAAGCATTCCATAACCATATAATTTTTCATATTTTTCTAATGCTTTTTCATATAAATTATAACAATTATAAAGATTGTCTGAGCTACTGCATAGTTTTCCTTGATAACTATTAATTCCTTCTAAATCTTCTTCTAATTCTTTTTTTGTCTTATCAAACTCTTCTCTACTTTCAAAAATTTCTTTTAAATTCCAATTATATTTTGATTCCATAATTCCCTCCTAAAAACTTAATATAAATTCTTTCAAAGCTTTTATTAATCTTTCAATATTATCTAAATTATCTAAATTTCTATATTTCCATGATATTTCTAACTGAATACATGGGATTTTAGTTTTTTTATTTATATATTTACCAATTGTCCTTATACTATCTGCCTTAAAAGTTTCATTTTCTGTAACATTTTCTATTTTATACTTTTTAAAACAATCCCTCAAACTCTTCAATATTTCTATATTATTATTTATATTTTCACCATATGCTGTTCCTAAGTCTATATCAAAACTATGTTCATCTTTTGCACCGTGAATATCTAAAAGTATCTTAATATTATCTTCTTTTACTATGTGTTTTATTTCTTCTTTATATTCATTATTTTCTATATCATAATTTGCATCATCAAAATTATTATATGTTTTATATATTGCAAAACATTTTGTCTCTTCAGCAAGAATAGAAACTATTGCTCCCGTTTGGTATTCTGCTTCTTTTACTTTTCTTAATTGTTTTATACTATGTGGAGCAGATACTATAATAGGAATTTTTCCTTTAATTACTTTAAAAGATTTTTCTTGATTTTCCAATCTACTTTTTTCTTTACTATATAATTCCTCATTAAATTTAGTTATTCTTTCTATTAAATTATCCATAAATCTCCTTTTGCTTTTTATTTATTAATGTTTAATATAATTTATCACAAATATATTAATTTTACAATAAGAAAAAGAGCTAAATGCTCTTTTAAAAATCTATTCCATCAATGCAATTATCATATACCCATTTTTTTAAGTCTTCCATTTCATTTGTTTCATAAAAATTAAGTAATTTAGTAAAAAAGTCTTGTTGTTTTTTTACAGGAATTGTTATTATCCCACATCCATTTTCTATCATTATTTTATTAGCAAATAACATAGAAGTCCTTTTATTTCCATCGATAAACATTTGTCTTCTCATTCCCCATAGCATAATTGTTATTGCTCTTTCTGTTTTGTTTTCTATTTTTAAAAGTTCTTCTAATTCTTCTTTTATCTGAGATTCAATAGGAAATGGCGGCTTCCAATCTGTTCCACCTATAGTTACAGGAGTTGTTCTTAAATCTCCACAATTTATTATTAGATTAGCACCTACAATTTTATTTATTTCTCTTAATATATTAAAATTATTAGGGACGTCCTCATTTTCTAATATAAAATACCAAGCATGTTTTAAGTTATTTATAGTAACTATTTCATCCATTTTTAGTCCATTTGCATTTCCCCCATCCAAAATAGCTTGAGTCTCTGGGTATGTGACTGTAATTCCTTCTAAATTAGCACTTTTCCAAATACTATCTACAAGGTTTCTTTTAGCCAAAAATATATTTTGTTCTTTTGTCATATTATATTTATTTGTGTATTCCATTACTATTCCTCCATACTTAATTACTTTCCGTTATGATTTTATCACATTTTAATTTTATAAACAACTTTTTTAAGTCACTCCTTAATGAAAAAAGTATAAATTTTTTCAATTTATACTTTTTATAATCATATTTATAACAAAATTGGACTTATTTGCTCACCATCTAAGGCAAACTTTATAGTTTTTATTAAGTAATCTTCATCAAATACAATTGACCTTGGTTTTGTTATTGGATTATCCTGTCTAAATGGTACAAAATAATAATTTCTTCTATTTAATAACTTACCAATATTTTCTGCGTTCCCACTTAAACCATTATTAGTTGACGGTGCAATAACAAGTGGTCTATCATTTCTTAAATGTGATTTACAAGCCATTACAGCCGGTGTATCTATTATATCTAAAGCAAGTTTTGCCATTGTATTACCTGAGCAAGGAGCAACTACCATTATATCTGTCATTTTCTTTGGGCCAATTGGTTCTGCTCCCTGTATTGTATGAATTATTTCTTTTCCTGTTATATCTTCTATTTCCTTTATAAAATCTTTAGCTTTTCCAAATTTTGTATCTAAATTATAACTATTATAAGACATTATAGGAATAATGTCTGCTCCTTCTTTTTCTATCAATTCTTTCATTTTAGGAATTGTCTTTTTAAATGTACAAAATGAACCTGTAAGTACGAACCCTACCTTTTTTCCATATAACTCCAAATAATCTTCCTCCTTTCATATAACCTTTATATATCATATGAAAAAAGGAAATTTTTCGACATTTATTTTACAATAACTAAAATATAATTTTGTAATATAATGTTTATCTTATTATCTTACTTTCAAAATATCTTTCTTGAAATTCTGTTAAAGCTCTTATTTGTTCATTTGAATAATTCTTATCTTCTGGAACAATAATTAGTTTATCATCATCTTCCTTAATTCTTCTAATAACTGCAATACATTTTCCTTCAAATTTTTCTATTGGTTCAAAAACACCTAAAACATAACAATCTAGCTCTTCTCCATCTCCACTAACAGTGTTTGGAACATAACCATAATTTACAGTATAAATCATATCCCAATTAGGATGTTTAGACCCCAAGGGCCTATCTATTTTTACTTTTATAGTTTTTCCAATATAATCTTTACTATCCATATATTTTACCTCTTATTTTAATATTTATTTTTTCTTTGCAATTACATTAAATACATGCCAATGTTTTTCTACTCCTAAAGCTGTTTTTCCATTTTTCTCTACTTCTTTAAAGTTTATTATTTCAAAAGATGAAAATAATTTTATTACTTCTTCCTTTGTAAAAAATGTCATATTAGGTCTATTAGCCCAAGTATCATTTATACCAAAAAAATTACCTACAAAATAACCATCTTTAGAAATAGAATTTACAATTTTATTCCATAACTCGTTAAAATTTTCTTTATTACAAAAAGATAAGCTAGCATTTGCAACTAATAAATTACAAGATTGTAAAGTAATATTATCTTCAAAATGTTGTTTTATAAATTCTAAAGAGTTTTGTTCTTCTTCGTTTAAAGAACTCCTAATCATTTTTTCAGTATCTTCTTTATCAATTGCAATAACTTTCCAACCATTTTTTATTAAGAAAACTGTGTCTCTACCTGCTCCGCACCCTAGGTCTATACAAACTCCAGCTTCTACTTTCATATCCATAAACATTCTTAAATTTTTAGGTACATTAGAATTTTTAGTTTTATCATAATATTCAAAAGCATTTTTCATATTTATCACCTAATATAGATATATCATATTTTAACATTTTTTTAAATAGAATTAAATGGTGAATATTATTGAAAAGGACAAAAAAGTTTTTAATAAATGGTTCTATACTTACTTTAACAGCTTTATTTACTAGAAGTATAAGTATGGTTTTTAATATCTATGTTTCAAATAAAATAGGTTCAGAAGCAGTAGGCGTTTTTTCTCTTGTTATGTCTGTATATATGTTTTTTATTACACTTGCAACTTCTGGTCTTAGTCTTGCTTGTACTTATTTAGTATCAGAACAATTTGCTAAAGGAAATTTCTTAGAAGGTTTAAAAGCTGTTAGAAGTTGTAATTTATTTGCTATATTTTTAGGCATTGGAAGTAGCATATTAATAATTCTTTTATCAAATATAATCTCCGTCAACTGGTTAAATAATAAAGTCTCTTCTATTCCATTTTATTTAATTGCAATTGGTCTTCCTTGTATTGCAATCTCTTCTGTAATAAATGGATATTTTTCGGCTGTGAGAAAAGCTTATAAATCAGCTATTTCACAAGTTTTAGAGCTTAGTGTAAAAATTATAATTAGCATTATCTTATTACAATACTTTTATTTAAATAGTGTTGAAGCTGTATGTATTTGTTTAATTTTAGCAGATGTAATTTCTGAAGTATTTTCTTGCACATTTTTATTTATATTATATAAAATTGATAAAAACTTCTTTAATAAAAGAGCAAAAATAAAAGAAGTAAGTTATAAAAGGAAAATTTTAAATATAACTCTTCCTGTTTCAATTACATCTTATATACGTTCAGGGCTTTCTACCTTAAAAGAATTTATCGTGCCAAATAGATTAGTTTTATTTGGACTTCCATACACTTTAGCACTATCTGAATATGGAAGAATAACTGGAATGGCAATACCTGTTATAACATTTCCAACTGTTTTTATTGGTTCTTTTAGTTCTTTACTTATACCTGAATTTTCAAGTTTAATGGCAAAAGGTTATAAGAAAAGAATTCTTAGTGTAAGTCATAAAATATTTATAATAACTACTTGCTTTTCATTAATTGTAAGTATTATTTGTTTTATTTTTGCAAATAATTTAAGCTTAAGCTTATTTCAAAATTTAGAGTGTGCTAAATACATAAGGATGCTTTCTCCTTTAATTTTACTTATGTACCTAGATAACATTATAGATAATATGTTAAAAGGTCTAAATAGACAATTTAAGGTCATGCTATGCAATATAGCTGACCTTGTTATAACAATTAGTTTATTATACTTTCTACTTCCAAAACTTGGAATATTAGGTTTTATTATTTCTATGTATGTAAGTGAAATATTTAACTTTGCAGTAAGTTATTTAGAGCTAAGAAAAGCAACTAAAGAAGTATCATGACCTCAATATCATCATTTACACTATTTTTAAATACTTTTTCATCTTCTTTTGAACCAATGATACAATTATAATGTATAGGAACAGTAATTTTAGGATTAATTTCATTTACTAAAGTTGCTGCTTCTTTTGCTGTCATTGTATATGTTCCTCCAATTGGAACAAATGCTACATCGCATTTTACTTTTCTATTTTCTTCTGTTACATCTGTATCTCCTGCAATATAGTAAACTATATTATCTAAAGTAATTATATATCCTACCCAATTATTAGTTTTTGGATGGAAGTTTTTATTTAAATTGTATGCTTGTATTGTTTTAAATTTAATATTATTTATTTCATATTCTTCATTTGGTCTTACTACTAAAATGTTTTCTTCACTAAATCCTAATTCCAAACTTCTATTATATAAATCTTCTGGGACAACAATTTTAGTTTCTTCTTTCTTAACTTTTAAAATATCTTCTTCTGAAAAATGGTCATAATGAGAATGTGTTATAAATATTACATCTGCATCATTATAGTTTTCATTTATTTTAAATGGATCAAAATAAATAATTTGTCCTTTCTCAAATTTAATAGAACTATGGCATAATACTTTAATATTCTCTAACATATAAATCCTCCCTTATTATTAACTAATTCTTCTAAAAATACAGCCACACCATCTTCATTGTTAGTAAGTGTTTCGTATTTTGCTTTTGATTTTACTTCAGTATTTGCATTTCCCATAACTACACTAAGACCTGTTACTTCAAACATTGAAACATCATTATAATCGTCTCCTATTGAAATAGTATCTTTTAAATCAATATTTAATGCTTCACACATTTTTTTAACTCCAAATCCTTTAGAAGTTTTTTCGTCTGCTATATCATAATAAGTATAAGATAATGGCTTAAGTTTTGGGTTTGTTAAACTTTTTGACTGATTTTTTATTCCTACATTTTCTATTTTGTCTATATAAGGTCTCAAGTTTTTTATTTTTTCAAAACTACTGTCATGTAATAAACATTGCATAACATCTATTTTGTTTACAAATATATCTATAGGTTCTTTTAACAAAATATCTGTATCATTATCTCTTTTCTTTAGAGTAAATCTTCCTTTTTCTGTATTCATAATAAAATTAACGTCTTTTTCTATTGCTAAATTATATATTTCAATACATGCTTCTTTTTTCATCTTGTTTTTAAAGATGCATTTATTCTTTTTATAGTCATAACCATAAGCTCCATTTGATGTAATAATAAAGTTACTCGCAAAACATTCTTTACTGACTTCAGTAGTAGTTTCAGTTGGTCTTCCTGAACATATAATTACTAGTATTCCCAACTCTCCTACTTTTCTTATTGCTTCTTTTGTTCTATTTGTTATTTCTTTTTGGTCATTTTTTAACGTCCCATCTATATCTATAAAAATAGCTTTATACAATAATTACATCTCCTATCTCATTCTTTGTTATTTTTATCACTTTTTACTTGGTCTACTAATTTTTTATTAAATTCAAATCTCTCTTCTTTTCTTTTCAATTTTCTTCTGGATATTCTTACTTCATAATAAGAAATTATTACTAAAAATACTAAAAGTATTACTAAGGTAACTTTACTTTTTAAAATATCTGTTATTCTTCCAAAACCAGGAAGTCTAAATAAATATTTTCCTTCTATATCCTCAAATTTAACTGGAGTTCTATCTTCAGCATTATTATTATCCCCTTTTGTTATATATACCTCTTCCCCATTTTGTTGTTCAATTCTTATAATTCTATGTGTATTTATATAGTCACCTATTCTAAAAGATATAATATCTCCTACTTCCAAATTTTCTCTTGATGTATTAGTAATAAAAATCACATCTTCTGTCATAATAGTAGGTTCCATACTTTCTGATACTATAACAAAACTTTTTATTCCTAAAAAACTTGGTAATTCATTTGGATTAATATATGATTCTACCATTAAAGTTACATTGAATATAATTAAAAATAATATAATTATACAAATAATTGTACTAAGTATTTTACCCAATTTATACAAATGTCTACTTGATTTATCAAAATCACTAAGCTTGTACACTTTTTTCTCCTTTTCTTATGTATCTTTTTACTATAATAACTATATCATATGATAAAAAGGTTTTCAATATGTAACAGAAATGTAATATCATTTTTATTTACTTAAAAGTGTTTTACATGTATAATTAATTTATATAATTAATTATACTATAAAAATAAAATTAGGAGCCCAAAATGGATAATGATACTTTAATTGTTTCTGAAAAAGACCAAAAAGCATATTTGCCATATAAATATATTGATATTGAAAAAAAATATGAAAATAATAAGGATAAATACATATCACCACAAGATGTTATTAATAAAGAATATATTTTGCCTTTAAATAGGTTTAAACATAGCATAAGCTCTAGATTTAGAGAAACTATTAATTTGATTATAAATAAAGAAAACAAATCTATCTTAAAAGCTTTAGATTTAGCTTTTGAATTAATGTTTCAATATAATTTAAATCCTATTATAATTGCAGCTTGTAGGAATCTAGAAGAGTTAGATATTTATTTAGATTGTTTAGAAGAAAATGAATTATTTGATTTTAGGTGCTTTAATATAAAATTTGAAGTAGCTCCTAAAGTATATACAAGAGAAAAAAAGCCTAATTTTGCTTAAGGCTTTTTCTTTATTTTATCTGGTCTATATAAACTATATTTTAAATCTTCTTTACTATATTGTGAAGGTTTCAACCCTACTCTATCTCTCATATAATCAAGCAACAATACTGCAAAAATAGTTGTAAGACAACCAATTATTATAAAAGTATTTGCTGTTGTTGTTATTTCTAGTAATAAAGCACAGATAAGAGACACTATGGCTGTCAATAAATTAGAAGATAAATTTCTTAATGCTGTTAATTTTGGTCTTATTTTTCTATTTGTAAAATTATTCAAATAACGTGCAAGTAATGCTCTATATGGTCCTTTTGCTGCATACTGTATTAAGAACAATAATACTACTAATATCAATGAAGATTTAGATAATGTATCTTTTCCTATAAAACCAATTAATATACAAGAAACTGTAATCGGAATAGTTAATACTGCTATTGTTTTATTCTTAAATATTTTATGTATTTGTTCACTATATCTTGCTGTTATTGCTGCTGAAAATTGTAATACTGCAAATATAATTCCAAAATATGCTTCTGGCACTTGCATTTCACTAAGCATACTACTTCTTAAGTTTACAACTCCCATAACTAGTCCTAAAAATAACGCATTTGATAAAATCAATAATTTTACTCTACTAGATTTTATAGAAAATTTCATTGAGTCTTTTATTTGTCCTATGTATTCTTTTAACGAAACTGGTTTTACCTTATCTTCTACAATTACTGTATGCCTAAATTTAAATGAAATAACTGTAGATGCAACACAACATAAGAAACACAATACCATTGGAATATATCCATTTATTGCAAATGTAAACCCTGCAATTATTGAAGATATTGCATCAAATAAATAAAAATATGATGAAGATTTTCCGGTCTATTGTAGCAAATACTCTTCCTCTTTTCTTACTAGCAGGTAAAGAATCATAAAGGATATTTGATTCACATATTCCTTTTATTGAATATCCTAGTGCATATATAAATTGTATTATTAATAACTCATAATAATTTTGCATGAATATCATTGCTAAAATACTAAGTGAATAAAGGACATTTCCAATTATTAAACAGTTTTTCTTTCCTATTCTATCTACTAAGCTTGTTACTGGTAATTGCCAAAATGTATTTGCTAAAGTATAAAATGCATCTGCAAATAATACTTGTGATGCTGAAAATCCTTTTATTTGTGTTAAGAATAAGAATATAATAGGAAAATAGAATAATAAATCCCAAGAAACTGTTTTATACAAAGGAAATATTCTTACATTTTTCTTTTTGTGTCTTATCATTTTTCTTTCTTTTGTTTCTTTCATTCCTATCTCCTTCTACCAAATAATGATAACAAATAAAAAAATTTTTGACAAGTTTTTTATAATATTTTTTTGTTTTTTAGATAAAATAAAATTATGAACCAGATTTTAAGTACGAATTTAGATGATAAAAATAACAATAAATTGAATAGTGAAGATTTATATAATGATATAGATTATATCAGAAAAAATAATAAAAATAGAAAAAGTACAAATAAGCAATTTTTTAAACTACAATTTACTATATCCATTATAGTAATTATTATTACTATTTCTTTTTCTATTTATTACATTTATTCTCTTCAAAGTAATGAAGAAATTTCTAAAAATTTGATTGGAAATTATAATATCTACAGACTTTATGCAAATACACAAACACAGGAAGAAGAAAACATAGAAAATAATCTTTTTGGTATTATTGAAATTCCTAAAATTAATCTTTATTATCCTGTTCTTTCTACTCTAACTGAAGAGAACTTAAAAGTTGCCCCTTGTAAGTTTTATGGGACAAACTTAAAAGAAAATACCAATATTTGCATAGCAGGACATAACTACAACAATGATATGTTTTTTAGTAAAATAAACCAATTACAACAAAATGATGAAATCTACATTTATGATAACACAGGACTTAACTACACATACAAAGTAATTGAAAATTATGAGGTTAAAGAAGATGACCTTTCCCCTATTACTAATTACAACCCAAACGAAAAAGCCCTTACTCTCATCACTTGTAACAACATTAACAACAACAGATTTATTATTAAAGCAAAACAAAAGACTTCTTGAACAAGAAGTCTTCAATATTACATAACATAAAGCACAAAACGGAATGAAACACCTGAATAAGGTAATCCATCAGTACCATTTCGTACAGAAGATGAAACAGCATCTATATAAGCTCCCCCTCTGTCAACGAAAGTAAGACTTTCATCATTTGTATTTCTTTCTGCTACATTTTCATAACAATTTCCTTCTAAATCGTATATGTTACAAACTTTATCTGCCTCATTTTGTCCTGATACTTCTTTTGAACCAATATGTCTGCTACTATCGCCAGCCGTCGTTTGGTAAGTCTTTCCTGTCCCATCTTGTTTTCCATCTATAAAATCAAGCGTAACATCCCATTGTATTCCTGAACATAACGCGCTTTTTACTCCATTAGTATTTATAAATTCTTTTGCTGTTTCTTTGCATTCTTCCCATGAAATGTCGGTCCATACTGTTGCTCCTTTTTTGCTCACCAAAGTATCTGTTCCTTCTATTCCTGCTTCGTATCTTGATATATAAAATCCGCCAGATTTCATTATAGTTGTTCTTTCGGCATCTTCATTTAATAATCCTATTTCTTTTTTATCTACTACTTCTTCAGGTATTAATGGCTGTAGTTCTTCTGGCAAATATCCCTCTCCCGCATACGCTGTTTCTGAAACTCCTACAATTGAATAATTAGTTTTTCTATTATAATCACTTTCATTTATTACTGGTATCCATACAAACTGATTTCCTGTATTTTGAACATCATCTTGTACATCTGATATAACTAGACCATCATCTATAATATCAAGTCCTGGTACTATATAAAATCCTTTTGGAATTATTGCTGTTTTTCCGTTTTCATCTGTATATATAGTATTTCCATTTTTTGCAATGTTAATATATTTATCATAACTATTTAATATATTCTCTTCCTCTGCTTGTGCATTCTCTGTTTCTGTCTTAGCTCTTTGTGCTTGAGTTAGTATTCCATTCTCTCCTGTTAGCATTGCAATTGATACTCCTGCAAGGATTAGAAGGACAATAATTGTGATAACAAGTGCAATTAGAGTAATTCCGTTTATTATCGTTTAGTATCTCTTTCTTCGTTTTAGTTTTTTTAATAGTTAATTCTTTCATCGTAATTTTCTCTCCTTCTCTTTAGTTTAGTGTTTACTTATTTTTCTTTTTTATGCATGTCATTTGTATCATGTTTTAATAAGAATACTTTTAAACTTACGTATTATTTTCGTATGCACTACGTTTATTTAGTACAATTTTATTGTACACAAACTTAGGTTATTTGTAAATACCTTACCGGAAAATTTTTTATTTTCTTTGGTGGATTAAAAAGAAGATTTAAGAATAGCCTTAAATCTTCTTTTTTTGTTTTTTAATCATTTTTTATTAATAGTTTATTTATTTTCTCTTCGTATAGTTTTTCTTTGTCTTTATCTTCTGTTTCTTTGTATATATCCAATAGTCTTTCAAAAATAGCAATAACATCTTCTATGTCATTTTCTTCGTTATCTACCTTTTCTGCCCTTAATAATATTTCTTCTGCTTTTTTTAAGTCGTAATTATTTATATCTCTTTTATCCATATACCAGTCAGCCATCTCGACATAGCCCCAAGTCCAATTAGGCTCTTCTTTTAAATAATCCTCTATTATATTAGTAGCCTTTTCTTTATTACTTAATCTAAATTCTGTATTCGCTCTTGCTCTAATAAAATGTTCTTTCCAATATAATTGTTCTTCATCATTTAAATCAAAAGTATTTTCTACATCATCACATAATCTAATTCTTTCAATTAGTCTATCTTTTTTATTACTCAATTCTAATATCTCGTCATACTCTTGAAGCCAATTTGAAAGAAAATCATAACCTTTATATTTTTTGTCATATTCTTCAATACTTTTTATATTATTGTTTATACATATTTCTCTAACACTCCCCCATGCAAATCTTAACAATTCACATGCCTTTTTATTTTCTTCTCTTTCTAAATACCATATTCCTTTAGCTATACACATATCAATAAAATCTAAACTTTCTAAAACGTCATCTGTAATATATTTATTCATACAACATTTTTTAAACTTTTTTCCACTTCCACATGGGCATAATTCGTTTCTGCCAATGTTTTCATATCTTTCTATTTCTTCATATCTTTTGTTAAAGACATAATTAAGTATCATATGATTTTCTGAATGCTCATATTCTTCATCTTCTTTATATCTAAAACATTGCCAATCTTCCATAATCTCTATTGTATCATCAATATACTCATAGAAATCTTTAAAAGGATAAACTTCCATATCTATTTCATACTTTTCATCTTCAAATCTATCTTTTAATTCTTGTATTTCTTCTTTAGTATCTACAACATTAAATATTTTATCAATTAATCCATCTAGCTCAATTAATCTTAAATTCATTGTTTCATCTAATATTTCTTTATATAAATATGAATAATCATCATCTTCCTTTTCATTAATTAATTTTTTAAAATAATTTACAATAAATTCTCTGTCCTTTTTCCCATAAAGATATAATATTGCAAAAGTTTGTAAAGTAGAGCTTCTTACAAATTCGTTTATTTTCCTATTTTCAATAATTGAAAATAAAGCTTCATCATCTCCATTATATGTACTTGCAAGCAATCTTGGTAAATTTCCTGGATAATCTTCTCCTAATATATAATCAACTATTTCTTCATCTTTATTTAATAAATCAATTAAATATGGAAATGCTCTTCTTTCCCTAAATTGTGCAAGTAAAAAAAATGCATAAATATATCCAAAAAATTCATCTTCTTCATTATAAATCTTCTCTAAATTATTTTTTGTAAATTCTAACATATCTAGTAATTTTGGTATCATTTCTTCTTTTTTATCTATTGCTTCTTTTAATGCTTCTTTAGGTAACTCTCCTTTGTAATATTTTAACTCTTCAACTATTTCTTCTATTTTCATATTTTTCTACCTTTCTTACTTTATTTTCCATATTATTATTTTAACATAATTCCTTGTAAATTGTCTATTTCTATATCTACTTTAATATTTCCAATAACCTGCCTTTTTTGACCCTTCTCTTTGTATATATCCTTTTTCCTTTAAAACACTTATACGTCTTTCTAGTGTTTTTAATTTTAAATTCATTTTAATTGAAAGCTCTTTTAGTGTAATCTTATTATTCTTTTTAATTTCATTTAATATTAATTTTATTTCGTCACTATTTACATCACTTACTATATTTTTATAATCAGAACTTTCCAACATTCCTACTGCTTCTTTAAACTCAGTATTTACATTTTCGCCTAAGTTTATAATGTTTTTAATTTCTTTTACATCATCTTTCATATTATTCTCATTTACAAGAGTTGTAAAGTAAGGATATTTAAGTCAAAAATAAAGAGTAGAAAAATTCTACTCTTCTCTATTCTCTATATAAGTTTATTAACTAAATATTTCTATAATCTTTAATTTTCTTATATGCATATACAGCTGATATACCAAATACAACTACTAAAGCAGCTATTGGAAGTGAATCTCCTATACCTGTGCTAGGTAAACTTGTATTATTGTAAATGCTAGAACTATTATTTGTTCTATTAGAATTTGTATTAGATACATTTGATCTATTTGTATTAGTATTTGTGTTTGTTGAATTTGAATTGCTATTTGAAGTATTTGTATTTGTTGAATTATTTCCTACTGTTAAATTATTTCCTGTTGAATTACTATTAACTAATGAATTTGTCATATCTGTAAAACCATCTGTTGCACTAACTGATGTAGCTATAAAAATTACCATTACACTTAAAACTAAACCAAAAAATACTTTTAATAAATTTGTTTTCTTCATATTGATTTCTCCTCTACTTTTTAGATTTTTTTATTATTATTTATACAATCACTAATTATTATACCATTTTTTATAATATAATTCAAGTAATAGTAAAAAATAACAAAATACAAGTTTTCTCTTCCGTTCTTCGTTTTTTATTTTATACTTAAAAAAATATTTCGTCAATAGTTTTTTCTATATTTTTTTTTACATTTATATTACAAAACTATTACATATTAAACATTAAATTTAAATAGAACTATATCTCCGTCTTGCATAACATATTCTTTTCCTTCTTGGCGAACTAATCCCTTTTCTCTAGCAGTAACCATACTTCCACAATTCATTAAATCATCAAAAGAGACAACCTCTGCTTTTATAAAACCTCTTTCAATATCAGAATGTATCTTTCCTGCAGCCTGTGGTGCTTTAGTTCCTTTCTTTATTGTCCAAGCTCTAACTTCTGGTTCTCCAGCTGTTAAGAATGACATTAATCCTAATAAATCATAAGATTTTTTAATAACTTTATCTAGTCCGGATTCTTCTAGTCCTAAAGCTTCTAACATTTCTTTTTTATCATTATCATCTAGTCCTGATAATTCTTCTTCAATTTTAACACATAAAGGAATAACCTCTGCATTTTCTTTTGAAGCATATTCTTTAACTTTTTGAACTAGTGGGTCAGTTTCTGCATTTTCTAATTGTTCTTCAGAAATATTTGCAATATAAAGAATTGGTTTAGTAGTTAATAAAAACATATCCTTAACTAGCTTTTCTTCATCTTCATTAAAATCTAATGCTCTTGCTGAAATTCCATTTTCTAAGTTTTCTTTAATTTTTTCTAATAAATCAACTTCTTCTTGATAACTTTTACTAGCTTTTAAATTCTTTCTTGCTTTATCTAATCTTTTATTTACAGTTTCTATATCTGCAAAGATTAATTCTAAGTTAATAGTTTCAATATCACGTACTGGGTCTATACTTCCATCTACATGAACAATATTACTATCATTAAAACATCTAACAACCTCACAAATAGCATCTGTTTCACGTATATGTGATAAGAATTTATTACCAAGTCCTTCCCCTTTACTTGCTCCTTTAACTAACCCTGCAATATCTACAAATTCAATAACAGCATGTGTAACTTTTTCTGGATTATACATTTTAGCTAGGCTATCTAGTCTTTCATCTGGAACAGGAACAACTCCAACATTTGGTTCTATTGTGCAGAATGGATAATTCGCACATTCTGCTCCGGCTTTAGTAATACTATTAAATAATGTACTCTTTCCTACATTTGGAAGACCTACAATTCCTAATTTCATTTTTATCTCTCCTATTTCTCTTAGTATTATAGTTTTATTTATTTTTCATTATTTTTTATTTTTAATTTCTTCTAGAAGTTTATTTTTAAACTCTTCTACAGACATAGTTCCTATATCTCCATCTTTTCTAGAACGAATAGAAACAAGATTTTCTTCAACTTCTTTTTGACCTATAATTAACATATAAGGTATCTTATGCATTTGTGCTTCGCGTATCTTATAGCCTGTTTTTTCATTTCTGTCATCTACTTCTACTCTTATACCAGCTTTAACAAGTTCATCTTTCAATTCATGACAATAATTATGCTGATTATCTGTTATTGGTAAAATTCTAACTTGTGTTGGTGCAAGCCATAGTGGTAAATTTCCTTTTGTTTCTTCTAATAAGAATGATATAAATCTATCAGAAGAACCAAGTATTGCTCTATGAATAACAACAGGTCTATGTGCTTTTCCATCTTCTCCAATATATTCTAATTCAAATCTTTCAGGTAAAGCAAAATCTAATTGACAAGTTGGAATAGTCACATCATGATTTAAAGCTGTTTTTATTTGAATATCAATCTTAGGTCCATAGAATGCTGCCTCTCCTTCTGCTTCATAGAATTCTATACCTAATTCTGTTAAAATTTCTCTTAATTGGCTTTCTGCTGTTTCCCACATCTCGTCATTATCAATATATTTTTCTTTATTATTTTTATCTCTTAAAGATAATCTATATTTAAAGCTTGAAGCTGGGAAACCAAAATCTTTTTGATAAACTTCTTTAATTAAATTTAATATTTTTCCAACTTCATCTTTTATTTGGTCTGGTCTTACAAAAAGGTGTGCATCATTTTGACACATTTCACGAACCCTTTCTAATCCACAAACACTTCCACTTGCTTCATATCTAAAATCATGTGCAAGTTCACCAATTCTAATAGGTAAATCACGATATGAACGCATTTTACTCTTATATATTAACATATGATGAGGACAATTCATTGGTCTTAAAACCATTTCCTCATTATCCATTTTCATTGCTGGAAACATATCGTCTTTATAATGGTCCCAATGTCCACTTACTTTATATAATTCAACATTTGCAAGTGAAGGAGTATATACATGTTCATAACCTAAAGATATTTCCTTATCTTGAATATATCTTTCTAAAATCATTCTAATAGTCGCACCGTTTGGTAAATACATTGGAAGACCTGCTCCAACTAATTTATGTGTCATAAATATTTCTAGGTCTTTACCTATTTTTCTATGGTCTCTTTGTTTTGCTTCTTCTAAGAATTGTAGATATTCTTCAAGTTGACTTGCTTTAGGGAATGAAATTGCATAAATTCTTTGAAGCATCTTATTTTTTTCATCTCCTCTCCAGTATGCACCTGAAGAAGATAATATTTTTATAGATTTAACTTTTCCTGTACTAACTAAATGAGGTCCAGCACAAAGGTCAGTAAAATCTCCTTGTTTATAAAAACTAATTTCTTCACCTTCTGGTAAATCTTCAATTAATTCTACCTTATATGGTTCATCTTTCATTAGTTCTAAAGCTTCTTTTCTAGGTAAAGAAAATCTTTCAACACTTAAATTTTCTTTTATAATTTTTTTCATTTCTTGTTCAATATTTTTCTTATCTTCCTCTGTAAATGGTTTTTCTACATCGAAATCATAATAAAAACCATTCTCAATTGCAGGTCCAATTGCAAGTTTAGCATCTGGAAATAATCTTTTTACAGCTTGTGCCATAATATGAGAAGTTGTATGCCAATAAGCTTTCTTTCCTTCTAAATCATCATCTGAAAATGTATGAATTACTAAAGAACAGTCTTCATTTAATTCATATCTTAAGTCTTTAATTTCGCCATTTACTTCTCCACAAGTCATGTTTCTTGCTAAACCTTCACTAATTTTTTTTGCAACATCTAAAATTGTGCTTCCTTTTTCGACCTCTAAAATAGATCCGTCTTTTAAAGTAACTTTAATCATACAAAAACCTCCTTATGTCCATTAAGAGTGTTTCAAATGTTTAATCTTTTATTCCATCAAAAAACTCCCATGGACTTTTAATTCCATAGGAGTGCAAATTACACGGTTCCATCCTATTTTTTACTTAATTTCAAGATTATAACGTATCTTAACCGTCTAGCTTATTCACTAGAAACATGAAGAGTTAGTTTTCAAATAGGTTTGCTTAAATTAGTTTTCAGCCTTTGACTAATTCTCTCTTAAAGCAACCTCTATTTTACTCGTCTCTTACTTGTTTTTACCTTATGTTAATAGTTTAATATCTTTTTTATAAAAAGTCAAGATTTTCTTTACTTTTTTTCCATATTATTATATAATTTCTTTACGTGCTTCCATAGCTCAGTAGGTAGAGTGCTACCTTGGTAAGGTAGAGGTCACGGGTTCGATTCCCGTTGGAAGCCCCAAAAAGATGGTTACTCAAACCATCTTTTATTATCTATTATTTTATATTTTTACCATTTACATCATTATACTTTTAATAATTTTTTCTCAAAAGGAATCATTAATAATAAAGTTCCAATATTTACCACAATTGATACAATAACGATTGCATTACCAAATTCTAAAAATGACTCTAATTCTGCTATTTGTTCTTCTAGTTGACTATTTAATGCTTCGCTTGAATACTGTTGTGATAAACTTTTAGCATAGTCTATTTGAACTGATGCTTCTTCTAATTGATTTCTAATATTAATTGAACTAAACACCTGATAAATTGCAAATATTACTGTTATTACAATTAGAACTATTACAATGCGTTTGAAAACTTGTGAAGCATTACTTTCATCAATTGAAAATTTCTTTTTAATGTCAGAAGTTGCAAATTTACATGCAAGAATTATACTTATTACAGATATTATAAGTGAACCTACTAGATACATTTTGTAATGTAAACCTGTTGTTCCTGTATCACTCCCAGAAGCAACTGCTCCCATAAGTAATCGCAAAACAATTGTAAGCACAAACGCTGTTGCAAAGTTCAATACTATCCATCGCCAAATATACCCCCAGGTAATTTTTCCCATTGATTGTTCCATTTTTTATTCCCCCTTTTACATTTTCTAAAAACAATATAACATTACCATTTTTTGATGTCAAGTATACTTTTAATCTATTTTAATAAAATGTTTTTCCGATTACTCAACTCCCGTTGCAATTACTGTTACAACAACTTCATCTCCCAGATTTTTATCTATCACTGTTCCAAAAATAATATTTGCATCTTCATCTACTTTATCATTAATCAATTTTATAGCACTATCTATTTCTGTCAAACTCAAATCTTCTCCACCACTTACATTAAATATTACACCTTTTGCATTATCTATTTTATTTTCTGTTAATGGATTTTCTATTGCTTGTTTTATTGCTTCTTCTACTCTTGCTTCTCCTTCAGATTTTCCTATCCCCATATATGCCTTTCCTTTATAGCTAAATATAGTTTTTATATCTGCAAAATCTAGATTTATTTCACCAACAGTAGTTATTAAATCTGTTATACTTTGTATCCCCTGTTTTACAACATCATTCGCAACTAAAAAAGCTTCTTTTAATGGTGTATTTTTATTAGCAATCTTTAATAAATTATCATTTAAAATTACAATTAGAGCATTTACTTGTTCTTGCAATCTTTTTATTCCCAATTCTGCTCTCATTTCTCTTAATTTACCTTCAAACATAAATGGTTTTGTAACCACTCCAACTGTTAAAATCCCCATTTCCTTTGCGATTTCTGCAACAACAGGGGCAGCACCAGTTCCTGTTCCCCCTCCCATTCCTGCAGTTATAAATAACATATCAGTATTTTGTAATATCTGTTCTATTTCCATTTTGCTTTCTCTTGCTGCTTTTTCTCCTACATTTTCATCTGCACCTGCTCCCAATCCTTTTGTTGTCTCTTTTCCTATTTGCAAGATATTTCTATAATTTGTCTTTTTTAATACTCCCATTTCTGTATTAATTAAATAAGATTCAATATTTTTTACCTTTTCATTAATTATATGTAAAACAGCATTATTTCCTCCGCCGCCTACACCGATTACCTTTATTTTTACAGTATTTTCTAGATTTTCATTATTAAACACTCATGTTTCCTCCTTCTATTGCTCTTCGTTTGTTTTTCACTTTTAGAGTATAACACTATATTTTTTATTTGTCCAACATAATATGAAAATAATAAACCAACCCTTATTTAGGTTGGCCATTATTATTTGTTATATTTTTTATTGCCTTTTTTCTTATTCTTTGAATTGCATTATCTACTGACTTTACAGGTGAATCTAACTTTTCAGCAATTTTTATATAGCTATCACCTTTTAAGAATCTATCTAGAACTTGTTTTTCAAATTTACTTAAATTCTTATTTACTGCATCTTCTACTTCTTTATAATATTCTTGTTTCATTATAGTATCTAATGGATCTTCAATAGTATTACTATTAAATGTCTCCAATAATTCAACACTATCATCCTCATTATTATCATAGGCCGCTGTATTTAATGATAAATACGAATTAAGTGGCATATGCTTTTGTCTATTGGAGCTTTTTATCGCTGTTATTAATTGTCTTTCTATACATATATTTGCAAAAGATTTAAAGGAATTTTGCTTTGTATTATCGAAACTTTTTATTGCCTTAAATAACCCTATCATTCCTTCTTGAACAGTGTCTTCTTTTTCAGCTCCAACTATAAAATATTTTCCAACTTTCATATTTACAAGTTCTTTATATTTTTCCAAAATATATGCTAAAGCTTCTTCGTCTCCTTGATGTATCTTATCAATCACTTGTTCATCTGTTAAATTTTCATATATGTTAGTCGTAAAAAACGCGTCCTTTTTTTGCATCTGTCAAAAATTACCTCCAAAGTGCTTTTTTTGTATTATATATATCTGAAATGCTAATGTCAAGCATATTTCATCGTTTTTCTAATTTATTATTTTGCTAATTCGCTTTCTAACATTTGCCAAACATCATTTGATTCCATATCTTTTTGCCATGAGGCAACACCTGCTAGGTTATTTTCTATAACTAAAGATACTTTTGCCTTTAAAGACTCTATATCTTCAATCCATATTTGTCTTTTGTTACTACCATCCATATATTCTACATAATTTTGTTTTAATTCATCGTTCCAAGTCTTTTCTACACCTTCTGGAATAACACTATCTATATCTTTCATATCAACGGTATTTCTACTAATTATATCACCATCAGAGTCTGTTGTCCAAACTCTTGTATAAAAAGGTATTCCAAGTATTAATTTTTCTGGCTCTATGGCTTCTGTTTGTAAAAATTTTGTAAGATTTAATTGTACCCAATTATATCCTGCTGTTGTTCCAGGTTTAAGACTTGATGTTCCATTTTGGTCATAGGCCATAAATATAATATAATCTGCTACATCTCCTATAACATTTCTATCAAAACATAATGACCAAGTATCAGCCCCATCCGGTGCTGTCACATCAACAGATGTTACCATTCCTATTTCTTTTAATCTTGGTGTAAGTTCTATTATAAATCTAGAATACATGTCTTTATCTTCAGCATACATATTTTCAAAATCTATATTAATACCGTCTAAATCATATTCAACGCATTTTTCTACAATATTTTCTATTAATTTTTTTCTACTCTCATAGCTATTCATTATATTAGAAGTTATATCTAAACTTTCATTTGCTGCAACCGCATTTGATACCATTGGCCATACTTTATATCCATTGTTATGAGCCCATTCAATATAAGCTTGTCCTTCACTTCCTACATTTTCTTTAAGTTCGCCATCTGTATCTAAATAGAAAAATGATGGTGATACTACATTTACACCTTCTATAGTAGTTCCGCTTCTATCAGGAGCTAAAACATACTCTGAAAAATAATCCCAAGTAAGATTTACTTTTCCATCTACTTGCTTTTCTTCTTCCATATCTTCTCTTATAGTAAATTCGTTTTCCAATCTATTTGACTTTATGATTCCAATTTTCCCATCTGATGTTCTAATTCTAGAATATTTACCATCAGTTGAAACCACTATAACAGCTTCTCCTTTTTCCACTCTGTCTACAGTCCTTGCAATAAAATTAGTAGAAGATTTTACAGCAGTATCTTTGTTTACAATAGCTCTTTTTTGTTCTCTATCTAAAGAATCCATTGTAATAACTTTTGTTTCTGGAATACTTTGAATTTCTACATCATATACATCTGCCATTTCAGAAACAGGTAAATAAACTTCTCCATTTTCTCTAATTGCATGTGCATAAATTTCTTTATCTGAACCATTTATATTTATTACATTTTCTTCAAATCCAATTTCTGCTATTTTTTTCTCATAAGTTGTAATTATCTTTTCTGTACCTTCATCATAATAAATATGTTTATCAAAGAAATTTGCAATATCCGCTTCTGATAAATATATAATATCATCTTTTATCAAAACATCATTTTTTAAATCGGTAGTCACATTATTATTATTTATTACTAAATTAGTTCTTTCATTATTATCTAAAATAATATAATTATTAGCAATCATAGCAACTATAAAAATAATAAGTAACGCTACAATTGTAAAAAATGTTCTTTTAATTATTTTCTTCTTTTGCTCAATCTCCTCATTCGACATTCTTCTGTTTTTATTTTTCTTTGGTTCTTTTACCATTACTCTTTTTCCTTTTCCCATGTATATCTTTCTCCCTTAATATATTTTTTACTATAACACTATAACATAAATAATTTTTTCTATAAACACTTTTTATCAAAAATTAATATTTATTTTGTGAATTACCCATTGTCTAAAGCCAATGAGATTGCGATTGCCTTATTTCAATTTTCTTAAAAACTCTTTTTGTTCGTCTGTAATTCTATATGATTCTGTTGCTTTTTGTATAGATTTGTTATATGTAAAATTATCTAACTCCGCTTCTTCTTGTAAATATGTAACTGTCCTATCATAATATCTAATTAAACAAATAGATATAGCCCATGCTACTGCCATTTGTACATAGTATTTATCTATTTTTATACTATTGAACAATTTAAAGTTATCTTCTAAATGTTCTTCATCTATAAAATAACCAAGTATCATAACAACACCAAATCTAACTTCAAACTCTTTTTTAGATTTTAAATATTTTTGTACAAAAAGCCACATTTCTTCTTTATGTTTTTTAGTAATCTTTAAACCAGTACAAAAAGTATCACAAACGGCCCAATTATCTATTTTGGGAATAAATTCCTCTATATATTTAATAATTACATCAAAATTTTCTTTTGCTCCACCTATTAACATTCCTTGAAGCATTATTTCTTCATAATAATTATCCTTTACACATTCCATTATCTCTTTAAAATTATACTTCTTTAATAAGTCTTTTGCATAATTTTTAAGTATTGGTACTCTGATTCCAATAATACTTTCTGTACCAGGGCATAACTTTTTTTGAAACTCCTGATATTTTTTATCTTGCAATTCAAATAATTCTTTTTCTATATTTAATTCCATAACATCTTCCTACTTAATTCCTAATTCTCTATTAATATTATATAATAACTTGTCTAAAGTATGGTTATAACGAGACATCTTTTTTAGTATACTTCTTTTATCAACCATGTTTACTATATCTTCTCTTATTTCTTCTACAGTAGTTATTTTATGTTCTAAGTTTATTTCTTGACTATATAAGAATTTTTTTATTAAACTTTTCTTTGGTTCATTTTCATATAAATAATTTATTTGTTCATTTAACTTACTTGCATCTTCCATTAATTTATCCGCCCCATTAGAGAAATTATATCTTCTTCTATTTCTTGATAAATTGTTTAAATTTTTCTTGAACTTAATTATTTTATATCTCATTTCCTCAAGTTCTTTTTTATAATCAAATACTGCCTTAGAATCCTTCTCCTTCGCTCCGTTAATCAACTCAATTACAACACCTGTAGTACAAGCTATTAAAAAGCTCAAGCAAATATTTGTTACTATTTCTACATCTC
Organism: uncultured Clostridia bacterium; assembly: GCA_944387435.1. GTDB lineage: Bacteria > Bacillota > Clostridia > TANB77 > CAG-508 > CAG-269. Next base: position 54,703 of record CALXEW010000005.1, on the reverse strand, counting down.
TATAGTAAGATATTCCTGTAAGTATAACCAACAATAAAATTATAACCATAACAATAGCTACAGTTCTTCTGTAATTTGTTTTATAATTTTCCATTTCAACATCCCTCTTCCTATTTAATTTTAGCTTATAATATCATAATATTGTTAATTATTCAACTAAAAACGTTAAAAAAGAAAAAACCTGAGCGTCCTTAATCTTCTAGTAGAACAAAACCTTAGTATACAGTAAGAAACTTGACATTTTCATACACAAACTCCCTACTATAAACTCTGATTGTTACATCATACCTCTTCTTGTTGTTTTCTCCTCTTTATGTCATATTTGCTTATGCAAATATATATTATGAAATATTTTCGGAAACATAAATTAGTAAACACATCTCAACTAAACTAATAATATGTGTACAACAATATTAATTTTTCTTATAAAAATTCCCAAATTTATAGTATTTCTAACCTATTTATGGTGTAATATTATAGTAGCTTATTAAAAGTTTTTTGGAGGTTTATATGTCTAATTATGAAAATTATATAATAGAAGAAGAAACAACAGATACTGCAAAAAACAAGAATATTGGGATATAGGTATTGGACTAAATAAAGTTGATAATCTAAAACCTTCTAAATATTTATTGGATTTATCTAATAAAAATATTAATGGAGAATTAAAATATAACGAAATAGAAGATTTATTAAAAAACTATTACAAAACTCAAGATGCTAGTGATATAAATATACAAGAAGAAAAAGATTTTGATTATTCAAAAGTAAATAATGATGAATTGATATTACATATTGCAAAATTCACTTCAAGTATATGGCAAGTTCATCCTTTTGGTGAAGGAAATACTAGAACAACTGCTGTTTTTATTGAAAAATATCTAAATACTATGGGGTTTAATATTAATAATGATATGTTTAAAAACTACAGCTCGTTTTTTAGAAGCGCTTTAGTTAGAAGTAATTATGTTAATATTCCCAAAGGTATTTATCCTACATTTGATTACTTAGTAATGTTTTTTGAAAATTTATTACAAAATAAAAATAACAAATTGGAAAACAAAGATTTATATATTAAAGAATTATTTACTAGTAACTAGACAATATCTTTAAATATTTAGCATAGTCGAAATTTTTACGACTATGCTTTGCTATTATAATATTTTTCTATAACTCTTTATAACCACTCTAATATTTCTTTAGATATATTTAAATCTCCTCTTCCTATACCTATTTCTATATCTGGTTTTGAGTCTCCATGATAATCGCTACCACCACTCATATATAATCTATTTTTCTTTGCATATTGTACTAGAGCTTTTCTTTCTTCTTGATTTGCTGATGGATGGAAACATTCTATTCCATCTAGTTCATACTCTTTTCTTAAATCATCTATAAATCCGATTGTATCTTCAAACTTATATTCAAATGGGTGAGCTAGAAATGCTTTCCCGCCAGATTTATGAATAATATCTACTACTTCTTTATACTTTGGTCTAAACTCTATACGATTCACAAAATAAACGCTTTCGGGATTTGCTAGACCTTTTCTGAAAAACACTCCAAGTGACTCTGTAAATTCTCCTAATATTTCATAATTTTCTTTATGTCTCATTAGTTCATTATAAATTGAAATTTCTACATATCCAGTTGCTTTAGGTTTTACTATTTTACTTTCATCATATATAAGTCCTTGCTTATCACATATATCTAACAATCTTTTATAACATATTTCTTGTTGTTCTTCTAATCTTTCTTCTGAGTAATATTTCTTACACCATTCATCTATTATATTAGGATTTATATTATAACCTAATATTTCAATATTTTTATCTTTTAATACTGCATTTAGTTCTGCTCCTTTTATAACACTACCATTAAAAAAAGTATTATTTTTTAATGTCTCATCTTCATATTGTTTAGCAGTATTATGGTCTGTTATTGATATATATTCTAATTTTTTCTTTTCACATATTTTTAAGATTTCTTCTACTGTTTTACTACCATCAGAATAAACGGTATGTATATGTAAATCAATCATCTTATCTCTCCTTTTTCGACTAAAATATATCACAAACCTCAAGAATTTACAAATATATCTATTATGGCATAAATTTATTTATATAAACACAAACGCAAGCAGAGGAACGAATTAAATCCGTTCCTCGCTCTTGTAGCACTTTAGTAGCACCCTTGTTTAGGCACTTGTATTGCTTTCCATTTTTTCCCATAGTCGCAGACTTTTGCAACAATGCAATTTTCTTCTAGGGCTTACCACTTATAAATATTATTTATATGTCTTTATACCAGCTCTATCAATTTTAAATAAAATATAAAAACCTAAAACTCCCATATTATAAAAATATAGGAGCTTTGTTCTTAATTATTACAACCGCAATTGTTGTTATTTGTGTTATTCATATAAAATTTCTTTTCTGCAAGTTTATCTTGTACTCCACGAAGTGCTTCACCAAATCTTTGGAAATGTACTATTTCTCTTTCTCTTAAATATCTTAATGGGTCTAATACATCTGGATTATCTCTACATAAATCTATTAGTTTTTCATAAGTTGCTCTTGCTTTTTGTTCAGCTGCTAAGTCTTCTTGTAAGTTTGCTATAGGGTCTCCTTTACAAGCAAGTACTGATGCTGAAAATGGAACTCCTGATGCTGCTTGTGGATACACATCTACACCATGATCTGTATAGTACGCACTTAATCCAGCATTTTCTATTTCCTCGATAGAAGCATTTTTAGTTAATTGGTGTACTATAGTTCCTACCATTTCTAAGTGAGCAAGTTCTTCTGTTCCTATGTCATTTAAAATTGCTTTTGCTTTTTGGTCAGGCATACCAAATCTTTGTGATAAATATCTAAGTGATGCTGCAAGTTCACCATCAGGGCCTCCATATTGAGATATAATTACTTTAGCAAGTTTTGGGTCTGTACATTTTATATTAATTGGATATTGTAACATTTTATTATAAGTCCACATTAGTTTTCTCCTCCTTCCCAAGGCCATGGTTCTTCAAGCCATCTCCACTTATTACAAGGGTAAGTTATTGTTAATGGGCCATAAACCTTTTGATACATATCTCTTAAATTTTTTAATTCATTACAATATTTTTTATGCAAGCAAAGTGCTTTTCTATCTTCTGGGTGAGTATCTAAATATAAAGCAAGTTCATTAATTGCAAATTCATGACATCTTATGTTTTGTAATAATTCTTCTTTTCTTTCACAGTCAATTCTTCTTCCTTCATCTTCATTATCATTATTCATATTATTACAAGAGCAATTTCTATTTTCATTTAACAACATTTATTACACCCCTTCCCAATAGTATTTGCATTTCTTATAAATTCTATTTCCTCCATAGATTGGCCTGGAACATAAGGACTAACTAATTCTGGGAAAATAGTTCCCATTTTCAAACCAACACATGGTTTAAAAGTTTTATCCATATATTGAATAGGAACATAACTTTGAGCTAGCATTGGATTTTCTGGAAATACATTATATTCTTCTTCAAATCCACAGCCACAACTATCATCATAGCTTTCATATGAAGTAACATTATTACATTTATCTTCCAAAATGTCATTTTGTAATTCACATGAATTATTCTGATAACTATTGTTCATACAATAACAATTTCTATTTCTAAACATCTTTCTTCCTCCTTTTACTTTATTATATGAACAACTTCGACAAATGCCACAAAAAAAGATGTAAATTATACAATTTACACCTTTTTATTTTCATTAATTAATCTAAATAATTATCTACTTTTTTTATAAAAATAAAACTTTCTACTATATCTACTAAGCCATAAACAAGAATTGCAATTCCTATTGTTTGTAATATTGCTCCTGTATTTACTAAGATATAAATACCAACAATTATAGTAACTATTGCAAGAAGTAAAGTTACAAGCCATAATCTTGACTTATAATCTTTCCATACAATTGCTGTTTGCAAATTCATAATTCCACTATATATAATCCATATTGCAATTAATATTCTAAATGCTGATAAAATAACATCTGCGCAAAACATTATAACAATTCCAATAAGCATCATAACAACTGCAATTGCAATTAGATAATTATCTTTTTTACCGTTTGAATAATAATCAATTATTTTTAATATTCCCATTACTATAAATATAGCACCTAGTAATAATGATATAACTGATACAATTGCTTCAGGTCTTAAAATTAACATTGTTCCAAATATTACAAATATTAGTGAGATTATAATATCAGTCCAACCTGATTTTTTCAAAAACTTTTTCCACATAATTATTACCTTCTTTATATTATTTATTACATATATAATATACCAAATTAATATAACTTAAAACAAGTATATGATTATTTTTTCATGCCTCTTTTTATAATTTCAAATTCTTTTTCTAACATTTCTCTCCCCTTTTCTTTAGTCATTCTTTCAGAAAACACTTCCATTGTAACAGATCTTGTTATTGTTGTTATAATTCTCATAAAATAATATAAATCATTTTCTGATTCCAAATTTAATTTTCTTTTATCTATAAACTCCATCAGTGATTGCTTATTTTTTAATGTTTCTTTATTTTCAAAAACATTAATATTATTTTTTCTTAGCTCTTCTAATATGTTTTTTGCAAGTCCTATATCAAAATTAAGTATATTTTCATTAGTCCTATAATCAAACACTCTGAGTGCCGTCTCAAATATATCTCCTTTAGATTCTACTAAATTCTGATGCATTTTTTGATAATCCATTAAAATAAATTTTTCTATTAAATACTTTACAGCATCTTTTTTATCTTCAAAATATTGGTAGAAACTTCCTCTTGGTATTTTTGCTTCTTTAATTATGTTAGTAATAGATGCTTGTTCGAACGAACCTTTACTAAATTCATGTATCAAAGCTTTTTCTATTCTATTTCTTTTTTCTTCATTTAAATTATAAAAAGTTCTTGATGGCATATAATCACCTTCCTTATGACACTTTGTCGTTTTAAAAATTTTACAATATATTTCTATCAATGTCAAGAAAAATAACACTTGTTAAAACAAGTGTTATAATATTTTTATGCATTTTCAGTTTCTTTTTTAGCTACTATTTCTTTTCCATCATAATATCCACAGTTTTTACAAACTCTATGTGGCATTATTGGTTCATGACAACGTGGACATGCAGAAAATGTTGGTTGTTCTTTCTTCCATGTTGCTCTCTTTTTATGTGTTCTTGCTTTTGACCATCTTCTTTTTGGTTGTGCCATTCTTACTCCCTCCTTGCTCAAGATATGTTGTATATCTATTTTCATTTTTATCAAATTTGGCAATTTCTGACTTTTTTATTAGTCACTATAAAATTATACAAGTATTTTTTTATTTTGTCAATAGTTATTTTAGGTTTTATTCACAATATTTTTTATAAGTCTCTTTTAGATTTGTTTTATTTAATGTTTTATCTATGCCATTTTCTACAATATCTGTGAATACTTTTGTTATGAACTTTTCAGTCTTTTCATTTACCTGTAAAATCTCTTTTTCCTTGTACCAATAGTCTAGTTCATATTGATATGTAAAATCTTTTTTCTTATATGCCATTCCTGCAGCCAATTTGTCACAAATCATTTCTACAGCATATTTATATGGTATAACAGGTGTTTTATCAGGAGCATTATTATCTACCCAATATTCAGCATGATGTTTATTTCTTCCTTTATGGTGTAACCAAGCAGTAGAATACCCCTTATCTTTTTTAGCTTCTGAAATTGGTGAATGAGTACCTGTATAATATTTTACACTCTCCAAAAATTCAGTTGGAGAATATTTAGATAGGTCATGTACGAAACCACGCCATGGTTCCCCTGCCTTTAAGCATAATTTAAATACTAACCATCTATGGTGAGTAATAAGCTTAAAATGTAAAAATATATTTTTAAAATGCATGATTTTCTTCCTTTCTATAGGTTAGTTTACTATAAGTTTTTTCAAAAATCAATAAATTTTATTTAAGTTTCTGCATAGAATATAAAATGGAGGTATATTTTATGTGTGGATTTGTTGGCTTTGTTAATTTTAAAAAGGATATTTCAAAAGATAAAATGATTTTAGAAAATATGAATCAAACATTATCTAAAAGAGGTCCTGATGAAGAAGGCTACTATTTAGATAAATCTGCAGCTTTAGCTCACAAAAGATTAATAGTAATTGACCCAGAAGGTGGAAAACAACCTATGATTGAAAAATATTCTTTTGGTACATATGTTATTGTCTATAATGGACAAATATATAATACAAAGGAATTAAAAGAAACTTTATTAGAGCATGATTTTACAATTAATACTCATTCAGATACAGAAATATTATTAAAATCTTATATTTATTATGGTACGGATGTAGTAAATCACTTAAATGGTATTTTTGCCTTTGCTGTTTGGGATATTTCTAAAAATGAGTTGTTTTTAGCAAGAGACCATTTTGGAGTAAAACCTTTATTTTATACACTTTTAGATGATACTCTAATTTTCGGCTCTGAAATAAAAGCATTATTTAAATATCCCGGTGTAGAAAAAATTATAGATAGGCAAGGAATTTCTGAACTATTTGGAATTGGTCCTGCTCATACTCCCGGAACCACAGTCTTTAAAGATATTTATGAATTGAAACCTGCTCATTTTGCTGTATATAATGCTTCAGGAATTCATATTGAACGTTATTGGAAATTACATTCTAAAGAACATACAGATAGCTTAGGAAAAACTTGTGAACATTTAAAATATTTATTAAATGATTCTATTACAAGACAATTAGTTTCTGATATGCCACTATGTACATTTTTATCAGGAGGACTAGATTCAAGTATAATTACAAAATTTGCTGCTGATTACTATAAATCTCAAGGATTACCACCTTTAGATACTTATTCTATAGATTATGTAGATAATGATAAAAACTTCGTTAAAAGCGATTTTCAGCCAAATTCTGATACTTTCTATGTAGACTTCATAAGTCAAAGACTTCGGAACTAATCACCATAAAATTGTAATAGATACTCCTGAACTTGCAGATGCTTTGGAAGATGCAATGATAGCTCGTGATATGCCTGGTATGGCAGATATAGACTCTTCTCTTCTTTTATTTTGTAAGTATGTAAAAAAGGATATGACAGTTTCTTTAACTGGTGAGTGTGCTGATGAAATATTTGGTGGATATCCTTGGTTCTTCCGTGAAGATGCTTTAAAAAGCAATACATTTCCATGGTCAATATCAATAAAAGAAAGACAGCACTTATTAAACCCTTCTATTGGAGAAAAAATAAATTTGAAAGACTATATAGACTATCGTTATAATGAAAGCTTATCTGAAGTAGAAATATTAGATACTGACTCTTTCGAAACTGCAGAAAAAAGAAAAATATCCCATTTAACTTTAAATTGGTTTATGCAAACACTTCTTGACCGTTCTGATAGAATGGCTATGTATAATGGATTTGAGCTTAGAGTTCCATTTTGTGATTACAGATTAGCAGAATATGTATGGAATATTCCTTGGGAATGGAAAGCTTTAAAAGGAAGAGAAAAAGGATTACTTCGTTATATTTGTAAAGACTTCCTTCCTTCTGAAATAGTAGATAGAAAGAAATCTCCATATCCAAAAACTCATAATCCAACATATTTAGCAAAAGTTAAAGGTATGCTTTCTAAAATCATGGAAAATAAAAATGCTCCTATTAATAACTTATTAAATCGTGAATATATTCTACAAATATTAGAAACTGATGGTAAAGCATTTACTAGACCTTGGTTTGGCCAATTAATGGTAGGTCCACAACTTATGGCATACTTAATCCAAGTAAATCAGTGGCTTGAAAAATATGAACCTAAAATTAAAATTTAAAATTATAGAAAATGAGGTTGCAAATTGCAGCCTCTTCTCTATTTTATTAACAAACTTTGTTTATCTCTTTTATATAATTAGTATCTAACATTTTAGAAATAGCAAAACATTTCTTTCCCAAATCTTTTAAAGAAGCTCCACAGTGGTATAATTCTTTATCATCTATCACTATAAATCTATCATGAAATTTATTTGTATTAACTATTTTAATGCTAGGATATTGCTTATTAAATTTATTAATGTCTAATTTGGTTATTTTACATTTTGGCGAAGTTAGAACTATTACCTCTACATTTCTATTTTTCTTTGATAACATTTGTAATATACTATCATCAATATAATTATCTATAATTAATATTTTTGACTTTGCCATTTTAATAATATCTATTATTAAACTATAAGCATCATAGATTTGTCCATCGAAAAATATTTTTTGTTTAAATTCCTCCTTTTTATTTTTTTGTAATTCATCAAAAACTTTTTCAAATTGTTTTTCATGTTTTGATAATACTTTACCTTGCTCCAATAAAGTATATTCTACATTTGTTAATCTCTGAAAAACTTGCCCATTATTTAATAAAAATCTTCTCATCGAAACAAAAGCATTCATAATATTTATACTTACTTGTACAGCTATATCATTCTTTAATAGACCAGAAAGCATCGCTATTCCTTGCTCTGTAAATACATAAGGTAGATATCTTCTTCCCCCACGTACATTAGTAACTTCATCATTTCTTTTTGAGGTTCCAATTTGGAACCTCATATTTTCTAATTCTTGTTCTTTTAATTGAAAACAAAATTCTTCTGGAAATCTTTCTATATTTCTTTTAACAGCTTTATTAATATTCTTAGTTGTATAATGATACAAGTTTGCTACATCACTATCTAACATCACCTGTTTACCTCTTATTGTATAAATTAAGTCTTCAATTTCTTCTACACTATAATCTACTAAATTTATTCCTTCGTTTATATTAGTAATATCATTGTTCTCACTCATATTATCACATCCTATTTTTATCGTATATGTATTACAGAACATTTGTTTTGCGTTGTCAATGATTTTATAAAATTTTACTAAAATGTTTATTTTTATATAGTTACACTATTTTTAATTAGATTTTTCTTTCTTTAAACTATATTTATCTTTATGTTTTCTGTATTTAAACAATATAAAAGAAGCGGTTTTCCGCTTCTAAAATTCTATTTTCTCTTTTCACATTATTTTCTACTCATAGATTATTCTTCATCTGCACCAAAATGTAAATCAAATATATCATCACCACCAATAACTTCACCAGTAGTACAATCCACATAGTAGGTTCTAGGCATTCCAAATGTTCTATTCTCATAAAAGATACTAATTGCATAAGCTTTTCTTACTCTACCATTCATCTTATAAGTATTATAAGAAATTTTTCTTCCATCTTCTAAAGTCATTGTTTCAGTACCATTTTCTAATCCATTCTCTTTTAAATACACTTGTGGGTTTACTCTTACTATTGCTAACTTACTTTCTATATTTTTTTGTATGTGATTTTCTGTATTAATAATTTTATCTTTTTCTTTTGCAATTTCTATCGCTTGCTCTTCTGATATCTCTATAGGATTATTATCAAAAGGTTCATTTTTAATAGATAACCCGAGTTACTTTATTTATTTTAGGAATAATAGTCATGGTAACAGATTGATATTCATTAAATATTCCATCATATTCTTTAGCAAAAGTTATATACCACATATAAGCCTTTTCTTCATCATCACTATTATTACAATTTACATATGAAATTTTATATTCATCTCCATATCCATATTCTTTCATCTTGATTTTCGCTTGTTCTAAAATATCTTCTCTAGAAGAAGTACATTTTTCCACTTCTTCCAAGCTTAACCCATCATCTATATAAAAAATTCTTAAGTCACCTGAATTTGCATCTACAAAGAAATTATCTTTGTTCTTCGTAGATATAACATATGTTATAGTATCATAATTAGGATTTTTTTGTAATTCTACATTTTTTATATCACTTGTATTTAAATCTATTTTATATCTTTTTAATTGCTCTACTGCTCTATTTACCGCTTCTTCTTCACTAATTATTTTTGATAATTCTTCTTCATTTACTTTTAATTCATCAATATAATTTTCTATTTTCTCAGGCTCTTTAAATATCTTCTCATAAATAACGCTTCCTGCATACGTAACACTTGCAGTTAATCCAATCACAATAGCAAAAGTTGCAACCATCTTTAAAATCTTTTGTTTGCTCATTAGATTCTCCCCCTTTTCAAAGTTGGATATAGCTATTTTCATTTTTAATTTATCTTGTATTTTCTTATTTAATTCCTCTTTATTCATATCTATACCCTCCTTTTTCTAATTCTTTCTTTATCCTTTTTCTTATTCTATGAAGTCTTGTCTTTACCTTAGCTTCACTAACTCCTAATATTTTAGATATTTCTTTTATTTTCCTTTGTTCATAATAAAATAGAATAAATATTTCTTTACTTTCTTTGTCCATGTTATCTACGATATTTTCTATAAACCTCATTTTATCTTGTCCTTCATATAATTTCTCTACATCATCTTTTGTTTTAGCAATATCTTTATAATCTTCTAAATTCAAACTATTATATTTAGTTTTATTTTTTCTTAATTTATTAAATAAAATATTTTTAGAAACACCTATTAAATAGTTACTTATTTTATCATCTAAATCCATCTTCTTATAATTCTTCCAAAGAACAAAGAAAGTATCTGCAATTATCTCTTCAATATCTTCTATTTTCAAATTATAACTGTGATTTTTTATATTTTTATATAAAAATGCACTATAATCAGTAATTACTTTTTCAATATTTAGTTCTTCTTTTTCTATATAATCCTTTAGCTTTTTCAATTTATATATAAATCTCCTTTTTGTTTTAAGATATCTTATATACTTATAATACCATTATTTTAAAAAAGGTTACAAAAAAATAAGAAACTAGGAAAAATCCTAATTTCTTATTGCATTTTTTCTTTTATCTTTACTAATGTATTTAAAGCATCTATTGGTGTTAATTCGTTTAGATTAATTTTATCTATTTCATGTGCTATTTCTGCTAGTTTATAATTATACATATCAAATTGACCTTCTACTTGTTTCTTGTCCTTCTTTTCTTCTTTCTTTCCTGTTAAAACATTTTTTCTTTCAATTGATTGTAAAATTTTATTTGCTTTGTTTGTTACATCTTTTGGAACTCCAGCAAGCTTTGCTACATGTATTCCATAACTTTCGTCAGTACCACCACGTACTATTTTTCTTAAGAAGATTATATCCTCTCCTTTTTCCTTTACTGCAATTGAGTAATTTTTTACACCTTCTATTTTTTCTTCTAATTCTGTTAATTCATGATAGTGTGTTGCAAATAATGTTTTTGCTCCGCATTTTTCTTTATCTGCAATATATTCTGCAACAGCCCAAGCAATAGATAAACCATCATATGTAGAAGTTCCTCTTCCTATTTCATCTAAAATTACTAAACTATTTGGAGTTGCTTCTTTTAAAATGCTAGCCACTTCCATCATTTCAACCATAAATGTACTTTGTCCCATGCTTAAATCATCAGAAGCTCCAACTCTTGTAAATATTTTATCAACTACCCCAATAGTTGCTGATTCTGCTGGTACAAAACTTCCTACTTGTGCCATTAAAGTAATTAATGCTACTTGTCTCATATATGTAGATTTACCTGCCATATTAGGTCCTGTAATTATTGCTAACCTATTTTCATCTTTATCTAGATGAGTATCATTTTCAATAAAGCTACCTGTTCCTAATATTTTCTCTATTACTGGGTGACGTCCATTTTTTATATCTATAACACCGAAACCATTTACATTTGGTTTAGAATAATTCATGTCTTCAGCAACAGTTGCAAATGATGATAGAACATCTAATGTAGAAACTACTTCACTTGTAGTTTGTAATCTTACTACATTTTTTGCTATTTCTTGTCTTATATTTGTAAATGCATCATATTCAAGATTTACAACCTTTTCTTCAGCACCTAATATTTGATTTTCTAGATTTTTTAATTCTTCTGTAATATATCTTTCGGCATTTGTTAATGTTTGTTTTCTTATATATCTTTCAGGTACTAAATTTAAATTTGATTTTGTAACTTCTAAATAATATCCAAATACTTTATTAAATCCTACTTTTAGATTTTTAATTCCTGTCTTTTCTTTTTCATCTGCCTCTAATTTAATAAGCCAATTTTTTCCTTCTGTTTGTGCTGTTTTTAATTTATCTATCTCAGGGTCATATCCAATCTTTATTATTCCTCCATCTGTTATAGTCATTGGTGGGTCGTCTACTATTGCTTTTTCAATTAAGCCATATATGTCCTGAAGTTCATCCAAATTTTCATATAGTTCTTTTAATAATTCTGACTTACAATCTGCTAAAATTTTTTTAACATCTGGTAGCTTAAACAAAGAATTTTTAAGTGTAATCATATCACGGGCATTAGCATTTCCATATGCCATTTTCCCCGTAAGCCTCTCTATATCATAAACTTTCTTTAAATTTTCTACTACATCTCCTCTTAATATAATATTATCTTTTAATTCTTCTACAGCATCTAATCTTTTATTTATTTCTTTAACATCAACTAATGGGTCACTAAGCCATCTTCTAAGTAGCCTTCCTCCCATAGATGTAGAAGTTTTATCTAATACCCAAAGAAGTGTTCCTTTTTTAGACTTATCTCTCATTTTTTCAGTAATTTCAAGGTTTCTTCTCGCATTTATGTCTAATGCCATATATTTAGATATTTGATATACTGTTATTTTATTTATATGGTCTAAAGAAGTTTTTTGAGTTTCTTCTATATATTCTATCAAAGCATTGATTGAACTTATAACTAGTTTATTGCCTGATATATCTTCTATTTTTCTTCCATTATTATCTACTATGTTAAATCTTAAATTAATATTATTTAATTCCGGATTAAAGAATTTATCATTAAATTTAGTAACATATATATTTTCAAATCTTTCTTTTATTTTATCCATTTCCTCTTGGCAATCAGCCATCATAGAATTAACAACAAGTTCTGATGGAGTATATCTTGCAATCTCATCCAATAACATTGGAAAATTATAATTATCTTTTATTTCGGCTGAATAAAACTCTCCTGTTGATATGTCACATATACTTATTCCATAGTATATACCAGTTTTATATATAGACATTATATAATTGTTTTTTCTTTCTTCTAGCATATTACTATCTACCAATGTTCCTGGTGTTACTACTCTTATTACTCCTCTTTTTACTATCCCTTTTGCCTTTTTAGGATCTTCTAATTGCTCACAAATGGCCACTTTATATCCTTTTGCTATTAATCTTGATATATATATTTCTGCAGCATGATGTGGAACCCCACACATTGGTGCTCTTTCTTCTTGTCCACAATCTTTTCCTGTTAATGTAAGTTCTAGCTCTCTTGATGCTGTAATTGCATCATCAAAGAACATTTCATAAAAATCTCCTAAACGATAAAATAATATACAATCTTGGTATTCTTTTTTTGTTTCTAAGTATCTTTGCATCATAGGTGAATATTCTGCCATTTCTATCTATCTTCCTTTCCTTCTTCATCTTTTTGTTCTTCTAACTTTTCATATTCTGCTACTTTTATTCTCATTCTTCTTAATGTACTAACACTAATACCTAATGCTTTTGCTTTATTTTTGTTAGTACCTTCAATACTATCTGCTCTTTCTAATATTTTCTTTTGTTTTAAATATTCTTGTTTTTCTTTTGGTATACTATCATCAATAATAACTGGACCTTCAACAAATCCACTTAATGTATTATCAATTAGATATGACTCTAAATTTGTAAAAGGCTTTCGTTTCATTTTTCTTTCAGAATGTTCTTTTCCAATTCTATATAATGACTCATAATATTCGTCATCTTTTAACTTATCTAATTCTCTACTTACTGTTCGCGGTGGAATTCCATACACTCTTGCAATCTCACTTTGACTCATATCTTCTCTTATCATTTCAATAATTAAAGCTTTAAAATTAATAAAAGAATAATCTGGATTGGCTTTTTGTTTATATTCAACATATCTTCTTTTAATTTCTTCATCTTGTGAATTATTTACAAATTCTATAAGCCTTTCCCTTAATGTCTGGTAGTGCACTCCTAGTTCTGATGCTAAATCCATTAACCCTTTTTCCCCATTTACCAACTGAAAAAAAGCACTTCTAACATCTTCTTTTCCTATTTCTACTCTTGATAATTCTTTATTATGTGCAAGTCTTTCTTCAAATTCTTGCCTTCTTTTTGAGCCTTCTGGCAAATTTTCTCTACATATTCTAACAAATGTATCTCTATTTATATGATAATCTTCTTCTATCTTTCTAGCACTTTTCCCTTTTAAAAATTCTTCAAAAGCTTGTAAAAACACTTCTCTATCCATTTATTTCTCCTTTTAAGTACCACATATGTTCTGATACTATTTTTAAACTTACCATTTTCCCAATTAAATTTTTGTCTCCTTCAAAGATAACAACCTTATTACTATCAGTTCTTCCAGTTAACATATTTGGATTATTTTTACTTTTCCCTTCTACTAACACTTTTTGTAGTGTTCCTACATATTTTTGGTTGTTTTCTTCTATCCCGCTTTCAACTAATTCTTTTAATCTATCAAATCTTTTATGTTTTATCTCTTCAGTTACTTGATTTGGCATTCTATCTCCTGGTGTTCCAACTCTTCTTGAATATATAAACATATATACTTGTTCAAATTTCACTCTTCTTACAACATCTAAAGTATCTTCAAACTCTTCATCTGTCTCACCTGGAAATCCTACTATTATATCTGTTGATAGAGTCAGGTTTTGAATCTTCTTTTTCATTTTGTCTACTAATTCTAGATATTGTTCTTTTGTATATTTTCTATTCATCTCTTTTAAAACTTTAGTATTTCCAGATTGAAGCGGTAAATGGATTAATTTGCATACCTTATCGCAATCCGCTATTGCTTCTATTACATCATCTGTAAAATCTTTTGGATGTGGTGACACAAAACGTATTCTTTCTATTCCATCTATTTTATTTATTGCTCTTAGTAGTGTTGCAAATGAATTTATGCCTTCATATTCGGAAAATGAAATATTTTTTTCTTTTTCTACTCTTAAATATGAATTTACATTTTGTCCTAAAAGTGTTATTTCTTTATATCCTTCTTTTGCTAAAGATTTTACTTCATCTGTTATATCTTTAGGACTTCTACTTCTTTCTCTTCCACGAACATATGGTACAATACAATATGTACAAAAATTATTACAGCCATTCATTATTGTTACAGAAGCCTTTATTTTACTATCTCTTTTTATTGGCAAACCTTCATAAATTTTTCCTTCTACATCTATAACATCTTCTATTTTTCTTTTTTCTTCAATTGCTCTATATAAGTCTTCTGGAAATTTATATAATGTATGTGTTCCAAATAATATATCTACAAAAGGATAACTTGTCTTTATTTTATCTGTTATATGTTTTTCTTGCATCATACATCCACCAATTGCAATAATAAGCCCTTTTTCTTCTTTTAGTCTTTTTAATTCTCCTAATTTTCCAAATAACTTATCTTCTGCATTTTCTCTTACACAACATGTATTAAATAAAGCTATATCTGCATCTTTTACATTATCAGTTCTAGCATATCCCATTTCTTCTAACATACCAGATAATTTTTCACTGTCATTTTCATTTAACTGACATCCCATTGTTAGTATGTTATATTTACATTTTCTATCTTCATTAATTTTTCTTACTTTTTCTATATATTCTCTTTGTTTTTTTACTTCATTTGATGTACCCATATTTACCTCCTGCTTGCATATTTTATTATATTTTTTAAAATTTTGCAAGTAAAAAACAAAATGGAGCAGAAATAAAATTTCTACCCCAAAAATCCTCATTTTTTTATTATTCAAGACCATATTTCTTTTTAAATCTGTCTGCTCTACCACCAACTGTGTCTTGTCTTAAATTTCCTGTCCAGAATGGATGGCATTTTGAACATACGTCTACTTTTAAATCTTTTTTAGTTGAACCAACTTCTAAAACATTACCACAAGCACATGTGATAGTTGTTTGGTTGTATTCTGGTTGTATATCTTTTTTCATTTTGTTCACCTCTCTTTAATTTAAATAACATGACTGTTTTTTATAATAACATATTTTTTATTTTTTTTCAAGTAATTTTTACTAATTTGTTTGATTTTCTTCATTTACCTCATTTTCTTGTTGCTCATACATATATTCTGCTGAATATAACATTTCTTTATTTAATGACAACTTATGTACTAGTTTACTCATTATATTAAATACACATGCTATTATTAATATTAACATGCCTATCTTTTTCCAATATTTTGCAAGCATAATATATCTCCTTAAAATTTTAACTACATATTAATTATACTTTTATTTTCTTAAAATGTCAAATACTTTAAAAAATAATCCTTTATTTATATATTATATTCCCTATGTAATTTAAAAATTTTTGAATTTTTTGGAATAGTAAAATATTTTTTTATGGACAAAATAAAAATGGTGATTAAAATGAAAAATAAATTTTGGATTTTATTAATAATCTTATTAGTTATTTTATTTGGTGTTGGAATATATTTTTATATGACATCTACACAAAATAGTGATAATACAAATTATGAAGCAAATAAAACATCTACTACTGATAATAGCCAAAAAGAAAATAATTCAATTGAAAATAATACAGAAGAAAACAAACAAAGTCAAGAAAACGAAAACAACATAAATACATCTAGTACATCTGAAGAAAAGAAAGAACCTCAATATACAGAAGTACAATTAGCAACTTTTTCTACTAAAATATATTCTAAAGATTTTGCAAGACAAAATAATATAAAAATCACTTGTAACACATTAAATGATACTATTGTAAAAAATGGCTCTACTTTCTCTTTTTGTGGAACAGTTGGTAAAGCTACAAGTGAAAAAGGATATCAAGAAGCGGATGTTTATGACCATGATGGTAATAAAACAAAAGGGCTTGGTGGTGGTAACTGTCAAGTAAGTAGTACCCTTTACAATGCTGTTCTAGCAGTTTCTTCATTAGATGTAACTGAAAGGCATGAACATAGTAATGATGTACCTTATGTAAAGAAAGGAAAAGATGCTGCTGTTGCTTATGGTAGTTATGACTTAAAATTTGTAAACAATTCTGGATACGATATAAAAATAAAAGCTTCAACAGATGACTCAAGTGTTACAATTACTATTAACTCAGTAAAACCCGTTTAATCTATTTCCCCTCTACTTTGAATATTTAAAATATACTTTGCATATATTTTAATATCAATTGGAGGGATTTTTATGCGAACTTTTAAATTAGTTATTTGTCTTTTTTTTGTTTTTACTTTTTGTTTTTCTTTATTAGCATTTCCTAGTCTTGCAAGTGAGTTTAGTTATATTTGGTCAGCCACTGCTGAAACATCAGCAAGTATTACAAATGAAAATATTATTAATAACACAAACACTAGACAAAATGTAAATAATACTGCCAATATAACTAATACTAATATAACAAATAACTCAACAATTACTGAAAACGTAGTAGAAGAAACAAATTCTGAAGTTGCAGATGATAATTTCTTAGGATTAGATTGTGGCTCTGCAATTTTAATTGAACAAACTACAGGTCAGGTTTTATATGCCTATAACGTTCACGAACAGTTACATCCTGCTTCTGTAACTAAAGTTATGAGTATACTCCTTATTATGGAAGCTTTAGACAGTGGAAAAATCAACCTAACTGATGAAGTTCCTTGTAGCGAAAATGCAGCTTCAATGGGAGGGTCCCAAATATGGCTTGACCCTAGAGAAACATTAACAGTAGATGAAATGTTAAAAGCAATTTGTGTAAATTCTGCAAATGACTGTGTAGTAGCAATGGCAGAATATATTGCTGGAACTGAAGAAGCTTTTGTTCAAATGATGAACGATAGAGCAAAAGAACTAGGTATGAATGATACAACTTTTAAAAATTGCCATGGACTAGATGAAGATGGCCATGTAACATCTAGCTATGATATTTCTCTTATGTCAAGAGAACTTTTAGAGAATCATCCTGATGTTACAAAATATACAACTATATGGATGGATACCCTACGTGACGGAAAATCCCAGCTTTCTAATACTAATAAACTTATAAAAAACTATAGTGGAGCTACTGGTTTAAAAACAGGTTCCACATCTCTTGCATTATACAATTTATCAGCAAGTGCTACTCGTGACAATCTATCTTTAATTGCTGTTATTATGAAAGCTCCTTCTAGTAAAATAAGGTTTGAAAATGCAACTAAACTTTTAGATTATGGATTTAATACCTTTTCATACAAAGAATTTGGCCAAAAAAATGATATTGTAAAAACTATTTCTGTAAATAAAGGTACAAAAGACGAAGTAGATGCAATATTAGAAGAAAATAGTGGAACTTTATTAGAAAAAGGAACTGATAAAGATGTAGAACAAGTTCTTAGTTTAGAAGAAAATGTGTCTGCTCCTGTTAAACAAGGTCAAAAGCTAGGTGAAATATCTTTTACTCTTGATGGCGAAGTACTTTCTACTGTTAACATTGTTGCAAAAGAAGATGTAGACAAAATAGGTTTATTCTCAATTATCAAAAATGTTTATTACTCTTGGGTTGATTTATTAAGGAATTAATAATCTTCTAAATCAAAAAATGATGGGAAGCCATCATTTTTTTAATTCGTTTAATACTTTATCTTTTAATTCTAATAAAAATTCTTCATTATGTGGATAATCTTTAAATGTTATTTTTTTCTTTGCCAATTCTTCTACTATATTTTTAGTTTTTTCTTTACCTATTTTATCTTCTAATAATTTTAACATCATTCTATCTTGTAAACCTTCATAAAAAATTTTACTTCTAATGGACTCTATCGGTCCATCTATATATGGATAAACAATAAAAGAGTCTCCTGAAGGATATGTTTGTTTTGCATCTGTAGTTTTAAATGGGTCAATTAACTCCTCAGAAAGATAAGAATAATAAAAATTAAACCCCCAATGTAAAAAACCAATCATATCAAATAAATATAGTTGTATTCCTAGCATTCTTGTTCTATATGATGGCATTGCCATAAACCTATTTGATACATCTTTTGCTTGGCTACAACAATAGTAACACCATCTTTCTTGTATGTTTTCCTCTAAGAATGGTTCTATTTTATTTGTAGCTGGAATTGGATATTCTATTAATCCTTTTTTATAAAACTCTACATTTGATAAAGCATCTATTATTTTAAAATCTTTTAGATATTTACTAACTATCCCTTTTGCATACAAATAGTTTTCAAAATCCTTTTCTCTTTTTTTAGATGGTTCGTCTGATATATGGAAAAATACATTTTTCTTTATTCCTAGCTTACTTATTTCCTCTACTAATGATGGTAAAAATTGCTCTAAAAATTGTTTATATGAATCGCTTCTTGCCTTTATATGCCATCCAAATTTCTTTATATTTTTTCCATTCTCGTTTACAATTATCTTTGGTGTATATTCTGCTCCCCATTGCGTAAAAAGATGTGCCATTTCAAAATTTTTTATTCCAACCTTTTTAGCTATTCTTACCCATTTTTCGAATTTATCAAAATTAAAATAATATTTTCCTTCTTTTAATTCAATATCTACTAATTGTACAGTTGGTCTTTCTCCATCTACTTTAGTATCTACTGGTGGCGTGATAATTGGAGTTAGTATAGTATTCACTCCTGTTTTTACCGCCATCCTCATAAAAGCTTCAACTTTATTCCAATATTCCTCAGAAAAAATTTCTAAATTATAATATGAAGCAATACAATCACTATGTAGCCAGTCAGTATATATCAAATCGTTTTTTGGTAAAACAAATTCTTCTACCTTTATATTTATTCCTATTTCTTTTTCTATATCTTCTCCAAGTAATTTCAATATTACAGGATATTTTCCTTCTTTTATATCATATGGTATTTCCACTGTAATCCATAAAATTGTATTTGTATACTCATAAATAGTAATATTATCATTTTTATCTAAAGGATATAGCACATCTGGAAATAGCCCTGGTTCTTTTGTTATGTAATATTCATCTAATTTTTGCTCATATACTGGGCATTCACTTGGTACAAACCCAACCACATTAATCTCAACATTTTTTAATGGAGTAACTAATTCATAATTTAATATGTATTTTTGAAATTCACTTGTTTTCAATACAATTTGGTAAGAAACTCTTTCTCCTTTAAAAGCTCTAATATCTGTTATATTCTTAAAATTTGAAATATCATCTTTCAAAAAAATCTTTTTTAACGAACTTTCTACCTTACTATCTATCATCTCCTACACTCTCTCCTTCTTCTAAAGCTTTTTGAGGTTCACTTTGTAATAGTCTTCCTTTTAGACTTTTATTATGGTTTTCTATTCTTTCAAAAATATCTTGAATGCACATATCTTTTACTTTATCGGATATTGGCGACTCTGCAATTCCTACTTGTGCACGTTGGAAAGCCTTTAAGAAAGCCATTTGATTTTCCAATACTCTATCTCTTCTTTCAGTAGCATTTTCAGCTGAATCCATACTCATTGTTAAACTATCTGCATTTTTTACATAATTATATCCTTTGCATCCAATAATCACAACTCCATTAGCATTTGCTAGTGCAATTGGTATTGTGGCTAAATCTTCATATAATCTTGTGTCTGTTGGAAAAGTAAGTCCATTTTCTAAAAAGAAATTTCTTCTTAAGCAAAATGAACATGCTAATGCATATCTTCTGTCAGTTGTTTGTGTAAAATATTCTAAAGCCTCTTCTCCTGACATTTTTCTTCCGTAGTTTTCATAGAAATTAAATCTTTCTGGGTCTTTTCCTGGTTTATCTCCAATAACATTAATTTGATATCTAATCATATCAACGTCGTCTTTTGCGACTTCTGCAATACTTGCTAATAAATCTGGTTCAATTGTATCGTCTGGATCTAGATATACAACATAATCTCCTTTAGCATTCTGTAAAATAATATTTCTATTATTACTTAATCCTTGGTTTGTACTATTTTTAATTAACCTATATTTTTCTGAAAATTTTGATAATTCATCTAATGCTTCTCTGCTTCCATCTGTTGAGCAGTCATCAACTAATAGTATCTCATAATCTTTACATGTTTGTCTCTCTACACTTTCTAAACATTTTCTTAGGTATTTCTTTTTGTTGTACACTGGTACACCTACTGTAAATAACATATTTATATCTCCTTATTTATAAAGTCTTTTACTATTGTACTCCTTTTCCTTCATAAAATCAAGGAAAACGCGCATTAAAAAATCCCTTAGCTATTAAAACTTAGGGATTTTTTAATAATTATTCATCTTCTAATGTTTCGTCATATTCAAATTCATAATCAGTATCTTCTTCCAGTTTACCTTTTTCTTCCTTACTTTCTGTTATTTTCTTTGTGCTTTCATCTATTTTTCTTTCTATTTCTTTTTTATCATCTTGTTGTTTTTTCATATTTTTATCATGTTTTTTCTGCATTTCTTTTAATATTTGGTTTGTTTGTTCTTTCTTATTTTGAATACATCTGTTCATAATATTATTTGTTTTTTCAATTAAATCTGGTACATAATCTAATAGCTTATCTAATGAAGAGCTATGTGTTACAGGCATAAGTTTTACATTATTAGGTTGTATTACCAAAAAAGCAATTGGATTAATTGTAACACCTGCTCCTGAACCTCCACCAAATGGTAATCTATATTGTATTTCTTCTTCTTTTTCTTTTTTACTATATTCGTTAATAGTCTCTCCACTAAATTCACTACCACCTGCTGCAAATCCAAATGAAACTTTTGATATTGGAATAATTACAATATTATTTGATGTTTCAATTGGTTCTCCTATGATTGTATTTACATCTATCATATCCTGAATGCTATTCATAGCTGTAAGCATAAGACCTTCTATTGGATGTTCGCTCATTTTTATCCTCTCCTTCTTTCTCTTTTTTATTTAAGATATATATTATATTTATAATATGTATCATTTTTATCTCAAATATACCTGAAAATTCTATATTAACTAAGTTTTGATTTAAAAATAATGGTTTTATATTAAATTTTTGATTTTTATAGTCTGTAATTCTTTTTTTTAAAATAAACGCAACAAGAGTACTAAGTAAAGGAATAATAAAAGCTGTAAAACTTGCATTTTCTGTTCCTATTTCTATCTTTAAGTTAAACTTCTTTATTAAGAGTTTTATTTTTTTAGAAATTTCTTTTATCCTTTTGATATTTATATCTTTTTCTAGTTTTTTAATATCTACTTTTTCTAATTTTTCTTTAAGCTTTATTTTTTTTATCTTTTCATCTGTTATTCTTAATTTAATTATCGGAATCTTTTTTAAAATACATAATTTTAAAATTATAATATAGTCTTTATTTACATGTTTGGGTAAAGAAGATATAAACTTAAAGTTTTGTATTTCAACTCTTATCTTTGAAAATACTAATAATAAAAATATTGTTATTACTAAAAAAAGAAAAACCAATATATTCCCCTCCTTCTTAGAGGATTTATACTAGTTTTTCCAAAAATTTCTTTTTTAATCATATTTTATTAAATTTATTTATCATTTACCACTTTTTTATTTGATTTTTTTACTAAGATATCTCCAAATAAGTCTTCTTGGTCTGTTTCTACTTTACTTCTCCTAGATAATTCCAATAATCCTGAGAAAGCCGTTACAACTTCTTGTTTATTATGTTTCTTTAAAGAAAATAATTTATTAAATATAAAACTCTTTTGCTTTACCAACACCTTAAACATTTGTCTTACTTTACTTGCAACTGTATAATTGTCCGTAATTGCTATTTTTTCTATATTTTTAGCATTTTGGTTTATTTTTTGTTCATTTTTTTCTATTACATTTTTATAAATATCTGGTATAACATCTTTATCATAATCTTTCTCTATTTTTTGTTTTGGAAGTTCTATATTTTCTTGCAATTTATAATATCTATTTGAATATTCTAAATAGTTTTGTTTTAATACTTTACTTATTTCTTTAAACTTCTTATATTCTATAATTCTTCTTATTAGTTCTTCTTCTGTAATTTCTTCTTCCTCTTCTTCCTGTTTTGGAAGTAAATTCTTAGATTTTAAATATAATAATGTAGATGCCATAACTAGAAATTCACTTGCTATTTCTAAGTTCATTTTTTCTTGTTCTTTTAAATAGTCTATATATTGGTCTGTTATTTCACTTAAATTTATATCATAAATATTCATTTTATTTTTATCTATTAGATGACACAATAAATCAAGTGGTCCCTCAAAATTGTCTATTTTAATTGCATATTTTTTGGTCTTTAATGTTAACATTGCCATTTTTATTCCTCCATTGCTTTATTTATGTTTTCGACTTTATATCCTTTTTTCAATAAAAATTGTTTTATCTCTTCTTTTTCCATAGAAGTAGACTTTTTATAAATTATATTTCTTGCTGATTTTATTTCATATTCTTCTAATTCTTCTTTATTTTCATAAATATAATCTTCTACATCATTTTTACTTAAACCTTTAGCTAATAGCTTATATTTCATTTCTCTTATTGACAAGTTTTTTAGAGCTATAAAGTTATTTACGGTTTTTCGTATATATTCTTTATCATCAATATATCCTGCTTCTTTTAAATATTCTATAATATCTTCTAACATATTTTCTTCTATAGTTTTTCCAAATTTAGTTCTTACTTCATTTTCTGTTCTTTTCTTATATAATATATATCTTAATACTCTTGTTTTTTCTCTATCAAATTCTTCTATTGTATACATATTCTCCTCTTTTCTTTTTAAAATTCAATGAATTTATATACTGCTTCAGCAAAACCTCCGTCTTTTGCAGAATTTTTTGTTACATAAGATGCTTTTTTTATTACTTCCTCATAACTTCCTCCTATTGCAACTCCAATTCCTGCATTTTCTATCATAACTACATCATTCATATTATCTCCTATTGCCATTACTTCATCTTTTTGTATATTTAAATAATCACATAATTGTTTCAAAGAGTTATATTTATTAACACATTTAGGCACTATATCTAAATATTCATATTCTTTATCAATTATTTTATCTTTATACTCATTGTACTTTCTTATTTGCATAACAGCTAAATTCTGGCTGTTCAATATTTCTTTTCTTATATTGCCTAAATCTTTTTCAGCTGATATGATTAATTTTAAAATGCTTGGATTATTTATATTTATATATTGTTTTAAATCATCTACCACATCAAAACTAATATTTTCTTTGTACAATTTATAATTTCTATATGCCATATATTTTAAGCTACCTTGAGATACAATTTTATTTTCAATGTAGATATGTATATGCAAATTATTTTTATTAGCTATATCAATGCAATCTATAACATCTTTTTGGTTTAAAGTGTTTCTTATAATTTCTTTACCTGTTTTTAAATTAATTATTTGTGTACCATTTCCAAAAATTCCATAACCTGCATTCATTTGTTTACAAAAATCTTTTACCATAAAATAAGTTTTCCCTGTACACAATGTAAAATTTACATTTTTATTATTTAGCTTCCTTATTGCCTCTAGGTTATATGGCGATATTTGATTGTCATTATCTATTATAGTACCATCTATATCACTTGCTAATAACTTTATCATACTTTCCTCTTTTATTTAATATTTTATATTATTTTACTATAGCTTCCTAAAAATATCAAGGAAATAAAAAGCAAAAATTCAATCAAAAAAATTTAATTTTTTTCAAAAAAGCTATTACACGAATTTAAAAAACATGTTAAAATAAATGGTAGTGATTAAATAAACCATAGAGTTTATTAGTAAAAAATGAAAGGAGGAATTTATATGCCAACAAATAGAAAAGAAGGTATCGTATTTGGTATTTGTATGTGTGTAATTATGGTATTTTTTATGGGACTTTTAAATATTTCTATTCACTTAGGAGGGTTTAACCTAAATTCTATTAGAACAGCCATAATTGCATTTCCAATAACATTAATTATAGCATATATTTTAGAAACATTTATTGTAGGAAAAATCAATCACATTTTACTTGGAAAATTTGTTAAAGAAACAGATAGTAAAAATTCATACATATTATTTAATTGTTTCTTTATTGTTACAATGATGTCTCTTGTTATGACTATAATTGGTGGTCTTCTTGGTGGAGATAATTTACAAACAATATTTACAGAATTCTTTATTAGATGGCCTAGAAACTTCTGTGCTGCATTTTTCTTAAACATCTTAGTTGCAGGACCTATTAGCAGATTTATTCTTAGACTTATGCAACAACATAGCAAAGGAATCAACGAAGAAGCAACAAACAAAACAACAGAAGAAGTAAAAGTAGAAGAAACTGTATAAGAAAAAATACACTTATATCATTTTTAATAAGTGTATTTTTTCTTTTTCTTAATTTTATTTTCCTACTCTTCTACAACTGTAACATTACTTCTACCTTCTTTTATTTGACTAAGCATTGTACTTTTACCTGTAAGAGTTATTGGTTTAGTAGTCCATTGTAAGAAATTCACATGATTTTCAGGGTTACAATTTATAGTTATTTTTCCCTCCAAATTAGTACACCCATCAAAA
This sequence comes from uncultured Clostridia bacterium, assembly GCA_944387435.1. Classification (GTDB taxonomy): domain Bacteria; phylum Bacillota; class Clostridia; order TANB77; family CAG-508; genus CAG-269. The sequence goes on along the minus strand of CALXEW010000005.1, from coordinate 29,038 downwards.
GTTTGCGTAATATTTGTAACATTTTCTGGTATAGTTATTTCTATATATCCAAGTTTTGTACAACTTGCAAATGTTCTATTCATATTAATCACAATATTAGGAATATTAGGAACTTCTTGTAAATTAGTGCATCCGTCAAATGTTCTGTCCATATTAACAACACTATCAGGAATTTTAGGAGCTTCTTGTAAATTAGTACAATGGCTAAATGTACTATACAAAATTTTTACAGTATCTGGCATAATAGATACTTTATTTAATCCTGAGCAAGATGAAAAGGCTCCTGTCATATCTTCTACTCCATATCCAATTTCTGGCATTTCTTCTAATCCTGTAAGACCATTCCATTTTAAAACCTTTACACTTCCAGGTATACAAGTAAGATTAGTTAAATTTTCACAACCTTCAAAGGTCAATTCCATTCTTTTAACTGTAGGTGGTATTTTAGGAGCAATAGCTAGTTTCTTTAATTCTTCATTAGCATATCCTCGAAACGTACACAATAATGAAGTTACTGGAGTCCATTCACCATTACTTATTTTTATATACTGTGGTACAGTTCCTTCTATTGTTCCATCAACTTCTATTTTTCCTTTATATCCTACTGTCCCTTCCTTACTTAAAGCATAACCTCCTGTCTCATCATCAAAAGTATATTCCCATAAGTCCATATCTACTGGATTGCCATCTGTTCCTATTCCTATTACTCCATTATTTCTTTCCTCATCTTGACTTTCTGGTGCTACTGCACTTGCCATCTTTTCGTTCCAGTCTATTGTTTGTTCAATGTCGTTTTCTGAAACTGTATAATCTTTTAATGAGCTTAAACAACTTACAGTATATGTTCCATCTTCTTCTATCGATACAATTACATTATCTTCTCCAAATTGACTATTTAAAGCTTTCTGAAAACTATGGAAATATAATTCTTGATACGCACTTTCTCCTATTTTAGCTTCTGATATTGCTAATCTAATCTTTTCTATATCTCCTGCTTGTTCTGTTTCCGTTTTTGCTTTCTGTGCTTGAATTAATATTCCATTTTCTCCTGTTAACATTGCAATACTTACTCCGTGCTAATATTAACAACACTATTATAGTTATTACTAACGCAATCAAAGTAATTCCTCGTCTTTCTTTTAATTTTTCTTTCATATTCTTATTCCTCCTCTGTTTTTTATATGTTTAAAAAATTAATAACTTTATAAGACACAAAAAAGACAGCAATAAAACCTATTTTTAGGTCTCATCACTATCTTTTTTATCTTTATTTATTTTATTATTATTTACTAATAAACTACTTGTGTGTGTGTGTGTGTGTGTGTACAGCCTCAAGGCTTACATGTTCTACCATCTCTATTTCTTCCCTTCTCTTTTGTTGTTTTTTTATTTCTTTTTATATTTTTCTTTTTTACATATTTTTATTTTATACATAAATTTTAAAATTGTAAATAGCTTTTTGAATTTTTATACTAACTTTTCATTATTCTAGTAACATACTATAAAATTCTTTTTATCTTTAAGTATTTTTTTATGCTACTTGCAATACTTTTGAAAAATTAACATTTTGCTCTTCTGCTAATTTATTTAGCTATTGAGGGATCGTAAGTGTTTTCTTTACTGACTGTTCTTCCATTTCGCTTCTAACTAAAGGCATCCATACACTTACGTTTACTTCTTTTTCATTTTCATTACATTTAATGTTTTCTAATAGTGTAGCTTCTGGTATTTCTATTCCTTCCTCTTCTCTGTTACATAATGTTAATTCTAATACCTCTTTTGCATTTTTTAATGCTTCTTTTGTCGTACTAGCACAAGAAATAGCTTCATCTATATCTGGAAATCTAATATTAATTCCATCTTTATCATATTTTAAAATAGCTACAAAAGTATAATTATCTTGCATATAGATTCCTTCTTAAAAATATTCTAATATGCTTACTTAAATTGTTATTTGTATTTTACTATTAGTTCAATATTTTATCAATAGTTTTATTTACGTTTTTTGTAAATTTTTTCTTGAAATTAAAAAGGGCTAATTAGATAAACTACATTTACCTAATTTAGCCCCTATTTTATATTTTTTCTTTAATTATTCTTCGTCATCATCGTCTTCTTTGCTTGGTAGGTCTTCTCCTAAACTTTGTTCAAAAGCTTTAGCAAAATTGTCTCTAACTTTACTTTCAATTTCATCTAACATTTCAGGATTTTCTTTTAAGTATTTCTTAACATTTTCTCTACCTTGACCGATTCTTTCACCATTATAGCTAAACCATGAACCTGCTTTTTCAACAATATCAAGATTAACTGCCATATCTAAAATATTTCCTTCTTTAGAAATACCTTGTCCATATACTACATCAAATTCTGCCTCTCTAAATGGAGGAGCAACTTTATTTTTTACAACTTTTACACGAACTCTATTTCCTTTAATTTCTCCATCTTGTTTAATATTTTCTATTCTTCTAATATCCATTCTAACAGAAGCATAGAATTTTAAAGCACGTCCACCTGTTGTTGTTTCTGGATTTCCAAACATAACTCCAATTTTTTCTCTTAATTGGTTAATAAATATTAAAACTGTCTTTGATTTATTAATAGCTCCTGCAAGTTTTCTTAATGCTTGAGACATAAGTCTTGCTTGAAGTCCCATATGAGAATCTCCCATATCTCCATCTATTTCAGCTTTTGGAACTAATGCTGCAACAGAGTCTACAACTACTACATCTAAAGCTCCACTTCTTATTAAACTTTCTGTAATTTCTAATGCTTGTTCACCTGTATCTGGTTGTGAAACGATTAAATCATCTATATCTACACCTAATTTTCTTGCATAAACTGGGTCTAAAGCATGTTCTGCATCGATAAATGCTGCTTCTCCTCCCATTTTTTGTGCTTCTGCAATTATATGTAATGCTAAAGTTGTTTTACCAGAAGATTCTGGTCCAAATATTTCTATAATTCTACCTCTTGGAACTCCTCCTATACCTAATGCTATATCTAAGCTTAAAGCTCCAGTTGGTATTGCTTCTACTTCCATAGCTTTAAAATCTCCAAGTTTCATTACTGAACCTTTTCCAAATTGTTTTTCTATTTGGCTCATTGCTACCTCTAAAGCTTTTCTTTTTTCTGCGTTTTCTTCCATTATTTTTCCTCCTTAATTTTATTGAACTTTTGTTTGATATTGTTATTATATACCAAATAAATGTTTTGTCAATAACTTTTTGAAATTTTTTTATTTTTTATTTATACCATCCTTCAATTCCATAGAATAAATAAAACCAATTTGGTGTTATATCTCCTACTAAACTTGAACTATAAGCAATTGTATATTTATTATTATACAAACTTATATAAGGCATATCCGTTTTATAAATTTCTGACAATCTTTGATAATCTTGTAATAATACATTTTCATCTGTTGTATTTTTTGTTTCATTTAATAAATTTGTTACTTCTTCATTTGAATAATTTGCAATATTACCTTCCCCGAAAAAAGTATCTAAATTCGGACTTGGTGATAATGTCATTGTACATAAAGCAATATCATAATTTTTACTATTAATTGCATTATTGTATTGTTCGTCAGATGCTTGCACTACATTTATTAAAATTCCTTGTGATTCTAATTGTGTTTCTATATTTTGAGCAACAGCAACTTTGCTACTATCACTTGCTCTTACTAATAAATTAAGTTCTATTCTTTGAGTCCTTCTATTTTCCGTCTTTTGCCAAGAACCACTTCTATATGTCCAACCTGCATCTGATAATTCTTTTTGAGCTTGTTCTTTATTATATCCACTACTTGTGTCTTGATTCTGACCTAACCAATTTCCATAGTCAAGAGGGAAACTACTTACAACACATTTACCATTTAAAACATTTGAATTGATATTATCTTTGTCTATAGAATATGAAATTGCTTTTCTAATTTCTTGCCTACTTAATAAACTATTAGACATATTTAATGCTAGGAATGTATGTTCTCTTCCTTTAATCTCTCTTGGAGTATATCCAATTGTTCCAATATAATCTTGTATATTTTTATTATCTGTTGCAATTAAGTCTAGACTTCCTACTTTAAAACTATTATATAGCTCTCCAATAGAAGAATATAAATTAACAGTAATCGTTTCTAACACGCTATCTTTTTCTTTATTCCAGTAACTAGTATTCTTTGATAATGTTATATAAGAAGCTTGTACATCTGTTATTTTAAACATCCCTGTTCCTACAGGTGAACTATTTTTACTAGATGTTGCAAAATCCTCTCCTTGATAATAAGTACTAGATAATATTGGGAATGTTAAATTATATTCGAAAAATGGAACATCACTATCTAAATTTATTCTTACAGTATAATCATCTATAATGTCTACTCCAACTACATTCTGAACATTTGCAGAATAAATAGTGTCTGAATCTTTTAGCCTATCTATTGTAAATCTCACATCTTCAGCAGTAAACGCTTGTCCATCAGACCATCTAACATTTTCTCTTAATTTAATTAAATATGAATTTCCACTTTCTTTTGCCCATTCTGTTGCTAAACAGGCTTCGGCTTTATAATCAGATGTTAAATTTACTAAAGGATCATATATTAACTTAGTAATATTCTGAACATTTTTATTTTTACTTAAAATAGGGTTTATTGTATCAAATTCTGCTATTCCTAGTTTTAATTCTTTTACTCTATCGTCCTGATTACTTGCCGTATATTCTTCTTCTTGTCTCTTTACCTCTTCGTCTTTCCTAATTATATATATTGCAACACCTAAAATTAAAATAATAAATATAACAAAAATATATTTAATCCAATTTGATTTCATATTCCACCTCTGTACTAATGATATCATACATTAATTTTATAAAAAATTCAAGTTATATTCTCATTTCACAAAAATTTCATTTTTAATAACAAAAAACAGGCTAATTAATAGCCTGTAATTATATTTTTCATATTAACTTCTTGACTCTACGATTAGTTTTATTCCTGTTCTATCTTCTCCTTCTACTTCAACTTCTGCAAATGCCGGAATACAAACTAAGTCAACTCCTGATGGCGCAACAAATCCTCTTGCTATTGCCACCGCTTTTACTGCTTGATTTAATGCTCCTGCTCCAATTGCTTGCATCTCTGCTTTGTTTGATTCTTTTACCAATCCAGCAATTGCTCCTGCTACTGAATTTGGATTTGATTTTGATGAAATCTTTAAAATTTCCATTTTCTTTTGCCTCCTATAATTTTATTTTTGTTGTTGCAACTTTTACAATTTGTATTTTACAATATTTGGAAATGATTGTAAAGACTTTTCTGGAAATTTTTAGGAGATTTCATCGCAATAAAATATTTTTTTCGACAAAAGAACTTTATATTCTAATCCTTTTTATTTCTTTCACCCTATTTGTATTATTATCTACATTAAAAATAACTCCATTAAGCATAGTTTCTCCCTCAGCTATTTTATATCTTTCAGGAAGTGTTGTCTCAAATCTTTTTATAGATGCTGATACGTCCATTCCTATAACTGAGTTTTTGGGTCCTGTCATTCCAATATCTGTTATATATGCTGTTCCATGTTCTAATATAGTTTCATCTGCTGTTTGAACATGTGTATGCGTTCCAAAAATTGCAGTTACTTTTCCGTCTAAATAATAACTAAGTGCAATTTTTTCAGCTGTTGCTTCTGCATGAAAATCTATTATTATCATATCTGATTTTTCTTTTAATTTTTCAACTAAATCTTTTGCTATCAAAAATGGATTTTCAGATAAAACATTTACATCTACTCTTCCTATTAAATTTATCACTGCTATTTTTTTATTCATACAATTGTAAATATTATAACCTTTTCCTGGAACTCCTTTTGCATAATTTGCTGGCCTTAATAATTGGGGGTGATTTATAAATTTAAAAATATCTTTTTTACCCCAAGTATGGTTTCCCAAAGTTACAACATCTACATTTTCCTCTAATATATCATCAAAATTTTTCTTAGTAATTCCCATTCCTTCTCCAGCATTTTCACCATTTACTATTACAAAATCAATTTTTTCCTGCTCTCTTATTTTATTAAGTTCAGCTTTCATTTTTTTAACACCTGCTGACCCTACCAAATCTCCTATTGCTAATATCTTCATATAAATCCTTCTTTCTAAAATAATTTACCTTTAATATAATACTATAAATAGAAAAAATAATCAAATGCTTAATCAAATTTAGTTCTTTGTTAATTTTGATTATTTTCTTGTTTTATGATATAATTAATAGTAGACTAATTGTTGTTGAAAGGAGAATTATGTAACATCTTGGTTTTGCTAGTAGCTATTGCTACTCTCCAAAAAGATACCTATTTATGAATAGCTAAGGAGTACTTATGTTAAAATGTGTGCTGCGTGAAGCAATCAATCATGACAACATTGAAGACTATTCTGGTCCTGATGTTATCTACTATTTCACTGATGACGTCACAGACACTATGTACATGGTGGCCATGGACAACGAAGGAAATAACTATCCCTTCATTCACATTATGAACGAAAACGGTTTTAACGTTACATTTGAAGAGTGGAAAAAGAACAAAGGCCTTTCTTAGGTTAAGTAACACTTTTCAAAGTACATAATCTAAGTAAGTTAGGTATCTTTACCCTTTGACTATACCAGTCAAAGGGTTTTATTTTTATACAAATTTCTAATATTATTCTTCTAATATTATTCTTTAAGTAAATTTAGACAATAATAAAAGAGAGGTTCCCCTCTCTTCTATATATTATTTCGCGTAGTCAACTACTCTTGTTTCTCTAATAATATTTACTTTAATTTGTCCTGGATAATCCATTTCAGCCTCAACCTTCTTAGCTACATCTCTTGCTAATATCGTCATTTGATCATCAGAAATTTTATCTGGTTTTACAATAATCCTAATTTCACGACCAGCTTGTATTGCAAAAGATTTTTCAACTCCATCAAATGAATCTGCAATTTCTTCAAGATTTTGTAATCTCTTGATATATGCTTCTAGAGTCTCTCTTCTTGCTCCAGGTCTTGAAGCAGATATTGCATCTGCTGCTTGTACTAAAACTGCTTCTAATGTTTGAGGTTCAACATCTCCATGATGTGCTTCAACTGCATTTATAACAAGTGGATTTTCTTTATATTTCTTAAGAATTTCAACTCCTATTTCTACATGTGTACCTTCCATATCGTGGTCTAGAGCTTTTCCCAAATCATGTAGTAATCCTGCTCTTCTTGCAAGTTTAGTATCTAATCCTAATTCATCTGCCATTATTCTTGCTAGGTTTGACACTTCAATTGAGTGGTTTAATACATTTTGGCCATAGCTTGTTCTATATTTCAATTTTCCAATTAATTTTACTATATCTGGATGAAGTCCAATAACACCGGTCTCTAAGACCGCTCTTTCTCCTTCTTCCTTAATAGTATTTTCAACTTCTTCTTTAGCCTTTTCTACCATTTCCTCAATCTTGGCTGGGTGAATTCTTCCATCATCAATTAATTTTTCTAATGCAATTTTTGCAACCTCTCTTCTTAACGGATCAAATCCTGATAATACTACTGCTTCTGGTGTATCATCAATTATCAAATCAATTCCTGTTAATGTTTCTAAGGCTTTTATGTTTCTGCCTTCTCTTCCTATAATTCTTCCTTTCATCTCATCATTTGGAAGAGCTACTATAGATACTGTAGTTTCTTGAGAATGATCTGCTGCACATTTTTGTATAGCATAACAAAGCATCTCTTTTGCATCCTTATTCACTGTTTCCTTAGCCTTTTGGTCTTGTTCTCTTATTAATGCTGCTTTTTCTGCAACTAATTCTTTTTCCATTTCAGATAATAATCTTTCTTTTGCTTCCTCTTTAGTTAAAGCTGCAATTTTTTGTAACTCTACCATTTCTTGATCATACAATTTTTCTAGTTCTTCCTTCTGTCTTTCTAAATCTTGCATCTGACTTTCTAATTCTCTTTCTTTTTTCTCGAAATTATCTGAACGTTTTTCTAAATTTTCTTCTTTTTGAATTAGTCTTGCTTCTTGTTTTTGTACTTCGCCCCTTCTTTCTTTAATCTCTTGGTCTAATTCTTTACGACTAGCCATAATTTCTTCTTTGGCTTTAAAAATTTCTTCTTTCTTTAAGTTTTCAGCTTCTATTTTAGCTAAATCTACTAATCTTTTTGCTTCATTTTCTGCACCTTGAATTTTAGACTCTGCAATTTTCTTTCTGTATGCCATTCCTATTGGTATACCAATTGCAAGTGAGATTAAGACAGCGGCGATAACAATGACTAGTGTCATAATCAATACACCTCTTTCTTATTTAATTTTCAATGTTCGAATAAAATATATATACCTTTTCTTTTTTAAATATATTTTTTCCTACCTATTCTATTTTAACTTTATTCTTATAAACTGTCAAGTAATTTTAGGATTAAATTTTTCTTAAGTAGTTAATTTTAGGGAACAAAAGTGAAAATTAAAATTTTCACACTTTGCACTAACTTAAGTTAGTGCTATTTTTTATAAAGATGTTGTTTTTAAGTTTCCACCTTTTTTAGGCAACCCTTTTATTTAATGGTCGTTGTTCTCGACCAATATCCATCGCTATTTCTAGGTTTGGACTAAAGATTTCTTTTATATACTTTCTTAATATATTTAAACTTCCATTTATATCTGCATTTATTATTTTTCCTCTATTTGTTTTAAATAGTCCTCTTGTTATTCTTCTTGCTTTATTGTAGTATTTTCTGTTTATTTCTTCTTTATCTATACTACTTATCCCTGATGTATATTCTTCTCCTATCTTTTCTACTTCTATTCCTTCTAGTTTTGCTTTATATTCTATTTTTTGTACTAAATTTTGTATTGGCATTTCTACAAATCTTTTATTATTTTTCATATTTTGTTTTATATTTTTTATATTTCCTATAACAATTGTACCACAAGCATTTTCTTTTGCATAATCTATTATCATTCTGCTTGCTTTATGCATATATGTATTTGTGTAATTTCTTCTTTGTTCATATAATTTATTTATCTTTTTAGTATTTTTAAAATCTTTACTTCCTGTCATTTTCATTTGTATTCCTTGTAATCTTGATATTTCTTTATTTATATATCCTATTTTTGATTTTATTCTTTCTCCTGCTATTATTAATGTTTTATCATTATTCATATTTGTACATGCTGCTAGATTATCCATTCCTAAATCTATTGCTATTATATTTGAACTTACTTCTATTGCTTTTTCTTCTTTTTCGTATATTATATACATTTTACATTTTCCATCTACTATATTTCCTATCTTTATCATTTTTATGCTTTCTAAATTTACTAGCTTTTCTAATTTCTTTGGCATTAGAAAATTTAAACTCTTTACTTTAAATTCTTTCTGCATTTCTTTTGATATTGATAGTTTTATTTTTCTTCCTTCTATCCTTATTGCATAATTTGTAAATGTTATTTGTATTTTTCCTTTGTTTTTATATCCTGGCATTTGTGGTTTTTCTTTTATATCTTCGTTTCCCTTTTCATACATTTCTTTTAACGCTAAATATGATTTGTGGTCTCTTATACAATTTAATATTATTTGTTGTAATGTATGTGAATGTAAGTATTTTGAGTGCCAATTTTCTTTCCTATAACTTTTATATATTTTGCTACTATCTTCATTTACTCTTTTTATTCTACTTACATCTACTTTTCCTTCTCTTACCTCATAATTAAAAGCATTATATACTTTGCTACAATGCCATTTTATTTCTTTTATTATTTTTTCTTGTGTTTCACTTAATTTTATATTATATACAAACGTTAATCTCAAACTCTCACCTCCAGTTATTTTATTATTTATATCACATAAAACAAATTTTCGCAAGTGCTTTGAAGTAAAATTTTATTTTCTGTTTAATTTTAAAACAAATGGGTGATTTTTCCTATACAACAAAAAAGGACCCCTCTTACTGAGGGGAAAGAAATATTTTTCTTTTTTAGGTTTTAGATTAGAACCTCCTTCTTTTTCTTCCAGGAATCCCAATGCTCGCGATGACTCCTGCAGGACTATCATTAACCCTAGTAAAACATTCTCTAACTTTTATCATATTAGAAACATTTTTCTCTCTTCCAATAAGTAGCTCACCATCTTCTGCTATAACCACATTCCTGTCAAAAAAATAATATGCCCAAATTTTTTTATCATTCCTTACAAGCTCCATTATAATAGCTTTATCTCTTTTAGGAATTTCTATAATCACGTCTGCGTTTTTATTCCAGATATAGTCTTTATTTCTAAAAAGTTTAACATAATGCTTAAGCATATTATACTCCTAATCTCTTGTCATTGCTATACTTATAGCAATGAATTTTAACAAAGCACAATTATATTTTGGCAGGTTTTACATAAAATATCAAGTCTTAGAAGTAGTAATTTCTATGTTTTCTCCATCAGAAACTACTTCCATTGTTCCATTTAAATCTGTTCTATAAACTGTACTTTCAATGTTTTGTAATTTGTTTAAAGTTTCTTCAGTAGGAAGTCCATAAGAATTACCTGCTCCTGCCATTATTATGCCATATGTAGGTTTTGTTTCATTTAAGAATTTATCTGAGCTACTAGTGTTTGAACCATGATGGCCTACCTTTAATAAATCAACTTTTGGCCAATCTCTTGTTTCCTCATTTTCTTCTTCTGCATCTCCCATAAATAAGAATTTATTATTTCCGTATTGCATAAGTAATGTTATTGAAGAAAGATTTAAATTGTCCTCATCTAAAATACTATCTGTCATAACTTCAAAACTAGCATTTCCTACATTAAATGTATCACCTTTTTTAGGACTAGTTATAGTTAAACCTTTATTTTGAATTGCATCAATTACATCTTCAAATGTTTTAGTTGTTGTTTCAATTTGTGGCATATAAATATTACTAATTTCTAAATCACTATTTATAACATCATCTAAGCCACCAATATGGTCTTCGTGAGGATGTGTGCCTATAACATAATCTAGTTTTGTTATTCCCTTATCTTTAATAAAGTTTACAACATCTTCTCCATCTTCATTATTACCAGCATCTATTAACATAGATGAAGCATTATTAGTAATTAATATACTATCAGCTTGACCTACGTCTATAAAATATATATTTAAATTTCCGTCTACAGGCAATGAACTTGTAGTTATCTCTTGTTCTGAAGCAAGATTATTATTATTTTCTGTTTTTAAAATTTCATTTATATTTTCATTATTTAAACCAAATATTCCAGCTATCGCTAAAATAATAATAGCTACAATACTTCCAATTAACTTTTGTTTACCTTTATTTCTTCTACTCATTTGTTACCCCCTATATCTTTATTTCCTATATTTTATTCTAGTTATTCCATAGCTTTTTCATTTTGTCTTTTATTCTTTCTTTGGATTCTAATGTTTTTTCTGGATTTACAGTATATTTACCATTTATTTTGTCTAAAATATCTCCTTCTTTTATGTTTTCAGGTAAATCTTCTTTTTTTACATCTAACATTTTTCCATTATTTCTATCCTCTAAAACTGCAATATCCCCTTCAAATCTATCTATTGTAAATTCTTCTATTGCGTCAAGTTTTTTAGCAAGTTCTACTTCATCATTAGATAAATTACTCCCCTTAGTATCTATGTTTGTCTTTGCTTTTTCAACAACATTTTCTAAGGTTTCTTTAATTACTTCGCCTAGATTTTCAAAAATATCCATACAAACTCCTTTCTTTCACCTTTGTACTACTCTTTAATATCACAAATTAAGAAAAAAAGCAAATGAAACAAAATGGGGACAGGTCTTAAATATTTCATTTTTATAATATTTTCAAAAATGAAACATTTAAGACCTGTCCCCAAATTTCTCATTATTTTACTACTTCTACATCTATATCTAGTTTTTCACCATTAATATTTGTTGTTGTATATTGTTCTCTGTCTTCATGATAAACAATTTTATTTGCTAATGTATCGTGTTTTATAAGTTCTTCATTTTTTCTTATTACTTCTTCAAGTTGAGGCTCTCCTGCTACATATAAGTTAATTCTATCTAATACTTCAAATCCTTTTTCTTTTCTCATGTTTTGAACTTTTGATAATACTTCACGTACATAGCCTTCTTCTTTTAATTCTTTAGTTATATTAGTATCTAGTACAACACCTAGTTCTCCTTCACCGCTAAATGCGAAGCCTTCTTTACCTTGCATTGTTACTAGTAAATTCTCAGAATTTAGTCCAATTTGAGTATCATCAATTTCAATATATTCTGTATCTCCGTTTTTTACCTTATTTGCTAAGTCCATTTGATTTAGTTTACTAATTTTTTCTCTTATTCTTGGAATTAGTTTTCCATATTCTTTTCCAAGTACTGGTAAGTTTGGTTTTATTTCAAAATCAACATATTTACTCATTTCTGCACCAAATTCTATGTTTTTAACATTTAATTCGTCTTTTACAATATCTTCATAGTATTTTGGTAAAGTATCTATTGAAATTAACATTTCTGATAATGGTTGTCTATTTTTGATGTTTGCTGAATTTCTGCTACTACGTCCTAATTTTACAACTTTATATGCTAAGCTCATTTCATCTTCTAGTTTTTGGTCAATTTCATTTTCATTTACTTCTGGCCATAAGCATAAATGAACACTTTCTGGTGCGTTTTTATCTAAACCTACTACTAAGTTTTGATAAATTTCATCTGCCATAAATGGTGTAAATGGTGCTGCAATCTTTATTAATGTAGTTAATACTCTATATAAAGTTACATATGCTCCTATTTTTTCATCATTTAATTCTTGAGCCCAGAATCTTTCTCTATTTCTACGTACATACCAATTAGATAATTGATCTGTAAAGTCTTCTATTAGTAATGCTGATCCTGTTATATCATATTGGTCTAGCTTTTCAGCCACTTCTTTTACCAAAGTATTTAATTTAGAAATTATCCATTTATCCATTACATTTGTTAATTTAAAATCTTTATATTCTAATGGACTAAATTCATCTATTTCTGCATATAAAACATAGAATGAATACACATTCCACAATGTACTTAAGAAACCTCTTTGTGTCTCTTGTACATTTTTAATTCCTAATCTTTTTGGTAGCCATGGACTACTACTTACGTAGAAGTGCCATCTTGTTGCATCTGCTCCCACTGTATCTAATAATTCCATTGGATCTACACCATTTTTCTTTGATTTAGACATTTTCTGTCCTTGTTCATTTAAAACTAAGCCTAATACTATACAGTTTTTAAATGGTGATGTTCCAAATAAACATGTTCCTATTGCCATTAATGTATAGAACCATCCTCTTGTTTGATCTACTGCTTCTGATATAAAGTCTCCTGGAAAATTATTATCAAATATATCTTTATTTTCAAATGGATAATGCCATTGTGCAAAAGGCATTGAACCAGAATCAAACCAACAGTCAATAACTTCTTTTGCTCTCTTCATCTTCTTACCACATTTAGGGCATTTTAGATATACATCATCAATATATGGTTTATGAAGTTCTATATCATCTGGGCAATTTATTGCTTTTTCTTTTAGTTCTTCTATTGAACCAATACATTCTCTATGTCCGCAGTTCTCATCTTCACATGTCCATATTGGAAGTGGTGTTCCCCAATATCTATCTCTTGAGATTCCCCAGTCAATTACATTTTCTAAGAAATTTCCAAATCTTCCTGTCTTTATTGTTTCAGGATACCAATTTACTTTACTATTGTTTTCAACTAGTTCATCTCTTAATTTGCTCATAGCAACAAACCAGCTCTCTTTTGGATAATAAAGAAGTGGTGTGTCACATCTCCAACAATGTGGATAAGAGTGAACGTGTTTTTCTTTACTAAATAATTTGTTTCTTTCCTTTAACCATTTACAAATATCTTCATTACAGTCTCTAACAAATCTTCCTGCCCATGGCTCTACTTCTTCTACAAAGTTTCCTGATTTATCTACTAAGTTTACAAATGCTATTCCGTTTTGTTTACAAACTAAACTATCATCTTCCCCATAAGCTGGTGCAGTATGTACTACTCCAGTACCTTCTGTTAATGTAACAAAATCTCCATGGATTACTTCGAATGCTTTTCCTTCTACTTTTGCAAAAGGCATTAGTGGTTCATATTTTGTTCCAAGTAGTTCTTCTCCCTTAAATGTTTTTACTAATTCATAAGGAGTTTCTCTTAAAACTTCATCAATTAAATCTTTTGCTAAAATATAATTTTCATATTGTGGTTCATCATCTGTTCCTACATTTGCTTTTACTTCTGCATATTCATACGATTTATTTACTGTTAAAGCTAAGTTTGATGGTAATGTCCATGGTGTTGTTGTCCATGCTAATATATAAGTATCTTTTTTATCTAATACTTTAAATTTAGCAATACAAGTTAAGTCTTTTACATCTTTATAACCTTGTGCCACTTCATGTGAAGAAAGAGCTGTTCCACATCTTGGACAATATGGCATAACTTTATGACCTTCATATAAAAGACCCTTTTCCCACATTTGTTTTAAAGCCCACCATACTGATTCTATATATTCATTATAATATGTTACATATGGGTGTTCCATATCTACCCAGAAGCCAACTTTATTTGTCATTTCCTCCCACATATGAACATAAGTAAATACGCTCTCTTTACATTTTTTAACAAATTTTTCTACTCCATATTCTTCTATTTGTTCTTTACCTGAAATTCCTAAAGATTTTTCTATTTCAAGTTCAACAGGAAGTCCATGTGTATCCCAACCAGCTTTACGTATTACTTTATATCCTTTCATTACTTTATACCTTGGTATAATATCTTTCATTACCCTAGTTTCGATATGACCAACGTGTGGTTTTCCATTTGCTGTTGGTGGCCCATCAAAAAATGTAAAATATTCTTTTCCTTCATTCATTTTAAAGTTTTTCTTTACAATGTCTTTCTGTTTCCACATCTCAGAAACTTTTCTTTCCATTCCGACAAAACCGTCTTTAAGTTCTACTTTCTTATACATAAAATGCCTCCTTTTAAAATATATAAATTTAAAAATGAAAAATTAATAACAAATAATAGATAAAAAAAGAGTTTTTTCAAATCCATTAGGACGAAAAAACTCCGCGGTACCACCTAAGTTAGTAAATTTATTAAAAAATACAATCCACTCTCTTAATTACCTTTAACGCAGGATTACGACTAAACTTACTTTATTTTCAGTCTAGCAACAACTAAGGTGATAACAAATAATTTTTACTTACCAAACTCGCACCATACATTTGGCTCTCTTAAAGATATTACATTATTTATCTTGTCCTTGTTACAGTTTTTTACATTTATGTAATTATTATATCATCTTTTTTCCATTTTGCAAGCATTTTTTTATAAATTTTACTAAACTGCAAATAAACTTCCGTCTATATTCTTTTTCCATTCTTCTAGTTTTTCTATTCTTTTTGCTGCTTTTGAATTGCTTGCACCTAATATTTCTAATACTTGTTTAAATTCTATGTGTTGGACATCATTATTTAAATTAGCTAAATAAATTTTGTTGAATTTTTCGTTTATATTTTCTTCCATTTCATCAAATCTTTTTGATATACTTTTATCCATTGTTTGTAAAACATCCATTAATTCTAGTCTATCTTTTTTTCTTGCTTTTACTAAATTATTAATACTTTGTGTGTTTTCTTTAGTTGCTTGTTCTAAACTTGTTATTCTTTCTGTATTTTCTTTGGTTGCTTGTTCTAAGCTACTTACCCTAGAATCTAAAACATTTACTTGAGTTTTTAGTTCTACTATTGCCTTCGTATTTTCTTCTGTTGCTTGTTCTAAACTATCTACTTTAGTATTTAATTTAGATATAGCTTCTGTATTTTCCATTGTCACCTTTTCTAAACTGTCAACTTTAGTATTTAATTTAGATATAGCTTCTGTATTTTCCTTAGTTGCATTTTCTAAACTAGCTAATCTTTTATCATTTGTATTCCAACGTTTATCGTTTTCTTCCCAACGTTTATTATTTTCATCCCATCTTTTGTTTTCTTCTGTTCTAAATTCTCTTAATTCTTTTAGAATTGTGTTTACAACTTCATCTTGCATAACTTTTACCTCCTTTTAAAATTTTTTACTTTTCTAATGCCTTTACTCTTTCGGTCAAGTTCCAAACTTTTAAAATTAGGTTGTATATTAACTGTTCTTTTTCCGAATCATTACTAAAATCTAAATCATGTATTTTATTTTCTTCTTTTGTTTCTTTTAATTTTTCTATTGTCTTTTCTAAATTTTCAGTTTTTCCTTTTATATTAAACATTTGGGCAGCATTTTCAGCAATTACATTTTTTAAATTATCTGTTTTTCCTTCTAATGCACCTATTTCTATTCTTAACGATAACATCACATCGGAATTTTCTTTTCTTTCTTTTTCTAAATCAGAAAGAGCTTTTATATTTGCTCTCCAACGTATTTCTTCTTCTGTTCTAAAATCTCTTAATTCTTTTAAAATTGTATTTTCTACCTCATCTTGCATTTTTTATTCACCTCTTCAATAGTTGTTTCAAATTTTTCTCACTATTTCTTATATTCTGTATTTAACCATAGCGTTACAAAAAAGTCAACAAAAAAAGAACAAAAAAGTTAATTTTTTTGTTCTTTGTGTTTATTATTTACTTATAAGTTATATCAATCTTTGTGTCTCTTTTGCTATCATTAATTCTTCATTTGTTGGAACTACATATACTGTAACTTTTGAACTTGGTTTAGAAATAACTTTTTCTTCTCCTCTCATGTTGTTTTCATCTACATCTATTTCTACTCCCATAAACGCAAGTTTTTCACAGATACCTTTTCTTATATTAATTTGGTTTTCACCAATTCCGCCTGTAAATATAATATAATCAACGCCATTCATTAAGCTTGCATATTTTGCTACATAACTTGCAATAGAATATTCAAAACTTTCAATAGCAATTTTTGCTCTCTCATTTCCTTCGTTTGATGCTTGTTCTATTACTCTAAAATCTGGAGCTAATCCTGAGATTCCCATTACTCCTGATTTTTTATTTAATATATCTTCCATCTCTCCTGCTGATATATTTTCCTTTTTCATAATATATGTTAAAACAGATGGATCTAAATCACCACTTCTAGTTACCATTGGGATACCTCCAAGTGGTGTTAATCCCATACTTGTATCAAGAGATTTTCCATTTTTAACAGCACATATACTTGACCCTTGTCCCAAATGACAAGAAACTATTTTTAATTTTGTTACATCTTTGCCTTCTATTTCTGCTAATCTTTGTGAAACATACATATGTGATGTACCATGAGCACCATATTTTCTTACACCATAGTTTTTATAATATTCATATGGTATTGGATAAATATAATTTTCTTTTGGCATTGTTTGATGGAATGTTGTATCAAATACTGCTACCATTGGTTTTCCTGGCATAACTTTTTGACATGCTTCCATTCCAAGTGCTGCTGCTGGATTATGTAGTGGTGCAAATTCTCCACATTCTTTTATTTGTTCGATTACTTTATCATTAATTACTGCTGAAGTCTTAAATATTTCTCCACCATGAACGACTCTATGTCCTATTGCTTCTATTTCGTCTAGGCTATCTATTACTTTGTATTCTGGGTTTGTAAGTTGAGCTAAAGTAAATTCAATAGCTTCTTTATGGTCATATGCTGGTTTCTTAATCTCTACTTTTTTACCTAATGCTTTATGTGTAATAAAAGCTTCTTCTTCTCCTATTCTTTCATATTTTCCAGAAGCTAAAACCTCTTCTGTTTCCATGTTAATTAATTGATATTTTAATGATGAACTACCACAGTTTAATACTAATATTTTCAATTTTTTCCTTCCTTTCATTTTTATTTTAGTTTATTTTTATATTATTTAAAACTTAATATCTAATCTTTTATATGTTTCATTGTTTCTTTAGCTATCATTAGTTCTTCATTTGTTGGAACTACATAAACTACAACTTTTGAGTCCGCTGAAGATACTTTTGCTTCTAATCCTTTTATTTTTTGATTTTTTTCTTTATCTAGCTCTATTCCAAAAATTTTTAAGACTTCACATATTGCCTCTCTTGAATCTTGTCCTTTTTCGCCAACTCCTGCTGTAAATGTTAAAACATCTATTCCTCCCATTGCTACTATACACTTAATAATATATGCAGCTACTGTATTGTGGAATATATTCAAAGCTAATTTTGCATGATGACCTCCTGCTGCTGCCTCTACCTCTATATCTCTAAAGTCCATTGATACTCTAGATATTCCATATACCCCTGACTCTTTATTTAATATATTTTCCATTTCTTCAGGTGATAAATTTAATTTATTCATCATATAAGTCACAACAGAAGGATCTAAATCACCACTTCTAGTTCCCATGACAATTCCACCAAGAGGTGTTAACCCCATACTTGTTTCCACTGACTTACCATTTTGGATTGCACATACACTTGCTCCTTGTCCTAAATGACAATTTACTATTTTTAAATCTTTTACATCCTTCTTAAGTAAATGAGCAACTCTTTCTGCTACATATTGATGTGATGTTCCATGGAATCCATATTTTCTAATACCATATTTTTCATAATACTCATATGGTATTGGATAAATATATCTTTCTTTAGGCAATGTTTGGTGAAATGCTGTATCAAACACAGCTACCATTTTCATATTAGGAACAACTTTTTTACAAGCTTCCATACCAAGTACAGCTGCTGGGTTATGTAATGGTGCTAAATCACTACATTTTCTTATTTCTTCTATTACTTCATTTGTTATTAAGACTGGTTTAGAAAACTTTTCTCCACCATGAACGACTCTATGTCCTATTCCTGCTAATTCGTCTAGACTTTTTAATACTCCATAATGTTCGTTTGTTAATCTATTTAAAACAAATGCAATTGCTTCTTCGTGATTTTTTGCTTCACGCTCAAATATATGTTTTTGTCCATTTACTTTATGTGTTACAAATGATTTTGCTTGTCCTATTCTTTCAAAATTTCCTTTTACTAATGTTTCTTCTGTTTCCATATCAATTACCTGATATTTTAAAGATGAACTACCTGAATTTAAAACTAATACTTTCATATTTGCTCCCTTCCTGAAACAATTAGGGACATCCCATTTTTGTTTCAAATTTACATTTTTTACAAAATGATACAAATAAGGGGTCTCCCTTTATGTTTCATCTTGCGCTTGAACTGCTGTTATTGCTATTACTCCTGCTATATCTTTACTGCTACATCCTCTAGACAAATCATTTACAGGTCTTGCAATTCCTTGACAAAGTGGTCCATATGCTTCTGCTTTTCCTAATCTTTGTACTAATTTATAACCTATATTTCCAGCATCTAAGTTAGGGAATATTAATACATTTGCTTCCCCCTTAACTGGACTATCTGGTGCTTTAAATTTAGCAACCTCTGGCACAATTGCCGCATCTA
The DNA here is from genome assembly GCA_944387435.1 of uncultured Clostridia bacterium. GTDB lineage: Bacteria > Bacillota > Clostridia > TANB77 > CAG-508 > CAG-269. Next base: position 9,534 of record CALXEW010000005.1, on the reverse strand, counting down.
ATTGTAATTCTCCATCTACTATTAAGTCTGGCATCTTTTCTTTTACTAATTTAGTTGCATTTATCATTTTTTCTGTTAATTCTGATTTTGCACTTCCTTTGCTAGAATAAGAAAGCATTGCAACTTTTGGCTCTTTTCCTACTAACTGATGGAAGCTTTTACTTGATGATATTGCTATTTCTGACAACTCATCTTCATTTGGATTTTCATTTAAACCACTATCTCCAAATATAAATGTTCCATTTTCCCCATATTCACAATCTGGAACTACCATTACAAAAAATGCTGATACTAATTTTGTTCCGGGTGCTGTTTTTAGTATTTGAAGTGCTGGTCTTAATGTATCTGATGTTGAATGAACTGCTCCTGATACTAATCCGTCTGCTTCGCTATTTTCATCTTTTAACATTAACATTCCATAATATGTAGGGTCTTTTACTAATTCTCTTGCTTGCTCTATTGTCATACCTTTATGTTTTCTTAAATCAAATAAAAGATTTACATATTCTTCATATTTTGAAGAACTAACAGGTTCTATTATTTCTACTCCTGTTATATCTATATTGTTTTCTTTTGCTTTTTCCAAAACTCTTTCTTTGTTTCCTATTAATATAACTTTTGCATATTTTTCATCTAAAACCATTCTTGTTGCTTCTAATGTACGTACATCTTCTGCTTCTGGTAATACTATTGTCTTTATGTCTTTCTTTGCTCTTTCTTTTATTTCTTCTATAAATGACATCAAAAATTCCTCCTTACAAAATAATCCACTCACATTATATAAGGAAAAACAAAAAAGCACAAGAGTTTTTTATAATCTTGTACTTAAATAACAATTTACATCAAAGCTTTTATATCTTCGTCTTGCTTTAATTCTTCTGATATAAAGTGATAGCTTTGTTTATTTTGTTTTACTGCAATCATTGCAAGTTCCTTATCATTCCTTAACCTATCTGAAGCATATTTTATTATTATTCCTTTATTTTCTACTGCTGCTTTTACAACTTCTCTATCATCTCGAAGTTCTTCACTTGCAAAATACAATGCTTGCCCATATGATTTACAGCTATCTAATATTACTTCTCTATCCGCTCTTAGTTTTTCAGAAGCATAACATATTGTCCAAGGAGCTCCTTTTACTCCTTTTAGTATTACTTCTCTATCATTCTTAAGCATACTACTTGCAAACTCTAAACTCTCCGGGTCTTGGTCTAAAGCTGTCATTACAACTTCTTTATCATTTTGTAATTCTTTCGATGCCAAATCTAAGAATTTTCCATTTTCTGCTACTGCCTTTAATATAAATTCTCTATCGCTTTTATGTTCTATTACTTCTTCCTCTGTCATAACAAACAGCCTCCTAAAAAATAATATATATATAAAATAAGCTACTTCAATTTAGCAATTAAAGCTTTTATTTTTATTCCCTGTTCTGAAAACATTTTCTCATGCTCTGTTTCTATATTTCTTTCAAAAATTGGTTCACTATGTAAGTCATATGTTTTAGAAATAATTTCAAAACCACATTCATCAAAATAATACAAGCTACTATCAAACAACTCATCATCATCTGTTTTAAAATAGATTTCTCCACCATCAATCAAAAATTCTTTATACTTTTCTAGTTGTCTTGTATGTGTTAATCTTTTCTTTCTATGTTTTCCTCTTGGCCAAGGATTACAAAAGTTTATATATATTCTTCTAACCTTATCAGGCTTATCTAATATTAAATTTATTCTTTCTATATCAAATCTAGTTAAGATTACATTTCCAACATTCAGATTTGCTTCTTTATAACTTTCTTCTACATTTCTTTTAGCAAGCCCAAGCATTGCATCTACCAAGTCTATTGCTAAATAATTCACTCCCAAGTTCTCAACTGCAAGCTGTGATATAAATGTTCCTTTTCCACAACCTAATTCTAACATAAATGGTAAACTACTATCTCCAAAATGCTCACACCATTTACCTTTCCATTTTTCAGGTTCATCTTCATAAAATTTACTTGCTTCTAATTCTGGTCTTGCCCATTTCTTATAACGTATTCTCATAATTACCTCCATTCTGTATGGATATTCCTTTAGTTATTTTAACAAATTAATACTTATAATTCAAGTAATATACAACAAAAAAGAACATTACATCTTAATCGTAATGTCCTTTCATTTTTCAAAACGCTCAAACTCATTTTGAAACTTCTTAGAAAAATTTCCTACTATTTTTAGTAAACGGCTTTAACATTCAGTTCTACAAATACAAAAGTGGACGGAAAGCACGGTAGTCGATGCTATAAGACGTGCTACCCCAGCCTCGAAGAGCTGTGTAGTAGGAGCTGCTGTCGTTGTAATAGCCTCCTCTAAGGACACAAGGATAACCAACATTGTCAGACGTCTCAGTTGTCCATTCATAACAGTTACTTGCCATATCATATACATTGCATATTACATCTTCTGTTACTGTTCCATTTGTTCCTTTATTTTCTAAACTTTGATTTAAACTATTCTGTTGTGAATATGGCTTTGTTTTATCTGTTCTATCATCACATTTTTGCAAAAAGTCTATTGTTGTATCCCATGCATAACTATTCATTAAATCACTTGTAAAATTAGTATCAGTATACATTCCTTGACTTAAACTTGCTGCTTGTAATTGTGTTGCATAATTATAAACATAATCATCTGGTTTTACGGTTATTTGAGTTAATGCATCATTTGCATTACTTCTTGGCGTTCCTGTTCTTGCTTCATATCTTCCTAGGTAATATCCCCCTGTGCTATTTACTTTTGAAATAAAAGTTGTTATGTCTTTTGCAGGAGTATTATCATAAGTATGTTCTGCTACCGTATCTTCAGTATAACTCCCACTATATTCACTTGCTACTCCTAAATCATCAAAAGCATATCTTCCTAATGTTATTGTTATATCGCCTTTACTTTCAGTATGAATTGTTCCTACTGGTATCCATACAAACTGACTTCCAGCCGTTGCACCATGACTTACATCTTCTATTATTATTCCATCTTCTACATTATCTCCTGGATTTACTACTCTAAATCCTGCTGGTACTACTACTTTATTTCCTAAACTATCTTGTACTGTTGTATTGCTTGTTTCATTTCCTGTTACTGTTGTTAATGTTCCTCCATTTGTTGAGCCTTCTATATATTGTTCATAATTTGCTAATATATTTTCTTCCTCTGCTTGTGCATTTTCTGTCTCTGTCTTTGCTCTTTGGGCTTGTGTAAGTATTCCATTTTCTCCTGTTAACATTGCTATTGATACTCCTGCAAGAATTAAAAGTACAATAATAGTAATAACAAGAGCAATAAGTGTTATACCTTTGTTATTTCTTTCTTTTTTATTTTTTCTTTTCCGTTTTCTTTCATTTTAATTTCTTCCTCCTCTTTGGTTATTATTTTTCCAACTATTATAAATTATGCATATAGTTTTGTTTACTTAATAAAAGCTTCTATTTGTTTTGCTCTGTGCATTATTTTCGTATATGCTACGCGTTTATTTTATACAAACTAGAAACATTTGTAAATACTTTCTATAAACTTTAATATTACATTTTTATTACAACGTTATTTTACTCCTTTGCTTCTTTTATCATTCTATAGTATAATAATGTTTAGAAATGAGGAAAAAATGAGATTAGAATATTTAGTAGAAAACCATGATTATAAAAATATAAATGAAATATTATCTTTAGAATTTAAAGTATCAACAAGACTAAAAAATAAACTAATTAGAAAAAATATGATATTTTTAAATGGTACTGTTTGTGATACAAGAAATAATGTAACTATTGGAGACAACTTAGTTGTAGACTTAAGTTATAGTGAAGATAACTCAAACATAGTACCAAAGGAAATGTCCTTAGATATAATTTATGAAGATGAATGGCTTTTAGTTGTAAATAAACCATCAGGAATTGCAATACACCCATCGATATTACATTTTGATAACTCTCTATCAAATGGAGTACGCCTCTATTTTGATAAGATAAGTTTAAAGAAAAAAATTAGACCAATAAATAGATTAGATATAGATACATCAGGATTAGTCATATTTGCAAAGTGTGAATATATACAAGAGTGTTTAAGTGCTCAAATGAAAGAATCTATATTTGAAAAAGAATATCTATGTTTATGCTCTGGCTTATTTAATAAAAAATCCGGAACAATAAACCTTCCGATTGCAAGAAAAGAAGGAAGTATAATAGAAAGATGTATAGATGAACATGGTAAAAATGCAATAACACATTATAAAGTACTAAAAGAATTTAAAAATTATAGTTTAGTTTTGTGTAAATTAGAAACAGGAAGAACACACCAAATAAGATTACATATGGCTTCTATTGGTCATTCAATTTTAGGAGACACTTTATATGGAACATCTTCTTCATTAATTTCTAGGCAAGCATTACATAGTTATAAAATAAAATTTATACATCCAATAACAAAAAAAGAAATAGAACTAATAGCAAATTTACCAAAAGATATAGAACAATGTATTAACTTTTAAACCTGAGCAAATCTTATTTAAATATGGATTTGCTTTTTTGTTATTAACTAAGATTATCCCCCCACTTATTATTTTTTAATTTAGTTAAAATTTTTACAATTTTTTATTTATTTGACAAGTTTCGACATACTTTTTACATTTTATGTGGTAAATTATAAGTGTTTTATAAAATTTTTTTCAAAAGAATTTATTTTTTTAATTTTTATTCGTACTTTTTCAAAAAAATTATTACAAAAATAATAAAACGGTGTGTATTATTTGTGATAGTTAATTATTCGATAAAATTTTATCTATAAATCCAAAAATTCTATTGAAAAAACAAAAAAAAGATGTTAAAATAAGGAGGAATAAATATGGCAATTAAATTACCATTAACAAATGACTATGTATTCAAAAGAATATTTACAAGAAGATAATAAAAGTGCCCTAAAAGATTTCTTAGAATGCATTTTAGATGTAAAAATAGAAAATATAAAAATAAATAATCCAGAAATACCAAAAAATTATTATGATAGTAAATTTGGAATATTAGACTTAAAAGTAACATTAAATGATGGAATACTAGTAGATGTAGAAATGCAAATGCAAAATCAGAATAATGTAGAACAAAGAATGCCATATTATATGGCAAGTAACTATTCAAATACAATAAAAGAAGGAGATCCATATTCAGAATGTAAAAAATCAATAGTAATTAGTATTTTAAATTTTAATTATTATAAAAGGAATGAATATCATTCTGTAGCTAGAATGATATTTGAAGAACCAAAACCAGAAGAAGTAGTAAATATGGGTTATGAAAAAGAAGATAAATATGCAACTAAATATTTGGAAATGCATATAATAGACTTACCAAAGTTCAAAAAGAAAAATCCAGAAATGCATACAAAAATAGCCCAATGATTATGGTTGTTTATAGGGAGTGATGAACAAATGGAAAAAGCAGGAAAGCTAAATAAAGAAATAAGGAAAATCAATAAAAAATTAGCTTCTATGAGCTTAAGTAACGAAGAAAGAAACAACTATGAATTTAGGTTAAAAGCAATCCGAGATGAAGCAGATGCAATGGAACGTGCAACAAAGGAAGGGTTTTCTCAAGGTATTAAACAAGGTATTGAACAAGGCATTGAAGAAGGAATTCAACAAGGAATTCAACAAGGTCAAAAGCAAGAGAAAAAAGAAATTGCAAAAAGAATGCTAAAAAGAAACACTAATATTGAAGATATCATAGAAATTTTAGGATTAACAAAAGAAGAAATAGAAATAATAAAAACAGAAATAGAAAAATATTAATATAAAATAAAGTGCGTAAATTTTAATACTTTTTACACACTTTATTTTGTTATTATTTTTTACTAAAAAATTCATATTAAATTTTATATTGATTTCATATAATCTAACATTTTCTAATAGCCTCTAGACCAGCTACTGCCCCTTCATATACCGCTTTTGATACTTGTAATAATCCACCTGTGCAATCTCCACAAGCAAATAAACCAGAAATATTAGTTTCCATTTTTTCATTTACAACAATTTTATCTTTATTAGTTATAACACCAAGTTTTTTTGCAAAATCAGTACTTCCTGCAACACCTTGAGCAACAAAAATACCATCTGTTTTTATTTTTGTCCCATCTTCTAATTCTACTTCTTCTACCTTACTATCTCCTCTAATTTCTTTAATACCTCTAGTTTCAATTTTAACATTATCAGCTCTTAAATCAGGTGCTTTTTCTCCATTAGTAAGAATCGTAACATCTTTTACAACATTAATTAAATCATTAGTTTCTGAAATAGCATAATCACCGCTTCCAATAACAGCAACATCTTTGTTTCTATAAAAGAATCCATCACAAATAGCACAGTAACTAACACCTTTACCTTCAAACTTTTCTATACCCGTAATCTTAGGTTTATTCTTCTTATTTCCGGTAGCTAAAATAACAACTTTAGATTTGTAAACATTATTAGAAGTTGTAACAATAAACTTATAGCTATTTTTATTGTTCATATCCATTTCTATTTTTATAACTTCTTCTTTTTTAACATCCACACATAAGTTTTTTGCTTGTTTAATTCCTGTTTCATATAAATCTTTTCCACTTATACCATTTTCAAAACCATAATAGTTTTCTATTTTATGTGTTTTTTCTAAACTTGATAAATCTTCATATAATACTAGTGTTTTCTTATTTGCTCTTACAGTATATAAACTTGCAGAAATCCCAGCAGGTCCTGCACCTATTATAATTACATCATATTCCATATTGTATCTTCCTTTCTATACTGTTTTTGATGATGTTTTTTGGGACGGAGTTAAAAAACATCATTACTTATTTTTCCTTTCTAAATCTAAAAGGTATTTTTTCATATCTAAACCTAAAGCATAACCAACAAGTTTTCCGTTACTTCCAATAACCCTATGGCAAGGAATAATAATTGGTATGCTATTTTTATTATTTGCCATTCCTACTGCTCTTGAAGCTTTTTCATTACCGACCATCTTTGCAACATCTTTATATGTTCTTGTTTCCCCATAAGGGATTCTTTCTAAGGCTTCCCATACCTTCTTTTGAAATTCTGTTCCCTCTTGTTCTAATGGCAAATCGAATTCTTTTCTTTTACCTGCAAAATATTCCTCTAGCTCTTTTTTTGCTTTTAATAATAATTTAGTATCTTTTTCTTGATACTTTTCATAAACTTTTTTATCTATTTCTTTATCTTTACTGTTCTCATTATTTTCGTTATCAATAATTACTTTGATTATTTTTCTATTTTCTTCAACTACACATATTTTTCCTAATTTAGTTTTTACATACTTAATATATTTCATATACTATATACCTTATACTTTCTTTTCTATGTTTTATTAAGCCTATAATACCATATTGTAAAATATTTGTCTATCATATTTTTAAACAAAGAATACTCCCTAAACATTTAATTTAGATTTTCCACTATTTCAGTTATTACTTTAATCATATTATTTTCTTTACGTTCTATTAACCTATTTAAATATAGCTCTTTTTTATTTTTTCGTAATGGTACTTTTCCACTTTTGTTATATAAAGAAAAATAGGCCCTAAGACCTATTAATAATAATGATATCTGTTATTATTTACTCCTCCATACATGCCGCCATTTGAAATATTAATAAACTTAATTGAATAGATATCACAAAAAGTAATTGTATCACTTTCAACAGCTCTAAGTAATATGTAACTTGCTCCTACGTCTTGAAGGTATCCTACTCTATCTACCAAATTATTTGTACCTATTAAAAATTCTACTCTCATTAATTTTCCTATTTGTGTCCTTAAAAAAGCTGGCGTATAAATAGAATTTGTTAAAATCTCCGGCGAATTTTGGTCAATCACATTTTCTCTTGTTTCTCTTCTAGTATCATCTCTACTACTATCTACCATAAAAATCTCCTTTCTTATTTTTAAGTTTCTTTATATAACTCTGTTGGTCTATAAAAACAATGTTCTCCTAACCTCGTGTGAAATGTCCCAGATCCATTTCTAGGAAAAATACTTCCACAAGTTGGTCTAAATGGATTTAAGTACCACAAACATTCTCCTATTTCATTTAATCTGTTTCCAGATAATGCCCAATCTGCTATGTAATAGTGCTCTTCTGTTGGGTTCATATTATAAATATTTTGTGGGTTATATCTACCTAAAAGAGTTTCTGCACTACAGTCAAACTGTCTTTCCTGAAATATTATATTTCTAATACTCCCTCCCTGAGAAATTCTTGCATACTCTCCTTCTGATGCATTAACTCTGTTCATAACAACACAAGCTACAGCTTTCATTCCGATTATCCCCTTCTCCTCCTGCCTCACATTGTATTATCCTTGCTAATAATTCTCTATCTGAATATGCCATTTATATATCACCTATTTAATTATATTAATCTTTATTAAAATTGTTACTACTTAATTACATTTCCTAAGAAAGTTTTATTATATGCTATATATTAAATATAGAAGAGAGGTCTTAAAAGACCTCTCTTTTCACTCTATGACTCCACTAACCTGTAAGCTCCACTATTTAACTTAATAAGACTATAGCTTTTAGGGTCTATATAGACTAGCGAACGAACATAAGCCGTATTTGTACCACCTAAAGTCTCACCAGTAGACTTAAACAAACTGTGTCCCATATTGACACATCCATCACTTGTTACTTCTCCTAGCCCAAAATATGCACAGTCTTTTTCCACTGAAACTGTTTTAGATGCAAGCCAGTAAGGCTTATCTAAAAAAACTATCTCTGTTGCCGGAGATATTGGCAACTCAATCCTATTGTATGAATATGACAAATGTTTAACACGTGTACCTTCGTACTCGACTCGATGTTTTGCAAAACTCCCTGGCGAATAATCACCTTTCTTGAAAGTATATCTCTTATTAGATGGTTCCACCTCAATACCAAGAAGCAAATTGATATCTTCAACTCTTATGCTCCTTGGATAACAGAATTTTCTTCCAAACCAGTATCTAACAATACTATTAAGTTCCTTTTCACAATAGAAACTGCCAACTCCACCTCTGAACTCAATACTAAAAATTGGCTCTTTTTCAACACATTTAAGGAACATTTTTCTTCCTACGAAATTGACTCCGATAAAGAGCCAGTCAATTGCGTCTTTACGCTCCCGTAGACTAAAGGTCTGATCTGCCTTTCCGTTTCGGTTTTTGTAGCTCATGTAGTCCCATTTTCTTTTTGGCACATCTGACTTAATCACTGTACCAATTGTAAGCTCACTTAGAACATCGTTAGAAATCATAGCTGTCCTCCTATCAGCTGCCAAAACCATTATGTATAAACAAAGTAGAATTCACTACTTGATAGATAAGTAATATTTACATACAATAATTTTATCATAATTAATTTATTTATTCAATAATTCTTTTCTTTTATCAGAAAAAAAGAGTAAATCTGCTTTTAATATTTTTCTTTTGAATTTTGACTGGTAATATATGGTAACCGTCTATTT